>CAZJBM010000023.1:0-48770 GCA_964544595.1 uncultured Barnesiella sp.
GAAATGGTCCGCTCCACAACCCACCGCCCCTCCAACGGGATAAATTCAGATGTGCGATAATTCGATTTAACGCACTGCATATAATACATAACTAACGCATTGCAGCAAAGAAAATTACCTTTACTTCGCATCTCTCGGGCGGTTTTGGAACTGACTCTCGGTCACAATGCCACAGCATTACTCCTTCACGCCAGCTCCAAAATCACTCCGAGATATGCGACCTCAGCCTTAACATATATTAGGGGACAAGCTCTAAAGATTGAAGGGTAGGGTGGCGCGGTAGGGCGACTGCAACGACGAGAGGTCGAGGCGGGTGCCGTCGGGCGAGGTAATGATGGCAGCGGTCAGCTTGCCGTCTTCCCATCGGAGCGTTTCGAGGGTGTATCCCCCGCGAATCTTCAGGCCGCTGACGGAGCCTGTCGGCCATTGGGAGGGGAGGGCCGGAAGAAGCTCCACTATAACCTCAGAGGGAACGCCTTCGTTGGCGTTGACGTTGGTAACGTGGCTCTGCACAAGCATCTCGGCGATACCGGCGGTACAACCGAAGTTGCCGTCGATCTGAAATGGTGGATGCGCATCGAAAAGATTGGGATAGGTGCCGCCGTTTTGGCCTTTTTCGCCGATTGCGGGGGTAAGCTGCTCGGTGATGAGGCGATTGGCGTGGTCGCCGTCGAGGAGTCGCGCCCAAAGGCACACTTTCCAGCCCATCGACCATCCCGTGGAGTGGTCGCCGCGGTTGTTGAGGGTCACTTTGGCGGCTTCCATCAGGTCGGGACGCGTGAAATTAATCTGCCGCCCCGGGTAGAGGTCCCAGAGTTGCGACACGTGGCGATGACGGTCGCCCTCGGTGTCCCAGTCCTCAAGCCATTCCTGAATCTGACCGAAGCGGCCAACCTTAATCGGGGCTAACCTCGAGTAGACCGATTGAAGCGAGTCGATATAGCTTTGCGGCTCGCCAAGAATCTGAGCGGCGGCGATTGAGTTGCGGAAAAGGTCGGAGACCATCTCGTTGTCCATAGCGGCTCCGGCCACTATCACGGCGTCGCGCTTGCCGTTGACCTTCGGCTTATTCTCGGGCGAGTAGGAGGGTGCGACGACAAGATACTTGCTCTGAGGCTCCTCGACGAGGAAGTCGAAATAGAAGTCGCACGCTCCCTTCATGATAGGCCATACCGAGGCGAGATAGTCGCGGTCGGCGTTGAAGAGGTATTTGTCGTAGAGATGCTGGCAGAACCATGCGTTGCACGTCGGCCATATGCCCCACGCCGCGCCGTCGACAGCGCCCACGGTGCGCCAAATGTCGGTGTTGTGGTGGAGTGTCCATCCGTCGCAGCCATACATTTTCGCGGCCTGACGGCCTGTCACCGAGCAGTCCTTGATAAGGCTCAGGTAAGGCTCTCCGGCTTCGGGGAGCGCCGTGACCTCCGATGGCCAGTAATTCATCTCGAGGTTGATGTCGGTAGTGTATTTGCCGTCCCAGGGAGCGTATAGCTCATGGTTCCAGATACCCTGCAGATTGGCTGCCTGACCTCCCGGCTGCGACGAGCAGATGAGCAGGTAGCGGCCATACTGGAAATAGAGGGGTATAAGCGAAGTGTCGACCGCGGGGTCGTAATTCTTGATGCGGCGGTCGGTCGTCATTGCCGCGGCGGCCTCGTCGCCTGCGATAGAGAGCTTCACGCGGTTGAACATATCGCCGTATGAGGCTATATGGCGCGTTTTGAGTGCGTCGAACGAGCCGGGGTTGTCGAGGGCAAGCGCTGAGGCTGAGGCCGCGTCGCTGAAGCCCTGGCGGCATTTAGCGGTTTCGTCGCCGCTCGCGTCGGCGTAGTCTACGAAGTTGGTCGCGATATTGAGGGCAATGACCACCTGGTCGGCGTCGCTGACGGTGACTTTACCGTCGGAGGCGGTGATTGTGCCGCCGACAGGGAGGAATTTGACGATGACGAGAAAGCGTATTTTACCTGGAACTCCCTCGTGGCTCTCGGCGTTGCCGGCGACGGTCAATTCGGCTTCTGAGGGGGTGGTCATCGACGAGCTGACCGAGTGAACAGGCATCGGGCAGTCGTAGTCGGCGGTGAAGGAAATCGCGCCCGGTTTGTCGGCCGAGAGGCGTATCATCATCAGGCGGTCGGGGAGCGAAGTGAAGCTTTCGCGGGTGAAATTCACGCCCCCGGCTGTGAATTTGGTCGTCGTTACAGCCGTAGTGAGGTCGAGCTCGCGGGTGTAGTCGGTGAAGCCGTCGGTGCCGGTAAAGTGCAGTAGCAGGTTGCCCGGAGTCTGATACGGCATTCCGTTGGCCTCGGCGGCGCTTATGTTGGGCTGGCAGAGATTCTGCGCTTCCATGCGTTTCCCCTCGAAGATGAGGCGGCGGATTTCGGGGAGAGCCGCCGCGGCGTTGGGGTTGGTGTTGTCGTGGGGCGATCCGGCCCAAATAGTCTCCTCGTTGAGATAGTAAATCGCCTCCGAGGGGTCGCCGTTGACCATCGCTCCGATCGCTCCGTTGCCCAGCGGGAGGGCCTCCTCCCAGATGGTGGCGGGAGTGTCATACCATAGCCGCATCGGGGCTTCGGCGGCCGCTGTCGAGGCTGCGAGCAGTGAAATGAAAACAATTTTTTTCATGGCTTAATGTCGCGGGTAGTGACGCGATGAGATAGATGAGTTAGCTGATAGATAGAAGGCGCGCCGATAAGGGCGCGCCTTCGTCAGGATTTTATCTTAGGGAGTCCCTATTATTTGTTGAGGACTTTGGTGCCGTTGCTGAGGATGAGGAGACCCTTAGCGTTGGCGTTAACTTCGATACCCTGGAGGTTGAAGTAGCGAACGGGACCGTTAACGGCGTCAACAGTTACGTTTTCTACGCCAGAGGGATCGATAGTCGACCAGTTGCCGTAGTTGTTGCCGATACCCATGATAGCGTAGAGCATGTTGCCTGCGCGGCCAGAGTCGCCGGTAACTTCGGTGATGCGTACGTAGTAGATGCCGGGTTCGAGAGTGCCGTCGAGATCAACTTTGCGCTCGATGAAGTTCCAGTCCTGGTAAGTGATGGGAACGATAGCGTTGCCTTCTGCTACGATGTCGCCGTCGGCGTTGTCGCCTGCGAATACGGTAACAGAGAGTGTGCCGTCGCCGCCCTGTTTGTTAGAAACGGCTGCTACAACGTTGTATTCGCCTGCTTCCATTACGCGTACCTGGAATTCCCATGAAGTAGTGCCTTTAGCGCCTGAGAGAGCGGGCCAAGAGTAGCCTTTGTTCTGCTCTGCGTTGGGCCAGGGGAATGAGTTGTAAGTTTCCTTAGCGGGATCGTCGCCTTCGTTGGCAGAGAGGGGGATGCAAGTGATGCCGCGGCCTGCGTCAGTAGCGTTTGCGCTCCAGTCGCGGATTGAGCCTGACTTAGCGGTGTAGCCGTCGAGGTAGCCGGGAACGGCGTTGAAGGGATCAACGTAGGTCACAACAGCGATAACTTCAGTCCAGTCGTCGCCGACGGTGAGCTTGAGGTTGCCTTTGGGGAAGGTCTCTTCGGTCTCGGGGAGATACCAGTGGTCGAGAGCAAAGTCGTTAGCGCCGGTGTAAGAGAAAGTCACCTCAGTGCCGTATTCGAAGCCGCCTTCGGGCATAGCGGGCGACATGGTGATTTTGCCGAGTGAGCCGTCGTCGCTGAGATTGTCGGGGTTAAGGCTGCCTTCAGCTACTTCGCAGTAGGTGTAGACTTCTTTAACGTCGGGCTGCTCAGTGGCGGGCTTGATTTCGATGCCGTACATGTTTACGCCGTTAACGAAAACGATGATTTTGCCGGGCTCGCCGGTGTAGCGATAGTGCCAGGGCATGATAGCGCTTGCTGCTGAAGTGGCGTAGTAGAGACCGAGGTCGTTCTCAGCGTTGTTGTAGAAGAGCTGAGCGTAGCGGTCGGTAGCCGATGAGTTAGCGCTCACGTAGTAGAGAAGGATGTCGCAGGGACCTTCAACCTCGAATGAGAGCATACGGGTTTTGGGAGTCCACTGCGATTCGGGAAGACCGGGATCCTCTTCGGTGGGCTGGCCATACCAAGATGACATACCGCCTGATTTGAGGGTGTAGGTGAAAGTGAGTTCGCTGTCAAAAGATGCGCCTTTGCCGTTTTGGAGGCTCCATTTGCCTGCTTTGCCGTCAGCGTCTTCAGCCTCGGTGTAGTTGCTGTAGAAAGTGAGGCCATCGACAGTGCATTCACCCTTGAAGTTGTAAACGGTGTTGCCTTTGCCGTCGTCGCCGACTACGAGATTACCAGCGTCAATGAGAGTGTTGATCTCAGTGTCGGTAAACATGTCACTGAAGTTCCATGTTTTGTTCTGGGCTGAAGCCGTGAGCGTAGCGAGCGCGGCGGCAGCGAAGAGTAAAGATTTTTTCATAAAATTTTGGTTTAGGATTTTATGGTTAAATATTAAGGTGTTTGCTATGCGGTCGATTTCAAGTTGTTTGTTGGCCAAGCGGGGGGATGAATTTCATGGAGAGAAGCCCGCTTTAATTAAGGTCTTAACGGTAAGAGGGTAAATTATCGACTGCGAATTTAGGGAGAAAAAAGCAAATTAAGGGGTAAAAATTGACGCAAAACGGTAGATTTGGAGCAAAAAAGTGGCCGTTATAAGCAAAAAAGGCCTCGCAAATGCGCTTTGCGAGGCCTTTTTTGAGCGTTATCGGCGTATTTTAGTTTTTCTTGATTTTCAATGTGCGCGGGGCGGTGGGGCCATCGGTCAGCTGGATGATGTGAAGCCCGGCGGGGAGAGCGGCGAGGCTCACTTCGGTCGAGGCCACGCGCTGCAGCCACTCAAGCTTGCCGTCGGCGGCATAGATGGCGAGAATCGATCCGGCGGCTTCGGGGGCTACCGTGAGGGTGGCCGAAGAGTCGTCGTAGCTGATTTCGGCTGATGACACTATAAGTTCCACGCCCGACTGGAAGTGGGTGTCCATGCTCTCGCCCATGAGCGAGGCGAGGTAGACTTCGAGGGCTGTGTAGCCGTCGGCGTTGATGCTGTTCTGGTCGGGAGCCGCGGGGTTGGTGCCGTGGGCGCTCTCCCATGCGTCGGGCATTCCGTCGCCGTCGCTGTCGGTAGCCACGGTGTAGTCGGTGGAGTAGGGGAAGAACCCTTCGGCGTCGGCCTCGGTGTCGATGATGCCCGACTTGTAGCCCATGGTTTTGCCTCCGTAGGTGATCGTGCCGTTGGTGGCTTCAGCTACCACGCGCGCCTCTACCTTGTCGCGGTTGACAGTGCCCGCTTTGGCGAGCACCGATGCGTAGGCGGTTTCGGCGGTTTCGATGTTGTCGAGCATATAGTGCTGAGGCACGTAGTTGCCGATAGTGGCGGCGAGGGTGTATTTGTAATAGGGGAGCGAGGGTATGATTCGCTCGTCGACTCTGATCTGGTCCTTAGAATAGGTTTCGGCGGTCACGCCAAGCCAGTTGTCGGTAGTGTAGGCGGGAAGACCTTTGGCGTAGTTGCCGTCGACAAACCATTTCGCGGGGCCCCATGAGGTGGCTCCGGCGCGGGCGTAGCTTGAGTTGATGAAGCATACGTTGCCTTTGGTGGAATTGGCGCCGGGATAGTAGTAGTTGGCCATGAAGTTACATTCGTGGGCCGAGTTCAAGCCGTTGTAGGAGTTGATTTCAGCGGTGTTCTCGCCGCCGTAGCAGCCGCCGTTCTTGCCGTAGTTGTAGTTGACATTGTTGGCGTATTCAAGGAATACGACCTGATCCTCGCCGCGGGCGCCATTGAGGCGGGGAGAGCGCGAGTTGTTGTGGGCGAGCAGGTTGTGATGATAAGTGGCGGGCGATCCTCCCCATTGCGATCCGTAGCCGCGCGCGCCTTTGGAGTGGCCGGCGTTGTAGAGGCCCTCGTGCACGATACAGTATTGCACGGTAAGGAAGTGGGAGTCGGCGGTGTTCATGTTCTCTTCAACCGACCAGCCGAACGAGCAGTGGTCGAAAATGAAGTTAGAGCAGTTTTCGGCTCCCAGGGCGTTCTCGGCCTGGATGTTTCCGGCCGCGTTCTTCTGGCCGATACGGAAACGGACATTGCGCACGATGAAGTTAGACGAGCCTCCGAGATTTACCTTGTTGCGGGTAATGACGATGCCTTCGCCCGGGGCCGACTGCCCGGCGAGTGTCCAGTCGGCGCGGTTGACGCGGAGCTCGGAGTTGAGGGCAATGTCGCCCGACACTTCAAACATGATAGTGATAGGCTTGCCCTTATGCTGGTCGAAAGCCCAGCGGAGCGTTCCGGCCGATCCGTCGTCGGCAAGTGAGGTGACTTTCACAACTTCGCCGCCGCGTCCGCCGGTGGTGTATTTGCCGAATCCCTCCGCAGTGGGGAAGGCGAGCATGCGTGTAGCCTCTTTGGCCTCAACGGCCGCTGAGGTGACTCCGTAGCGCGAAACGGCCTTCACGCGGTAGGTCGCGCCCGCCTCAGGATCTGTGATTTCGGGAGCGTCGGCGATATGAGAGAATTGGTCGCCTTTGTAGATTATGTAGCACTCTGCTGTGTCGTCCCACGAAATGCGGCCGTCGACCACCACGAAATTGGTGGGCGCGGGAGCCGAGTTGAGGATCGCGTTGTAGTCGAAAGGCACTTTTGAGAGCGAGCCGAAGAGGAATTCGGGGTTGATGTAGGCTTCAACCTCGCCCTCGGTGGCTTGGCGGGAGAAGGAGGCGCGGCGAGAGGAGTCGACAGGCGACCCGCCTTCAGTCACGTTGTTGTATTCCCAGAGCGACGCGGTGGCTTCGGCGCCGTTCCATGCGGTCCACCCGGCGGCTGAAATGCAGTTGCCGAGCGTGGAGTTGAGGAACATAGAGCCTGAACGCTCGCCCCATGGACGACCGAGCGAGTACGCGCCGGCGGCCACGCCGGGGTCGGAGGTCACGCGGCAGTGATTGAAGAAAAGCCCCGGATAGAAGCGCTCGGCCTCAAGCTCGGGATACATCACTTTGGTCATAGAGAGCGATGCGGCGCCCGGAGCGGTGATATATCCGCCCCCCTTCACGCAGTTGAGCGTGCAGTTCTCAAACCATTCGAGGCCAGAGTCGTAGATGAAGTCGGTGGCGCCTTCGATAAGGCAGTCGGTGAAATAGCCGCGGGCGTTGCCTCCGGCTTTGTATGTATCCTGATAGCCGCTGAGGGTCACGTTGCGGAAGAGATGCGCGTCGCCCGATGTGAAGAGCGCTTCAGCCTGGCCCACATTGCCCGCCGTGTTGCGAATTGTGAGGTTCTCGGCATAGAAGCGGTCGGTGAACACGTTGAGGGCTGAGCAGTCGAGATAAGTCTTGTCGCCGTTGCCTCGGCTGGTCGATGAGGTGAGTACAACGGTGGCGCGGTCTTCGCCTATGAGGCTGATGAATTTGTCGTGAGCCTCCTTGGTGCCTGCGTAAATGTTTTCATCGTACACTCCGGGGCGAATGTAGATAATGCCGCGCGCTCCGGCTGGCACGGCGTCGATAGCCGACTGCACGGTGGCATAGTCGCCGTAGCCGTTCTGGTCGACAACGTAGTAAACCACTTCGGCATCGTCGTCGGGAGCGGGACGCTTGTCGTCGCCAGCGAAGCCAAACTGCCCAAGATCGGTGAGCTCGCCAGGGTTGCCGATAGGATTAGACTCGGCGTAGGCGGCTTGCTCGGCAGTGATTTCGTTGCCGTAGATTTTCAGTTTGTGGAGGCGGGGAGCCTGGCGCTGGGCCATCGGGTCGATTGACTGCGAAGTGGGGAAGGCGGTGCCGTCGGGGGCATATTGCACAAGAGCGTCGGCGTTGTCGCCGTCCCAAACACGCCATCGCAGCGACACGTCGGCCGCGTTAATCACGTTCTCCATGAAGTAACCCTGGTCGGCAAACACTGTCCAACCCTGTTTCTGGCGTTCGGATCCCATCCATACGAGCGGCTTCCACTCGCCGTCGCCGATTTTGTAGTCGCATTTGATACCGCGACCCCATGAGGTTGACGACCACGACCATTGTATGCGCTCCACGTAGGGGATATGGTCGATTTCGACCCATCCGTGCATCGACTGGCCATCCACGGCCGCGTTGCGGCACATCTGCACGAATCCGGCTTCGCCGTATACCGGGACGCCTTTCTCGTTGTATTGGATGTTGTCTTCGAGATAGGTAGTGTGGCCCGGCTGCTTCCAGTCGTTGTAGTTGGTGGCTTTCTGGCCTTCGTAGTACTGACGCGAGAAGGCGGCCGTGGCGGCGGCGTAGCCGTTGTTGGCGGCCTTGGTGGCGAATACGCAATTATGGAACATAATCGGGTATTTCACTCCGGTTGAGGTAGTGGTTTTGAGCACGGCGTTGACGTAGCCGCCATGCTGGTCGCCGTTTTCGCTCCATTCGGGGCACTGTATGCCGGTGCCTTCCTTGAGCCAAGTGTTGGGCCAAGAGGTGTCGTTGAAGTTGATGTCGATGATTTTGGGTGCGGAGGTGACCTCGCTCCAAGTCTGAACGACGCAATCGGGGTCATACTCTCCGACGGCAAATCCCGCGGCGGGGATTGCGGCGAGTGTGGCTGTTACAGCCCAGTGAATTATACTAAATCTCATATTCAAGTACTTATATAGTCAGTGATAAATTGGCTTAAGTCTATGTTGTATATCGCTTCCCGACGCTATGTCGGTCGGTGGGCGTCAGGGGTAGAAAATCGGAGTGGGGTCGGGGAGGTGGTCGACGGGGTTCCAGTTGTCGGAGCCGAGGAGTATTTTGTTGACCCGGTAGTCTTTTGCGTCGGGGAGCACGTGGCCGAAGGCGCGTCGAGAGGTGTCGGCGCCGGGACCCGTACATTCGGCCTCGGCATAGTAGGCCGACTTCTCACGCTCCTTTTTGCCCCAGTTGTTCCACCCTTTGGGGTGGATATGCTTACCCATGCGGCAACGCACGAACACGGTCTTGCCGTAAGCGCGCCAAGGGCGGGAGAGGTAGACGTTCTCAACGCCGTCGTCGGCCGTCAGGTCGCAGTCGTAGAACACGTAACCGTATTTCGCGCCTTCGGGCGTGGCGGGAGCCGTATAGTAGCTGCCCGATCGCTTGGAGTGGATGTCGCAGCGGTTGAAGAGAGCGGTGGCTTTGCCGAATATGAAGTCGACGGTGCCTTCGATGTAGCAGTCTTCGTAGTATTGACGTCCGTCGTGGGTGTACAGAGTGTCCTGGTTGCCGAGGAAACGGCAGTTTTTAAACATCGAGCGGTCGCCGTCGGTGTAGCAGGCCACGGCTTGGCCTACATTCCCGGCAGTGTTCTCAAAAGTGATATTTTCGGCGTAGAAGTCGGGGGCGAAAATGTAGACGGTCGACGACCCGGCTGTGCCGAGCTTCTCGCCGAAGCGGTTAAGGCGGTCGGCGTAGTCATCGAATGTGATCACCGGATTGCCCTGGCCTATCAGCGCTATGTTCGGGCGGTTGGCGGGTATGGTGACCTTCTCTTTGTAGACCCCGTCGCGCACGAGTATAGTCGTGCGGTTCTCGAATCGATTGACGGGCACGGCGTCGATAGCCTCCTGGATAGTGAAGAAATCGCCGGTGCCGTCCTTAGCTACCACGTAATCGTAGTGGCGCACGTAAGGCTTAAGCTCGATCAGGTATTTGGCAGCCCCGTCGATGCCCATCGACGCTATAGCGCGCGCTCCTCGGGGAGTGAGGTGGGTGTCGTCGACTTTCCCTTCGGGGCAGGCGGGGCAGGTGCCCGGCGCGATGTGCATGAAAAGTTTCTTTGACTCTTCGGGCCCCATTTTCTCGACAAGTTCCTGCGACATTTTGTTGAGGTCGACGCAGGGAACGCTCAGGTTTTTCCCGACGTTTTTCACGGCTTTCACGTAGTCTCCGTGGGTGTCGACGAGATTAGGGCCTATGGTGTTGTTGATGGTGTCGGTGACGAATTTGCGGCGAACGATCGGGGTGAAGAGCACCGGCTTGGCCCCTTTGGAGCGCGCGTCGTTGACAAAACGGGCGAGATTGTCAGAAAATTCGCCGAACGGCTCGGTATGGCCTCCTTTACCCGGCTCGTCGTTGTGGGCAAACTGGATGAAAACGAAGTCGCCCGGCTGGATCGAGTCGTAGACCGCTTGCCAGCGGTTTTTAAGGAAGCTGCGGGTTCCTTGTCCGTTTTTGGCGTGATTGCTCACTATGATGTCCTCAGTCAGGAATCCGGGTAGCGCGTGTCCCCATCCCCGCTCAGGGTTTTCGTTGTCGATAGGTTTATTGGCCATAGTGGAGTCGCCGATCATGAAAATAACCGGTTTGCGGGCCTGGAGAGAGAGTAATGAGAGCAAGAAAAGCGATAAGAAGATTAGTTTTCGCATGATATAGAAAGCTTGTGGCTTAACGATTGGTATAAAAGAGCCGCCAATGTGGCTCTCGGCGAGAATGGTTTTGACTTAAAAAAGCCTGAGGGGATAAGCGAGCCAAAGTGAAAAACTTTGAAGTACACCACAAAATCAAGAATCCTCTCTTACCCCCTCTGGTCGGCTTTATTAAATGTTATTCGCGTAGCGTCAGAGCGTCACGCCGGTTTTGAATATGGCGATTTCCTTGGCGCCGATTTTCTCATGATGAAGCTGCTCGCCGTTGGCTACGGCCACAACTTTGTCAAAGAGGTCTTCGCACGCTTTCTCGGCGGGAGTGTCTTCGATAATCACGCCGGCGTTGAAGTCGATCCATGTATGCTTCTTGGCTGCAAGCTGAGAGTTGGTCGAAATCTTCATCGTGGGCACGAAAGTTCCGAACGGAGTGCCGCGGCCTGTTGTGAAAAGCACCATCTGGCATCCCGACAAAGCGAGCGAGGTAGAAGCTACGAGGTCGTTGCCGGGGGCGGTAAGGAGGTTGAGTCCCTGGCGGGTGACATGCTGGGTGTATTTCAGCACGTCGACCACGGGCATCGCGCCGCCTTTCTGCACGCAGCCGAGCGATTTCTCCTCCAGGGTGGTGATACCGCCGGCCTTGTTTCCGGGCGAGGGGTTCTCGTAGATAGGCTGGCCGTAGGAGCGGAAGTACTCCTTGAAGTCGTTGATGAGGCTGACGGTGTCGTCAAAGACCTTCTCGTCGACGGCGCGGTTCATCAATATGGTTTCAGCGCCAAACATTTCGGGCACCTCGGTGAGGATTGTCGTGCCGCCGCATGATACGAGACGGTCAGAGAACAGGCCGACGAGCGGATTGGCCGTTATGCCTGAGAAGCCGTCGGAGCCGCCGCATTTCAAGCCTACTTTGAGTTTGCTGATAGGGAGGGGCTCGCGGCGGTCCTTACGCATGCGCTCGATGAGCTCTTTGCAGAGTTTCACGCCCTCTTCGACTTCGTCCTCTACCTCCTGCGATATAAGGAAACGCACTCTCTCGGGATCGTGCTCGCCGATCACCTCTTTGAATTTGTCGAGCTGATTGTTCTCGCAGCCGAGGCTCAGCACAAGCACGCCGCCCGCGTTGGGGTGCTTCACGAGAGCGGCGAGGGCCGCGCGGGTGTTGGCATGGTCCTGGCCGAGCTGCGAGCAGCCGTAGTTGTGGGTATAGGCGCGCACGTCGTCGATTCCGGCGAGGTCACATTCCTCTTTGAGGCGGGCGACGATAGCGTTGGCCTGGCCGTTGACGCAGCCCACGGTAGGCACGATCCAAAGCTCGTTGCGGATACCCATGTCGCCGTTGTAGCGGAGGTAGCCGTTGATCTGGGGGCAGGCGCCTGATTTGGGCTCCGCTTTAGGCGTCGGGTTGTAGGTGTATTCAAGGTTGTCGCTGAGCGATGTGGCGAGGTTGTGGGAGTGGATCCACTCGCCTTGCGCGATAGGCTTGGTCGCATGGCCGATGGGGAAACCGTATTTGACCACCAACTCACCCTCCGCGATGGGCTTGAGGGCTACCTTATGGCCGCGGGTAGTGTCTTGAAGCAGCTCGATTTCCTTGCCGTCGATCTCAAATTTCTCCCCCTTTTTGGCGTCGTCGACGAGAATCACGGCAACATTGTCGGCCTGATTGATTTTTATATATCGTTTCATAGTTGTTGTTGCGAATATAATTAAATGACATTAAAGACCATACGATGGACATTAAGGCCTTTAATGTCATTTAACTTTCTTATAAGATCATTAAGCGTGAGCGGCAAGGAATTTGTCGAGAGCGGCGTCCATGCCGAGGGTGCGGATGTCGGCGAGGTATTCAGCTACCTTCTTGCCGAAGCCGGGCACTTGCTCCTCAAATTTCTCAATGAAGATGGGGCTGTCGAGGATAGCCTTGACGGTAGCTTCGTAGTCATTGGGGTTCCATGCCTTGCGGATGATTTCGATATGCTCGGCGTTGTCGTTGGGCTCGAAGCATGAATCGGGTCCGTAAAGCGAAAGGAGAGCTGCGAAGGTGAAGAGTTCGCGCTCGGCGAGCTTGCCTTCTTTCTTGTAGTTGTCGAGCACGGTAGAGTAGTTGCGCGCTTCCCATTTAGAGAGCGAGTTGAGCGCGATCGACGAGAGCATGTGCTTGATATAGGGGTTGTAGAAGCGCTCTAGGATGCCGGCGGCGAATTTCTTGAGCTCTTCGGGATCTTCCTCTATCATGGGGAGCACTTCCTCGGCTACCATGTCGTTGATGAATTTGTTGACTTTCTCGTTGTTGAAAGCGTCCATAACGGTTTCGCAGCCGAGCTGAAGGGCTACGGGCACCATACCGGTGTGAGAGCCGTTGAGGATACGCACCTTCTTGTCGCGATAGGGCTTGATTGAGGGCATGAAGAGCACGTGGAGGCCAGCTTTTTCGAGGGGAAGCTCCTCGCGCACTTTCTCATAATCTTTGCCGCCGATAGCCCAGAGGTGGTAGAATTCGCCCTTGTCGACGAGGTTGTCCTCAAAGCCGATCTCCTCCTGGATTTCTTTGATGTTGTCGCGGGGGAATCCGGGAACGATGCGGTCGACGAGAGTGTCACACCAGATGCAGTCGTCGTTAACCCAGTCGATGAATTCCTGGGGAAGGTTGTGGTCCTTAGCCTGCTTGATCACATATTCGTGGAGATGGGTAGCGTTGTCTTCGATAAGCTCGCAGCAGAGGAAGATAAGGCCTTTGCTCTTGTCGCCTTTGAAGTGCTGCCAGCGTTTGTAGAGGAATTGGGTGACCTTGCCGGGGAATGTTTTGGGCTCGGCGGCGAAGATGTCGTCCTCTTCGTAGCGGATACCAGCCTCAGTGGTGTTCGACACGATGAAGCGGAGCTCGGGCGAAGTGATGTACTGATCCCATTTTTCGGGTTCTTTAGCGGGGGTGAACGCGTCCATTACCGACTTGATGAGGCGGATTTCGCGCTTGGGTTTGCCGTTTTCAACGCCTTCGAGAACTACGTGGTAGAGGCCGTCCTGCTCTTTGAGGAAGTCGATCACGCGGTCAAACTGGTAAATGGGGGTGATCATGGCGATACCGTGGTTCATCACGCCTTTCTCGTTGGCGATATCGAATTGCCAATCTACAAACGCGCGGAGGAAGTTGCCTTCGCCGAATTGAAATACTTTTACCGGACGAGAGATTTTCTCTACGTTTTGAGCATTAAGTTTTTTCATTGCTTCAATTTTAAGATTACGGGCGGGCGTCGTGCCCGCGGATTTTTACAAGCGCGGAGGCGCTTGCGGTTGTTTGGCGGGTGTTGGCCGCCGGTTGATATAATGACCTTAAGGACCCGGGAGTCCTTAAGGTCTAATGGTTTTTATTTCATTTTCTGGTTGTCGTCATCGAGGGTGATGATCTTGTACTTAGGCACGAGGAGCTTCATGATGCACCAGCCGAGCAGATAAGCCACGCCGCAGATGCAGAACACGATGAAGTAGCCTGCGGGCTTGCCTTCGTAGCCCATGAACTGCATACCGGTGTCGCCGGCATAAGTGAAGAGCATGCCTGAGCCTTTATTGATAAGGAACGAGCCGATACCGCCCGCCATACCGCCGATACCGACGATAGTGGCCACGGTGCTCTTGGGGAACATGTCGCCCACAACGGTATAGATGTTGGCCGACCACGACTGGTGGGCAGCGCCGCAGATACCGATGATGATGATCGGGAGCCAGTAGGATATGCCGGCAGCGGGCTGAGCGAGAAGCGCGAGCAAGGGGAACACGGCAAAGATTAGCATAGCGCGCATGCGGGCTGCGTAGGGATTCACGTTGACGCCTTTGCGGGCAGCGTTGTCGATGAAGATTGCCGGGAGCTTACCGCCATAGATCGAGAGCATGGTGATAAGGTAAAGCACGAAAATCATCCACATGCCTTCGCCCGATGAAGTCGAAAGACCAAATACGTCGGTGATGTAGGCGGGAGTCCAGAAAAGGAAGAACCACCACACGCCGTCGGTGAGGAATTTGCCGAAGAACACCGCCCAGGTCTGCGGATATTTGAAGCATTTGATGAAAGGAATCGATTTCTCCTTTACATCTTCGATCTGAGCTTTCTGAGCGGCGGTTTCGTTGGGGGTCACGTTGTCTTGCTCGATGTAGGCGAGCTCGGCGGCGTTGACGCGGGGATTCTGAGCGGGTTTCTTGTAGAGGAATACCCAGAAGCCCATCCAGACGAAGCCGAGGGCACCGATCACGATAAACGCCATTTCCCAGCCGTTGCCCCAGCCGATGCTCTGGAAGTAGAGGGCGAGCGGGCCGATGGTGAAGGGGGCGATGAGCGCGCCGATAGCCGAGCCGGCGTTGAAGATCGAGGTGGCGTAAGCGCGGTCGCGTTTAGGGAAGTATTCGGCGGTCACTTTGATCGCTGCGGGGAAGTTGCCGGCCTCACCGAGAGCGAGGATCGTGCGCGCGGCGATGAAGAAATATACCGAGACGGTAGTGATCATGAGGGCGACGTTGCCGGTAGCTTCCACAAGCTCGTGGGCGTTGTGGAGACCGACTGTCCATTCGGTGGCCACGCCGCAGGCGGCATGGATACACGCGCCGAAGCTCCATACGCCGATTGCCCAGAGATAACCTTTCTTAGTGCCCATCCAGTCGATGAAGCGACCCGCGATAAGGTTGGCTACCGCATAGACGATAGAGAAGATAGCGGTAATGGTGCCGTAGCTGTTGTCGTCCCAGTGAAATTCAGGCGAGATAAACTCTTTCCAAGTGAGCGAGAGCACCTGGCGGTCCATGTAGTTGACCGTGGTGGCGAGGAAGAGGAGCAGGCAGATAGTCCAGCGGAAGTTAGACATTTTGGCTTGCCCTTTTCCTGAAATAGCAGGATTGATTGTTGCCATGATTGTATCGTTACTTACTTAGAATTTAAAGTACTCTTTAGCGTTGTTGTAAGAGATGTTCTCTACCATTTTGCCGATGAAATCGAGCTCTGAGGCGGGGAGGAGACCCTGCTCCACCTGGTTGCCGAGCAAGTTGCAGAGAGTGCGGCGGAAATATTCATGGCGGGGATATGAGAGGAACGAGCGCGAGTCGGTAAGCATACCAACGAAGCGGCTGAGAAGACCGAGAACGGAGAGGGCGGTCATCTGTTTCTCCATGCCGTCTTTCTGGTCGAGGAACCACCATCCCGAGCCGAATTGGATCTTGCCGGCGCCGTAGCGGCCGTCCTGGAAGTTGCCGAGCATGGTTGCCACCAATTCGTTGTCGCGGGGGTTGAGGTTGTAGATGATGGTCTTAGTGAGTTTGTCTTTCGACGCGAGCATGTCGAGGAATTTCGACATCTTCTTGGCCACGGTGAAGTCGCCGATCGAGTCGAAGCCGGTGTCGGGGCCGAGCTGCTTGAACATCAATGAGTTGTTGTTGCGGATAGCGCCGTAGTGGAATTGCTGGGTCCAGCCTGAGTCGTGGTCCATGATAGCGAATTCAACCATCATAGCGGTCTTGAATTTGGCGATTTCCTCTTTGGTGAGCTCCTGGCCGCCGTAAACTTTCTTGAAGAGGTCTTCGATTTCGGCGGGGGTGTAGTCTTCGGCGTAGAATTCCTCGATGCCGTGGTCAGAGAGACGGCAGCCTACGCTCTCGAAGAAGTCGTGACGCTTCTGGAGGGCGGCGATGACGTCGGCGAATTCGGTGATTTTCACGCCCGACACTTCAGCGAGCTTGTCGATATAAGCCTTGTATTCGGCGGGATTCTCCACGGCCATGGCTTTGTCGGGGCGCCAGGTAGGGAGCATACGCACGGGGAAAATGCCGGCCTCGTTGTCGGCTTTGACTTTGAGGTGATATTCGAGCGAGTCGACGGGGTCGTCGGTGGTGCAAACAACTTCAACGTTATAGTGCTGCATCAGGCCGCGGGCAGAGCGGTCGGGCTGCTGGAGCATCGCGGTGCACTGGTCGTAGATTTCCTTTGCGGTCTTGGGCGAGAGGAGTTTATCGACGCCAAATCCGGTCTTGAGCTCAAGGTGAGTCCAGTGGTAGAGGGGATTGCCCATGGTGTAGGGGACTGTTTCGGCCCATTTCTCGAATTTTTCCCAGTCGGTGGTGTCTTTGCCGGTGCAGAAACGCTCGTCGACGCCGTTGGTGCGCATTGCTCTCCACTTATAGTGGTCGCCTTCGAGCCATATTTTTGAGAGGTTTTCAAACACATGGTTGTTGGCAACGTATTCGGGGATAAGGTGACAGTGGTAGTCAATAATGGGCATTTTAGCCGCGTGGTCGTGATAGAGCTTCTGCGCGGTTTCGGTCTGCAGCAGGAAGTTCTCGTCGTTGAATTGTTTCATGGATGTACTTTATGATTTTTGAGATTTTTGGATTCTTGATTCTGAGTCTTTCGTGAATGAGACTGGATATGATTGGTTACGAATTAGGTAATCAGTTGATAACGCCTCCGAAATTGTCGAGTTTGATGGGCGATTTCGACGCGCCGGTGACATTGAGAAGCGCACCGGTGTCGATGCCGAGCTCTTCGGCCTCAAGCGAAGCCCAGATGAAGGGGCCAAGGCCTTTGGCGTCGTTGTCGCGGATCGATTCAGAGAGATAATATTGGTAAGAGCCGTCGCGGCGGCGGTTTTCCTTAACGTTGGGAGCGGCTTTGAGCACTTGCTTGCTGACGCCCGGACCGAGGCCGGCCACCGAGCAGCAGTCGGTCAGCGAGATGGTTTCGTCGGGGTTGAGCTTGATGAAGTTGTCGATGATGCCTTTGTAGGCTTTGAGGCCGAGGTCGCGGTATTTAGCGTCGACGTAGCCTTTGCGGGCGCCTTTGAGCATCGAGTAGGCCATCATTGCCGAGCAGGTCGATTCGAGATAGTTGCCTTCGCGGCCGGGTGAGTCCATCACCTGATACCACACGCTTGTCTGCGGATCCTGGTAGTTGGCTACGTTGGAGAGCGATTTGTCGAGCAGGTCCATCACCTCGGCGCGGCGGGCGTAGTCGGCGGGAAGAGCGTCGAGCACCTCGACCAGGGCCATCGTGTACCAGCCTTGGGCGCGGCCCCAGCAGTGCTGCGAAAGGCCGGTCTCGTTGTCGCTCCAGAACATTTCGCGGCTCTCGTCCCACGCGTGGCGGTTAAGGCCGGTCGAGGGGTCGAAGGTGCGGTCGTAAGTGGCTTTGAGCTGGTCTACGGCGTCGTCGTAGATTTTCTTGGCCTTTTTAGAGTTTTCGCCGTAGAGAACGTTGGCGGTCGACACGCGGTAGGGGAGGCCCATGAAGATGCCGTCGAGCCATACCTGATATGCGTAAATGGCTTTGTGCCAGTAGACTCCCTCTTTGGTGCGGGGCTGTTTGTCGAGCTGCTGCATGAGGGTCTTCATGGCGGTGAGGTTCTTCTCTTCGGGGAAGTGGCGATACATGGCTGTCACGAAGTGGCCTGTGCGCACGTTGTCGAGATTGTAGTCGAGGAGCTTGTAGCCGGTGATTTCCCCTTCGGGCGAAATCATCTTGTCGGTGTACATGCGGCAGTAGTCGCGGAGGCTGTCGTTGCCATATTTAAGATATGTGTCGAGGATTGATTCAAGCTCGATGCCCATCACGTAGCTCCATTTTGGCTTCTTAGAGAAGTCGAGCATATAGCTCTCGGGCACGCGCTTCATCTCAGACGCTGCCATCCATTGGCTCATGTTTTTGTAGGGAGCCTCATAGAGGCAGATTTTGTCGTTGAGGTAGCAGTTGCTGAGGTTCACTTTGCCGATCTGGCTGGTGAAGCTGTTGCCCTTCTCCACATTATTAAAATGGCAGTTGCTGACGTTGATGTTGTCGATGCAGGGGTCGCCATCTTTCATGCCGATGAACATCACGCCGAATTTGCTCTTGCCGCAAGTGACGTTGTCGAGATATACGTTGCGCACGATAGGGTTGTAGCCGCGGCAGCATATTTCCTTGGGCTCATAGTCGAGGTTGATTTTCAGCACCGACTCGCCGCACTGGCCGACTTCGATGTCGCGCACGTAGATGTTCTCGATGATACCGCCGCGGCAGTTGTTGGTCTTGATGCGCACCACGCGGTCGAGGTTGGGGGAGTCCATGACGCAGTTCTCGGCGAAGAGGTTGCGGCAACCGCCGGTGATTTCGCTGCCGATCACCACGCCCCCGTGGCCGTTCTTCATCTGGCAGTTACGTATGATAACGTTTTCGGTCGGGGTGTTGTAGATACGGCCGTCGTTGTTGCGTCCGCTCTTCACGGCGATGCAGTCGTCGCCGGTGTTGAAGTAGCAGTTCTCGATAAGCACGCCGTCGCACGACTCGGGGTCGCAGCCGTCGCCGTTAGGGCCGTCGTTCTCGATGTAGACGCCGCGGACGGTAAGGTTTTTCACAAACAGGGGGTGGATCACCCAGAAGGGTGAGCGGAGCAGGTTCACGTCCTCGATAAGCACGTTCTCGCAGTGGTTGAAGTTGACGAGCTGAGGGCGGAGGCAGTCTTTGGCGGTGAACACGCGCTCATCCATCGGCACGCCCTCTTCGGCCATGCGGAGAAGGCGGGGACGGCCGTTGTCGTCCTGCTGGCGGGGAGTGCCCTCGACATATCCGAAGCGGTCTTTGCCGCACCAGTTCCACCACTTGCCTTCGCGGTTGGCGCCGCCGTCGACTGTGCCTTTGCCGGTCAGCGCGACGTTCTTAGCCTCGTAAGCGTAGATGCAGGGCGAGAGGTTGTTGACGTCGAGACCCTCCCAGCGGGTGGGGACGATAGGGTAGAGCGAGGGGTCGTAGGCGAAGAGGAGCGTGGCGCCCTCGTCGATCACGAGGTTGACGTTGCTCAGCAGCTGTATGGCTCCTGTCTCGAAGGTGCCGCCGCTAACTATTACCTTGCCGCCG
Source organism: uncultured Barnesiella sp. (assembly GCA_964544595.1). Taxonomy (GTDB): domain Bacteria; phylum Bacteroidota; class Bacteroidia; order Bacteroidales; family Muribaculaceae; genus JAGBWK01. The sequence continues at coordinate 19,169 of CAZJBM010000023.1, forward strand.
CCCGCTTTGTTGCAGGCCGCGATGGCTTTGTTGATTGCCTTTTGGTTGACAGCAGGCTTGGCTGTTGTCTTAGCGCCGTATTTCGTGATGGGAAACTCAGCGTCGGGGAAGGTTGGGCATACGATGCTCTTCTCAATCTGAGGATAGAGCTCGGTCCAGGCGTCGGCCGCCGCAAGCATGGGGAGCAGCAGCATTGCCAAAAGAAAGCTTATTTTTCTCATTGCGTATCGTGATATTAGATTTTCTATCTTGGTCGGGCAGGCTTGGCCGCTTCTGGCGGTCGACAGCGGTGACAAAGCGCGGAGCCGCGGAGGGGAAACCGTGACGGAAACTCCCCGCGCTAGGCCGCAAAATCGGCCGATTTCGCGCTTAAGGCGTGTCGATAGCCGTTAAAACGTCTAAAAGCCTTTTATTTCTTATCGCAAAAATACAGAAAATAACTCTAATTATGTATAATTTTTTGTCACAAAATGGGGGATTCGCTGCCAAATGTGCCTGTTTTGGCTCTTCAATGACGGTTTTAAGACCGTTTCGGGCCTAAAATGGTGGAAAGTTTTGTCGGAATATTGCGGATTAATTGTTTTTCCTTTAAAGTCGCATAATTTTATATTGTTTTTCAAATTAATATTATTAAATTTGCCATGCTTGAAAGAAAAACCGTAGCCTGGGGCAGGCTTCGGTGCAAGCGTCTCGCTCCACCAGTGCCCAATCGAAAACTAAACCTTAACCATAACCATAAAACAAATCCCATTATCGTATGTACTTACTTGGATATGACATCGGCAGTTCATCGGTGAAAGCGGCTTTGGTCGATGCGCAGACCGGAGAGTGCGTTGCTTCAGACTTCTTCCCGAAAGCAGAAGCACCCATCAAGGCGCTCAAAGACGGATGGGCCGAGCAGAATCCCGAAAACTGGATGGGCTACCTCAAGCTCGCCACTTCGGCTGTCCTCGCTTCCTCGAAAATCAACCCCAAAGATATAAAGGCCATAGGCATTTCCTATCAGATGCACGGCGTGGTGGCAATCGACAAGGAGGGTAAACTTCTCCGCGACGCCATTATCTGGTGCGACTCGCGCGGCGTGCCCTACGGCGAGAAGGCCGTCAACGACCTGACAGCCGCAGTTTGCCAGGAAAGCATTCTCAATCTCCCCGGCAATTTCACGGCTACGAAGCTCGCGTGGGTAAAGGAAAACGAGCCGGCCGTATTCGAGAAAATCTATAAGGTGATGCTCCCCGGCGACTATGCCGCGTACCGCCTCACCGGCGAGATCTGCACCAATCCCGAGGGATTGTCGGAGTATATGCTCTGGGATTTCAAGAACAACGCTCCCGCCCGCTTCCTGATGGATTACTTCGGTTTCGACGCGTCGATTTTCCCCGAAGTGAAGCCTTCGTTCTCGGTGCAGGGCTACGTGACCAAAGAGGCAGCCGAGGAATTCGGTCTGGCCGAAGGCATACCTGTCACCTACCGCGGCGGCGACCAGCCCAACAACGCCCTTAGTCTCAATGTGTTTAATCCCGGTGAAGTGGCTTCTACCGCAGGCACCTCGGGAGTGGTCTACGGCGTGATCGACACCCCCGATTTCGACCCCCTGAGCCGCGTCAACAATTTCGCCCACGTCAACCATACAGAGCTCACTACCCGCATCGGCGTTATGGCCTGCATATCAGGCACCGGCATCCTGAATTCATGGGTGAAGCGCAACGTCGCTCCCCGCGACCTCAGCTATGCCGACATGAACGAGCTGGCGGAAGAAGCTCCCGTCGGCTCAGCCGGGCTCGTTGTGCTCCCCTTCGGCAACGGCGCCGAGCGAGTGCTCCAGAACCGCCAGATCGGATGCTCGTTCAACAACATCAACTTCAACATACATAACTGCTCCCACGTGATCCGCGCGGCGCAGGAAGGCATCGTGTTCTCCTTCATGTACGGCATGGAGGTGATGCAGGCCATCGGCATGAAAATCAACAATATCCACGCAGGCCACGCCAATATGTTCCTCAGCCCGATTTTCCGCAACACTCTCGCGAGCGTTTCGGGCGCCGACATCACTCTGGTCGACACCGACGGAGCTGCTGGAGCCGCGCGCGGCGCAGGCATGGGCGCAGGCGTCTACAAAGACAATAACGAGGCCTTCGGCTCTCTCCGCGTGATAGAGAACATACATCCCGCGGCCGACCGCACCCCCTATCTTGAGGCTTACGCCCGCTGGAAATCGGTACTCGAAGAGAAACTCAAAAATTAATATATCGGCGACCCGCCAAAGCCGCCGACCATTAACCCCGCAACACAATCAATAACCATAAAAATCTATATTTACAATGGCAACAAAAGAATATTTCCCCTCAATCGGAAAAATCAAATTTGAAGGAACCGAGTCAAAAAATCCTCTTGCATACCGCTACTACGACGCTGACCGCGTGGTGCTCGGCAAGCCTATGAAAGAATGGCTTAAATTCGCCATGGCGTGGTGGCACACTCTCTGCGCTGAAGGCGGCGACCAGTTCGGCACAGGCACAAAGAAATTCCCCTGGAACGAAGGCGCTGACGCCATGACTATCGCCAAGCAGAAAGCCGACGCCGGCTTCGAGGTGATGCAGAAACTCGGTATCGAATACTTCTGCTTCCACGACACCGACCTTATCGGCGACCTCGACAATATCGACGCTTACGAAGCGCGCATGAAGGAAATCGTCGCTTACCTCAAGGAGAAAATGGCTGAAACCGGCATCAAGAACCTCTGGGGCACCGCTAACGTATTCGGCAATGGCCGCTACATGAACGGCGCCGCAACCAACCCCGACTTCGACGTTGTCGCTTACGCTGCCGTACAGATCAAAAACGCTATCGACGCCACTATCGCCCTCGGCGGTCAGAACTACGTGTTCTGGGGCGGTCGCGAAGGCTACATGAGCCTCCTCAACACCGACCAGAAGCGCGAAAAAGAGCACCTCGCCACTATGCTCACCATCGCCCGCGACTACGCTCGCTCAAAAGGCTTCACCGGCACATTCCTTATCGAGCCCAAGCCCATGGAACCCTCAAAACATCAGTACGACGTCGACACCGAGACTGTAGTAGGCTTCCTCAAAGCCCACGGCCTTGACAAGGACTTCAAAGTTAACATCGAGGTTAACCACGCCACTCTCGCCGGCCACACATTCGAGCATGAGCTCTGCGTGGCTGTTGACAACAACATGCTCGGCTCTATCGACGCTAACCGCGGCGACTACCAGAACGGCTGGGATACCGACCAGTTCCCCATCGACAACTATGAGCTCACTCAGGCTATGATGCAGATTATCCGCAACGGCGGCCTCGGCAACGGCGGTACTAACTTCGACGCCAAGACCCGTCGCAACTCTACCGACCTCGAAGATATCTTCATCGCCCACATCGCCGGTATGGACGCTATGGCACGCGCTCTCCTCTGCGCAGCCGATATCCTCGAGAACTCGCCCTACAAGAAGATGGTTGCCGACCGCTACGCTTCGTTCGACGCAGGCGAGGGCAAGGCATTTGAAGACGGCGCTCTCTCGCTCGAAGACGTTGTGGCTTACGCTAAGAAGAACGGCGAGCCCAAAGTTACTTCAGGCAAGCAGGAACTCTACGAGGCTATCATCAACATGTATTGCTAATCAATATGTAAATATAAAAGTTGAATTTAGGGTCAATTCCCCTAAATTCAACTTTTTTGCTTTTAACCATTCAACCTTAACCAACCATGTCAAAAAACATTTCGCTTCCTGAGAACGGATCGATGGGATTTCTCTACGGCATTGTGGCCGTGGCTGTGCTCGGAGGTCTGCTTTTCGGTTATGACACCGCCGTGATTTCAGGCGCGGAGAAGGGCGTGCAGGCATTCTTCCGCGGCGCGGCCGACTTCACTTACACTGATACTATGCACGGCATCACCTCGTCGAGCGCGCTTATCGGCTGTATTATCGGCGCCGCTTTGTCGGGCTTCTGCGCAGGCACTTTCGGCCGCAAGCGCTCGCTTATCATCGCGGGTGCTTTCTTTTTCGTGTCGGCTCTCGGCAGCTATCTGCCCGAATTCCTATTTTTTGAATACGGCAAGCCATCGTTCTCGCTGCTGCTGATGTTCAACTTCTACCGTGTCATCGGCGGTATAGGCGTAGGTCTCGCGTCGGCTGTCTGCCCGATGTATATTGCCGAGGTCGCTCCGTCGAATAAGCGCGGCGCGCTCGTTTCGTGGAACCAATTCGCTATCATCTTCGGCCAGCTTGTGGTATATTTCGTCAACTTCATTATTCTCGGCGATCACCTTCAGCCCACAGTGGAGCAGATCGCGGCCCACTTGCACGACCTTTCGGGCTACGGCCAGGCTGATTGGACCGTTCAGACCGGATGGCGCTATATGTTCGGCTCGGAGGCTATCGTGGCCGGCGCGTTCACTATCCTTGTTTGCTTCGTGCCTATGTCGCCCCGCTTCCTCGCTATCAAGGGCCGCGACGAGAAGGCTCTCTACGTGCTTGCCCGCATTAACGGCGCCGCTAAGGCCCGCGAGATTCTCGCCGACATCAAGTCGTCGCTTTCAGAGACCAAGAGCCAGGCCCGCCTTTTCTCTTTCGGCGTGATGGTGATTTTCGTCGGCGTGATGCTCTCTGTGTTCCAGCAGGCGGTTGGTATCAACGCCGTGCTTTACTACGCTCCCCGTATCTTTGAGTCGATGGGCATGGGCGACCCGATGGTGCAGACTATCATTATGGGTATCATCAACATAGGCTTTACGGTTGTCGCTATCGTGACTGTCGAGAAGCTTGGCCGCAAGCCGCTACTTATCGTGGGCTCGCTCGGCATGGCAGTTGGCGCTTTCGGCGTCGCGCTTCCCAACATTGTAGCTTGCCCGCCGATCGTCAGCGTAGTCTGCATAATGGTTTACTCCGCTTGCTTCATGTTCTCTTGGGGTCCGATTTGCTGGGTGCTCATCTCAGAGCTTTTCCCCAACTCGATTCGCTCAGGCGCTGTGGCTATCGCAGTGGCTTTCCAGTGGATTTTCAACTTCATCGTGTCTTCGACGTTCATCCCGATGTACAATATGAAACTCGGCGAGATGGGCGACAAATTCGGCCACATGTTCGCTTACGCTCTCTACGGCGTGATTTGCGTGCTTGCAGCCTGGTTTGTATGGAAGCTCGTTCCTGAGACTAAGGGTAAATCTCTTGAGGATATGACCGCTCTCTGGCGCGACCGCAACCGTAAGAAGTAACCTCCGCTCGCTATCGACAGATAGCCGAAACAGAATAGTTAAGGCACATTAACCATGATGGTTAATGTGCCTTATTCGTTGTCCTACATACTCTGATTGTTCGGTTGGCTTTTGTCCGTGGGCTGCGTGAAATCCCTGTTGCCGAGGCTTACTCTTCGGCGGGAGCTGATTTCTGTCGGTACTCAGAGGGGGTCATGCCGGTCTCTTTCTTGAAGCATTTGGTGAAGTACTTCGGGTCGGAGAAGCCGACGTTGTAGGCGATCTGAGAGAAATTCATCTTCGACTTTACTATCAGCTCTTTGGCGCGTTGCATTCTGAGCTTGCGAACGAAATCTGACGGCGACATGCCTACCAGCGCTTTGATTTTGCCGTAGAATACCGTGCGGCCCATGTTGACCGACTCAGCGAGCTCTTCAATCTTAAGACTCTCGTCGGAAATTCGCGATTCGATGAATTTCAGCAATTTAGCCATCATCTCCTGGTCGGAGTCGGTGATTGAGGGTGATTCGAGCCGGTAGTCGAATTGCGTCGACGCGTTTTCGCCGTTGGTTGTTGACTCGTTGGCGGCAGGCGCTTGCTGCTGCGGTGTCTCAGCCGCTTGCTCCGGCAGTAGGTCAGATGAGGGTGTGATTGTCGATTTCATTTCCTGTCCGAGGCGTTCGAAGTAAGATTGTTGTAGTATAAGACGCTGCGCAATGATGCTTGCGATACGCTGGCGCAGATATGTTGCGGAGAACGGTTTGGTTATATAGTCGTCTATGCCCTCTTTCAATCCCTCCACGCGGTCGCGCACCGAGGATTTTGCCGAAAGCACGATGATAGGTATATGGCTGAGGGTTTTATCCTGCTTGATTTTGTGCACCATGGTCAGGCCGTCCATTTCGGGCATCGTGATGTCGGTGACAATGAAGTCAGGCTGTATTTTCTGAGCCATTTCGAGGCCGATTTTGCCGTTGGAGGCAGTGGCCACGTTGTATTGGCTTTCAAGGATGTCGCGGAGGAAATGTCGCAGGTCGGTGTTGTCTTCGACTACGAGTATGGTGATTTCTTTGTCGTGGCCGGGGGCTGAGGTCTCTTCATCGGCGGGAGCGCTCTCGGCCGCTATCGCCAGTGTTTCCTCTTTATCTATGGTGCGATCGTCTACAATATCGCTCTTTTCAAAGCCTTTTACGAGCATTTTATCGACCAAATCGAGCATTTCGTACGCGTTTCTGTGCACTTTTTCGAGGTGAGTGCGCCCTTTTTCGCTAAGATTTTCGCTCGACAACACCTCGGCGACGGGTGAGCCGATGAGCGTCAGAGGGGTGCGCAGGCGGTGAGATGCCTCGATGAAGAAGTCATGCTCTTTGCGGTGGAGCGACTCAAACATGCGATTACGGCGATTGACGGTGTATAGATAAACCAAGCCGCTTATGACTCCAATAATAAGTATTCCCCATAGGAGTTTTGCCCATATCGACTCGGCGAAAGTCGGCTCGACATGAATCTTGATAGTTCTGTCGTTCTCCTGCCATATGCCGTCGGAGTTGGTGCTTCGTATGGTCAGCTTGTGGTTGCCTGGCATCAACTCGTTGAGATATATAGAGTTGGCGTTGTAGATGTAGGTCCAGTCGTCGGCGTCGTTGAGCTTATAAGCATATTGGATATTGTCGCTGCCGGGATAGTCGAGGGCGGCGAAGAACACCGATATGTCGCGTATACCGGCCGGCACCTCAATGATGTCGGGGTTGAGCATCTTGGTGCGCTCCGGCTCGCCTCTGAACTGCACGCTCGTCACCACGATGTTAGGCACATGGTGGCTGACGATGCTCTTGTCAGGGGTCACGATAAGAGCTCCGCCGAGCTGTCCATACCATATGTCGCCCGTAGCGGGGTTCATCAGCGGCATAGCCTCGGTGAACTCCATGTTGGGGTCGAGACGGCGCGTCGGGAGCGAGTAGGAGTTGCCGGTCGAGGGATCGTAAATCACGATTGTCGACTCGCATACGAAGTTGATATTCTTGTTTTTATCCTCGATCATGCCGAGGGTGTTGCCGAAGGTGTTCAGCGAGTTCATCAGCGAGTAAATGTTGTTGCCCGTAGGTATCGGGGCGAATTTAAGCTGATTTTTGAGGAGATCTTTTGATTCGATTCGCTGCGGTTTCTCGCCGAGGGGGAGCACGTAGATAGAGCCGTCGGAGGCGACGAGTGTCTGCATCACGTTGTCGGTGGCGAGCGACGCGGGGTCGCCCTGCTTATGCCGCGAGGTGTAGAAGTTGATTTTGGCGGGGTCGGAGAATTTGCTTGAGAATGTTACTAACCCTGCTGTGCATGAGGCTATTATGTCGCCGTCGGGAGTGGAGGCGAGGCGGCGAATACGGTTGAAATTGTCGTTGGGGTAGCCTCGGAGGTCATTTCGCGAGCTGATGAATTTATACGCGCCGGTCTCGCGGTCGTTTTTGGCGAGAACCAGGCCTCCGCCGTAGGTCGCGATCCAAAGATTTCCGGTGTTGTCCTCAAGGAAGTGGTAGATAGAGTCGCAAGGGATAGAGTAGGGGTTGTTTTTGTCGTAGCGGAAGTTGCTGACAGAGCCGTCGGGAGCGACTTTAAACAGTCCGTCGCCCTTGGTGCCTACCCATATGTTGTGGTTGCGGTCCTGGTGAATGGCGTAGATATGGGTCGCGAAGCGCATGGGGGTAGGGGTTTTGATGAGCGTCCCGGGGATGCCTCCGGCGGGTGATTTGCCGTAGTAATCAATGAGTTTGCCGGTGCGCGAGTCGTAGTGGCCAATGGTGCCGAGGCCGGTGCCCATAAGTATGGTGCCGTCGTCGAGCAGTCCGAGCGAGCGAGATTCCTCGTTGCTGACGAGGTTGGTGCGGTTGAAGTTCTCGTTGATGAAGTTCACTACGGTGAGATTGTGCGACGAGGCGAGCCACAGATTGTTTTGGCGATCGACGAATGCGCGTTCAACCATAGGCACTCCGGCATAGTTTAGGTTGGGCGATCGGAGTTCCTGCGGCACAATATGGCGAGTCGCGGGGTCAAACGAACTGATTGGCCCGTTTTTAGGCGCGAGCCAGATCGTCCCGAAGCGGTCCTCGACCCAGATGTGGGTTTTGGAAGGCGTTGTCTCTATGCCGTTTATGTCGACGGGGAGGATTTCGCCAGGAGCGTCGAGCGACGTGAATAGGGCCACTCTGCCGTCGGAAGTGAATGCCCATAGCCGTTTTTTCGAGTCGAGGTAGATGTTCTCAATGGCTGCGGCGGGGGAGCTCCCAACGACGGGAAGGATTTTGGCTGTTGATTTATTCGTGTCGAAAACGAGGATTCCGGCATCGGTTCCGGCCACTATCAGATTCTTGGAGGCGGGGAGAGCTTCAGAAACCTCGCTGATACCAGGCATCTTAGCTGCCTGAATGATTTTTTTGCTGTTTTTCTTATACTTATATACGGTTCCGTCGGCGGCTAATATATATGTGTAGCCGTCGGGCATCGATTGTATTTCTCTGAAATGTCCGGGATGGAAGGTGGAAGTCGTGTGGTTGAGGATACCTTTGTCGGTGAAAATCCAGTCGTTTTTGTCGTTGTCGACTTCGATTTTGAGTATTTCGGATGTTCCGTCGGGGAGCTTTGTGGGCGAAACGATCTTATATGTCGACGGGTCTTTTGGGTTGGCGATAGGAATCATGATTGACGGGTGCTGCCCGTCGCCGACTACCCACACGTTATCGCCCGTCGCGACAATGTCTTTGATAAGGGGCTGCTTTTCAGATATTTCGCGGATGAGGGTGCTTATGTCGGTTATATATCCGTTTTTGGGGTCGAGGAGATATAGGCTGCGGTCGTAGGTGAGAATCCAGATGTTGCCGAGAGAGTCGGGCTCGATGTCTGAAATGCGGTTGGAGGATAGCGTGCCATAGCGGTCGGTCGAGCGGTAGGTGTTGAAGTGGTAGCCGTCGAAGTTGGATATTCCGTTCCATGTGGCAATCCATATTACGCCGTTGCGGTCCTGCTTTATGGTGGTAAGGTTGTGGGAGGGGAGACCGTCGTTGATGCCAAATGTGCGCATACGGAGCGAACGCCCGGATGCGCCAGCCGCAACGACCGAGAGGAGTATCAATGATATTAGACTATATATGCGATTCATCAAAAATAATGTTAAGAGAGAGTTGGCCAAAAACACCGAAAAACTCCTTTATTTTGTCGTCAAATCGGTGAATTTTAGTTATAATGATGCAAATATATACAAATGTTTTCAATTATCCAAATATGCATAACGCCGAGGACGCGCATAATTTTACACCTATGACGACAATTTTTACCCCTATTCTTGCGTTTAATTTGAGAACTTTGCACCCGATTCATCATACGTACGCGTCAGGGAAGAGTGAATTTTCCCGCAAAAAGCCTGCTCAAGAGTGAGACCCGGAGGGGAAAATCGGGCGCAAACCAGGTCAGTATCTGGTATTTAGACTATATAACCAATTGCAAACCAATTAATTAACAAATAATAATCATTAATAAACCATTTAATATCATGATTAAAAACATCTCCAAACTTCTGCTATGCATGTCGTTGGCTCTGACCGCTTGCTCGCAGGCCGAAGATGAGCCGGCTGTGGCAGCCGGAGGCGATGAGACCGGTAAGGTTTCAATCAACCTCTCCCGCGCCGAGGCCGCTGACTTCGCTGAAGCCGGCATCTCAGACATCACGGTGTTTGTTTACCACGTGGAGCGCAAGAACACCACGTTAGTGAGTGAAACCACAATGCCCGTCGGAGAAGGCACTCTCGAAATGAGCTTCCCCCTGGGCGAGACTTACCAGACATTCGCCGTGGCTAACGCCGCCTCGATCACCGACAAGGAGTCGCTCTCCACTGTCACTCTCCATCTCGACCCCCTCGCCAAGAACGACGTGTGGTCGACCAACGTAGTCCGTTTCTCTTCCGACAAATCTAATCCTGAGATTTCACTCGTGTTCTCTCGCCGCGTCGCAGCGATCAACTTCGCTCCCGCCGAAACGGCTGACGAACTCGCCGCTATCACGGAATTTGACAACGTCAACCTCACATTCTCTGAAGTTGCTACCGCATTCCTCGTGCAGGGCCTCAAGCCGGTTTCAACCGAGCTTACACTCGCGGCTCCCGCATCGGCCGGTTATAAAGTGTCGTTCCACACGTTCGACACCACTTCGCTCCCCAAAGGCTTCCTTACCATCGATTACACCAAGGGTGGCCAGAGCGTGAAGACATCGCAGCCCCTCGAATGTAACTCTTACGCGGCAGGCAAGCGCATCAGCTGCATCGTGCCTATCACCGACCCCTCGATCATCGATATGTCGCGCGGCTTCTCCGAGGCAATCAGCTGGATTGTCACCGACTTCTAAATTCAGTAACCAATTCAAATCACACTTTCTGATTTACCATGAATTTTAAATCATATTCAAAACTCGGTCTTTTAGCCTTCGCAGCCGCGACTATGTTCTCGGCCACGAGCTGTAAGGACGACGAGGTTTACGATACTCAAGTCACACGCGAGTATAATTTCTACCTTGACGGGGAGAAATGGTTCAACAAAACCGAAGACTCCCACGAATACGGCAAATGGAACGTATTCATTTATAATAACGACGGCTCGGTTAAGGGCAACTACAAAACCCAGTATCGCTTTGCCCTCGAAAGCGGCACTTACAAAGTGCTCACTGTCTACAGCCCCACTCAGGCCGACTTCTTCGAGCCCAGCACTCCTATCAACGACGTGGTGATCGCGCAGGATACGCTCATGGCTACCTCATTCGCCACTTCCGACCTTCTCAGCTACAAAGCGGGCGATCCTCTCAATATTAATATTAAGACACGCACCGGTCTGCTCCGCCTCCGCGCTATCGACGAGAAAGCCGACAAGAGCTACTCGCAGATCCGCGCTAATATCACAACCCCCGTCAAGGGCTACCACTGCGCCGACCAGCAGCCCGTGACCGACGGCGAGCCCCTTAAGCTTACCCGCGTAAAAGACACAAGCGGCGGCGGTATCGGCTACGCTGAGGATATGCTCCTTATCGGCTCCGACAAGCCTATCAACATTACCCTCGACTATCTCGACCAAGAGGGCGCCGTGATCAAGTCGAAAGCTTTCGCCGACGGCATCATCGTGGCTCCCAAAGATACCACCACCGTTTCGTTCAACCTTAACGACCCCTCAGAGCAGGTTATCGTAAACTACACGATCGAAGTCGGCTCTTCATCTTGGGGCAACGAAACACAATATCCTTCGATTCCCGTCGTTATTCCTGACGGATACACTTACGTGACACCCGAGGACGACCTCAGCGCCATATTCAAATCTCAGGTTTCTGATCCCTCGATCAGCGAAATCAAGCTCTTCCTCAAGGCCAATGCGGAGTACACATTGTTTGACCTGAAGACGTCAAGCTCTACCAACCTCATAGAGAAGAGTATAAGCATCATGGGCCAGACTCCGGGCTACGGTCAGAAGCAGGCTCAGGTAACCGCTACCAGCATGGCGCCCACAGGCACATACTCAAAGATCTCGTTTGAGAACGTGAACATCGTCTCTGGCGCTCGCTTCTTCAATATCCGCAACCAGGCGTTCAACGTAGGCGAAGTTTCGCTTATCAACTGTACGCTCGACGGCTGGAGCACAATCTTCTGGTATCAGGCTACTTCGGCCGACAATCAGCAGACCGTTGGCACAATGCGCATCGAAAACTGCCGCTTGATCAACTACACCGCTCAGTCGTATCCGTTCATCAACCCGGCCAACACCAGCAAGCTTGCCCCGATCGATAACATTATCTTCCGCGGCAACGTGATCCATGAGAAAGCGTTCTCTACCCGCACCGTGCTTCTCGGCAACCTCAACAAGCATCCCGGCAATGTGAACCTCGTTGTAGAAGGCAACACGTTCATCGCCACCAAGGGCACCGAGTACACTTACTTCAACCTCGATGGCTCGGTATGCGGCATCAACCTTACCGTCAAAGACAACGTCCTGACCGGCGCACAAAGCGGTAACGGCACTTGGTTCAAGCTCAACAAAGTTACTCCCGCGGTTTGCACCGGCAACACCCGCTCGGCCGACTATCTCATGAAAGACTGGGGTGTCGACGCTCCCGCCGCTACGGCTCCTGCCTACAACGACATACTTAAACAACTGAATCTCTAATATCATTGTCACAACTATCATGAAGAATAGAATATTCTTAACAATATGCATGATGTTCGCGATCTGTGCCTCAGCTTGGGCACAGCTCGCGACCGTCACCGGTACCGTCTCCGACTCTGAAGGTCCGCTGATTGGAGCTTCGGTGTTCGTGAAAGGTACAACCAACGGAGCTGCCACCGACTTTGATGGTAACTTCTCGATACCTAATGTTGATCCTGCTAAAGCCGTGCTCGAAGTGTCATACGTGGGTTACGTCACCAAGACCGTAAAACTCGACGGACGCACCGAAGGCATCGAGATTTTCATGGAACAGAACAACGCTGTGATGGACGAGGTGGTCATCATCGGTTACGGCGTGGCAAAGCGCGGTAACGTGACCGGCGCTATGTCGAGCGTCGACGCCAAGGCCATCGAGCGTCTCCCGGTTGCCAACGTCGGCGAGGCTATCGTGGGCCGTATGCCTGGTGTGCAGGTAACAACTGCCGACGGTTCGCCCGACGCCGAAGTTACAGTGCGTATCCGTGGCGGCGGCTCAATCACCCAGTCTAACCAGCCTCTCGTGCTTATCGACGGCTTCGAGGGCTCGCTCAACGACGTTCCCCCTACCGACATCGAGGACATCCAGGTGCTTAAGGATGCGGCCGCAACCGCTATCTACGGTGCCCGCGGTGCCAACGGTGTAGTGCTCGTGACTACCAAGAAGCCTAACGAAGGCAAAGTCTCTGTCAACATCAACGCCTACGTGAAGACCTCGGAACTCTCTCACAAAATGGACGTTCTCGACCCCTACAACTTCATCCGCGCCAACTACGAGCGCGCCGGTGGCGACTCAAGCCGTCGTAACGCGTTCGCCAACAACTTCGGCCAGCCCTACGAATTCTATATCTATCAGGGCTACAAAGGCACCGACTGGCAGGACGAAATCTTCTCTACCCACCCCGTGAGCTCGGCTGTCGACGCCAACATCAACGGTGGTAACGACCGCTTCAAATACAAGCTCTCATTCATGCACCAGGACCAGCCCTCGGTTATGCCCGACAACGGTCTTATCCAGAACAACCTCAACCTTACCCTTAATCTCAAACTCTGGGAATTCCTCTCGGTTGAGTATCGTACCCGCTACATGAACAAGACCCTCTCGGGTCGCGGCACCGAGGGTATCTCGCTCCTCACCGCTATGTTGGAGCAGCCTACCTACGGTCTCCAGGACTTCACCTCGCAGCCAGAAAACGGCCTTATCGTTGACGAAAACGACTTTACCGACCGTTACAAATACGATCCCCTCGAAACCAACCGTCGTTTCTACCGCAATCGTTACTCAACACTCTGGAACATGGGCGGCGCCCTCAACTGGACCCTCATGAAGGGCATGACGATTCGCAACGAGTTTGTTTACGAAGACTACTCAGAGCGCGACCGTCGCTTCAACGCCGCGCAGTCTAACTCAGCTTCGCGTACCTACGGCCCCAACCTCACCCAGACCGACAAGACCCGCAACCGCTGGCAGCTCACCAACACTTGGAACTACAACTTCACCCTCAACGATATCCACGAACTCACCGTGATGCTCGGCCAGGAAATGAAGCATGAGCAGACCAAGAGCAAATATATCTACCTCGGTTACTTCCCCGAAAACATCGACGCCGAGAAAGCATTCGACAACTTCGCCCTCGGCCAGACTCTCTCGGCTACCTCTTCTTCTCCCTCAGCTATCCGCACCCTCTCGTTCTTCGGACGCGCGAACTATAGCTACGACGACCGCTACATCGCTACCGTGACCCTCCGTGCCGACGGTTCTTCAAAATTTGCCCGCGGCCACCGTTGGGGCTACTTCCCCGCAGTCGCTCTCGCATGGCGCGCCTCTAACGAGAAATTCCTTCGCGACTACACTTGGATTTCCAATCTTAAGCTCCGCGCTTCTATCGGTATGTCGGGTAACGACCGTATCGACTCCGACCTCTTCCTGAAGCTCTACAAACTCGGCGACCAGAGCAAATCGGCCGGTTGGGGCGAGCAGGGCGGCTACTACTACGAGTTCGCTTCGAAATATCCCGTCAACCCCGATATCAAGTGGGAGACCACCATCACCCGCAACTTAGGTTTCGACTTCGGTTTCCTCAACGGCAAGATCGACGGTAGCTTCGATGTATATTGGAATACTACCAAGGACCTCCTCCTCGAGACTATCCTCCCCGGCGACACCGGCTTCACCTCTATGATGACCAACGTTGGCCAGACCTCTAACAAAGGTTTTGAGGTTAACTTGAACGCTTGGGTATTTGAGAACAAAGACTGGACAGTAGGCCTTAACTTCAACATCGGCCTCAACCGCGGCAAGATCGACAAGCTCAACAAGGGCGAGAACGAGCTTATCCGCGAAGCCAACGTCGACAGCTATGCTTACGGTGTGTTCCGCCACCAGGTTGGCCAGAGCATCGGTAACATCTACGGCTTCGTCAACGACGGCATGTACACTCTCGATGACTTCAACATCACTCCAGACTCTAAAGGTCACTTCGTATATGAGCTTAAAGAAGGCATCGTCAACAGCAAGATTCTTTGCGAGCCTCAGCCCGGTACCCCCAAATTCAAAGAATTGGTCGACGACGGCACCCACGAGCTTAATCCCGACAAAGACCGTATGGTTATCGGTAACACTACTCCCGACTTCTCAGGCGGTTTCGGCGTAAACGTTAAATATCGCGACTTCGACCTCGCCGCTCAGTTCAACTACATGGTTGGCTTCGACGTGATCAACATCAACAAGATGAAACTTTCGACCGTAAACTCTTCTAAGTCGGTTTACCAGAACCTCGAAGGCTCGTTCGCCAACATGTGGCACAACTTCGACGCGCAGGGCTCAAACGTTAAGCAGGATGCTCCCGAAGTGCTTCGCCAGATGAACGCCAACGCTACCATGTGGGATCCCACCAACATGACCAAGACTTTCGTGTCGACCTACTGTGTTGAAGACGGCTCGTTCATGCGTCTGCAGAACCTTACCCTCGGCTACACCATACCCTCGAAGATCACCAAGAAAATCGGTATGAGCCGCTGCCGCTTCTACGCTACCGGTTACAACCTCTTCACGATCACCAACTACTCTGGCTATGACCCCGAGGTTAACATCGCTGAAGGTCTTTCGCCCAACCAGGACTACAACATGTATCCCCGTAGCCGTTCTTACACATTCGGTGTGCAGGTTTCATTCTAATGACGCGGCCGAAACTTAACTGAGTAAGAAACTTGAAAATATAACAACCAATCAACCACTGATTATGAAATTCAACATATATAAATATCTCGGGATTCTTGCTGTCGCAGGCAGCGGCGCGATGATTTCTTCGTGCGAGGATTATCTCGATGTATCACCCGAGTCTTCGTTCGGCGTCGAAGAGATTTTCGGCAGCGAGACCGAAACCAAGGCGATGCTCAACACTATCTACACCTATCTTACACCCAATAGCCTTTACGGTAACAACTTCCCGTATGCGTTCAATACCAACACCGACGTCGAAATGTCGACTATCGCTTCAAGTGTAGTCGAGATCGACGACGTTCAGTGCTTCGAGCCCGCCGCTACCTGGGGTACTCTCGAGAGCACATGGAACCAGGCTTACAAAACCATCAACTACTGCAACGACTTCCTTGAGAACATCGAGAACAGCTCGCTCTTCTCTCACAACATTTCTGAAGAAGGCCCTACTGAGATGCAGCAGATGTATGGCGAGGTGCACTGTATCCGCGCTATGATCTACTTCGACCTTATGCGCACATGGGGCGACGTTGTTTACCGCACAAAATCAATCGAAACTACCGACGAGCTCTTCAAAGTGCCCGTGACCGACCGTTACGAAATCTATGACGACCTCATCAAGGATCTTCAGGAAGTTGAGAAATATATGAAACCCGTGGCAAGCATGCAGGAAGGCGTTGAGCGCGCTTCTCGCGAGTATTGCCAGGCTCTTATCGGCCAGCTCGCTCTCTATCGCGGCTGCTGGACTCTCCGTCCCGGCGGCGAAAAGGGTATCATGGAGCGCCCCGACGACTACCTCGAATATTACAAAATCGCAAAGGAATATCTCGGCAAAGTTATCAACGAAGGCCGTCATACTCTTAGCGCTGAATCATTCGAGCAGATGTGGCGCGGCGAGTGCAACTACACAGCGCTCAAAAATGGCGACATCATCTTCGAGATTCCTATGCTTGCCGAAGCTTCTTCCAACTACGGATACCGCATCGGCGTTTCGATCTCTTACGACCAAGACAAGCCCGGCCACTCTTACGGCGGCTCATCTAACAGCGTTTCGTACACCGGTACTTATCCCTTCACGTTCGATCGCCGCGACATCCGCCGCTTCATCACCTGCTACCCCTATTCTTACGACAACAACCTCTCGATGACCCTCATCGCATCGAACAAGAGCCGCGCGCTCTGCGGCGCCTTCACCCCCGGCAAGTGGAGCAAACTCTACATGGAAAAACCGATGAAGAGCTCCGCTGGCAACACCGGTATCAACGCTATCCGTATGCGCTACGCCGACGTGCTCCTCATGTATGCCGAGGTAGTGAACGAACTCGACGGCCCGACAGCTCTCGCCAAAGACGCTCTCAAGCAGGTGCGCCGTCGCGCGTTTGAGCCCGCCGACCAGGCTGAGATGGTCGACAACTATGTTGACAAACTCACTTCACGCGAAGACTTCTTCAACGCTATCTACAACGAACGCGCATGGGAATTCGGCGGCGAAGGCATACGTAAATACGACCTTGCCCGCTGGAACCTCTACGGCAAGACCATTTACAACCAGTTCCTCAAATTCGTCGAGTGGGGTAACGTAGGCAACGGCCGCCAGCCCAACGACGGCTCCGTTATCACCCGTATCTACTGGTTTGAGCACAAAAACGCTTCTGATTACGTAACCGCGATCGACATCTTGGGTCTTGACGGACCGCTCGAAGGCGACGATGTGCCCAAGGCATCTGAGGGTTGGAAGTCAATCGACTATTCTTCTTACTTCTATCCCCTTAACTCTACCTCGGGTCTTCCCGAAATGCCTGACGCTCTCGTCTACAGCTTCCGCGGCTATCTTACCGGCGAGAATTACCAGACTATCGACCCCGAAGTTGAGGTGCTCCGTTACCTGATGCCTTACCCCCTGAGCGTAATCGAAACCCACCAGGGCGCTATCAAGCAAAACTACGGTTACAAATAAATCCAGGATCCATAATCTCAAATTTCAGATATAAATATGAAACTTAATATATTCAAATCGGCTTTGGCAATGATGGTAGCGGCTTCGGCTATGACCTTCACATCATGCTCCGACGATGAATACACTTCGCGCGGCGACCTTTTCCAGCCCCGCTTCGTGCTCAGCAATAGCGTCAAGGTCGTTAACAACAACGACGCCCAGTGTATTTGGTATGAAGTAAATGACGCTGTCGGTTACACAGTGGAAATCTACACCGACCAGTATTATTCGCCCGACCATCTTTACATGGCGTTTGATACTCCCGATCCCTACTTCATCATCGAGGACCTTCCTTACGGCACCAACCTTTTCGTGCGTGTGCGTTCGAACGCCGCCGATCCGATCCACAACTCGCGTTGGGCTAAATTCAACTTCTTCACCGAAGACCGCCCCGAATACGCTCAGCTTCTTAACAGCATTTCGCGCGACGTGATCGAGGACAACGCCGTGACCTTTACCTGGGACGTTGACGTCACCAACCCCGTCGACTCTTTCAGCCTCGTTCCCGCTATGGGTGGCCTTACCGCTACCGGCGAGCCTATCCCCTCTATCTCAGGCATGATTCCCGCCGAGAGCCTGTCGACCGGTGTCATGAGAGTATCGGGTCTTACTCCCTCTACGCTCTACAACCTCAACGTTTACGACACCTCTAAGCCCCGTCGCTACGACAAGCCTTACAACACCGTGACCTTCCGCACTACCGGTCCCGCTCCCGCTATCATCGAGGTAGGCCTCACCGACGACCTCAACCAGATGCTCCGCGACGGCAACTCTGACCCCGATGTTCCCGAAGGCACCGTTTATAGCCTCCCCTCAGGAGCTTCCTACATCATCGCTCCGTTCGCTCTTCAGAAGGGCTTCAAGATCGTTGGTCCGGAGGACGGCGATATGCCTACCATTATGCAGAACGGTACCTGGAGCACCGCTTCTGGCGCTTACATCAGCGTATTCGGCTTTGAGAACGTTCAGATTCAGAACCAGACCATCAACCAGTACTTCTTCAATACAGGCTCTTCTTACACTATCGAAGAGGTAGCCCTCGTGAATGTGAAATTCTACGATATCAAGCGCGGTTTCTGGCGTCACCAGAACGCCAACAAGAAGGTGATCAACACATTCTTGATTGAAAACTGCTGGTTCGACAAGTGCGGTTACAACGGTACAGCCGGCGGCTCGTACGGCTTCTTCAACCTCGCTTCGGCAGGCAAGAGCAGCGTAGGCAACTACGACCAACTCGATGAGCTCACTATCCGCAACACTACCTTCAGCCGTTGCTGGGATCACGCCGACAATGTGGGCTGGCCCAACCTTATCGACCACAGCCACTCTTACCTCCCCATCAAGTTTACTCTTGAGAACTGTACATTCTACGACTACTGCAAGAACAACAGCATGATTCAGTTCACTTCGACCGAGAACTCGACTATCGTCATCAAGAACAACATCGTCGCTTCTCCTTGCGGTACGTTCATCTCGCTCGGCTCAGGCTCGAAGAACACATTCGTCGACAACTTCTGGACTACCGACTACAAGCAGGGCCTCAGCGCTATCAAGGGCACTGCCCTCGGTATCTCGGCTGAAGAGCTCTTCGTAGATCCCGAAAACGGCAACTACACTATCAAGGATAAGACTTGCGAAGCTTACATGGTAGGCGCAGGCGACCCCCGCTGGTTGAAATAATCTTACTCCTTAACCCATAAGCGAACCCCCTATTTTCAGGGGGTTTGCTGTTTTATACACCTGCGCAACAAAAAATATCCCCTTTTTTGTACGCAATCGCTTTATTTTGCGGTTAACTTTTAGTAATTTTGCCGATAAGTGGTGATAGAGACTTCCCTAAGCCGCTTTTCCAAATCCTGAACCTTAAAATCATAATAATGAAAATCTGCAAAGCAATCCTTGTATTACCGGCCCTGTTGTGCTCTTCGGCCGTGATTCAGGCGCAAGACAACTACGTGTCGAAAGTATGGTCGCCCGACAATGGCGACGGCACCTACACCAATCCTATCATCGACGCTGACTATTCCGACCCCGACGTTTGCCGAGTAGGCGATGATTTCTATATGACGGCATCGAGCTTCGGCGACCTGCCCGGCCTTCCTATCCTTCACTCCAAGGACCTTGTCAACTGGACCATCATCAGCCACGCTCTCCCCGCATACCCCGATACCGCATTTATCAATCCCTCACACGGCAACGGCGTGTGGGCTCCCTCAATCCGTTATCACGACGGCGAGTTCTTCGTATGCTACGGCGACCCCGACCGCGGCATCTACATGATAAAGAGCCGCGACGCGCGCGGCCCCTGGGATGAGCCTATACTTATTTTCCCTGTTGTCGGCCAGATCGACCCTTGCCCCTTCTGGGATGAGGACGGCAGGGCGTATGTGGCCCACGGCTACGCTGGCTCGCGCGCCGGAGTGAAGAGTATCCTCGGCATGTTTGAGATGACCCCCGACGGAACTAAGGCTATCTCGCCCGACCGCGTCATCTACGACGGCCACGTTGAGAATCCTACTATCGAGGGCGCGAAAATGTATAAGCGCGGCGACTGGTACTATATCTTCTCGCCTGCCGGAGGCGTCGCCACAGGCTGGCAGGAAGTGCTCCGCTCCAAATCTCCCTGGGGCCCCTACGAGGTGCGCAACGTGATGGAGCAGGGCAACACAGCCGTCAACGGCCCTCACCAGGGCGCGTGGGTCGATACCCCCGACGGCAAGGAAGACTGGTTCATCCACTTCCAGGACAAAGGCCCATACGGCCGCGTGACCCATCTTCAGCCCATGAAGTGGTCCGACGACGGATGGCCAGTGATCGGTGAGGACAAGGACGGCGACGGCCGCGGCATCCCCGTGACCAGGTATCGCAAACCCAACGTCGGAAAAACTTATCCTATCGTCAACCCCGCCGAGGACGACGACTTCACTACCGTAGAGCTCGGCAAGCAGTGGCAATGGAAAGCCAATCCGCAGCCCCTTTGGTATTACTGCGACGCCGCCAACTCTCAGCTTCGTCTATTCTCCCACCAGACCCCCGGAGCCAAGTCGCTCTACGACTGCGGCAACCTGCTGCTCCAGAAATTCCCCACCGAGAACTTCACCTTCACCGCCGAGGTTCAGTTAGTGCCCAATCAGAAGAACGGCAAAAATCTTACCGGCGAGCGCGGTGGCATCATCATCGAGGGATATAACTACGGCGCTCTCGCTATCGAGTCGCGCGAAGACGGTGTTTACCTCGCCCAGGTCGACTGCGTGAAAGCCAACAAAGGCAAAACCGAGGAGGAAGCCGCAGCCGTCAAGCTCGCCGACAACACTTCGGCCTCGCCCAAGGTATGGCTCCGCGTCAAAGTGAAGCAGTTGACCAAAAAACCGACCCAGAAACCCGACTACGACTGCCAGGCCACATTCTATTATAGCCTCGACGGCAAGAAATACCATGAATTCGGCCGTAAACTCAAAGTGACCGAAGGCCATTGGATCGGCGCGAAGGTAGGTCTCTTCTGCGTGCGCGATTTCCATATCAACGACTCCGGCTGGCTCAACGTCGACAAGGTGACATTCACCAAATAAAACAAAATCAGAGCGTTTCAACCTCAATCAGTAAACTAAAAAAAACATAAATATCATGATCAATTTCTCGCTTGAGGGCAAAGTGGCCCTCGTCACCGGAGCCGCCTACGGTATCGGTCTCGCAATCGCCCAGGCTTATGCCGAGGCAGGCGCTAAAATCGTGTTCAACTGCTCTCGCCAGGCCACCGTCGATCGCGGCATGGCCGCTTACAAAGAGCTTGGCATCGATGCTAAAGGCTACGTGTGCGACGTGACCGACGAAGAGGCCGTGAAGGCTATGGTCGCCGACATCGAAAAGACCGTAGGCACAATCGACATTCTCGTCAACAACGCCGGCATCATCAAGCGTATACCTATGGAAGAGATGGCCGTCGAAGATTTCAAGCGCGTGGTCGACGTCGACCTCGTTGCCCCCTATATCTGCGCTAAGGCAGTCATTCCCGGCATGATAAAGAAAGGCCACGGTAAAATCATCAACGTGTGCTCAATGATGAGCGAGCTCGGCCGCGAGACCGTCAGCGCCTACGCTGCGGCTAAGGGCGGTCTCAAGATGCTTACCCGCAATATCTGCTCGGAATATGGCGAATACAACATCCAGTGCAACGGTATCGGCCCCGGCTATATCGCTACCGAGCAGACCGCTCCCTTGCGCGAGATCCAGCCCGACGGCTCTCGTCACCCCTTCGACCAGTTTATCATCTCGAAGACTCCCGCCGCTCGCTGGGGCACTCCCGAAGACCTCATGGGCCCCGCGCTCTTCCTCGCTTCCGACGCCTCTAACTTCGTCAACGGCCACGTCCTCTACGTCGACGGCGGTATCCTCGCTTATATTGGCAAACAACCCAAGTAAGAATCGATTTCCCCGAAATAGAATCTTACAGTCGAGGGGGATGAGAAAACATTAAAAACTCACCCCCCCTCCGACCATAACACTTAAATCATGGAATCAGTATTCGCTTATGTTATAGCGCTGGGAGCGGCGGTGATGATGCCGATTATCTTCACCGTTCTTGGCCTATGTATCGGTCTGGGATTCAGCAAGTCGCTGATGAGCGGACTTAAGGTGGGCGTCGGCTTTATCGGCCTCGGTATCGTCACCGCCCTGCTTACCGACTCAATGTCGGGCCCGCTCGAAACCATCACCAATCTCTACGACCTTCAGCTGAAGGTGTTCGATATGGGATGGCCCGCCGCGGCTTCGGTTGCCTACAATACGGCGGTCGGCGCGTTTATTATCCCCGTATGCCTTGGAGTCAACATACTGTTGCTTCTGCTCAAAGGCACTAAGACCGTCAACATCGACCTCTGGAACTACTGGCACTTCGCCTTCATCGGAGGCGTCGTGTATTTCGCCAGCGGTTCGATAGGGTGGGGCTTCTTCGCCGCGATTATCTGCTATATCATCACATTGGTTATAGCCGATGTCACCGCTCCTAAGTTCCAGCGGTTTTATAAAGACGTCGACGGCATCTCCATCCCTCAGCCCTTCTGCGCCGGTTTTGTTCCGTTCGCCTGGGCGATAAATAAGTGCCTCGATGCCATTCCCGGCATGAACAAGCTCGAGATCGACGCCGAGGGCATGAAGAAGAAATTCGGTATCGCCGGCGAGCCTCTTTTCCTCGGCATAGTTGTCGGCATAGTCATCGGCTGTCTGCAATTCAAGTCGTGGGCCGAGATCGTCGACAACATCCCGAAGATTCTTATGCTCGGAGTCAAGATGGGCGCTGTGATGGAGCTTATCCCCCGCGTGACGGTGCTGTTTATCGAAGGTCTAAAACCGATTTCAGAAGCTACCCGCGCGCTTATCGGCCGTAAGTTTAAAGGCGCTGCCGGCCTTTCGATCGGCATGAGCCCCGCGCTCGTCATCGGCCATCCGACCACTCTCGTGGCTTCGATCATCCTTATCCCGATCACTCTGATTGTGGCCGTGATACTCCCCGGCAATGCTTTCCTTCCCCTTGCGTCGCTCGCCGGTATGTTCTATATCTTCCCGCTGGTGCTCCCTTACACCAAGGGCAGCGTGCTGAAAACCATCATAGTCGGTCTCGCCGTGATTATTCTGGCGCTCTATCTCGTCACTTGGATGGCCCCCGACTTCACCCTCGCGGCCAATGATGTCGCCATTGCCCATCCTGAGGATAAGGCCGTGCAGGTGCCCGAGGGCTTCCTCGCCGGTAGCCTTGACTTCGCGGGTAGCCCGCTCGGCGCGTCGATCTACTGGCTCATCGAGGGCTTCAAGTCGATAAGCATATATATCGGCGCCGGTATTCTCACGCTTTTCACCGTGGCATTGGTGTGGTGGAACCGCGTCCGCATGGCCAAGCTCCAGCCCTCAGAACTGAAGGCCGACGAGAGCGTGGCCAAGAAAGAGGGTAAATAACCCCTGGCTCGCCGGATTAACCACATTCTGATAAACAATCACTTTTTACGTTAACATGAAAAAAATAATTCTTACTATAGCAGCTGCCGCGGCAGTGTTTACTATGTCAGCTAAAACCAATTACACAGTTCTCCACGCTTGTCACCCCGACGACGTGAAAAATTACGACACGACCCAGTTGCGCGACCACTTCATGATGCCTACCGTCATGGAGGAAAACGTGATTAACCTCACTTATACGCTCTACGACCGTCTCGTTTACGGCGGCGTGATCCCCGTCGGCCAGGTTGTCGAGCTTGAAACCATCGACCCGCTGAAGTCGGAGTACTTCCTCGAGCGCCGCGAGCTCGGCGTTATTAATATCGGCGAGCCTGGTATCGTGAGCGTCGACGGTAAAGACTACGAATTGAATTTCAAGGATGCGCTCTACGTCGGCCGCGGCAACAAGAAGGTTACCTTCCGCAGCAAAGACGACTCTAAGCCCGCGAAATTCTATATCAATTCCACTCCTGCCCATAAGGAATACAAGACCCAGCTTATCACTATCGACGGCCGCAAGGGCTCTCTCAAAGCCAACCGCTTCCACGCTGGCTCGATGGAGGAAAGCAACGACCGCTGGATCAACCAGCTGATCGTCAACAATGTGCTCGAAGAGGGTCCCTGCCAGCTTCAGATGGGTCTTACTGAGCTGATGCCCGGTAGCGTTTGGAACACAATGCCTGCCCACACCCACGACCGCCGCGTCGAGGCTTACTTCTATTTCAACGTTCCCCAGGGCAACGCTATCTGCCACCTCATGGGCCAGCCCCAGGAAAACCGCCTCGTGTGGCTCCACAACGAGCAGGCCATCATCTCGCCCGAATGGTCGATCCACGCTGCCGCAGGCACCTCCAACTATATGTTCATTTGGGGCATGGGCGGCGAAAACCTCAATTACGGCGACATGGACAAGGTTGAATACCTTGAAATGAAATAAAAACTACAATACTTATCCTTAAAACCATAAAAAAACAATGAAAGTAGTAACATTAGGTGAAATCATGCTTCGCCTTTCACCCGCAGGGTGCAAGCGTTTTATTCAAGTAGATAATTTCGACGTGATCTGGGGCGGCGGCGAAGCTAACGTGGCTGTGAGCTGCGCTAACTATGGCCTTGACGCTTATTTCGTAACAAAACTCCCCAAGCACGAAATCGGCCAGGCTGCCGTTAACTCGCTCCGTCGCTACGGCGTGCACACCGACTTCATTGCCCGCGGCGGTGATCGCGTAGGTATATATTATTGCGAGACTGGCGCTTCGATGCGTCCCTCAAAGGTGGTTTACGACCGCGCTCACTCGGCTATCGCTGAGGCTGATCCCGAAGATTTCGATTTCGACGCAATCATGGAAGGTGCCGACTGGTTCCACTGGAGCGGTATCACTCCCGCTATCTCCGACAAAGCCGCTGAGCTGACCCGTCTCGCTTGCGAGGCCGCTAAGCGTCATGGCGTTACTGTGTCGGTCGACCTTAACTTCCGCAAAAAGCTCTGGACCTCCGAGAAGGCTCAGTCTATCATGCGCCCCCTCATGAAGTATGTCGACGTTTGCATCGGCAACGAAGAGGACGCCGAGCTCTGCCTCGGCTTCAAGCCCGATGCCGACGTCGAAGGCGGCAACACCGACGCTGAAGGCTACAAGGGCATCTTCGAGGCCATGATGAAGGAATTCGGCTTCAAATATGTGGCTTCAACCCTCCGCGAATCTTTCTCCGCTACCCACAACGGCTGGAAAGCCATGATCTACAACGGCGAAGAGTTCTATCAGAGCAAGCGCTACGACATCAACCCGATCATCGACCGCGTAGGTGGCGGCGACAGCTTCTCAGGCGGCCTTATCTACGGCCTTCTCACTATGCCTACCCAGGGCGAGGCTCTCGAATTCGCGGTTGCCGCTTCGGCTCTCAAGCAGACTATCAACGGCGACTACAACCTTGAGACAGTTGAAGAGGTTAAGGCTCTTGCAGGCGGTTCTGCCAACGGCCGCGTACAGCGCTAATCTCTACCCCTTCATATATTAATAACACTAAATCATCTTAATAAAGTGGCAAAATTCGATAAACAGGCCGTTATGGCCAAAATCAAAGAGGCTCCTATGGTGCCCGTGTTCTATCACGCCGACGCCGAGGTCGCTAAGGCTGTTGTTAAAGCATGCTACGAAGGCGGCGTTCGCGCCTTTGAGTTTACCAACCGCGGCGACTTCGCTCACGAGGTTTTCGCCGAAGTTGTTAAATTCGCGGCTAAAGAGTGCCCCGAAATGGCTATCGGCGTAGGCTCGGTGGTTGATCCCGGCACCGCTTCTATCTATATGCAGCTCGGCGCTTGCTTCGTGGTTGGCCCCCTCTTCAACTCTGAGGTCGCTCCCGTGTGCAATCGTCGTCAAGTGCCTTACTGCCCCGGCTGCGGCACTGTCTCTGAAGTCGGCAAAGCTCAGGAACTCGGTTGCGAGCTTACCAAGCTCTTCCCCGGCGACGTTATGGGCCCGAAGATGGTTAAAGGTCTCATGGCTCCTATGCCCTGGTCTAAGATTATGGTGACTGGCGGAGTTGAGCCTACTGAGGATAATCTCAAAGCATGGTTCCAGGCCGGCGTTTACTGCGTGGGCATGGGCTCTAAGCTCTTCCCCAAAGACAAAGTTGCCGCTCAAGACTGGCAGTACATCACCGATAAATGCCGCGAAGCGCTCGGTTATTGCCATAAATAAGCCCTTTCAGAGCTGAATTTTCTTTAAATTCACCTCCATTCCGATAAAAAATCCACCTTAATGGTGGATTTTTTTTATTTCTTTGCACCTTGGAAAATTTCACGTGCGGCTTACGCTTATGTACGCGGCGGCGTGGTTTTCCGCTCCTTAGCGATACATTAGCTTAAATCTAACAACCTGTATAATGAAAAAATTACTTGCAACCGGGCTTGCGGCTGTCCTGGCTCTCTCGGCCGGCGCTGTGCCCCAGAAGGAAAAACTCGGGCGCGGGGCTGTGGCTGTGGCCACTTCAAGCTCCAAAGTAGCCCTGTCCTGGCGTTCGTTCACTGCCGATGATCCCGCTATCTCGTATGAAATCTACAAGAACGGCACCAAGCTTACCTCAGTCAGCAACTCTACTTTCTACTCCGCTTCAGGCACTCTCTCCGACGATTATGAGATCCGCGCCGTGCTCAACGGCACCACTCTGGAGACTTTCTCTCCCGTATTGAAGTCCGACGACCTTTGCCTGCGCCTTCATCTCGACCGCCCCGCGGGCGGTAAGACTCCCGACGGCGTGAGCTATACATATACCCCCAACGACTGCTCCGTAGGCGACGTTGACGGCGACGGCGAGTATGAGATTATCGTCAAATGGGATCCCTCCAACTCAGCCGACAACTCTCAGAAATGGTACACCGGCAATGTGTTCCTCGACTGCTACCGTCTCGACGGCACAAAACTTTGGCGCATCGACCTCGGCCGCAATATCCGTGCCGGCGCCCACTATACGCAGTTTATGGTTTATGACTTCGACGGCGACGGCAAAGCCGAGATGGCCTGCAAAACAGCTCCCGGCACTATCGACGGCCAGGGCAAGGCTGTGCTGATGGGCTCTGACAAGGTCGACGACGACTACCGCAACTCCAGCGGCATTATCATGAAAGGCTCCGAGTATCTGACTATGTTCAATGGCCTTACCGGTGCCGAAATCACTACCGTGAGCTACGTTCCCCTCCGCACGGTTCATGCGCAGACTAAGTCCGACTGGGGCGATGATTACGCCAACCGCTCCGAACGCTATCTCGCTTGCGTGGCTTACCTCGACGGCCAGAAGCCCTCGCTCGTCATGTGCCGCGGATATTATACTCATTCCTACCTTTGCGCATGGGATTTCGACGGCAAAAACCTCAAGCAGCGCTGGCTCCACGCCTCTACCACTAAAGGCCAGGGCGCTTATGGCGAAGGCGCGCATTCGCTTACCGTAGGCGACGTTGACGGCGACGGTTGCGACGAGATTATCTACGGCTCCGCTGCTATCGACCACGACGGCTCACTGCTCCACCGCACCGGCGGCGGCCACGGCGATGCCCTCCACCTCGGCGACTTCGACCCCGACCGTCCCGGTCTCGAAGTGTTTATGGTGCATGAAGAAAAATCCTCTTCTTATAAATATGACGCCACCTTCCGCGACGCCGCTACCGGCAAGATGATTTGGTACAACGCCCAGTCGGGCAACGATATCGGCCGAGGCATGGCTGCCGACGTCGATGCCAACAATCGCGGCCACGAATTCTGGTGCGCATATTATCCGAGCGGCACCCGCGTCAACGCCATGTTCGACTCTAAGGGCAACATCGTGTCCAACAAAGTGCCCTCGCAGTGCTTCCGCGTATATTGGGACGGCGACCTTCAGGATGAGCTTTTCGACGGACGTTACAATTCTACCGACAACAAGTCTTACCCCGAGCTCACCTATAACGACGGCTCGGCAATCGACTTCACTAAGTACAACGCTCAGTCGTGCAACACCACCAAAGCTACTCCCAACCTTATCGCCGACATCTTCGGCGACTGGCGCGAGGAAATCGTTCTTTGGGACGGCGAGACCTCTTCCGATCTGCTCATTTTCACCACCACTATAGCCTCTAAGGTTAAAGTGCCCTGCCTCATGGAGGACCACAACTACCGCATGGCTATCGCATGGCAGAACGTGGCTTACAACCAGCCCCCTCACCTCGGCTACAACCTTGCCGCCACATACGACATCGACCCCGCCATTAATATCTATGAGGGTCCCGCTGAGCAGACCGTTACTCTCGGCTCCCCAATCATCCCTGTCAAGGGCACATGGAAAAACATGACCAAAGTGGCCATCACCGCATCCAACGGCCTTGTGGCTACGGTCGACGAGGCTAACAAGACCTTTGAAATCTCGGGCACCCCCACGCGCCTCGGCAAGTCTACCGTTTATATCAATTCCCGCGGCGTGTCCCCCTCGATGCAGAAGACCGTCGTGATCAACGTCGTTGAGCCTGTCGAGATGAAGCGGCTCGCTTACTATCCGTTTGAAGAGGTCGGCGCTACTACCGACAATAAGGTGCAAGGCGTGGCAACGGCTTTCGGCGCTCCCTCGCTCGTCGATGGTAAGGTAGGCAAAGCCGTCTACTTCAACGGCACCACCGACTATCTCTCGCAGGAGGCTTACGACCTGATTCAGCTCGGTTCCGATCCCTTCACCGTCGAGTTCTGGTTCCGTTCCGACGACGACGCGGCATATATTATCCATAAAGGC
Source organism: uncultured Barnesiella sp. (assembly GCA_964544595.1). Taxonomy (GTDB): domain Bacteria; phylum Bacteroidota; class Bacteroidia; order Bacteroidales; family Muribaculaceae; genus JAGBWK01. The sequence goes on from CAZJBM010000023.1 coordinate 48,056, forward strand.
TCGATCAAGGCCGATGCCGATGCCGGCACTACCGGCAACTGGTGGGGCGTTGAGCTTAAGAGCGGCTCCCTCAACTTCGCTATCGACGACGATGCCACCAAATCGGGCATCAAAGCAACCGATTGCGAGAAATACTTCGACAACCAGTGGCATTACATGGTATGCGTTCGCGACAACGTGTCGAAGACCATCAAGCTTTATGTCGACGCGCAGCTTATCGGCGAAGTCACCGACGGCACTGGCGCTATTGCCGACAACAACGAGCCCCTCGTGATAGGCAACGTCGGCGTCGACTTCAACAACTTCTATAAAGGTGCTATCGACGAGCTTTCGATCTACTCCGGAGCGATGCCGGCCGACCAGATCGCGCTTAACTATGCCGCCGCCGGTGTGGAGAATATCTCTATCGACTCCCTCAGCGGCCCCGTGCGCCTGACTGTGGTGACTACCTCTGGTAGGGTAGTGGCTCAGGGCTACGGCTCTCTCTCGGCCATGACCCGCAACCTCCCCGCTGGCGTCTATGTGCTCCTCCGCGAGTGCCAGGGCGTGCGCGAAACCTCCAAAATTGTGCTTTAACCCCTCAGTTGTATAACGAAGAAGTGGTGCCTCGGCCTCAGGTCGGGGCACCATGCTTTTTTCTGAAAATCCGCCGAAATCATTATGTTTTGCGAAAATCATATGTTTGATATGTTTTACGGCATGATTCCGCCGTGTG
>CAZJBM010000024.1:0-42244 GCA_964544595.1 uncultured Barnesiella sp.
AATCAACCCGCCCCGCAATTATCTCTCTCTTACTGGGTGACGGCTTCAGCCGTCAGTAAGCGTCCACCCCCATGTCTCCAAGCAGTTATCAATCCAACGAGGCGTTGTGCCCCCAAACAGTAGGGCTGCTCCATGGAGCAGCCTTAACCATCAATATATCAAGTAAATAAGCAGCGAATATGGAGCGCGCGTCTCCCGCCCCGCGAAAGCGAATCAACCCGCCCCGCAATTATCTCTCTTACTGGGTGACGGCTTCAGCCGTCAGTAAGCGTCTACCACAGTGTCTCCGCACCGCAGCGCTTCCCCCCGCCTGCCTGATAATTCCCCCCTCCTAAACCAAATCGGGTGCGCCAGCAACTTCACTGACGCACCCGATTTATTATCTTGGGGGGAACGATTATTTCCAAACGTATTTAGAAGTGTTCTTCAGGCCCGGGCTGCTGCAATACTTCATCACGTCGCCGAAAAGAAGCACCTGCTTGCCGAGATTACCCGGATTCTGCTGAAGGTTAAGCTCGTCGCGCAGAGTTCCTTTAGGGAGCTGTATCGCCACGCACTTCGTGTAATCCTTGCAATCTGCCGTCGGGCCGAGCACCAGGTTGGTGGCGCCGTCGGCCGATGCGTCAAACACCGCCTTGTTGAGGGTTGTGCCCGACGCGGGCATATAGCCTACGATATAACCGCTTACCCATACTCCTGTTGCCGTGGCCACGGTGGTCGATGTCGTATCGAGCAGCCTCTTCCGCGAGCGGGGGCGGGAAAATGCTATTCACCTGTCTGATATTCTACAGTCACTTGTTGCCCATTGTAATACCATGATCCGGTTGTAAAATTCTCCGGAATGTTCGATGAATCAAACCAAGCCTTTACCACAAATAGGCCATTAACATTTCCAGGATTTCTGCCGCAACTCAACATCGTCAGCGCCGTGTTTTTTGACACGTCAAGAGAAGTGAGCTCATTGATGTAGCAATACAACTCTATTAGTGCCTTGTTTTTGGTGACATCAATGGCATCCAACTGATTGTAGGCACAATCTAAATAGCAGAGATTAGTGAAATGGCTAATGCCTCTTAATGATTTTATAGCACCTCCCGATACATCTATTACTTTAATATCAGCTACGTCAAGAGGAGTGACGGTTTTAGCATCAGCTATATATCCTCGCTCTTGGAGAACTTGCGCGAAAACAGGGTCAATCCATTCATCTCCGACAGGTAGTGGCCCATCTTCTTTATCCTCACTACATGCTACAAACATGAGCAAACCAAGGAAAAAGAGTGGAGTAAAAATAATTTTATTCATTGTTGTAAGAAAATTGTTATGCTATAAATCTTAGGAGAATATCCCAGTGATATATTTAGTTAGGTCTCTAATCTATAAAGTTAAATAGACTAAAGGCATATATCAGCGCATGCATTAATTTAGTTCTTCAGCACTTTTCTTGAGATGTTACCCTGACGAATTATATATATTCCAGACTCAAGTTTTTGGAAGAAAACTTTATCTGCATCGCGTTTTAACAAAATACCTTGAGTTGTATATACGTCGAAAGACATTTCATCAAGGTTTATATCAGTTACACCTGCATCGGGAGCGGTTTTTTTATCCACCATCAATTGGCCATTTTTGAGAATATATTCATAATTATTATCATAACCGCCAGATAATACAATTGGGTAAACACCAGGGGTTGAGGCAATATTAGCCTCACATGTTATAAGAGGAAGTTCGTCCAAGTCTTCTATCCCATCATTATTTCTAAAGCCATCATATTCTAACTCAAACTTTGGGTTGGGTTGGCCTTCCTCTCTTCTGATGTCAACGGCCGCAATGCTAAGATTGGCCTTTTCAATTGTTAACTTACCTGTACCGTACACAAGGGTGTAGTTTTTTGAGACTCTTCCACCATCGCATAAAATCGAATATACTCCTGAATCACTGTATTGGTTAGCAGAGGTATGAATACTTGGCTGAATTATTACGATATTTTCATTGTCTCCATTTACAAAGCCATCATATTCAATGCGTAAAGTTGGGTTGTTGGAACCATATTTGCGTTTGCAATCCAATGGGGTTGCCTTCAACTGCCTTGGCCGGATAGTATGCAGCCCATTATGGCATAAAATATTATAATTATCAGCTTCTCCGCCTTGCATTACAATTATGTAATCGCCCACATTACGAACAGGAGAAGCGTCACAGAGTGATTTAGGCAACGTATTGATTGATGAGACATCATCATTTAAAATAAAACCTTGAAATACATATTTAAATTCAGGTATTTCCTCCCCATAAACTGATTCAGAAGGCTCTAATGATATATCAAGATCGGCTTTTGCCACAGCTAAAGATAGCTTTTTTTCTACCTTTTTATATTTTTCACATGAAGCTTGTTTTATTGTAAATGATATGATTCCGGATTTTTTAAATCTGATCTTGTTATTTATCACTTCCACTTCCGAAGGATTATTTGGCTCTATAACAATTCCTTTTTGGGTATTCTGAGAATTAAAATATGCCCAACCGCCATATTGTAAATCTCCCTCGTAATATATTTGGGGATCTTCACTAAAGAGTGGTAAGCCTTTTTCTGTAGCAGGTATATACCAAACATTTACAAAATCCCAACCCGGCAAATTCTCCTCATACCATGATTGTATACTCAACAAATTAATATCTACCACACTCTCCGGGCCGGAGCTATCTTTTGTACTATAACATTTTGTCTGAGTTCCAGATGCATCAAACATCAATTCGCTATTTTTATCGCAGATGGCAAAACATTGATCAGCATTAAGATATCCACCGCCACAGATATACCCGAAGGACCGAGAATATTCATTATCCAAGAAGCTTCCATTGTAATAAGAGAATTCAATAGTCGAGTTATTGCTGTTTCCGATAATTCCTCCTAACAATGACGCTGCCCCTACTCCATAGTAAGAACCGCCTTCTGATGCGACAATGCCGGAAAAGAAAGAATTTTTAATTTTACAGTTATCGCTATAACCTACGAGACCGCCACATTTATTATTACCGGCTATGACATTAATCCGTCCATAATTATTATACACCCAAGTCCAATAATAGCTTGTTACGTTAATGAATCTAACGTTTAATTTACCTGAGACCGACGATGAACGGAATTCACAATCAGTTGCATACCCTACTATGCCACCAACTGAACAATTGTTGGAAAGTAATTCAAAAGTATAATCACTGTAAGAGGTGTTTTTTCCAGAATTTGGGCACCATGAAATATTACATCCCACCCTGCAGTCTGAAAAAACTGAGGATTTTGCATTTGCGCAAATCCCCCCTATTTCAGCCTCTTTTAAATACACTTCCACATCTGCGCCTATTCCTGAATAGTTGTTCTTATACCAATAATGGTCTTGGTAGTATCCGGAGTCATAACACGCTGTGATTTTAATAGAACCTTTCACGATAACATTGCTTATTTCAGCACCGATACAGTTCATAAACAGCCCACCTAATTGATACTTCCCTTTATAAGTACAGTCATATTCATAATTTACGGAAATACTATATCCTTGACCATCCAAATGTCCTCTAAATGTAATCGGTGAGGGTGTAATGTCAATTATGTCATCGACAAGGACATAATAAGCTGTGGAATTATCCGGTATTTGTCCAAACTCATTGGCATTTGCGATTTTGTAGGGGTTGGTTATGGTGCCATTGCCTCCACTAAATGCACTTGCACTAATATTGCCACACACAGCGAAAAACACAAGAAATATGAGATAACATATCTGTCTCATGATAAGAATATCAGCCTCGGTCCTCTCCTCGTTGGCCTTTAGTTACAAAAAAAAGCGTGAGAGTCTGTACCTTGTTGCTCGTTCCACTTTCTGAGGCTCTCGCATTGCCCTTCTCGGTTGAACGAGCGACTTGCAGAGGCCTCACGCAAATATGTAAAGGCGCATTGATGCATCCTATCCTCGCGGAGAATGCACCCAAGCGATATATTACATATCCACAAGCCATCTACTTCGCCGCCTCGACCTTGACCGAGAATGAAATTTGCGAGATTTCAGAAAGTCAAGAATCAAGCGCTGAGTAAACGCTTTTCTAATTATGTCTTTGCATACCATCTATGAGCCCATAGCGGACCACAGCAGATTATATGTTACCGCAAATATAAGCATAATTTTTGATATTCAGCCATTAACTCGCTAAAAATTCGCGACTTTGCAATCTAAACACCTCGCCGTATCCCCAAACAGTAGGACTGCTCCATGGAGCAGCCTTAACCACCAACGTATCAAGCAAATAAGCGTCGAATATCGAGCGCACGTCTTTAGCCCGGCTAAAGCGAATCAACCCGCCCCGCAATTATCTCTCTCTTACTGGGTGACGGCTTCAGCCGTCAGTAAGCGTCCACCACAGTTTCTCCGCATAGTTATCAATCTAACGAGGCGTTGTGCCCCCAACAGTAGGGCTGCTCCACGGAGCAGCCTTAACCACCAACATATCAACCAAATAAGCGTCGAATATGGAGCGTGGGGCTTCAGCCCCGCGAAAGAGAAACGAAGTTGTGCCCCCAAACAGTAGAGCTGCTCCATGGAGCAGCCTTAACCACCAACGTATCAAGCAAATAAGCGTCGAATATCGAGCGCACGTCTTTAGCCCGGCTAAAGCGAATCAACCCGCCCCGCAATTATCTCTCTCTTACTGGGTGACGGCTTCAGCCGTCAGTAAGCGTCTACCACAGTGTCTCCGCACCGCAGCGCTTCCCCCCGCCTGCCTGATAATTCCCCCCTCCTAAACCAAATCGGGTGCGCCAGCAACTTCACTGACGCACCCGATTTATTATCTTGGGGGGAACGATTATTTCCAAACGTATTTAGAAGTGTTCTTCAGGCCCGGGCTGCTGCAATACTTCATCACGTCGCCGAAAAGAAGCACCTGCTTGCCGAGATTACCCGGATTCTGCTGAAGGTTAAGCTCGTCGCGCAGAGTTCCTTTAGGGAGCTGTATCGCCACGCACTTCGTGTAATCCTTGCAATCTGCCGTCGGGCCGAGCACCAGGTTGGTGGCGCCGTCGGCCGATGCGTCAAACACCGCCTTGTTGAGGGTTGTGCCCGACGCGGGCATATAGCCTACGATATAACCGCTTACCCATACTCCTGTTGCCGTTGCCACGGTGGTCGATGAGGGGTTGAGCGCGATTACCTGGGCGCAAGTGTAGGGATTAGTCTCCGAGTTGTCGCCCGACGGGGGAGTCACGGGAGTGTCGCCGCCGCTGCTGCCGCCCGATGTCGAGCCGTTGACGCTGACGAGCTGATTGCCCTGGGCGAGCTGCGGGGAGTTGCCCATATAGTTGGTGAGCGAGCCCTTCACTACCACCTTATCGCCGACCTTGATCTGCGACTCAGAGGTGAACTTGTCGCCGTTGATATAATATCCGCGGTAGATATAGAATTGGTTGGCGGTGGTGCCGTCGTCGCTGATATAATATGTGGCGTTGCCAAATGAGGTGCTGACCTCCTTGATCGACGATATGATGCCCTCGACATAGACCTCAGCCGTGTTGCCGTTCTTTGCCTGCTCGGTTGCCGCTACCGCATTGTAGGGGTTGGCGGCGGTGCCGTCACCTTTTGCGGTGCCGGGGGTGGGAGGAGTCGGAGTGTCGCCGCCTCCGCCTGCGCCGAGGATGAATTTAGTGGTGTTCTTAAGGCCCGGGCCGCCGCAATATTTCATCACGTCGCCGTAGAGCGTCACCTCCTTGCCGAGGTTGCCGGGGTTGTCTGAGAGGTTGAGCGACGAGCGAACGCCGGGAGCGACCGCCTCGGTCGGGAGCTGAATACCGATACACTGGGTGTAGTCGGTGCAGTCGGCCGTAGGAGCGATTACCATGTTGGTGGTAGCCGCGTCGGCGGTAGAGAAGTTGGTGCCCGAGAGCGTGGTCGACGAGCCGCCGGTCGGCATAGAGCCTACGATATAGCCCTTAACCCATACGCCTGTGGCGACAGCTACGGTGGTCGATGAGGGATTCATCCCGACTACCTGAGCTACATTGTAGGGCGAAGCCTCTGAGCCGTCTCCTTCGCCGACGGTACCGCCGCCTGCATTCACGCCGTCGATTTCCCATTGCGACACGGCGCCTGAGTTGTTGGTGATACCCCATGTGTCCATATACTTGTCGAATGTGCCGGTAAGCCATATCTGCTTGCCGTAGTTACCCGGGTTGTCGCGGAGGTTGCCATACTCGCGCAGGGGCGAATCTTGCGGAAGCGAAACCACGACGCACTTCGTGTAATCCTTGCAGTCGGCTTCGGGAGCTATCACCAGCGTGTTGGCGAGAACTACCTCAGCTGTCCATTCGATGTCGTCGTTAGAGGTCACCGAAGTCACTTCGGGAGCGACTGCGCCGACTATATAGCCGGTCACCCATCCGTTGCCCGATTTGCCGGCGTTTTCGATAGCTATAACTTGCGCTACGGTGTAGGGGTTTTCGCGGTCGCCCGGCTCCATTGTCGGGTTGCCGAAGTTCATGCAGCCGTCAGAGTTGTTGAGAGTGAGCTGCCAGGGGCTTTCAGCGTCGGCCGATGTCGCGTAGTAGTCGAGGAGCGCTACCACGTCGCCGTTGCCTGCCGGGAGCATCTCTTCGCGGAAGAGAGCGTAGCCCGAGGTGCGCACCGTGATCGACTGGTCGTTCTTATCCTTCAATATGCGGTTGGTGTTGATCTTGTAGCCGTCGGTAAACTCAGCTTTGCCGCCGTCGACAAAATACACGTTGTTGAAGCGAACGAGCTGCGACTGGTATTTGGCCAATTCCTTGGGATTGACAGGCAGCTCCGAGAAGCCGTGGATAGTGATGGTGTCGATCTTCGCGGGCTCAGGCAGGCCGTTGAGCTGAGCGTGCTCCTTGAAGAATTCCAGGGGCATGAACGTGGCTTCCCACACCTGGTTCTTCTCGTAGAACATCGGGAAGCCGAGCTGCTGCGTGCCGTTGTACTTGCCGATATACATATCCGTGGCGTCGATCACGATTTCCTGGCCCATGCGGTAATCGTTGTAGAGCGAGTTGGCGTTGATCGACAGCGCGATTGCCGCGGTCTTGTCTTGGATGACGAGTTTCTTGTAGACGTTGCCGTAGCGGTCATTTGAGATCACGCGGCCTGAGATAATGTAGTGCGATCCGTCTTCGCGAAGTCCGATGGTGTCGATATAGTTGACCTCATCCTGCCAGTAAGCCTCCTTGAGTTCAAGAATCGACGTGTTGGGCTTCAGTGTGGCCACTGGGATTTCAAATCCGGGGATATTATCGTCGAAATCGTCCTGACACGAGGTCGTGACCCCTGCCATGGCGGTCAACGCCGCGAATCCGAGTATATATTTCTTGAATGTGTTCATTGTGTTTGGATAGTTGGTGAGCTATTTATTTTGATGCGTTGACTACGAAATTTTTGATTTCCCAAGTGTCGGCGCCCGATGCGTTGGAGGCGTATTTAAAGCCTACCTCGATCTTCTTCCCGGCGTAGGCCGAGAGATCCACGCTGCCCGAGTTCACAAAGGTCCACGCTCCGGCTTCGGGCCATGTCGGGATAGCCACCGAGGTCCATGCCGATGCGCCCTGTTCTCTTACCACCATGCCGCAGAGCGTGCGCAGGGTGGTCTGGAACTTAGCCGCGTGGTCAAAGTTTACGCTGACGCTCTTATAGTCGGTGAGGTCGAGCGCGTGATAGGCGTAAGCCTCCGATACGAGAGCCGCCCCGCCTACGTATGCGCTTGCGTTGAGATAGCCTGAGTCGTTATATACCTTCCAGCTCCATACGTAGGTGGCGCCTGCGGGGAGAGTGCCCTGGTCGAGGGTCCAGTCGTCGCAGTTGGCGGTTAAGCCTTTGTATATTTCCCCCTCGGTTGAGGGTGTTTCGCCGCTGCCGCCGCCGTTTCCGTTGATCGAGATTATCGAGCTGCCTTGAGTGACTTCGGGAGTCGAGCCGTTGAAGAGTACGAGCTGGCCGAGTATCACCACTTTGTCGCCCACCTTGATAGCGTTGCTGTCGGTGAATTTCGCGCCGTTGAGACCATATCCGCGATACACTTCGAGCTCGCCCGCCGAGGTTCCGTCGTTGCTTATATAATATGTGGCGTTGCCGTATGTGCCCGTGTCGATTTCCTTGATCGAGGAGATAACGCCGGTGATATACACCTTGTCCGACGTGCCTCCCGCTTTCGCGATCGCGAGAGCCTTGACGGCGTCGTAGGGCGAAGCGAGCGTGCCTTCGCCTGTGCCTTCATTGACATCGGGGGGTGTCGGGCCATCGCCGGGAGTGAAGTCGGGCACTGTCACCGGGTCGTTGGCCATCTCGTAGAGCTCGGGGGCGAGATACTGGTCGGTCAGCGTCTGATAGATGCCGTATGAATTGTATTGGGTGTCGAAGGCGAGAATGCGGGTCGAAGCGACGTTTGAGATCACCCAGCGCCCCTCTCCGTTCTTAACCGGTTGCCAGAGATAGCCCTGGTTGTCCTTTACGAGCGAAGCCGATGCCGACGGGCGGTTTGACCAGCCCGAGCCATACATATCCTGATAGAGGAAGCGGCCTTTGTAGTCATTGATGTAGTATAAGCCTGATCCAGCTTCGGTCTCGGTGAAGAGGAAGCCATACTTCTCGGTTGCGGTGAACTTGCCGCCGCTGATTGTCACAGCCGATGTGCGCAGGAAGCCGTTGTCGCCGTCGGGGGTCTGGGCGGCCGTGCCGTTGGCCACGAGAGCGTATGAGCGGCCCGACTTTATTTCGGTGGCCAACGTGTAGTCCGATTTATCGACGTCGACGTCGCCCGTATCGATACCGCGTGGGCCGAAATTGTAGTTGACTACCGAGCGCATGCCGGGCAGGCCGAGATACTTGTCGATGTAGCCGTAGAGACATACCTCCTTGCCGAGGTTGCCCGGATTGTCCATAAGATTGAGTGCCGAGCGTACTGCTCCGGAGGGAAGCTGTATACCGAGGCAGTTCTCATAGTTGGTCTCGTCGGGTGTCGCCGCGATAAGGATGTTGTTGGGCGTGGTGAAGTCGCCTGTCATGTTGACGGTCTGGTCGGTGGCGGTAAAGACCGTTTCGGTGGTCTGCACGCAGCCTACAATATAACCGTGCACCCAGTAGTTCTTATCCGCGTCGGGCACGTCCGAATAATATGCAGTGTAGTAAGCGGTCGCGCCCTGTACGGTCAAGGGAGCGTCCCAGCGGCCGTTGCCGCCGAGGTCGGGGCTTATTACTGGCGGGCAGTCGAAGTTGTCGTCGCAAGAGGTCATTCCCGCGCAAGCCGAGCCTATCACCAGAGCCGCTAATAACGATTTATATAGTTTCATCAGATATATGTTTTTATGAGGATTTGATTATCAGAAACGCACGCCAACGTTGAGGAAGAGTCGGATACCTTGCGCGTATGAATACTTGTTGGGGTATTTCTGCGCGTCGTAGTTGGTGTAGTCAAAGCGACCCTGCGCGTAAGCGTTGGTCATGATGTTGCGGTTGTTGAGGAGGTTGGTCGCGCTGAGGTTGAAGTTCATCGACACTTTGCGGTTGATGTAGACGAGCTTGCCTACCGAGGCGTTCAGCACGAATGCGTCCTTCATCTTATCCTGCTGCGCGAGCGATTTCATCTTGGCTTCGAGTTCGGCCTTGTCGGGGAAATGCTGCCAGAGGTCGGGAAGCTCTTCGTGGCGCACCGGCGATATGTTAACGTAAGCGTCGCCCATCCATGAGGCGTTGACGTTGAAGAACCACATCTTCGGAGCGGCCCAGTCAAAGCCTAAGTTGAACGCCGTCTGCGGAGTGCCGCCGATATAGAAGTTGTTGAGATAAACGGTGCTTTCGATGTCGGGCATCATGCCGTTCTCGTAAGATCGCACGCCTGTCGGGCGATTCTTATACTGATAGCGGGCGTATGTTCCGGCGAGAGTGGCGGTGAGCGACGGAGTGATCTTGTAAGCCATGCCGAGCTCTATGCCGCGGTACTGACGGCGCACCCCTTTGAGCACGTAGTTCATGAATGTCTGATACTGGTCGTCGTAGTATGAGAATTTCTCGGTCAGGTCGCTCATGTGAGTCCAGAAGGCGGTGATTGCGCCGCGGAAGCGACGATAGTTCCATGTGTATGAGATGTCGCCTGAAAGGATACGCTCGTTGCGGAGGCCGTCGATCGCGGTGTCTTTGATGCGGGGCGAGATGTAGGCATACTCGAAGAGCGGGGCGCGGGTCTCGTAGTTGCCGTGAACCGAGATGAAGTTACGGCCGTCGATTTTGTAGGTCGCGCCTGCTTTCACAGCGCCCGTGTCGAAGCGGTGGGTTTTACCCTTGCCGTATGAGTTCTCGGGTGCGCGGCCGTTACGCATATGGCCGTCGCGCTGAAATTGAGTGTAGCCGAATTTGATACCGTAGTTGATGTCCCACTGCGGGAGCGTGATCATATTCTGCAACCAGGCGGTCACCTGAACGGCGTTGATCGTGTAGTCGTAGCCAAACTTGTCGCCGTCGCCCACATGGCGGTTGGGGTTATTTAGGTCGTTTTGGAGAATCGTCGGGTCGCCGGGGAAGTCGCGCTCAGAGAAGGTGTCGACGTCGCGCCAGAACTCGCCGCCGAGAAGGTCGCGGATTGTCTTGAAGTAGTCGGCTTTGGTGTAGTTGAGCGAAGCGCCCCCCTGGAGGCTCATGAAGTCGTTGAGACGATAATTCACGAGCGAGTTGAGGTGGAATTGAAACTGGTTGCTGACGCGGTTTTCGAGTATGTAGGTCGAGCCGCGCTTTTCCCCCTCTTCGAGCCCCTCGTTCTGGAAGTTGTTGAGGTAGTTGGTCTGATAGAGGCGGTCCCAGTCGAGCTGGCGGAATGATTCATGGCTCCATAGCTCGGTGTAGAGCTCCGACGCCTCTGTGGGCTGGCCGTTGTCGTAGAAGTACGACGGCAGGTAACGGTAATAGTCGGGTCGCGGGTCGGCGGCGTTATACCAGTTGAGCGCCGACGAGCTGTAGTGGGTCCAGCGAACAGCCGCTCCGGTGTTGACTGTCGTGCGGTCGTTTTTGTAAATCCAGTTGAGTATTGCCGTGGGGTCAAATTGCTCGATTATCTTGGCCGACCGCTTCTTGCCGTCCTGATAGCCCCAGTTGGGGTTATAGGTGTTGGAGCCGGCGAGGTCATAGGCCTCCTGATAGGTCGCAGAGTTGGCGGCGCGCTGTATCGGGGCGCCGAAGGCGGTCAGCGTCAGCGAGTGATGCTTGTTGAACACCTTTTCAAGCGACATGAAAGCGCCGAACGAGTTGTAGAATGTGCCCTCTACCACGCCTTCGTCGGCATATCGGCCGATCGCGCTCAGGGTAAGGCCCCAGCCGTTCTTGCTGATACCGGTCGAATAGGTCGCCATGGCGCGGAACATATAGTTGGAGTTGGTATACGCGAGCGAGCCGTTGAAGCCCGGCGAATACGACGACGTGATGGTGTTGAAGTTGGTCGAGCCGCCTATGTCGCCGAATCCGTAGGCCGCTGCCTCAGAGCCGAGGGTGGTCGTGCGGTTGCGGAATGCGCGCGAGGTCATGCCGCCGAGAGTCGAGTAGCTGAAGCGGCCGCGGCCGAGGTCGTTGAAGGCGATGCCGTTGATATAGACTGTCTGATACTGCGAGTCGTAGCCGCGATAGCGGAAATACATCGGCTGGAAGCTGTAGTTGGCCGCCGAGTAGTAGATGTCGTCCGACGAGTTGGTCAGCGCCGTGATAGATTGCGCCGAGCTGTCATCCTCGCCGTCGAGCAGATTCTCGTCGATCCACATATCCTGGCTTTCCTCCATAAACGCATAGTTGCCCTCGACAGCCATGCGTATCTCACCCACGTTGACGCGCTGGTTGTTGTAGAGGGTTGCCGTGGTCACGCCGTCGGCAAATCCGGCAGCCACTGCTTGCAGGGTGACGCTTCCGGGCGCGGCGTTACTGATAAGGAAATCGCCGGAAGGGCCTGTAACCACTGAGATGCCTTGCTCTTGGAGCATGACAACGGCGCCGCCGATCGGGTTGCCCGTGTCTGCCTCGACAACGCTACCCGTGACGGACGCGTTTTGCGCCAACGCCGGCAGTGCGGCTGTCAGCAGCAAAAATAGAAACAATTTGATTTTCATACAGTTAAATTATTGAGTGATATTAAATTGTCAGGATTTTCCGGTTGGTCACCGGTTATGCACATGTGTTAATTACAACGAAAGGCCATTTACCTGTGTAAATAGCCTTCAAAATTATCCAAATTTTTACTAATATCAAATAAAATAACCTAAAAAATTGCTCCTTTTTCGCGTTTTTAAACCATTTTTATGGTCATTTTCGCGCAAAAAACGCGCTTTTTTGCACTTTTTCGCGTCAAAAACGCGCTTAAAACGCGTAAAATGCGCGCAAAAACGCGCAAAAATGCACTAAAAACGCGCAAAAAACGCGCAAAAAACGCGCACATTTCGCGCGTTTTCGCGCCGTTTCGCGGTCTAATATTTCACCTTATCGGCCTTCGCGGCCCACTTCTCAAACGCGCGGATTGTGAAGCCGTTAGCCATGTGGATGGTAGGGATCGCGCGCTCCTCCTTCTTCTTGTCGAGCTCGCGGTAGATGAACTTGTCGGAGAAGTCGATGCTATCCGCATCCTCCTGAGTATTACCGTAATATATCTTGCTGACACCGGCCCAATAAAGCGCGCTGAGACACATCGGGCAAGGCTCGCACGAGCTGTAAACCACGCATCCCTTCAGCGAGAAAGTGTCGAGTCCGCGGCATGCTTCGCGAATCGCGTTGACCTCGGCGTGGGCCGTCGGGTCGTTGGATTTGGTGACGGTGTTGACTCCCGTCGCGACCACCTCGCCGTCGCGCGTGATGACCGCGCCGAATGGTCCGCCGCCGTTATCCACATTATGCTCTGCCAGCTCTGCGGCCATGCGCATCATTTCGCGGTCATGCTCCGTAATGACGCTGATATTCGGTTGTTTAGGGTCGGTATTCATTGTTCAGATTTTTGAGATTACGCTATCTTGGGGGGGGTGTTCCCAAAGGGTTAATAGTTTAACATTTGAAACGCGCCGTTGGTTTACTTCATCGCTATGCGGAGCACTCGCTCGGTCGCGTCGGTGACTTTATAAAGCCGAGAGGCCCTTACCCCCGCGACCCACAGAATCTCATCGCCGCGGCAAAGCAACCGCGCCTTGGCCTTCTCGGCGTCGGTGTAGTGCAGGTCGCTGAAAATGTCGCTCAGCTTGCGCGACCCCTTCATCCCGAAAGGGTATAACCGGTCGCCGACGCGCCATGGTCTCAACGACAGCGTCGCGACGTCGCCTATCTCGTCGGCGTCGAAGTAGACCGTTTTTTTGCCGGGCGAATCGGCCTTGTCGACAGCGAATCCGGCCTTGTCGACTATCGAAACCGAGAGCCAGCGGCAGGCCGCTAGCGGCATCTCATCTCTCTCCGGCTCAGTCAGATAAAGGGTCATCACGCCGTCCTTGACCGTCACCTCGCGCCCATTGTCGCAATGGAAACGACGCGTCTCTCCGCCTTTGTGGCGCAATATGCCGGAAATCACCGAGACATTAAGCGGGCAGTCGAGCGCCGGGTGACGCGAGAGTTCGTATAACGCCGCGGATGCATTCCCCAATTCGGCGAGCGACGAGAGGTCGACGCGCCATCGGCCTTCACCGTCGACCGAAACGCATCGCTCATAAAGCAACCGGGAAAGCAGATCGAGCGCGCCGCAGCTCCGCGCCATCGCGTCGCGGGTCGCGCCGAGGCCACGCGTCGAATCGGGGAAATACTGTCGTATGGCCGGAATAATTACGTTGCGCAAGGCGTTGCGGCGGTATTCGTTGGAGAGATTTGACGAGTCGGTTCGATACGCCTGACCTTTGGCTTGAAGGTAGGCGAGGATGTCGGCGCGGCTGAAAGGGAGCAGCGGGCGCATGAACACTCCGCGCCGAGCGGGCATACCGGCAAGTCCGCGCGGACCGCTTCCTCGCAACAGGTTGAGCAGCACGGTCTCTTCCTGGTCGTCGCGGTGATGAGCCAGAGCGATGCCCTCAAGCGACAGCTCCGAAGCCATACGCTCAAACCAATCATATCGGAGACGGCGGCAGGCCATCTCAACCGATTCGCCGCCAAGCTTTTGGCTCAACGTGTCGAATCGCTCCACGCGCAGCTCCACCCCGAGCCTCTCGCAAAGGCTGACGCAAAAGCAGGTGTCGCCGTCGCTCTCCTCCCCTCTCAGGGAAAAATTGCAATGAAGAGCCACAACGTCGCTCCCGACCGCGCGCGCGGCGAGCAATAGAGCGACCGAGTCGGCCCCGCCGCTAAGCGCGACCCCAGAGCGCGAAGTCCCCAACCATGAGGCCACGGCGCTCTCGATTCTCTCCACAACGTTGTTTCTTTTCATCAGCTCAGCTTAATTAATCAGGCAAATCATGTTCGGCAAATATAGACATTGCAAGTCAAAATCCAAAAATATGAGAGGAAAACATCGCGCCCGACTCTCCCTTTTTCCTTATTTCCTGTCGTTTTGAGACTCGCGTTGCCGTTAGGAGGAATATTTTTCGTATCTTTGCGGCTCGAAAGTCATGTAAAGAAGTGTTTTTGTCCATTCATTGCTTTATAAACAGCGTTTCCACTACAAAATTAAAACACATACTCATGCGTAGAAATCTCATTACCTCAATATGCCTTGTCGGCGCAGCGATAGCGGCGTCAGCCGAGTCGTTCGTGCTGTTTAAATACGGCGATATGAATCAGTGGATTACCCGCAACATCCCTGAGTCGGCCCTCATCGGCGGCAACAACAAGACGCTATACGAAATCGGCCCGACGCAGACCATCAACGGCGCCAAAGCCTACACCAACCTCGGAGGCTCGCCCTGGGCCACATCGAATGTCTACGCCCACGTGGCGGGCATCAACAAGGGCTCCAACGCGGTGTTTCCCGACACTCGCTCTGGCTCCAACAAATGCGCGAAGCTCACCACTCTTATCGAGAAATGCAAGGCTATAGGAATCATCAACATAGACGTGCTGGTAGGAGGAACCATATTCCTCGGCAAGATGATAGAGCCTGTGACCTCGACTTCCAATCCTTACAGCAAAATGGAGATGGGAGTACCGTTCAGCAACCGGCCGAAAGCGATCCGCTTCGACTACAAGCTGTCGATGCCCAAAGAGAACAGCCGCATTTACAGCTCGGGCTTCGGCAAAAAGAAGACCCTAAGCGGACACGACAACGCCGAGGTGATGGTGCTACTGCAACGCCGCTGGGAGGACGATAAGGGCAACATATACGCCAAGCGCGTAGGCACCGGGCGCGAGCGCTTCGGCACATCAACCAACGGATGGGTCAACAATCATCAGCTGAAGATCTACTACGGCGATATAACAGGCAGTCCGGCATACAAATCATACATGGGCCTGATACCTGAGTCGCACAGCTATTACGCCCGCAACTCGAAGGGGAAAATGGTGCCGGTGAAGGAAGTGGGCTGGGATAGCGAGGACGCCACTCCTACCCACATCATATTGATGGCATCGTCGGCCTCGGGCGAAGCCTATATCGGGACTCCGGGCCTCACACTCTGGATCGACAACATAGGGGCTCTCTACGATTAATCGCGCGCTCCAACCTGATTGTTAACGCCCCCGATCCAGAACTCGCGTCAGCGGGGCATCGTAAATAAGCGTTTGGCTCAACATTATCTCCTGTACGTATTTTTTAACATTGGCGGGCAAGGATTTGGCACTCTTGCCCGCTAATTTTGCACCAGTGTTCCAAGTCTCGAAAATTTTCAGTATCTTTGCACACTATAACACGCGCCCGCGCAGACAAATAGACCTTATCGACTTCATGTCGCTTTGCTCAGGCAAAGAATCAATGTAAGGAACTTATATTCAACATATTTAGTAACTTCCTTGTAGCCGCGAAAGGTTTGGTCGCCAGTCTGCCTACCCGGAAGTTTATTTTATTTAAAATATGGCTAAAGAAATTCGTTTCATAGACCTCTTTGCCGGTATTGGTGGCATTCGCACAGGCTTGTCCCAAGCATTGAAAGAAGCAGGGTACATTCCGAAGTGCGTGATGACTTCAGAGATAAAACCGTATGCCATAAAAGTTCTAAAAGACAACTACGAACATGAGAATATTGTAGGTGACATCACACAAGTAGACGCGTCCACTATCCCCGACTTCGACATACTTTGTGGCGGTTTCCCCTGTCAAGCATTTTCTTCAGCCGGTAAACGCCAGGGGTTTGCAGACACCAGAGGAACACTTTTTTTTGAGGTTGAACGTATCTTACGCGAAAAGAAGCCAAAGGGTTTTATCCTTGAAAATGTTGAGGGCTTGGTTAACCACGATGGAGGCAAAACCTTTAAAGTTATACTCACAAAACTTCTCGAATTAGGCTATTTTATTAATTACAAAGTCCTCAATTCTTCTGATTTCGGAGTTCCACAAGACCGTAAGCGCATCTATATTATTGGGACATTGAGTGAAACTCCCGATTTGGATAACTTTGAAAAATCTCATAAAACTGTTGGTGATATTTTAGAATCGGGTCAGCCCACTGAAAATACCCCCTTTATAGATACACTACTTTCTCATTTCAAGGTTGAAGAATTGTATGGGAAATCCATTAAAGATAAACGTGGAGGAGACACCAATATCCATAGTTGGGATTTGGAAGTAAAGGGACCAGTCTCTGAGGAACAAAAGAAGCTGCTAAATAAGATTCTGCGGGAACGCAGGAAAAAGAAATGGGCAGAGGAAATTGGCATTGATTGGATGGATGGTATGCCGTTGACATACGAGCATATCCATTCATTCTATTCACACCCTAACCTGCAAGAGATGCTTGATGACCTCGTCATAAAGGGTTATATCAAGTTTGAACATCCCAAGCGAAAGATTTCAACTACTGACCTTTTCGGCACTACTGTTACGCGCCGGCAACAAGACACCTCTTTACCTAAGGGATATAATATTGTGGCAGGGAAATTAAGTTTCCCAATCAGCAAAGTAATGGGACCAACCGAAATAGCTCCTACATTAGTTGCCATGGATATGCAAAAACTTTATGTGGCAGACAACGGGGGATTACGTAAACTAACTCTAAGAGAGGGCCTACGCTTGTTTGGTTACCCGGAAAACATGAAACTCAATGTTTCTGAAAAAGATGGTTTTGATCTTCTCGGAAATACGGTTGTGGTACCGGTTATCAAGGCCGTCGCGAAACGATTACTGAACGCTATAAACTTTGACTGAATATGGCAGAACGCATAAAACTTACCGCTGAGCAGGTATATGAGAGACTCGTCAACGTTGACAAATTAAAAACCGTTGAAGGACAAATTCGTTTCTTTCTCGGCAATGTGGACATCATTGTTCGGCAGAAAGATGTCGTCGGCAATATCATACAGGAATGGCTTGAAGGTTGGCTTAGAAAAAATAATGTTGCGTTTGATACCAACCCAAATACTCAAATGCCGCCCGATATTTTTTTGAATCCTGACAATCATACTGTCGATTTATTAGAGGTTAAGGCATTCAATTACTCCGCTTCCCCTGGATTTGACATAGCAGATTTCAAGGCTTATGCTCGCGAAATATTGGAACACCCCTATATGCTGCACACAAAATATCTCATCTTTGGCTACTCGATGAGTAATGAAGGTATTGTGACAATCAAAGATATATGGCTCAAGAATGTGTGGGAAATTTGCCGCTCAATGGAAGGATGGCCTCTCAATGTCCAATACAAGAATAAGGTCATTCACAAAATTCGTCCCGCCAAGTGGTATGGAAGGCAATCTCGTTTCCCTATGTTCCAATCCATGGAACACTATCTATCAGCAATAGAAGAAACCTTATTTAGCTATCACGATACACATGCTCTGTCCGTAGGTTGGCGAAAGAAAGTTGTCGAAGCATATAGGGATTTTTACGGAAAAACAATCACTATACCCCGATGGGAAGAACTTGACGAGATATACCGACCCACTTTAAAGCCTAAAACTGACAAATAAAAGCCCAATACTTAAATCAGTATATCGGGAACTGAGATAACAAAAATGATATTAAGGACATGGCACAAGGCCTTGGTCTTTTGTATTCACCCTTGATTTGTTACCGCGAAACTCAGAAGATGAACAAACCAAGAACAATAATAAGTAAACAGCTGTTGGCACAATATTTCTAAAAAATCTTTTTATGAAGTTTCGCTATATTGTAATTTTACTTCTTTTATTTTCTACACATACATTATTCGCTATCGATCCTCACGAAGTGATTGATAAACCATTCTCGTTTATCCATCTTTATACAAATAATTGGGGGTTACATGATGACATTAAATTGGATTGTTTTTACAACTACACCTCTACCATACCTATTTCCAAACAATTAACGAAAAAAAACAGATATTACATTCAGGGTAAATATACAAGCCCCGATTCGATATATAATCATAGATTTGTAGGAGCCTCCTTCACTAATGAGCCTAAAAAAGGCTCATATTTAATTATGAAAGATGACAAAGGAGATTCACTTTTAATGTCCTTACCCAAATTCAATCCGACAAAAGAATTTGATTCGGACAAAAAACTATATAGTCATAAGAATGTGAAAACAGTAGGTAGATATAGTAATAAGAATACTTTTATAGACTTAACTGTCGTAGACTTAAGCCAGTCGGAGGCTTATTTAGACACTATAAATATGTGTTCACATTATTATCACTTAAATCCTACAATACCTTTTCCCAATTACAAGGTTACTTCCTATTCCATAGATGATATCGGTGAACCCACAGTTACAATTTTGATTAACGATACTATCGTAAAGAAATGGCATGATGCGGATTTAGCCCGTGAGAGTAGGAATATCTCCCATCTTCTTTCTAAAGTTTCTGTCTTAGAAACATATATAGAATCCGCGGATAGTTCTATATTAGCTTATTGGAAATCCAAAATAGGAGAGGAAATTTGGATCAATGAGTGTTATTTGAATAATTCCAACAGTAAGGCCGTAACCTATTTCCCATCATCTATTAAACCCGACTATAACTATCTATTGCCCGATTGGTTAGAATCTCGCTTTCTTTCGTCAGCGGCACTTGGAGGACCAACGTATAAATTCTATCATATCAAAATTGACTCCATTGTTGTTCTTCCCAATATTAACTATGAGATAGACAATCACAATCAACTTCTCTCCAGGAGTAAACCGCTCCCTGAAATGCCTGATTCTTGTTATTTTCAGTATTACTTAAAAGTTTCACCATTTGCAAAGGACACAGAGAGGTTGCAACGCTTGGGCATCTATCCAATAAGTAAGTCATCCGATAAAGAGTTTCTGATCCCAATAAATTTCAATCTCTCTCCGCGTGCTTACACAGATTCAGAGCTGGATGCAATTGTAGATGGCTTTTATCAAAATGAGCAGGTTGAATGGACTAAGTTCAACGAAGAACAACAGGCATACTATAATATAGCAACCCGCGCATGGGGAGAAGATATTGCCAAAATTGTATGTCGTGGAGAAGTCAGGTTGGGATTTGACGAAGATATGTGTCATTTCGCATTTATGCGAACCCCTTATAAAACCGCAAACAAACAAACTCCGTTAGGATGGGCGGAATGTCAAGATTTTTATATGGAAGGGGTAAAATTATACTTTCAAAATAAAATTTTAATTGGTATTGAATGGAGAGGCAACACACTTTTTGAGCCAAGACATCGATACTGATTGGGGTGTGGGGTGGCACCGCCGTCCCGACGGGGGAAGAAAGGGGGAGGCCGCGGCGATTGCCCATCGCGGCGGCCCCTAATTGTCATTCATCACAAAAGGACAGGTTTTGCACTATTCTCCTATCACGGCGGGCCGATCTTTGAATTCGAGCGACTCCGCCTACCCGGAGAGGGGTTATATTGTTCTATTATTTTTTCTTCACTTCTTTGACGCAAAAAAAGGGGAAAGGTTTAATCTTATTTTTTATTTTTTTTAATTTTTTTCGATAAAATATCACCAGCGGCCGCGGACACGCTCACAACGAAGTAGTTATCAGGGTGTTAAAAGCCCTCGGCAGCGCGACAAATTATCGTCGGGGCCAATCGCGCTATTGCAATTTTACGCGAAAATGAGTAATTTTGCCAACAATTTGATAATGAACGGAAACTTCAGGCTGATTAATCACCAGCCTTCAACACTGAGATAAATATGAACGTTGCAATAGTTGGCGCCAGCGGCGCGGTAGGCCAGGAATTTTTACGGGTGCTCGATGAGCAGAATTTCCCTATCGACAACCTTGTGCTCTTCGGCTCGTCGAGATCGGCAGGCCGCTCCTACACATTCCGCGGCAAGGAATACGTAGTAAAGGAACTTCGCGAAAATCCGGACGATTTCGAGGGAATCGACTTCGCCTTCGTCTCGGCGGGAGCGAGCGTATCGAAGCAATACGCGGAGACAATCACGGCGCGGGGCGCTTTGATGATCGACAATTCGAGCGCATTCCGCATGGACGCGGACGTGCCACTGGTGGTGCCTGAGGTCAACGGCGCCGACGCGATGGACGCGCCCCGCGGCATAATCGCCAACCCCAACTGCACGACGATACAAATGGTAGTCGCGCTGAAGCCGCTAAACGACATCTCAAAGATACGCCGCGTGCACGTGGCCACATATCAGGCAGCTTCGGGCGCGGGAGCCTCAGCGATGCAGGAGCTTATCGACCAATATGCCGAACTCGCCGCGGGCAAAGCGCCTACTGTTAAGAAATTTGCCCACCAGCTGGCATACAACGTCATCCCTCACGTAGACGTGTTTCTCGACAACGGCTACACGAAAGAGGAGATGAAGATGTATAACGAAACGAAAAAAATAATGCACGCCCCCGATCTCGACGTCAGCGCGACGTGCGTGCGAGTGCCGGTGATGCGCGCTCACTCTGAGGCTATATGGATCGAGACCGAGCAGCCCATCTCACTCGACGAGGCTCGCAAGGCATTCGCGGAGACTGAGGGGCTTGTGGTGGTCGACGCTCCGGCCGAAAACAAATACCCGATGCCGCTCGACATCGCCGACAAAGACCCGGTATACGTGGGGCGTCTGCGCAAAGACCTCACCAATGAGAACGGGCTATCGTTCTGGGTAGTCGGCGACCAGATCAAGAAAGGCGCGGCTCTCAATGCCGTACAGATCGCGCAATACATCATCAGCCATAAATAAATCTATAAAATAGCCGGACGGCCCGCAAATCACCGCGCCGGCTAATTAACCTAAAATATCTCCCACACTCTTGCCTACCCCACTCGTAAGCAATCCCGTCGCCATTTTTCTCATCGTACTGGTGATAATAATGCTGGCACCCGTGCTGCTCAATAAGCTGAAGATACCCCATATCATCGGGCTTATCATCGCGGGGGTGATTGTAGGGCCGTATGGGTTCAACGTGCTGGCCGACGACTCAAGTTTCACGATATTCGGCCAGGTAGGACTGCTCTATCTCATGTTTCTCGCAGGGATAGAGATAGATATGTATCATCTGAAGCTCAATCTGCGCCGCGGACTGGGATTCGGATTGCTGACTTTCTTTATACCTCTGATAATGGGGTCGGTAGGGAGCGTCTATCTGCTTCATCTCAATTGGCTGACCGCCGTGCTGTTAGGCTCGGTGTTCGCGTCGCATACGCTTATAGCCTACCCTGTGGTGGCCCGCTACGGGATATCGAAGTCGCCGGCGGTGATGATATCGGTGGTAGCGACGATAATCGCGGTGGTAGGCGCGCTGCTCGTGCTGGGCGGCGCTGTAAATATCCACGCTATCGGCTCGCTCGATCCGGGGAGCATGGCATGGCTATTCACCAAAATGGCGATATACTGCATAGCCGTGCTTTACTGCTATCCGCGAATCACGCGCTGGTTTTTCAAGCGCTTCATCGACAACGTCACGCAATATGTGTTCGTGCTGTCGATGGTGTTTCTGTCGGCCTACATAGCGAAGGAGATAGGGCTTGAATCGGTGCTCGGGGCATTTTTCGCGGGACTCGTGCTGAACCGCTACATACCGAGCTCGTCGACCCTGATGAACCGTATAGAATTTGTAGGCAACGCGCTGTTTATACCATATTTCCTGATAAGCGTAGGGATGATGATAAATGTGCGCGTGATAGCCAACACCGACACAATCATAGCCACCGTCATCATGCTCGCGATCGCGTTGAGCAGCAAATGGCTCCCGGCATTCGCGGCCCAGAAAATCTACAAAATGGACGGCGACGACCGCCGGATAATGTTCGGCCTGACGACGGCCCACACGGCGGTGGCGCTCGCCGTGGTCACCATCGGCTACAACATGATGATGCCCGACGGAACGCGGATGATGGACGAGACGGTGCTCAACGGCACGATTCTCGTAATCCTCATCACCTGCGCTATCGCCCCGATCGTCACCTCGTCGGCGGCTTCAAAAATCAAGGTAAAGATGCTGTCGGGCGAAGTGGAGGAAACGGCCACATCCAAAAGGTCGGAATCGCACACGCTGGTAGCGGTATCGAATCCTCTGACGGCGGGATCGCTCGTTGAGCTCGCCCTGCTGACGCGCCCGGAGCGGAGGAATCGCCGCGACACACTTTTCGGGCTCAACGTACGCAACGACAACTCCCCCTCGTCGAAAGCTATGGGGCGCAACGTGATAGACATAGCCTTAAAAGCCTCGGCGGCCATGAACTACTCGATGACCACTATCGAGCGCTACGACCTCAACACAGTGACCGGCATAGTCAACGCGATCGAGGAGCGCGACATCAACGAGGTATATGTAGGTATGCACCGCCGGACGGCGTACATCGACTCATTTTTCGGCGCGAAAATCGAGCAACTGCTTAAAATGACCAACCGCATGGTAGTGATCAGCCGCTGCTACATACCTATAAACACGGTCACGCGCATCGCGGTCTACGTGCCGCCGCAGGCGCAATTCGAGACCGGGTTTACCCGCTGGCTCCACGCACTGGCCAATCTCACCCGCGAGCTCGGATGCCGCATAATATTCTGCTGCCCGGATGACATACGCCGCATAATCGGCATAGTGCTCCGCCGCGACAAGTACGCGATACGCTGTGAGTATCGCAGGGTTGAGAACCGCGACGATTTCCTGCTGCTGGCCAACCGAGTGCTTGACGACGACCTTTTTGTCATAATCTCCGCGCGCCCGACCTCGGTATCCTACTCATCGGAGGTGGCTGAAATACCCGATTTCATCAAGCGCAATTTCCAGCGCAACAATATACTGTTTATCTATCCCGAGCAATTCGGGGCTGACAACCAGATGGAATCGTTTGCCGACCCGATGGCCGTAGACCTCAACACGACGATAACGACCGCCCCATGGCTCCGCCGTCTCCGCGGATGGGTGTCCGCTCTAAGGGAGAGGAGGACCAAGCCGAAATAGTGACTCGACAGCAGCTTACAAATAAATGATCAGGGGGAAAAGCAAATTGCTTTTCCCCCTGATCATTTCGTACGGAATATATTCGCTTCGGTTACAGGGCGTCGTAGGTCACCACGGGGTGGAGCGCGGCCTCGGTGTCGTCGGGGTGGCGCACGGGGGTGGTGTGCGGAGCGTCACGAACGACCTCGGGGGTCTCGGCAGCCTCGCGGGCAATATCGCGCATGACGGCGACAAACGCGTCGAGAGTGTCTTTGCTCTCGGTCTCGGTCGGCTCTATCATTAGCGACTCATGGAAGAGCAGCGGGAAATAGATAGTAGGGGCATGGAAGCCGTGATCGAGCAGACGCTTGGCCACGTTGAGCGTGGTCACTCCGGTCGACTTATCCTTCAGTCCGTCGAACACGAATTCATGCTTAGCGACCGAGTCGACAGGAAGCTCGTAGACGTCGCGCAGAAGCTCCTTGACGTAGTTGGCGTTGAGAGTGGCGAACTTGCCGGCCTGCATGAGCCCGTCGCGGCCGAGCGAAAGGATATAGCTGAGAGCGCGGGCCTGCACGGCGAAATTGCCTAAAGTAGAGCTGACGCGACCCATCGATTTATCTGACACGATAAGCTCATAGCCGCCATCGTCGTTAAGCTTCACGCGGGGATCGGGGAGCAGATGCTCCATGCCCTTGCGCACGCCGACAGGGCCTGAGCCGGGTCCTCCGCCACCGTGGGGTGTGGAGAAGGTTTTGTGAAGATTGATGTGCATCACGTCGAATCCCATATCGCCGGGGCGCGCCATGCCGAGCATGGGGTTGAGATTAGCACCGTCGTAGTACATCAAGCCTCCGGCCTCATGCACCAGCCGGGCGATCTCGGGGATCTGACGCTCGAAGATGCCGAGCGTATTGGGGTTGGTCATCATCATGGCGGCGACAGTGTCGTCGAGAAGCGGCCGGAGAGCCTCAACGTCGACAGTGCCGTCGGGAAGGCTTTTTACCGATACGACTTCGAGTCCGGCGACAGCGGCCGAGGCGGGGTTGGTGCCATGGGCCGAGTCGGGGATGATCACTTTGGTGCGCTTACGGTCGCCCCGCTCGTCGTGGTAAGCTCGGCATATCATAAGGCCGGTCAGCTCGCCGTGGGCTCCGGCATAGGGGTTGAGGGTGAACTCGGCCATGCCTCCGATTTCGCTAAGGAGCAACGCGAGGGTATGGTAGAGTTTGAGCGCGCCTTGGCTGAGCGATGCGGGCTGGAGGGGGTGGACATGGGCGAAAGTCGGGTGTGAAGCCATCTCCTCGTTGATTTTGGGATTGTACTTCATCGTGCAAGAGCCCAGGGGGTAAAACCCGGTGTCGACACCGAAGTTGTTGGTCGACATATTGGTGTAATGGCGCACGACGGTAGGCTCGTCGACTTCGGGGAGCCCGGCTTTGGCGCCGCGGAGGAGATTGTCGGGGAGGGCGTCAACCGCGTCGGGAAGGCAGTTGTCGGGAAGACTGTACCCCTTGCGTCCCTCTTTCGACAGGTCGAAAATCAGTTTACCGTATAATTCTCTGTTCATAAGCAGGATTCAGGGGGATTAAAGATTAGCTACTATGTCTACGTAACGGTCCATGTCGGCGGCTGTCTGCATCTCGGTGACAGCGATAAGCAGATTTCCGGCCGGGGTCTTCACGCCTCC
The DNA here is from genome assembly GCA_964544595.1 of uncultured Barnesiella sp. Taxonomy (GTDB): domain Bacteria; phylum Bacteroidota; class Bacteroidia; order Bacteroidales; family Muribaculaceae; genus JAGBWK01. Next base: position 25,140 of record CAZJBM010000024.1, read on the forward strand.
GAGGATGCCTTCGTCAGCAAGCGCGTCGATAAGCATATCGAGGTCGCCGTCGTAGATCATTTCAAACTCGTTGAGATAAGGCTTATCGGGGTAGGCCATCCTCATCTTGCCCGTTTTCACAAGCTCGGCAGCGAGATAATGAGCTCCGGCGGCTCCGATGCGGGTCACCTCATCGAGGCCCTTGTCGCCGAGAAGGCTCATGTAGATAGTCGCGTAGAGAGCCATCAGCCCCTGATTGGAGCATATATTGGAAGTGGCTTTCTCGCGGCGAATATGCTGCTCGCGGGCTTGAAGGGTAAGCACGAACACGCGGTTGCCGAGGTCGTCTGTGGTGGCGCCGACGATGCGGCCCGGGAGCTTGCGCATAAGCGATTTTTTCGCGGCCATGAAGCCGAGGTAGGGGCCGCCGAAATTGAGCGGGAGGCCGAGACTCTGGGCGTCGCCCACGGCTATATCCGCGCCCCACTGGCCGGGGCACTTGATAGTCGCGAGGTCGGCGGCCACGCAGTTGATTATCAGCAGGGCGCCTGCATCGTGGATGAGGTCGGCCACGCCGGTGAGGTCTTCGAGAATACCGTGATAGTTGGGCGTGGCGAGGATTACCCCGGCCACGTCGCCCGCGGCAAGCTCCTCCTTGAGGGCGTCGATAGAGGTGACGCCGTCAATCTCGGGCAATCGCGTGAGCGGAACATCGTGGTAGCGGGCGTAGGTCTTGATCACCGCCTCGACGTCGGGGTTGAGGGCGGCGGTGTAGAGAATGCGGTGACGCTTGCGGTTGTTGGCCGAGGCGAGCATCATGGCCTCGGCTGTGGCGGTGGCGCCGTCGTAGAGCGAGGCATTGGAGATCTCCATACCCGTCAGGCGGCATATCATGGTCTGATACTCGAAGATATATTGAAGAGTACCCTGCGATATTTCGGGCTGGTAGGGGGTATAGGATGTAAGGAACTCGGAGCGGGAGATCAGGGAGTTGATAGCCGCCGGGGCGTAGTGGTCGTAATAGCCTGCACCGGCAAAGCAAGTAAGGTCGGGGACATTGTCGGCGGCGAGGGCGTTGAAGAAATCTCTGACATCTTTTTCGCAAAGCTCCTCGGGGAGATTGTATGGCTCTTTGAGCAGCAACTCCTCGGGAACGTCGGCGTAGAGGTCGTCGAGGCTCTTGACGCCGCACACCTCAAGCATAGCGCGAATATCCTCGTCGGTGTGGGGAAAATATCTGTGCATCATCGTGGAGTATGGATTACGACGCCGGCTTATTGGGGGTCGGATTCGAGATATTTCTCGTAAGCCTCCTTATCCATGAGGTTGTCGAGCTCGGCGGGGTCGGTGAGTTTGATTTTGATAATCCAGTTGGCCATAGCGTCTTGGTTGATGAGGCGGGGATTCTCTTCGAGGGCTTCGTTTACCTCGACAACTTCGCCGGAGGCGGGGATGATAAGGTCGGAAGCGGCTTTCACCGACTCGATAGCGCCGAAATCGTCGCCTTCAGAGAAATCGTCGCCGACTTCGGGCATATCGACGTAAACGACGTTGCCGAGGGCTTTCTGAGCGTAGTCGGTGATTCCGACGTAGCCAAATTGTCCGTCGACAGTAAGATATTCGTGGGTGGGAGCGTAATAAGTCATGATAATCGGGATTTATGGGTTGGTTATTTTTTATATGATTTCTTGTAGAAGCGTTTCGGCACGACGACGGCGGGGAAAACCTTGCGGCGCACCTTGACGCGGAGCTGAGTGTCGCGCGCGGCGAAGCGGGAGTCGATAAGCGCGACGGCGATACTCTTATCTACCGAGATGCCGCGGTAGCCGGTTGTCACCACGCCTATCACGTTGCCGTCGGGGTCGAGGACTTCGGCGCCGTGGCGAGCGATCGCCTTGTCGAGAATCTCCAGGCCGACCGACTTGCGGGGCGCGCCCTCCGATTTCTGTTTGGCCACCGCCTCCTTGCCGATAAACTCCTCTTTGTCGAGCTTGCAGAACATACTGAGGCAAGCCTCGACGGGGGTAATGTCGTCGGCAAGCTCGTCGCCGTAAAGGGGCAGGCCTACTTCAAAGCGGAGGGTGTCGCGGCACCCGAGGCCGCAGGGCTTGGCCCCGGCGGCGAGAAGGTCGTCCCAGAGGCGGCGGGTGGTTTCATGGTCGGTGTAGACTTCAAAACCGTCCTCGCCGGTGTAGCCCGTGCGCGATATGATGGCTTTCTTGTCGCCGTAGATGACGTAGTCGGCAAATGTATAGAACTGGAGCTTGTCGAGCCCTACGCCGAGCACTTTGCCGAGAACAGCCTCGGCTTCAGGGCCTTGCACGGCGATTTCGCCGAGCTCGTCGCTGCGGTTGTCGATGGTCACGTCGAAGCCTTCGGCGTTTTGGAGCATCCAGTCGACGTCTTTTGAGATATTCGACGCGTTGATCACGAGAAGATAGGAATTGACCCCGCGCTTATATACGAGCAGGTCGTCGACCGTGCCACCGTCTTCGCGAAGCATCATGCCGTAGAGACACTGGCCCGGCTCTACGGCCAGCACGTCGTTGGTGAAGATATGGTTAACGTAGCGGTCGGCGTCGGGGCCGTCGATGAACACTTCGCCCATGTGGCTGACGTCGAAAATGCCGCAGGCATTGCGCACGGCATTGTGCTCTTCGATAATGCCCTCGTATTGTATGGGCATATCAAATCCGGCAAAGGGGCTCATCTGCGCCCCGAGCTGATGATGCTTGTCGTGGAGACAAGTCTTTTTGCAATCTTCCATGGTATATCAATAAGGTGATTTTCGAGGGAGAAAGACTCCCGCTTGCCAAAGTTAAGCAAAGTTTTTGGGATTCGGCAAAAATTAAGACCACAATTTTTTGTATCTTTGCGTAACGATTTCAAACTCGACGCCTCAGGCCCGCGTTTTCCTTCAAGCTCACGGCCTGATCGACCCGATCGACTACATCAAAAATCCATAAATAAACCGTAATGAACCTAACAAAATTAGCTTTTGCCTCGGCCTTGGTAATAGGCTCGGCATCTTCAGCAATGGCACAGGAACATCTTAAAAGCCTTAACCCGGACTACTTCAACAACTCCGTAGCTCCCGGCACCGATTTCTACAAGCACGTCAACGACGGATGGCAGAAAGCCAACCCCCTCACTCCCGAATACTCGCGCTACAGCCAGTTTGACGTGCTGGCCGAGCAGGCCCAGAACCGCGTGAAGGATATTGTGACCGGCCTCGCCGCCACTAACCCCGAGCCCGGAACGGTGGCCTACAAAGTTGCCAACATCTACGAGCTGGCCATGGACTCGGTGCGCCGCAACGCCGAGGGTGCCGCCCCGATTCAGGCCGACCTCAAGAAAATCAACAATGCGAAGCACGAGGATATGGAAGACCTCTTCCTATGGATGCACGGCAACTACGCTTCGCCCTTCTTCTCGGCCGGCCCGATGGAGGATATGGCCGACTCCAACGCCTACGCCATGTACGTGAGCGGCGGAGGCATGGGCATGGGCGACCGCGACTACTATCTCTCCGACGACCCCGCCAACAAGAAGGTGTGCGAGGCTTATCAGAAGATGATCGAGAAGCAGATGATCAACGCCGGATTCTCAAAGAAGGATGCCAAGCGTATCGTCAAAAACGTGATGAAAATCGAGACCTCCATCGCCGAGGAAGCATGGACCAAAGAGGAGTCGCGCAACATTCCCGCGATGTACAATCCGCGCACCTACGCCGAGCTTAAGGAGATGTATCCCAACATCAACTGGGACCGCTTCTTCATCGAGACTATGGAGATACCCTCGCCCGACAACGTCATCGTCACAGAAATCAAGACCGTTAAGCGCGCCAACGACCTGATGGGGTCGCTCTCCGACCGCGAAATCAAAGACTACTACCTTTGGAAATATGTGGCTCAGGCAGCAAGCAAGCTCTCTGACAACTTCACCGACACCCAATTTGAGTTCTCCAAAGTGCTCTCCGGAGCGCAGCAGCAGCGTCCGCGCTGGAAACGCGCCCTCTCGGCAACCGAAGGCGCCATGGGCGAGGCTATAGGCGAGCTCTACGTTGAGAAATATTTCCCCGAATCGTCTAAGCAATATATGCTCGACCTCGTGGAGAACCTTCGCACTGCCCTCGGCAAGCATATCATCGAGCTCCCCTGGATGACCACCGACACCAAGCTCAACGCCCTCAACAAGCTCGCCGCCTTCACCGTGAAGATCGGCTACCCCGATAAGTGGAAAGACTATTCGACACTCGAGATCGACCCCTCGAAGTCATACTACGAGAATATGCACAACGTAGGCATGTGGCATCAGAAAGACATTTATTCTAAATGGGGCAAGCCGGTCGACAAGACCGAGTGGGGCATGACTCCTCAGACCGTCAATGCCTACTACAATCCTATGGCCAACGAAATCGTCTTCCCCGCCGGTATTCTCCAGGCGCCGTACTTCGACCCCGAAGCGTCCGACGCTGAAAACTACGGCGCTATCGGCGTTGTCATCGGCCACGAAATGACTCACGGATTTGACGACCAGGGCCGTAACTTCGACGCCCAAGGCAACATGACTAACTGGTGGACCGACGCCGACGCTGAAGCTTTCACCGCACTGACCGACGGCCTCGTCGCGCAATTCGACGCTGTCGAAGTTCTGCCCGGCCTCCACGCCAACGGCCGCTACACTCTCGGAGAGAATATCGCCGACCAGGGCGGTCTTCGCGTGGCCCGCACCGCCTTCCTCGACGCTCAGAAGAAAAAAGGCGTCGACATCACCTCGCCCGAAGCCAAAATCGACGGCATCGACCCGATGCAGGTGTTCTACCTCAACTACGCCAACATCTGGGCAGCCAATACTCGCGACGAGGAAGTACGCAACCGCACGATGAGCGACGTCCACTCTCTCCCCGAGAACCGCGTGAACGTTTCGCTCCGCAATATTACCCCCTTCTTTGAGGCATTCGGCATCACTGAGGGCCAGCCCCTCTACCTCGCTCCCGCCGACCAGGTTATCATCTGGTAATCTAAGCGGAGAGAGTAAGGCTTACTAAAAGATAGGGACCGCGCCACCCGATTTCGGCGCGGTCTCTGTCTTTTTTCTGGCGCTTGTCAATAAATATTGCCTGAAATCCAATAATTATTGCTATATTGCACATGAAATCAGGCAACCTATTAGTTTGTACCTATCTTAGGCTCGCTATTGCAATCATCGATATTACTCATCATTCATTGTGTAATCCCATAACCTGCTCTTCAGAAACTCAAATCTCGATATTATCATTATATTAACCATTTTTACGATACTTACTTATCATGAAAAAATTCAACCTCAGAATCGCGTCATCTTTTGTAGCAACAGTCATGGCCGTCACGTCGGCGCACGGATTTGACGCGAACAACAACAATGGTATCCCCGGAATCACGGCAAGCATCAACCAATCTCGTATACACCGCTCGGGCGAAGAAGTGCAGTTCAAAATTCTGTTTCTAAATAGTTCAACCACTAACGAGAACAACGTTAACATCTCGTTTATGGACAGCAAGGTGAGCATTGACGGGGAAAGCGGGTATTCGATTGACGGCAACCTCAACTTCGGGTCGGTTAATTTCCCTGCCGATGAAACCACAGGTGTGGAATCATGGATCGTAAGGGTTCCGAAAACCGCTGAAACCATAACCTCGATGACCATTGTAGGCCGCGCGCCCGATTCAAAGAAATCCGACGCGAATAATCCTTACGGTAACTTCGACTACAAATTCACGAATCTCGCGCTCCCGGCGTTTCCTGAGTCAAACAAACCGGGATGCGTGTTCTATGATAATGAGATCGGCTTAAACGTCGGCGAAATCACTGCCGCGGGAAATGACTTGGTAATCGACTTCACTCTTACCAACAACAGCCGTAAAGACTTCAAAATATGGCTTGAGAATTCAGGTATAGGAGTCGCTAAGACTGCCGATGGGGATGAATTCAAGGCCGCGACCAAATTTCAGAGTTCGATTCCCGCCGGAGAGAGCGCAAAGGGGCAAATCGTTGTATCCAAGGGAGCGAACGAAACCTTCGCTTCTATCAAGCAGATTTTCCACACGAGCCAAGACGGTAACTCATGGAGTCCCGACCTGGTTCTCCGCAACATCTCGAAATGACTCAGCTCAGTAATTGTGGTTATTGAGCGATTCAGCCATAAGTATCGGGGATGACTCGATACTTATTTTTTTGCCCTGATTTCGCGGTGTTTGCAACAATGGTGTTACAATACGGATTCAATCCGATTAAATTGACGTAAGCATGATTTTTCCTTTCAACTTTTCGTCGAGAAGCATTGTTTACATATCGAGTTCGGTAATCAACCCGGATTCATCAACCGAGAAAAAAATCACTTTATCAATTCTCTAAAACATAAAGTAATGATTACCAAGAAAGTTATCGACACTATATATAAGAAATACAACCGCCGTCCCGAGTCAATCGACGACCTCAACATCGCTCTCCTTTTTGAAGGCGTTTCTCCCGAGCACGGCATTGAAATCAACGGCAACGACCTTATCATCAACAGCATTGACCCGATGTCGCCTTTCCATACCCTCCCCCTCAGCGGAGTTCACGCGATTATCGAGTTTGACAAGCACGTGGCTATCGTGATGCACTCTTCGATATTCTTCCTCAGCAAGGAAAACAACGGCGTGTCGATCCACGTGCGCCAGGAGCCCCCTTCGTTCTCCCATCGCCTCCGCGAGTTCTTCGGCTCAAACAAAGCCCTCGCGTAAGGCCGCGAAGATTCCACCGTCAGTATCGATTAAGAGATACAACAAGCGGGGACATTCGATTATGAATGTCCCCGCTTGTTGTATTACAGAATATGATTTCCGCCTGATTATTTCTTGCGACGGTTACCGTAGCGGCTCATGAACTTATCCACGCGGCCGGCAGTGTCGACAAGTTTCTGCTTACCGGTGAAGAAGGGATGGCTTGAAGAGGTGATTTCAAGCTTCACGAGGGGGTAAGTAACACCGTCGATTTCGATAGTTTCGCGGGTTGCGATAGTCGAGCGAGTGATAAATGTTTCCTCGTTTGACATGTCTTTGAATACGACTTCGCGATAATTTGAGGGATGGATATCTTTCTTCATTATAGTGTAGTTATTTGTTAATCAAACGGTTGAATCTGCACGCTGGTAAGGCGTTTATTCGTAATGGCTCGCAAAGGTAGGCATTTTTTTTCTGATTGCCAAACCTTTATCCTACTTTTTGCCATATTTTTCTCTACAATCGGCCTCAGCGGCGGCTTATTTCAGCTTATACACTTCTGTGCCGGCGAGGAGGAAACAGCCCGTGCCGTAGTCGTCGAAGTCAGGCTTTGAGTCGTAAGCCACTGGCTGGCCGTCCTTAGGCTCTTTGCCGGTGCCCTGCACGTATCCGAGATAGCCGTCGGGATGAACGGCGTCGTTGACCATAGCGTTCCACGCTTTGGTCACTACCGGGAGATATTCCTTCGCGTCGAGTAGGCCGTTGTTTATGCCCCATGCCATTCCGTAGACAAACAGCGCTGTGCCCGTGAGCTCCTTGCCGCCGAAGTTTGTCGGGTCGTGGAGGCTGACGTTCCAGAAACCGTCCTCGCGCTGACATTTCACCAACGCCTTGCACATCTCTTTGAGGTCTTTTTCGTAAGCCTTGCGATGAGGGTCGTCGGCGGGGAGCTCGTCGAGCACTCTGACGAGAGCGGCGACTACCCAGCCGTTACCGCGGCTCCAATAGCAGTCTTCGCCGTTTGGCTCCTTGTAAGGGGGCACGAAGTCTTTGTCGCGCCACCAGAGGCCGTCCTTCTTGTTGTAAAGGCCGCCGGCGAGCGTGTCGCGGCTCCATGAATACATCTCCCATGCCTTCTCGGCATATCGGGGGTCGCCTGTCTCTTTGCTCATTTTTGCGAGGAGCGGCATGCCCATCTGTATGGCGTCGATCCAGGTCCAGTCGTCGACCTGGGGGGTGTTGACGAGCATATTCATGCAAGCCTTGGTCTTGGTCAGCATGCGTGGTTCGGGAGTCAGGCGATAGAGGTCGACATAGGCTTGCCCGGCGCAATAATTGTCGGCGTTGCGGGTCGGCGTCTCGTCGCGGCGGAATCCCCATTTATGGCCGTCGGCCCAGTTATAGGCGTAATCGTAATAGCGGTTATCGGGGTAAATCGAGTGGAGAGCCATAAGGCCTTCGAAATAAACGCCGCGGGTCCATATGTTGGCCTCGTAGGTCTTCTTGCGCGAATAATATGGTATTATCGCCAGCGGGTCGGGATGTTTTTTCAGATAATGGTCGTTGACCTTGATCAGCGTATTGAGAATCTCCTTGCGCGGGGGGAGTTTCTGGTCTTCGGCATAAAACGGCAGAGCGAACAGTATCGCTAATGCGGAAATGAGTAGACGTTTCATAATTGGTTTATTGTTGTGTTTATTTTTTCGTTTTGAAGTATGTATGCTGGTCAATCAAATTTTACGGGATAGATCACCGGTGCGGTAAGCAACCCGGCGGGTGCGGGATCCCAGTCGGCGAAACTGAATTGCTTGGCGTTGGTTACCGACGCTACGTTTGCGTCTTTAAACACTCTCCATTCTACCCCCCTCTTCTCGAAGTCGATTATGCGGTTGATCTGCAGATTGGTCACGTCGATTTCAACCCTGTTGTCCCCTTCATGGAGATATTCTCCGATCCGGGCCTCGAAAGGAACGCACCAGAGCTTGCCTATCTCGCGGCCGTTGATTCTGACCGACGCCGATTCGCGTACGTCGCCTAAATCAAGCACATAATCATCAGCTTCCATGCCTGCGGGTATAGTGAAGGTGGCGGTGTATCGGCCTGTGCCGAAGTTTACTTTGAGAGAATCGTTGGGGAGCGTTGTCCAGTCGACAGGACTAGCGAGAGTGAACGTGTCGGCCACTGCAGGCTCGCTTTTCGTGAAGCTGAGAGTCCAGTCACCGTTGGCGGTGATAGCTTCGCCACGCGACGCTATATATTTCCACGGCCCTACGTCGGTTTTGTGTCGAGGTTTGGAGAGATTTTGCTTGATTTTAGGGAAAGTTTTCATTAGCATCGACTGTCCGGGCGCCAACTGAAGGCGTACCTGAGTCGCGCCGCTGTCCGACTTCCTGACCCTTGCGAAACCGCGGTTGCCTGTCAACGGATCAAACAGCACGATCTCTTCGGCTTCCGTTCCCAGATCAACCCAGCCGTCGACGGGGCTATCACTCAGCAGGCTTACAAAATAATTGTAGCCGCCTATTTCGTTGCGACGCCGCGAAAGGGTCAAGCCGTTGTCGGTTCTCATCGGCTCGCGCTTCCCATCGGTAAGTTGAAGGCAGGCTTCGACCGATGGGGCGAGGATGATGTATCCTTTGCCTACCGGTTGCTTCACCCCTCTCTTCGAGGGTATTTTCTTTAACAGCGCGTTTAGCTCTTTCAGGTTGGCTTTACGATTTGCCAAGCCGGGAACATCTGAAGGCAGCTCGCCCGCGAACACTACCGTGGCGCCATTCTCCGCAAGCGTGATAAGCTGCCTGAGCGTGGTCGGCGACACGACTTTCAATTCGGGCACAACGATGGCCTGATAGCTGGCTTCTCCGGCGGCCGCGTTAATCTTTCCGTCAGGCGCCACGGTTAGCCGCGTCATTAGGGAGTCGGAGAGATAATCGCAATCATATCCCGCGCTGATAATGGCATTGACAGCAGCCTTTGCTTTAGGCATGCGCTGATTCATTTTATGAATGTCAAACATCAGATACGGCGACCCCTGCTGGCTAAACCACACATCTTCCTGCGGGAAATAGAGAAGGAAGTCGTTGTCGGGCACTCCGGCCGTCATAAACGACTGCACCCTCGCGAGATAAGAGAAAAGCCCGTCGGCATCGGTCCAAATTGAATTTGTGGGCGACATATTCACCGCCGCGTAAAACATATATCCGGGGAACGTCGCGCCCTTCGGCGAGTATGGCGCGCCGTGGAAAAACACGTGATTCACGCCCGAGGCTATCATTTGGTCGAGCTCAGGCTTGCATACGGCGAGCGATGTGCAGAAATGCTCGGTCAACCAGGTCAACGACTCGGCTGAAGTGAGGGGTCGGCCTGCGATATGCGCTGCCGATGAAGCGAATTTCAGCACTGCGGGGTCGGCATCGCTCGGTCGGCTCGGGCCGAATCGGTTAAGGCCGGGCAACGGAAGGTCTGACTGTCCGAATGACTCACACTCTGGTATATCGACCATAGCGTAGAGATCGATGATATTGGCGGGAGAGCCGTGCGACTGGTTGCGTATCCTCGCGCCTCGGTCATGGCCCCATGCGAGCCAAATCTTGGTGAAGTTGTCGGTAAGCATCCGAGCAAGCGTGTATCGGTAGTCGCGGAATAGACGACCCCTGAAATCTGACTGCTCCTTGCTGAGCCCTTCATCCTTAGCGTTGAATTCCGGTATATACTCCTCCAGGCGGTAGCCGTGATCGGCGTAAAACTCATCGAGCAAGCGGTCGTCCCAATTCGAGCCGTATACTTCATACGAATCGTTGAAAAAACTGTCGGGATAAGGTTTGCCCGACTTTCCGAAGGCGTCGTCGAAGCGCGAGAGGTAATGTTTCACAGCGGTGCTGTCGTAGTGGTTCACCACATACCCCTCTCCCCCGGGGGCGGCGCGTTTTACTTTCTGAAGCGTACGCCCTGAGAATATGGCATAGAGTTTCCAATTACCTTTTTTGGGCACATTCCATTTCAGCACGCCGTCCGCGCCGACTTTATCCGTTATGTCGATACGCTTTTGGCCGTTGACGGTCATTACGCGCTGAAGAGTGGCTACGGCTTGCTGCTTGGGGTCGGCAGGTTCTATCTTTTTCACAACGGCTTCTCCGTTTGCGACGTCCCACTCCTCGACCACGAGCTTGCGAGCCGAATATTCAGGAGTGATGGTCGGGCCGCCGAAAGGCCATCCGGTGCCGTTGTTCATGTCAATCTGCACGCCGAGACGCTTACCCTCGTCGAGCGTGTGACCGTAGAGAGCCATCCATTTCTCCGAAAGGTAAGGTACGTCGTTGGCTTCATTGCCCTTAACCCCGTATATAGGGGTTATCTCGACGCCGCCGATCCCTTTTGAGGCCATCTGCTCAAGGTTGTAGGTAAGCCCGATGGAGTCTACGGCGCTTCCGAGCCACCACCATCTGACGTATGGCTTATTCTCAGTCGTGATCGGATACCACGATGTGGTCTCAGCCGATACTTTGGTTTGAGCCGTAGCCGACGCCGACACTAACGCGATTGCAGCAGCCGCAAGTATTTTTCTCATTTTTTTTGAATGTTTTATTTTTGGAGCGTTACGGCCATTATGCCGATCACTACGTCGTTTGACAGCGTCTCCAGTGAAAGCGACTTCAGTTTCTTGTTGGGATCGAGAGGCACATCGAGCAATGTGGCGGCGCCCCCGTCAACGCGTCGGCCGTCGGCCGAAAGCAGTCCCTTTTCATCGCCCTGTGAGGGGAGGAAACCGTCAGCGTCGAGATGACGGCTGACGTGCCCCGACGTCAAGGTCATGCGATATGGCGGCTCCATGCCTTCGGGGAGCGCGAACGCTCCGCCGTCGGTGAAGAAGTCCTGCTCGATTGGAGCCCAGTTATACGGATTGATGAGTTTAACCCGCTCGCTGGTGCCGTCGGCGTAGTTTACGGTGATTACTCCGTTAGGTATATAAGCCTGCATATGGTTGGTCGACCCGGCCATTAGGAGGTAGGCGTGCGAGGCTTTTCCTTTGAGCGCGATTTCCGCCTTATCGGGGTAGTTATCCCAAAGCGAGGTGTAGACTACGTTATCCCCCTTGGCCGGTACTGCGAATGGTATCCCTAACTCCGTGGTGATAACGCCGCGGTTGGCGGCCGCAATGGCGCGGAGGCCCGAATCGTCGATGTGAGCGGTATCGTTGGGGTGACACCACTCCCCTATCCCCTGCTTGGGCAATTGGAGGGTGGTGACGTCGGGGCGCGGCGAAAGATATTCGTTATGGAATATGTCGCTGACCGAGGCGTTGAAGGCTTTCGAGATATTGACGGTAGAGCATTTTGAGGCATCTATGTTGTCGAAGCCGTTGGCTGTCGGTTTTTGGATTGGCGGGATAGAGTTGTGCGTTGCTACCCACCATGTCAGGTTGTTGCCGTCGGTCATCTCGGCGAACTCGATCGGGCCTACTTTGTGGCTTGTTCCCGTGGGGGCCGATGCGGTGATTTTGCTGTTAACCACTACTTTTACCTCGGCGTTAGCCTCCGGGGTGACGATCTCTATAAGAGGAGTGTTTATGCTGGTGGCGTATGGTTGCCATTCAACGATTGAGTCATTGACCATCACATATTTGACCGTGCCTTTGGCCGGAACGATGAGATTGGTTTTCGAATCAGCATAGCGGTTGTTGATTTTGTATATCGCCGTGTCGCCGTTGAGCGCGAACGTGAAGTCAACATCTGGCAGCTTCATCTCCGCGTTTTTCCAATCGCTCGGAAACCCGGGCTTGATTGTAAGCTTCCGCTCTGCCGAGAGCATATCGGGGCGTATGCCGAAAAGGCCTTCTGTAAGCGCGCGGCTCCATACTCCGATCGGGTCGGCGAAGTCGCGGTAACATTCGCCGCGCGCGGCGTCGTATTTACTTATCTGCCCGAAGTTGAGTGGCGACGCGCCTTCATACATGTTGTCCATCACCACGCCCTTCATCAGATTATAGGCTTCGTCGTTTCGTCCGGCCTGCCAGTACGCGAGAGCCGTGTGCATTATCTCGGCGATTGCCACATTGTTGATACTCCAGCTGTAAGGTTTCCAGTTTGTTGTTGAAATCACGGAGTAGCCTGTATCGCCTACGGGGATATGAGGGATTTCGCGATCGACATAAGCCGTTGCGCTGTATGCCTCGAAATCGTCGGCCAGCTCCGAGTCGATGGCATGGTAGATTGTCCATACCGCAGCCGAGGGGTGCACGCGCTTATGCCCCATCAGGTCGCGATACTCGGCCCAATGCCCGCGCTTGTCGAGCCAAAGTGTTTCGCCGATAGCTGCTTTTATTGCCTCGGCTTCCGCTTTATAAGGTGCGGAATCCTCTCCGATCGCATCGCAAAGTTCAGCCATGAGTTTGTTGGCGAAATAGTTGTAGGCCGACGAATGGGTCACGTCGCCTCCGGTATAATACAATGCGTCTGAGGCCCAAATGCAGCAATACGCGTCGTAGAGGTGGTTGCCGTCGGGGTCGAAATTAAGTTTCTCCCATTCGATATGCCGCTTGATGACGGGATAAAATTCGCGCATGGCGGCGGTGTCGCCCGTGTGGCGGAAATGACGAAGCAGCGCGTCGATGTAAACGAGGTTCATGTCGTAGTGCGACATCTCCTCCATTTTCCCCGGTCTGCGGCATATATATCCGTTGGAGTACATCGGTGTGCCCCATTTTTTGTCGGCGCGGGCGAGGTTGAGCGCCGAGTCCTGCGCAGGGTGAGACACTACGGCGGGAATATCCGTCACTTGGTTTTTGGCGTATGTGCGGAAGTGGCGAAGAGCTCTGTCGTGCCATCCGATCGCGTCGCCCGCGTATGCCCCGCGCCAGCCTAAGTGAGGAGTGCGCCAGCCGATCGATCCGTGGAGCCATGCGTCGCCGCTCCATATTCCGTCGGCCGCGACGCTCAACGCTCCCGAGATAGGGTTGAGATAGGGGTCGGGGGTGTTGAAATCAAAAGTGGTGGCGAGCTGTTGACGCTCGTTTTCAGCCTGATCGAAATACGCCGGAAGCTCGGCTGCGTCGACAGGTGCCGTCTCCGAGGGGAAATACGCTACGTAGCGGCTTCCATGAGCCGGGATGGTGATTACGCCTTCATAAGAGGGCATGTCGGTAATCTTGGGGTCGGTAGCCGGTATGATTAGGTTGACGGCCTTACGCTCTTTCGAGCCGTACTCGACTTTGATGCTGTCGCCATTGAGCTTATAGACGTTTCCTGCACAGTATTCCGGCTTCAGATCAAAGCAATCGGGCGCATCGACGCCTAAATCCCCCTCTCTGAAGAATTTTTTATCGGCGACGCCGCCAAATCTTACCGGGATTGTCACCGCGTGTTTGGTCTTGTTGGTCAATTTCCAAAGTGCGACGTTGAAGCTGCACATTACCTGAGCCTCTACCTCTACTCCGCCCCCGTCATAAACCATTTTGCCTGGTATGTAGGTGGCTTTAACAGGGCCTGAAGGGAGATCGAAGCGCAGATTCCCCCCCATTCGCGGCATATAAATGCCGAATTCTGGCACGTCGGAGCAGTCGATGCGAAATCCGGTGTGCGCGCCGTAAAGTCCTCGGTTGAATCGCGCCGCGCCGTCTATTGCGGTCACTGCGCCATTATTAGGCTCGTAATGCAAGCCAGCGGCATTGGCGTTCAGCGCCAATGCCGCAAGGCTTGCGAATAGTATTCTGATTCGTTTCATTTCTAACACTTTATATCACTATATTAGGTCCGTAAAAAAAGTAGCGAGGCACTGCTCGATTCCTTTACGGCATAGGTTTGAGGCCTTCCCAGCGCACATCCCATGTGCCATCTTTCGGGAAACCTGGATTCTCGACTTCGCAGCCGTCCCAGCCCGCGCACATCAAAGCTATTGTTGTGAGCAGACCGCCATTTCCGGGAAGATAACAGCGCAAACGATTGTCCTGGAAATTGTGGCCGTTGGGGAGATACGTGTTGGTGCGTTTATCCATCATGATTGCGTTGACGGCTTTCTCCGGCTCGCCGAGGCGGGTCGCGTTCATCGCTGTGGTCGGGTAATCCCAACCCCACGTTTCATCCCAATTCCAGTTATCGTAGATCCAGTCAAATGTCTGGTTCATTATCGAGTCTTCATACTGATTGGTCTTCGGGAGAACGCCAAGCGCGGCGAGCACAGCCATGTGGTCAGAGGTGAATCTCACGTCGGAGTAAGTCTGCGGCGCGGTTTCGGCGGCGAGATACAGGCCATCCTTATGGGTGAGGGTGGAAAGTTTCGATAAAATGTTGTCCCATTCGGGGTTACGCGCCTCCCCTTTGCGCTCGCGCCAGTTCTGAGCCACGTTGAGCGCATAATTCCAATATGAAAGCTCAAACGGGGGATTGACTGTCTCTGAGGCGCGGAGGGTTTCCTGAGCCGGGATAATACCTTTAAGTATATATCGGTCGTTTTCAGCGTCATAATCGGCGAAATCAGCCATGAATTCTGCTGTGCCCTGAACGAGATCATAATATTTGTTTATCACCTCGTCGTTGGGGTTTGAGCGATACAGCAACTCTGCGAGATAAATAAGGTGGGGCTGCTGCCAGATCAGGAAAGAGCCCACTTTTGAAGGAGCCTCAATGCCTGAGGGATCGGTCATCTTCATCCAGCGGAGGCCCTTAAAGCCTTGACGTGACGCTATATCCTTTGCCACGTGAGCCGAGGTTTCATACCAGGGGAGTGTGCGGTTGAGTAAGTCGGCGTGTCCATAAAGCGGCAACCACGACTGATGCCACCATATCATCTCCATGTGGAATTTGCCAAACCATGAATTGTAAGTGAGACCTGTCTCCTGGGGAGGCGTCGACCCTGCCGACTGAATAGCTAAAAGATACTGCGAGAGTATTACGCGACGCTCAAGCTCTTTAGCGCGAGGATCTGTGCAATTGCTGAAATCCACGGCTGCGCCGTTGTTCCAGAAATCCTGCCAATATTTAGCCGATGCCTCCGCCGTCTGTGCAAAAGTTGGATTCTCGTCAGCGGGGATTTCCGAAGAGAATGTCGCAGTGAAATCCCAGTCGTCGGCGATCGGGGTGATTGTCACGACGTTGCGTCCGTTCATCTGAGGAGCTTCCGCGCCATTCCACGTAATCTTTACGTAGTATGCGGTGGAGTCGAGTGTATGCTTTACAACGGCTGTATTGCCTTCTTGCTTAACGATTTCAGTTAAGTGATCGTTATCGCGGTTCCAGTTGCAGGCGTCATCGCAGTGTCCGCCTGTAGGATACGGCATACGAATGTTAACCGGCATGTGGCTCTTCGACGATATCGAAGCAGCCATCATATCACGCGAAGGGTGAACTGTCGTGACTACCTTAACCGGCTGGCCGTCATAGTCGTACTGTGAAACTATCTTTCCGTTCCACAAATCGAGTGTTTGATTAATATTTGTAATCTTAGACGCGTCTAAATCGGCGAAACCGACAGCCCCAAGATGAAGGCGATGAGGATTGACGCGATACCAGTTGGCGGCGCTTTTGTTTCGGCCATCTTCGTTAAACTGCACAGAATAAGGCTCCTGGCGTCCGCGTCCGAAATCGTAATCCTTCAAAGTCTCTTCAAACTTGTAATTTTCGGGATTCGCGAAGCTGTGCCAACCCCATTGGCTTTGTGTGCCGAGAGGCACGCCCTTGGAGTACATTTCGGGGAAAGACTGAAGGCCGGTGACGTCGAGCGTGAAGGCGAATTCGCCGTTACCGACTGAAAGCGACGCGAGCGTGTCAATAGCCTCAATATGAGGATTATTGCGATTGACAAGCGAATATCTATCGATTTTTTCCTGGGTTGCACCGTGTGCGTAAGCAACTGACCCTAAGCCCACTACGAGAGCTATGGCAGCGTTGCGAAACGTAATTGATTGATTCATATATGGTCTGAAATTTAAGGCTAATTACGTAGTGACTACGTCTCAATAAATCTAAGGTATTCGCAAATTTACAAAAAACTCCCTTACCCGCAAAATATCCCCAGCTAAATCATCCCAAAAGCTAAAAATGCATCATTTTTTGCGCGTTTTTGGACGTATTTATGCGCGTTTTTGGGCACAATTTCGCGCGTTTTTGCGCGCTTTTCGACGTTAAAACGCGCGTTAAGGGGACGTTTTCGCGCTTTTTCGCGCGCTTTTTTGCCCGAAAACGCGCTTTTGTCCTCTGCGAAAAAGCGACCGCCCGTCCCCCCGGGGATCGCGTCGGAGGTAAAAATGAAACGGGCCGGGGGATAAGATCAAACGGGCCCGGGGGTGATAAAACGAAGAGGCCGGGGTGATAAAACGAAGGGGCGGGGGGAGGATAAAAAAAGGGGCCCCGGGCGCGTTGCCCGGGGCCCCGTAGGGTGGCGGTTACC
>CAZJBM010000025.1:0-38250 GCA_964544595.1 uncultured Barnesiella sp.
TTAAATCCCAAAAATTGACTGTTAATATTTTCTTGGGACAGCAGTGCTCCATGGAGCATCCCTAACCACCAATGTATCAAGCAAATAAGTAGCGAATATGGAGCGTGCGTCTTTAGGCGCACGAAAGAGTATCAACACTGTTCCACACCACGAATCATCCCCCAATCCCCTCCCCCTCGACTTTATTACTGGGTGACGGCTTCAGCCGTCTAAAAGAGAATCAACCCCGCATCCTCAGATAGTAGGGATGCTCCATGGAGCATCCTCTTGATTATCAATCAGATATGGAGCATGCGTCTTTAGGCGCACGAAAGAAAATCAACCCTGTGCCACACCACGAATCATCCCCCAATCCCCTCCCCCTCGACTTTATTACTGGGTGACGGCTTCAGCCGTCTATGAAATAGTATCAACCCCGCGTCCTCAGACAGTAGGGATGCTCCACGGAGCATCCTAACCACCAATGTATCAATCAAATAAGTAGCGAATATGGAGCGTGCGTCTTTAGGCGCACGAAAGAGTATCAACTCTGCCTCACCTAATAGTCATCAATCTAATGAGGCGTTGTGTCCTCAGACAGTAGGGATGCTCCATGGAGCATCCTCCTGATTATCAATTAGATATAAAGCATAGGGCTTCAGCCGTCCGAAAGAGTATCAACCCTGTGCCACACCACGAATCATCCCCTAATCCCCGCCCTTAACTTTATTACTGGGTGACGGCTTCAGCCGTCTATGAAAGAGAATCAACCCTGCGTCCTCAGACAGCAGGGATGCTCCATGAAGCATCCTCCTGATTATCAATCTGATATTGAGCATGGAGTTTCAGCCGTCCGTGAAAGAAAAACCTATTCACCTCTCTGATATTGTATAGTTACTTTTTGCCCATTGTAATTCCATGACCATTTTGTAAAATTCTCCGGAATGTTCGATGAATCAAACCAAGCTTTGACAACAAATAGGCCATTATACCCAGGGTTATAAGAGCAAATCAAATATGTCAGTATAGTGTTTTCAGACACGTCAAGCGATTTCAGCTTATTTTGGCTGCATGCTAACAATGTTAGCGCCGTGTTTTTAGATACGTCAAGAGCCGTGAGTTGATTATTCTCGCACCATAGTTCGGTCAGAGCAGTATTTTTAGACACGTCAAGTGATTTCAGCTGATTGGTCCTGCAAACCAATTGCGTCAGCGCCGTGTTATTTGACACGTCAAGAGAAGTGAGATGATTAAAGTAGCAATCCAACTCAATAAGCGCCGTATTTTTTGACACGTCAAGTGATGGCAGCTGATTATTGCTGCAATCCAATCGCGTCAGCTCCCTGTTTTTAGACAAGTCAAGAGAAGTGAGCAGATTGTCGTAGCAATATAACTCAATAAGCGCCGCATTTTTAGACACATCAAGGGATTCCAACAAATTGTAGTCACAATACAACTTGGCCAACACAGTGTTTTTAGACACGTCAAGCGATTTAAGCCGATTGTCGGAGCAATACAACTCTATGAGCGCCTTGTTTTTGGTGAGATCAATGGCTCTCAACGAATTGTGGTTACACCGCAACTTGGCCAACGCCCTGCTTTTTGACACGTCAAGAGCCGTGAGACGATTGTCGGAGCAATCCAACTCAATAAGCGCAGCGTTTTGAGAGACATCAAGGGCTTCCAACTGATTGTTGCCACAATCTAAATTCCTGAGATTAGTGAAATGGCTAATTCCTCTTAATGATTTTATGGCACCCCTTATTCCATAAGGTCCTGACACATCTATTGCCATAATATTAGCTACTTCATGAGGAGTGACGGTTTTAGCATCAGCTATATATCCTCGCTCTTGGAGAACTTCCGCGAAAACAGGGTCAATCCATTCATCCCCAACAGGAAGCGGCTCTTTATCATCACTACATGCTACAAACATGAGCAGACTAAGGAAAAACAGCGGAGTAAAAAAATCTTATTCATTGTTGTAAAATATATCGGAGTTGTAAGAAACATAGGGCTTCACCAGACTATATGCTACCGCAAAGTTAACATAATTTTTGATACTCACCCACTACCCCGCCAAAAATCCGCGACTTTGTAGCCTAAACACCCTGCTGCCTCCAACAATCGTGTGGCAATCAAATACGAAACCCACGCCTTCACCCACCGCGAAAGAGTATCAACCTTGCGCCACACCGCAAATCATCCCCAAATCCCCTCCCCTGTGACTTTATTACTGGGTGACGGCTTCAGCCGTCTATGAAAGAGAATCAACCCCGCGTCCTCAGACAGTAGGGATGCTCCATGGAGCATCCTCTTGACTATCAATTAAATAAGAAGCGCTACGCCACCTTTCAATGCCATAGAAGAATTATAAAAAAAAATTGTAAATTTGCACAAATAAATTCGCGTATGGAAAAAGTTATATCTCTCATTTTCCTCACAATAGCTGCATTGGGAAACACAGCGCTGCAAGCTCAACATATTTTTGACTACGAAACAGGACAATATATTGAAGGAGACCCTGCAGACCATACATACTGGCCTATCGCCAATACCACTTCGACAGAAGATGGACGCACGGATGAATATTGCATACGATATGCAGTTATAATGGATTCGCCATGGTATGAAAATTGTGTAAGATGGTTCATACCGGGTATGGTTTATTCTGATTGGGTGGGATTACCCGAAGTACCAGTTGATGGCTATTCATTTACACTCCCTGATGGATACAAAAGTATAAATATTACAATTTTAGAGACTGAATACAAAGACTATAACTATGAACTTCAGCCGTCGTTACCACCTGTTGCTGGTGATGATTCGCAAAGATTTGTGGATATAGAGCCTTATGAGGGTTTCTTTCCTAACGCTACCTTTTGTAACAATGGCGTTGGTAAGTTTAGAGATACGTATATTGCGTATGTAGGAATCCGACCGGTTGCTTACGACTATCAAAATAAAATAGTTCGAGCATATTCTCGTATTAAGAGCAAAATAGAATACAGCAAGGAAAGTGCGAGTGCACCAAATGTGGTAAATGATGATAATGCTGAGCCACAGTACTATTCACTGCAAGGACTACAAATTAAAGACCCTCAAAAGGGCAATATGTATATAGTGCGTAGAGGTTCTCAAGTAACAAAAATCATCTATTAAAAAATAGAGCCTGTCGGAATTTTCTTTGCCTGACAGAAGCGCCAAGGCGATGACAGCGAATCAACTGGAGGATATGACAGTTGCGAAAAGACGCTTATATGCTAATTTGGGATTTTATGTAATCAACCATTTGTTTGGGTTGATTACAGCTGAGCACATACTTGTCCCCGTTCTTCATGCGGACGAGAAAGCAATCCGAGGCTTTGCCGTAAAACGCGTAATAGCGGCCTATATCCCCTTCTTTGAAAATGCCCCAGTACCCCATAAAGCCGCCTGAACCACAGATTCTTATAGCACCCATAGTGGGCTGGAAAAGCTCCACGCTCGCCACATTTCGCATCAGTATCTTCTTGCTCCGTAAAAGGCTGCCCATAACAATATATTCGCTGTCAGCTTTAATGTATGCGGCTCCAAAAAACAACATCGAAATATAAAGGACGAGTAAAATAGCTAACAGCGAGAAAAAGGCAGCTGCTTCTTTTACGGTTGCGACACATGCCACAAGCAACGCACCCGACAGCACGGCTGTAAGGACTGTTGCAAATCGGCTATATGAAATTTTAGATTTCATAAATAATGGGAGATTTATAGCGCGAAGATACGTATAATCCCCGACATTTCAAAGAAATACCTCCAAGTCATTGACGCGTTGTCAAGCGGCTCTACAATGCAGGCGTAAGCCGTTTGCGGTATATAGCCTTCGCCTGGCCTGATCGGGTGAACTTTTGTTGCCGCATTATGTTAAATAAATAGTAAATAACATATTTTAAGTCAATTTTAGCCATGGATAAGATGTATGAATTACTGATGGGGCTCCCACTGTTTGCCGGAGTGACTAAGGAGCGTATGCTCGAAGTCGTGGGGAAAACCAAATTTCATTTTCTGAAATACTCCGCGGGCGAGACACTGGTGTTGCCCGGGCAGCAGTGCACACATCTGAAATTCGTCATCTCAGGCTCGGTGAAATCGAGCATTACCAATGCCGACGGCCGCTTCGTTGTCACGCAAACCCTTAAAGCACCCGCCGTTATAGCACCTGAATACATATTCGGGCGCGTCACCATTTATCCATGCAAAGTCGTGACGCTCGAAACCACGAGCATCCTGCAGATCGAGAAATCTGAATACCTCAAAATACTCAACTCCGATCAGATTTTCCTCTTCAACTTCCTTAATCAGCTCTCTATGAACGCCCAGAAGGCGGTCGACGGCGTTCTCGCCGTGGCTACCGGAAGCCTTGAGGAGCGTATAGCCTTCTGGATCGTGGCCCTAACCCAGCGGGGCGCCACCGACATCGCGCTCAGCTGCCGTCAGCGCGACCTCTATTCGCTCTTCGGGGTGCAGAGGTCGTCGTTTATCGCGACGCTTGACTCTCTCAAAGAGCGTGGCATCATTGACTACAACCAAAACGAGATCCGCATCAACAACCGCTCCGAGCTCGTCAAAATCATCCTTGCCCACACCGAATAGCGTCGACCGCTTCCAGCATCCTTTTGGCTATGAACAGTTTAGCCTCGTTCTCAAAATGGATGTGATCGGTGTGCATAAATCGCTTTTTCTTTACTATCTCATCAATGTCGAGGAGCGTGACGCCGCTTGCGCTCGCTCCCGCTACC
This sequence comes from uncultured Barnesiella sp., assembly GCA_964544595.1. Taxonomy (GTDB): domain Bacteria; phylum Bacteroidota; class Bacteroidia; order Bacteroidales; family Muribaculaceae; genus JAGBWK01. The sequence goes on from CAZJBM010000025.1 coordinate 4,758, forward strand.
TTGCGAATAATTTCATTCTTGCGGTCGGTGACGCGATTGATTTCCTCATCGGGCACCTCCCTCCTCACGCCTGCCTTGAACAGCGCCCTATGGAGTCGCCGACCGAACAAACGTCTCTCTAACTTATTGATTTTCTGCGGTATCACCGAGCTAAAAACCGTCTCCAAAACTATATTGGCGCAATGCTGCCGTAAATATGCGAGCAGGCACTTCAGATCATTCTCAAACTTCTCAAAATCATGCTCTGCATACTCCTCCCCCGTCTTCCCGACGCGGCCGTGATGACCCATCTGCACGAATATCACGTTGTAGTCGTAGCAGCTGTTGTTGAAAAAGCCATCTATCTGATTTACAAACAATTCGTCGTCGAGCGCCGACGAGCTTCCGATCAAATCGACAGGCGCATCTGCTATCCGGGCGAACGTGCTTCTGACCATGCGGGCGGTGCTGTCGCCGATTATAAGGTATCGCTTTGAGGAGGGCGAAGCTGCTTGGTTAGCGTTGTCAATCCATGTATTGCCCCACTCTACAGCCTCGCGGTATTTAGGCGTGTTATATATATATATATATATCAGTCAGCAAGTTACGGTAAGATTCAATGTTTTTCATCCTTCATAATCAATTTTTGCGCCGACCGGTCATCGAAGCGCCTTTTGTCAATCGCGAAGATAGACTTTTTCAGTCATATTTATGAAAAAAACAGTGACATTAATGCGCGTTTAGCGCATTTTTAACGCGCTTTTTGACCATTTTTACGCGCTTTTTGCGCATTTTTAGCGCGTAAAAGTGCACAAAACGCGCACAAAACGCGCGTTTTTGCACCATTTTTTGCGCGTTTTGACGCTTAAAAACGCAAATTTTTGCTCTCAGATAAACTGATTTTCGTAAATATTTGTTAAGTTTGTGGTCAATTTGAAGTTGAGTCTACAACCTTTTTTTTCAACTATCACACCCAGCCGCTTCGGCAGGACGAGGGAAATATAACTATGAAAATAGTGCGCAAAATCTTAAAAATTCTCACATGGAGCATTATATCGCTGCTCCTACTCGTAATTATAGCTATATCACTTATTTACGTTCCGGCCGTTCAGGACTTTGTCGTGTCTAAGGTGCTGGCTAAGGTCAACGAGGGGAGCGACATGCACATAGGCGTGGAGCGTCTGCGCCTTTCATTCCCCCTCTCGGTAGAGCTTAAGGGCGTTGAGATCATGCAGCAGGGCGACACGATGCTGACGCTCGACCGCGCAAACGTGAGCGTGGCGCTGATGCCTCTTTTCAAGGGGAACGTGGCCGCGACAGGCATCTTCGCCGACGACGTATTTTTCAAGTCAGGTACCCCTGACTCAATAACTTACCTGCGCGCCAACCTCTCGCGTCTGCGCTTAGACCGCGCTGTAGTGGCGCTATCGTCGAGCCACGTCGACGCGGGCAACATTTCGCTCGAAGGGGGCGACATAAGTATCGCCCTTAAGAACGACACAACGCCTCCAACCCCGCCGACAGATATGCCCTGGAACATTGATATTGAGTCGGTTAAGCTCTCTGACATCGCATACCGAATGACAATGGAATCGACCATAGAATCGGTCGACGCCAATCTGTCGCTACTCACCCTCGCGCACGCGGGCATTAACCTCGCCGACCACAAAATCAACATAGGGGACATAGGCATAGCGGGTTTCTCGGGCCAGGTGTTCACCTCGCCAGTGCCGGTAGAGGTGCCTGAAGCTCCCGCCGACACCTTCCCCACGAAGCCCTACGACATCGCGATCCAGACCATGCGGCTCGCCGACGCCGACCTTCTCTACGCCGTGAAAGGCGCGAAACCGCTTCCGGGCCTCGACTTCAACTATCTTCAGCTCAGCGATATAGCCATAGATGTTGATTCGTTTGCCATGCAAGGCACTTCAATATCCGTGCCTCTCAAGCGACTATACGCCTCAGAGCGCTCAGGCCTCAACATCGACGCGAGTGGCTACTTCGCCATGGACTCCACCGAGATCCGCGCCGAAGGGTTCCACATACTCTCCCGCGGATCATCAATCGACCTATCAGCCATCTATGGCCTTACCGCCGACGCCACCCAAGCTCCCCTGCAAGCCAACTTAGCCGCCGAAATCGCCCCATACGACATCACGCTCGCTGAGCCGTCGCTCAAACCGATGATCAGCGCGTTGCCGCGCAACCGCAAGCTACGCCTCCAGCTCGACCTCGTAGGCACGCTCGCCGACCTCAACCTGCGCTCCGCATCGGCCTCAATGGCAGGCTATTGGGACATCAAAGCCTCAGGCAAGCTCCGCGATATGGACAACTTCGACAACGCCGTCGGCAACGTCAACATCTCGGGCAACATGGTCAACCTCAACTTCGCGAAGCCCATGCTTCTCGACAAAGCGTCGCAAAGCTCGATAAATCTACCCCCATTCAAAATCGCCGGAGCCGCGAAGCTCAACAGAGGCCTTATCGACGGCAACGTGAAGGTGACATCGGGGGGCGGCGACGTGGCTCTCGACGCGAGCTGGAACAATCGCCGCACAGCCTACGACATCGACCTCCGCGCGCGCAAATTCCCTGTCAACTCGTTCATGCCCGGCCTTGGAGTCGGCGTCACCACGGCCGATCTGAAAGTCAAAGGGGAAGGGCTCGACGTGTTCTCATCCAAAACCCGCATCGGGGCCGACGTGAATCTCGCCGAGACATCGTACAACAAATATCCGCTGCGCAACCTTTCGCTCGCCGGCACTCTCGTCGACGGGCAAGCGAAAGTGATGCTCGCCTCGGCAAATCCGGGCGTCGACCTGCACGTCAACGCCGAGGGCAACCTATTTGGCGACACCTATAACTGGACCCTATCAGGCGACATCGCCGACCTCGACCTCCACGCCCTCGGCGTGATGGACTCGACGATGAACGTGAAAATGGCTTTCGACGGCCGTGCCGCCTACGCCACCAAGTCGGGGGCGATCGACGCGGAGCTTGATTTCCCGTCGTTTGACATACTTTACGGCTCGACGCGCATACAGGGGGACAACCTCTTCACCACATTCCTGACCAACGACTCCGCAACCGAAGCGGTCATTTCAAACAACGACTTCAACTTTGACTTCACCTCCAGCGAGAAACTGAGCGCGATACTCGCCCGCACGGATTCTATCTCCGCTACGATCAACCGGACGTTTGACCTGCGCAACGTAGACGTGATAGGCTTCCAGAAAGCATTGCCTCCATTCCGGCTGACAGTCGACGCCGGCACGGATAATGTAATAAGCCAGTACTTATCAGAGACAGGCACCACATTCCGCTCGGTGAAACTCGTCGCCACAAACGACTCAATAATCACACTCGACGCCAAAGTCGACACCCTCGCCGTGGGCGACACTCGCATCGACAACATCGACTTCAACGCCTATCAGCGCGACCAGTATCTGCGCTACCGACTCATCGTCAACAACGAGCCGGGCACACTCGACGAGTTCGCCAAGATACAGGCCAACGGCTATATAGCCGAAGATAAGCTATCGCTGTTCCTCTCACAGAAAAACATCAAGGGGGAAACAGGATATAACCTGGGCGCAATGGTCACCTTGCGCGACTCCACCTTCATGCTCAAGCTCGTTCCCTACAAGCCAACGATCGCATACAAAAACTGGACTGTCAACTCCGACAACTATATCATCTACAACTACCTCCACCCGCGCGTAGACGCCAACCTTATCATGCAGAACGATGAGAGCAAACTGCATATATACACCCGCACCGACAGCGTCAACGTCGACGGCTCGCTGACACCCCGCGAACGCCTCTATGTAGATATCGACCAGATACACATACAAGACTGGCTCGCCCTCAACCCCTACGCGCCCCCGATGAAGGGAGATCTCTCGGCGAAAATAAATATCGGCCAGGCCGGAAACGACATAAACGGCTCAGGCACAATCACGCTCGCCGACTTCATGTATGACAAGCGGCGAGTCGGGACATTTGACCTCGACGTCGACATAACCACCTCACGCACAGGCACAATCCATGCCAACACGTCGCTTGCGGTCGACGGAGTCAAGGCGATTACCGCATCGGGCAATCTCAACGACTCCACAGCGATACATCCATTCCTGCTCGACTTCAAGATGATACGCTTCCCGCTCGCCGTAGCCAACCCGTTCATCTCACAGACAGGAACACTATCGGGCTACCTGAACGGCACAATGGACGTGACCGGCTCGCTCGACGCGCCGAGATTTGACGGATACATCAACTTTGACTCGGCCGCGGTCAACGTCGCCATGCTCGGATCGTCGTTCCGCTTCACCGACGAAAAGATTCCGGTCGACACCAACATCGTGCACCTATCTAACTACAAGATATATGGCTCAAACGACAATCCGCTCGCGGTCAACGGCGTGGTAGACCTGAGAAGCCTCTCAAAAATAGGAATCGACCTCGACCTCAAAGCCAACGATATGCAGATTGTCAACGGCAAGAAATCGCGCAAAGCCGACGTTTACGGCAAGGCATTCGTCTCGCTCGACGCTTCAGTCAAAGGCTCGCTCACATTCCTCGACATCAACGCCAACCTCAGCGTCAACTCAGGCACCAACGTATCTTACGTCATCTCTGACGCACAGGCGGCCCTCGCCTCGCGCAGCAACAGCGACCTGGTTAAATTCATCAACTTCAACGACACCTCCGCCGTGATGAAAGCCGACACGGTAGGCGCGCCGTCGAGCATGATGAACCTGCAGGCTCTGCTCACCATTCAACCGGGCGCGATCATCGGCGTGGACCTCGCCCAGACGGGCAACAACCGAGTGCAGATACAGCCGACTGGCACCCTCGACTACTCGATGAATCCCCTCGGACAGCAACGCCTGACCGGACGCATCAACCTCAACAAGGGCTTCGCTCGCTATACCCCGCCGCTGATGTCGGAGAAGCTGTTTGACATAAGCGAAGGGAGCTACGTGTCGTTCACAGGCGATATAATGAACCCGCAGCTCCACCTCAACGCCGTAGACAAGCTGCTGGCCAACGTCACCCAGGAGGGACAGAATTCGCGACTCATCTACTTTGACGTAGGCCTGAGCGTAACCGGCACACTTGAGCAAATGGACATAAAATTCGACCTCTCGACCGACGACGACATCACCGTGCAGAACGAGCTGCAGTCAATGAGCCCGGAGCAACGAGCCAATCAGGCGATGAATATGCTCCTGTATAACACATACACAGGCCCCAACACCAAGGCTAACTCAAGCCTTAGCGGCAATCTGCTGTATTCGTTCCTGGAGTCGACCGTCAACACATGGATGGCCAACAATGTGAAGGGCGTCGACATATCATTCGGCGTCGACCAGTATCAACGCACCCTCGACGGCAACTCGTCGACCACGACAAGCTACAGCTACAAGGTATCGAAGAGTTTCCTCGACGACAAAATCAAGATCGTGGTCGGGGGCAGCTACTCAGACGATAACGACGACAACTTGGCGGAAAGCCTGCTCAACGACGTGTCGATAGAATACTACATCAACAAGTCGGGCACGATGTACGTGCGCATTTTCCGCCATACGGGCTATGAAAGTATCCTCGACGGCGAAATAACCCAGACGGGCGTAGGCTTCGTCTACAAGCGCAAACTGCGTCGCTTCCGCTACCTGTTTAACTTCCTTTATCCCAAGAGCTGGCATAAGGGCACGCCCAAAGCGCCGCAGAAGACCGTGGAGATCATCGACCCCAACGAGGATATACCCCAATAGTCAATCATACGATTTGTCAGTGTCACAACCCCCAAATCAAGCCACCAAATGAAACTCTACAGATATTTCCTCTCCCTCATCCTCACATTATTAATATGCGCTTGCTCCACCACCCGCAAGGTTGAGCAGGGAGAGATACTATACAACGGCCTGAAAGGAGTAGACTTCTCCACTCCAGAGGGCTACAAGCTCCCATACGGCCTGGCCGAAGACATCACAGAGGCTGTAGACGTGCCCGCCAATAAGAAGCTCTTCTGGCTGGTGCCTCTCGGGCTCTGGACGTACAACAACATGGACTCGCACAGCTCAGGCTTGAAGAAATGGTTTTACAACAAATTCGCCGAGGAGCCGATAGTGGTATCTGATGTGCGCCCCGAAGTGCGCACCAAGATGATTGACGAGATACTCGACAACAACGGTTTTTTCCGCGGCCATTCATCATACGAGCTTGTCAGCGGCAAGAATCCGCGCAAGGCCAAAATCCTATACAAAATCACCACGGGCAATCCCTATCTCCTCGACTCCATCATTTTGCCCGCCGACACAAGCTTTCTCTACCACGTGATCGACTCCGTAGCCTCTCGGCTGCCGTATCTTCAGAAAGGAGCCAGATTCTCGACCGACTCCCTGGCCGCGGCGCGCACGATTATCTCCAACGCAGCCCGCAATCGGGGATTCTACTATTTCCAACCGCAATTTATCGACTACGAAGCGGACAGCATAATGAACCCTGGCCATATAGCACTGCGCATGCTCGTGGCCGACAATATCCCCGCCTTCGCAAAGCAGCGTTTCCGCACAGGCAACGTCACCGTAATCGTCAACCGCAACGAGAACGACGGCACCCCCGACACGATAAGCATGGACCGGGGCACGCTCGTGCAGTTCAAGCCCTCAAAAGTGCGCCCCTCGGCAATCGACAATTGCATCTCATTCCGCAAAGGGCGATATTTCTCGGCAAGCAGCATCGACCGCACGCAGACATACCTCGCCCAGCTCGGCATATTCAACGCCATCGACATCAACGCTACCCCGACCAAATCGCTCACAGACACCGTCAGCGACACCGACCCGACGCTCGATGTCACCGTTAACTGCACGCTCGACGTGCCTCTCGAGCTGTCGGTCGAAGCCAACGTCTCGTCAAAATCCAACAGTTACCTCGGCCCGGGCATATCAATCGGCTTTACCAACAAAAACCTGTTCGGCGGGGGGGAGATGCTGTCATCGAAGCTTACAGGCACCTACGAATGGCAAACCGGGCGCCGACGCAGCAATTCGCTCAACTCCTACGAAGTAGGCATAACGGAGTCGCTGACGTTCCCCCGACTGCTACTCCCGGGATTCATACCGCGCCGCCGACACGGAGCCAACTGGACGCGCATATCGCTCAACGCCGACGTCCTCAACCGCCCCCATTATTTCAAAATCGCCCAGTTCAACGCCTCAATCTCTTACGACTGGACGCAGAACCGATACGTAAGCCACAGTCTCACCCCATTCAAGCTCACTTACACCAAGCTGATGCACACCACGGTAGAGTTTGACTCGATCATGGACGCCAACCCGGCGATAGCGCTCAGCTTCAAGAGCCAGTTCATACCTCAACTCAAATACTCACTATACTACAACCGACAGTTTGACCCCGACAACACGGTCAACGGCTACCTCTCGGCCACCGAAGCCGGAAATATATTCTGGAGCATATGGCAGGTATGCGGCAAGCATGGCGAAAAGAAACTTTTCGGCACCCCGTTCTCCCAGTTTGTCAAGGCAGAGGCCCAAGTAGTGTATGGACGCCGTCTATCGGGCGACAACTGGCTATGGTCGCGCATACAGACGGGCGCGGCCCATGCCTACGGCAACTCCTCGCAGGTGCCCTACGTAGAGCAATTCTACTGCGGAGGCGCCAACTCGGTCCGCGCATTTGCCGTGCGCAGCATCGGCCCGGGCAGCTATCGGGCGCCATCGTCGATGCGTAACGGATATTTCGACCAGACCGGCACATTCATCTTCCAGTTCAACCTCGAATATCGCTTCCCGCTCTACGGCCCGCTGCATGGCGCATTGTTCTTCGACTCGGGCAACGTGTGGCTGCTCAAAAACGACCCGCAGCGCCCCGGCGGCACGCTCCGGGGCTCCACGTTCTTCAAAGAACTCGCCACGGGCACTGGCGTCGGACTCCGCTTCGACATCTCGATGATAGTAGTGCGCGCCGACCTCGGCATAGGCATCCACGCGCCTTACAACACCGGCAAATCGGGCTACTATAACATGGAGTCATTCGGCAAATCGCTTGCCCTCCACCTCGCCATCGGCTATCCCTTCTAATCAGACCGTAGTTTTTTCATCTTGCAGTGGAATGAGACAATTCTGGTATATAGTCATTATGGGGATAATCGCGAGCGCGGCTTCGTGCTCGCGGTCGCAGTCGCGATATAATCACGCTATCAACGAGGCTGAGAAGGCGATGAACCAAAACGCGGACAGCGCTTTGACGATGCTCGACGCCATCGATCCGTCGGACCTTAAGGCCGACTCTTTACGCGCGAAATACCACTACCTCAGAGCATTGGGCCACATGCGCATGAACCGCTCGATGATAGCCGACTCACTGATGGCGTCGGTCCACGATTATTACAGCGGGAAGGATATAGTAAGGGATATGCGTAGCGCGACGGTCTACGCATGGTATAAGTTCTGGATCGGTGACATGACCGGGGCGATCGCCATGCTCGACTCGATCATTTCGCTCAACGACGTGCCTGACTCGCTGATGGTCGAATCGCTCAGAGTGCGCAATCTGCTTGGAGCCTCGGAGTATGAGGGGAAGGAACTTATACCGATGGCAAAACGGCTAATCGAGCTCGAAACCGACCCTAAGGGTCAAATCGAGGCAAAATATATATTGCTGAGCTCATACGAGAACGCCGGGGAGATTGACTCTGCCCTCATGTTGACAAATGAGCTTATGGACTACGCGCGTGAAAACCGACTCGGAGAGCTTCATTTCAATATGATGTATGAACGCGCCCAAATACTGACCGAACTGGAGCGCTACCGCGAAAGCGACATTGACATCGACTACATATTCAAAAACGCGGGCGCGGAGAACGGGGCCGCGGATTATCTGCATATGCACACGGCAATGAACGCCTTGAACAGCGGCGACACGCAAAGGGCCGCGAGGGAGCTCGCGAAGGCCGACAGCTTAGCAGCCATCATGAGAAGCGACGACGACGCCTACTACCACAGTTACAGCAATCTGCTGCGCACTATGATTGAATTCAAGCAAACGGGCAAGATGAAGCTCAAACACGTAAACGGGCTAAACAACCGCCAGCGGGAGCGATTCAACCGCATGGAGGCATCGCAATGGGAGTCGGAGCGGGGCGCGTTGGAGCAGCAGAGCCGCGCGTTGGCATTAAAAGCGGAAAGCCAGCATAAGACCGTAATTATCCTCATCATCGCGCTCGTCAGCGTGGTTATGCTCGCGGGAGCGGGGCTGATAATACGCAGGCGCCGCCAGCGCGAGCTCGAAAACGAGGAGCGCGCCGAAGCGTTGCAGAAAATGGTGGACGAACTCAAGTCAGCTCCACCGACGCAGCCCTCGGAGGGGGACAGCTCGGCAGCTCTCAGAAGAGCACTACTCCAGCAGCTCGGTATCATAAAAATGGTAGCCGAAACCCCGACCGAGCAGAATCGCGAGATGCTACGCAAAATATCATCGATCGACGGCGAAACCAACGGCGAGCTCGTCAACTGGGATAACGTATATGATTTAATCGACAACCTCTACTCGGGGTTTTACTCACGTCTCACGAAAAAACATGGCGATGCGCTCACTCCGAAGGAGATTCAGATAATCGTGCTGATGATGGCTGATTTCTCCACTAAAGAAATCAGCGTCATCACCCGGCAGACCACGGCCACGATCTATGTGCGCAAATCGTCGATACGCAAAAAACTCGGCGTCGCGGAGAAGGAGGATATTATCGCGTTTTTGCGCTCGCAATTAAGCCCTGTTTAGGCCGCAGGGCGCGATATTAAGATTTTCAGGAGACGCAACCATTGATAATCAATGAGTTGCGTCGAGCGTATTAAGACTTTTATATTTGGAGTTAAAATCGGTTTAGACATAATTTTGCATCAGTGAAAGCGACATGCCGAGCCCGGCAGCGCCACCTAATCTTTAACCAACAAACAAAATAACTGATGCAATAAGTAAGTATCGAAAATTAGTTTATACCAATCTTCAGCTTGCTATTGCGATCTCGAATCTTAATTTAAACTAATTTACGATACTTACTTATGAAAAAGATTTTAACCTTAGCTCTGGCTATTCTTCCGGCAATCTCATCGATGGCCCAATCAGAAGAACTCGCGACAGACAGCGTCACCTACACGCTGGGCGAAGTAACGGTAAAAGCCAATCGGCGACTGACAACCTTGAAGGGGAACTCTCTCGTAACGAAAGTGGCGGGCACACATCTGCAATATGCAGGAACGGCCGCAGACGTATTGGGGCAAGTGCCTATGGTAGTCGACAACAACGGCACAATTGAGGTATTCGGAAAGGGGGCGCCGGAGATTTATGTAAACGGCCGGAAGGTTTACGACCTTCAGGAGCTACAACAACTCAACTCACAGGATATAAAAAACGTAGAGGTGACGACTAATCCGGGCGCAGCATACGCGGCCGACGTGAAGTCGGTGATACGTATCCGCACGAATCCCCCCAAAGGAGAGGGCTGGAGCGGATCGCTGAGGAGTGACAACGGCTTTCTCCGCGACTTCAAAACCGGCAACACCGTCGACCTCAAATTCCGCTCGAAGGGCTTTGAAGTGTTCGGCAACTACTGATGGTGGAATGGCCACAATTTCAACAATCAGACCAACGACATGACAACCACCGCTCCCTCAGGCCGCTACACTCAAAAGATTCTCACCAAATGGAAAGAACGCTACAACGATATGGGGGGCAAAATAGGGTTTTCGTGGCTCATCAACGACAATCACAGCATAGGCGCTTACTATCGCAGCAACCGCAACCGCCACTCTATGGAGGGAATCACTCCAACCGAGGTATGGCAAGAGGGAGCGATGACCGAGCAGATAGACACAAGGATGAACAATCGCTCAGACGCCGGGCCTTCGCACTCGGCCAACGTGTACTACGTAGGGTCGATAGGCAAATTGGGCGTAGACTTCAACGCCAATTACTTCGGCTTCAAGCAGCGGCAGGATTCATATAACGACGAAGCCTCGCACAGCGAAGACGGCCGCATAGTCACCATCACCTCGACGAACCGCAACCGTATGTTCGCCGAAAAGCTTGTGATGAGCTACCCTCTATGGCATGGACAGATCGAGGCGGGGGAGGAATACACCAACACCCGGTCGACCAACATAGCCTCAGCCAACATACCGGAAATATCGGACTCGGACAACAGAGTAGACGAGAGCAACATGGCCGCATTCGTAGAAATAGGCCAGCAGTTAGGCCGATTCAGCATAGGCTTAGGACTGCGCTATGAGCACGTGACATTCGACTATTACGAGGCAGGCCTTCATCGCGACGGACAGAGCAAGACATACGACAACCTCTTCCCCTCGCTCAACATCGCGACCCGGCTCGGAGAGGTAAATATGGGGCTGAATTATTCGGGCAAGACCATTCGCCCCGGCTATGAGCAGCTCGACGCGACCGTAAGCTATATCAACCGCCTGACCTACGAAACCGGGAACCCATTTCTCAAACCCATCAAACTCCAGACCGTAGAGTACTCCGCGCAGTGGCGCCAATTCTTCGCCCAACTGTCGTACACATATTTCAAAGACGGTATATATCATATCACCGAGCCATTCGGGGAAAATAGCGAGGCAACGATAATACGCGCGGCCATTCTCGACCACCGCCACTATCTCACGGCTTTCGCGGGGGGTCAATTCAAAGTCGGCGCATGGCAACCGCGCGTCAACGTCGGCGTCATGAAGCAGTGGCTCACTCTGCCGGTAAACGGCGTGCTCACGAAGATGTCGACCCCGGGGTTTCTATTCCAATGGCAAAACGCGATTCACCTCCCATACGACATATGGCTTAACATCGACGCGCAGCTGACGACACACACCTGGGAGGACAACATTAAGCTCACGAACACTCCATGGCACGTCAACGCCAAGATATACAAAGGATTGCTCAACAACGCCCTGGGCGTGACGCTCGAAGCCAATGACCTCTTCGACTCAGGCAAAAAGGATGCACTGCTATGCAGCGACGCGGTGCAGATCGTTCAGAAAAACTATTCACAGCGGCGGTCGGTAATGCTTACGCTGCAGTATCGATTCAACACCACCCGCGACCGCTACCGGGGCACCGGCGCGGGCAACTCGGAGCAATCGCGCTTCTGAAGCATCGACACTATCGCTGGCCCGGGAGAGGCCAGCGATAGCGTATGTATTCGGGATGGCCGTGCGGCGAGATAGGCTTCGCGGGGACTCCGGCCACCGTAGTGTCGGGAGCCACGTCTTTCACCACAACGGCGCCGGCCCCGATGGCCGCCCCGCTCCCTACGGCCACATCATCGACAATCGACACTCCAGGGCCTATATAGACCCCGTCGCCAATGATCGGCGCAGTCGGCCCGTTGGCCCCTATGGTGGTGAATTGGCCGATATGCACGTTGTTGCCTATCACGGCTTTGGGGTTGATGATTGTACCGAAACAGTGTTGTATATAAAAGCCGTAGCCGATACGCGTGCGCGGCGGGATGAGCAAGCCGTATTTGCGGTAGCGGCGCAGCATCAGCTTGGCCAACGGATAGAGCCAGCCCTTGCGGTAAGCGGCGAGCCTCAGCCAGAAGCAGAAGCCCATGCTCACGCGCGAAAGGCTCCCGAGCCATATCCTCAACATAGAGTCGCGGCGCCCATTGTGGCTGAAATGGTCAGACCGGATAAGCTCGGCGCAGTCGCCGTAGCTCCGCGGGACGGGGATCACAACCTCTCCCCCGCCTCTTATCTCATATCGCTCGAAATCCATCGAAATGCTGCGCTTTGCGGGTTAAACAATTTTTCATTGGCAAAGATATGAATATTTAAGCAAAATACGTAAATTCGCAGTGTAAATCAAAACGACACCAACCAGCCATTATCATGATTACACCAGAAGAGAGCAAGCGCATTATCGACCTTGTGAAGCGCGAGGTGATTCCGGCAATCGGATGCACGGAGCCTATAGCCGTGGCTCTATGCACAGCGAAAGCCGCCGAGGTTCTCGGCCATACCCCTGAAAAAATCGAGGTGTTGCTCAGCGCCAACATCCTGAAAAACGCCATGGGAGTCGGCATACCCGGCACAGGCATGATAGGGTTGCCGATCGCGGTTGCTCTCGGAGCGTTGATAGGCCGCTCCGACTACCTGCTCGAAGTGCTCCGCGACGTCACCCCCGAGGCCGTAGAGCGCGGCAAGCGATACATAGCCGAAAAGCGCATCTCCATCGACCTTAAAGAGGGCATAAGCGAGAAACTATATATCGAGGTGATCGCCTCAGCCGGAGCCGACAGCGCCACGGCTATCATCGAGGCGGGGCACACCAACTTCGTGTACATCAGCCGCAACGGCGAAGTAAAGCTCAACAACCGCTCGCATGGCACAACCGACGACACAGCCGACGACCAGCCTGAGCTGACGCTCGCCAAGGTGTGGGAATTCGCGATGACCACCCCTCTCGACGACATTCGTTTCATACTCGACACACGCCGCATCAATCGAGCAGCAGCCGAGCAGTCATTCACAGGGAGCTACGGACACTCCGTAGGGCGCACCCTGCATTGCGAGCGACAGCGTAAAGTAATGGGCGACAGCATTTTCTCACGCATCCTCTCTTACACGGCCGGGGCCTGCGACGCCCGCATGGCCGGGGCCTGTATCCCGGTGATGAGCAATTCAGGCTCAGGCAACCAAGGGATCGCCGCAACTGTGCCCGTGACCGTCTATGCCGAAGAGACTTTCGCCTCCGAGGAGCAGACTATCAGGGCGCTGATGCTCAGTCACCTGACCGTCATATACATCAAGCAGAGCCTTGGGCGACTTTCGGCACTCTGCGGCTGCGTGGTGGCAGCGACAGGCTCAAGCTGCGGTATCACCTACCTGATGGGGGGCGGTTATCCGCAAGTGGTCGCGACTGTCAAAAACATGATTGCCAACCTCACAGGCATGATTTGCGACGGAGCGAAGCCGAGCTGCGCCATGAAGCTCACTTCGGGAGTGTCCACCGCCGTGATATGCTCCATGATGGCTATGGAAGGCCAAGAAGTGACCTCTGTAGAAGGCATTATCGACGAGGACATCGATAAATCAATACGTAATCTGACTGACATAGGGCGCGACGGCATGAACGAGACCGACCGAATCATCCTCCGAATAATGACGTCGAAATAAGCAGGTATCAAAATCGCTAATAGCCGGCAACGCCAACCGGCATGGATGAACTGTAGGGCTGCTCCACGGAGTGGCCTTTTCAACAAGCTAATTTACTGTAAATCAAAAGGATGCTCCATGGAGCATCCCTACTATTCGGGGACACAACGGCTTGTTTCTCTTTCGCACGCCTGAAGACGCACGCTCCATATCTGCGTGGCACACGACCGTTCGAGGGCACATCGCCTTGTGAGATTGCCGATGGTTTGAGGATTCGCCAACGCGTCGTTTCGCTTTCGCGCTCCTGAAGACGCACGCTCCATATCTGCGTGGCATACAACGTACTTACGGCAATTTTTCAAAATATCCGTTGCTGGCCATTGATCTCGTCGCGGACCTCATCGTCGGAGCGTTCGGGCTCGATAGCGTCATCTGATGCCGCATCGGCCACCTCGGGCTGCTCCGCCGCAACAGGCTGCTCAATCTCGGCCTCGTCGATCTCAAGGGGCTCAATCTCAGTGATAGAGTCGATGGTCAACGTCGACAGTCGCTTGCCCTTGGCGCGGAACGACTTAACCCCGATAAAATCAATCGCATCGACTATCAGCGGCTCGCGGAACGAGTCGTTGCCGCCGAATTTCACCTCAAAGCGCGCGCCAGGCTTATCGCTCAACGCTATGAGCGTCGACGCGGTATTCTCGCCGAGATAGCGCTGCCGCTTAGATGTTGGCTCGAATGTGAATCGCTTGATGTAGGGGTATCCCTGGTCGGCGTCGTTGAGGACCGCCGTCCAAACGTGGCCCGGACGGAATTTCTCGATGCGGAGGATATTGTCGCTGTAATGGTTGGCGGCGTCGAAAGTCGACATATAGTAAGAGCCGTCGTTGAGAATCACGAGCACGCTGTCGGTACCCTGAAATTCGCCGAGATATTCGCCGCGGCCATCGTAATTGAGGCGAAGCACGTCGGGGTCCCACCACACCTTGCGGCCTCCGAGCGTAGAAGTGCCATGCTCCTTTAGCGAGAAGCGGTGAACGTCGTTGCGCGTCACGATATTGCCTCGCGACTGCTTCCCCTTGATGGCGAGTTGGGCGAAATCGACGTCGAATTGCAGCGTCTTCAACTTAGGCTTTGGCTTCAGGGTCACCTTTACGACCTCGGCCTCGCCGTTGGGGTTGGCAGTGAACCAGTTGACTCGCGAGCTGGGGGTGCCTTGCGTCAGATTATACTCCTTGTCGCGGGTCACGCCGGTCACGTTAAAGCGCTTCATATAGTAGGTGCCGTCGCGGCCGTCGCGGTAGATAGCGTTGTATATAGTGCGCTCGTCGCCGCGCTTGAACACGTTGACATACATCACGTTCTTGTCGACAAACAGCTTCTCGGCCACTTTCACAACCTTGTATCGCCCATCTTTGTAGAATATGATAATATCGTCTATCGACGAGCAATTGCACACGTATTCGTCCTTCTTGAGCGAGGTGCCGATAAAGCCCTCCTCGCGGTTGATGTAGAGCTTCTCGTTGGCTTCGGCCACCGTCGCGGCCTCGATGCTGTCGAAGCCGCGTATGACGGTGTGGCGCGGGAACACCGAGCCATATTTCTTCTTCAGCTCCTCATACCACCTGATCGTGTAGTCGGTGATATTATTGAGGTCGGAGAGCAGGGCCTCGATGCGGTCGTTGTATTTGGCTATCAGCTCATCGGCCTTAGAGGAGTCGAACTTAGTGATTCGGCGCATCTTTATCTCCAGCAGGCGCATGACGTCGTCGGCCGTAATCTCGCGCACCGCCTCGGTGACAAACGGCAGCAATCGGCCCCTGACGTGCTCTATCACCTGCTCCATCGTCTCACCCTGCTCAAACTGCTTATCCTTGTAGATACGCTGCTCGATGAAAATCCTCTCAAGCGAGGCGAAGTGAAGCAACTCGCGCACCTCGCCCAACTGTATCTCAAGCTCCTTGCGCAGGATCTCGCGGGCCGAGTCGACGTTGTGGCGAAGCACGTCGCTGACGGTCAAGAAGTGTGGCTTATCGTCATGAATCACGCAGCAGTTGGGCGACAGCGACACTTCGCAGTCGGTGAAGGCATAGAGCGCGTCGATAGCTTTGTCCGACGACGTGCCCGGAATGAGATTGACTATAATGTTGGCGCGGTCAGAGGTCAGGTCGACCACGCTGCGTATCTTTATCTTACCCTTCTCGAAGGCTTTTGTGATCGAGTCTTTGATTGCCTCGGTGGTCTTGCCGTAGGGTATCTCGGTGATGGCAAGGGTCTTATTGTCTTGCTTCTCGATCTTGGCGCGTATCTTCACCGACCCTCCGCGCTCGCCGTCGTTGTAGCGGCTGACATCGGCAAAGCCCCCGGTCACGAAATCGGGATAGAGCTGAAACTCCTCCCCCTTCAGATGCGCTATCGCGGCGTCGATTATCTCGTTGAAATTGTGGGGAAGTATCTTCGACGAAAGGCCCACGGCTATACCCTCGACTCCCTGAAACAAAAGCAGCGGGAACTTAGAGGGGAGCGTCACAGGCTCCTTCTTGCGGCCGTCGTACGACAGTGTCCATTCCGTTACCTTTGGGCTGAAAAGCGTCTCCAGAGCGAAAGGCGAAAGGCGAGCCTCGATATAACGTCCGGCCGCGGCGCGGTCGCCCGTCAGTATATTGCCCCAGTTGCCTTGCGTCTCCACGAGCAGCTCCTTCTGGCCGAGCTGCACAAGCGCATCGTTGATCGACGCGTCGCCGTGGGGGTGAAACTGCATCGTATTGCCCACGATATTAGCCACCTTATTGAAGCGGCCGTCGTCGAGCAGCTTCATAGAGTGGAGAATTCGGCGCTGCACGGGCTTCAGACCGTCCTCGATATGAGGCACCGCGCGCTCCAGTATCACGTATGAAGCATAGTCGAGAAACCAACTGCGATACATACCCGGCAGCTGATGCTTGGCCACATCGCTCGCGGCCTGCTCGTAAGGCATCGCCACCTTCGCGTCAGGCTCCGCGTAGTCGTCATCGGCGGTCGGCTCCTGAATCGGAGCCGCGCCGTTATCATCGTCATTTAAAATCTCTTCGGGGTTGGTATACTCGTCGCTCATGGTAAAAAATGCGTGGGGGAATAAAATGTCTAAGCAAAGGTAACCATTTTCCCCGAAAAACCCAAATCCCCCCGCTTCCCGGAGAAACTCATCTATTATCCCTCAGTTTCTTTTGCTCGGCTTCAAAGGCTTCGATAAAGTGAATCTCGACCGGGGATAGTTGATACTGCGCGCGCTCTCTGAATTTCTCATATTCAGTGTCAGCTTTCAGTATCGCCTCCTCAGCCGATATGCTCCCGGCGTGGTTTAGCAATTCCTTTTCTGAAAGCGCAAGGAAATCATCAAGTTTCTTAATCCAGTCCTTCATATACATCGGCACATGGCTCTGCGCCTGCAATTCTGCAAAGTCAAGATAGAGGTTGACGATACGATTGAACACATCAACCTCAGCTTCCGAAAGATAATTTTTCGCGATCTCCGCTTCGTGCTTAGTCGGCAACTCACCTCGCCTAGAAGTCAAAACCCCATAAAATCATTCTCGGCATTGGCCCTGTCATAAATCACTTCGGCGGCGGTGTGACCATGGGCAGCAAAATGCATCTTATTCTGCACAGTCTTGAAGAACTGTTGGGGGGTGTGCGCGGATCATAATCGATACTCAGGGCATAAATCTCAAAGACCTTACGATAGAACACCTTTTCAGAGCTACGAATATCACGGATTCTAGAAAGCAACTCATCGAAATAATTGCCTTGTCCAGCGTTCTTCAGCAAGTCATCATTCAGAGCAAACCCCTTAATCAAATACTCCTTCAGCACCTGCGTGGCCCACTGGCGGAACTGCACACCACGATGAGAATTTACACGATACCCCACGCTGATAATCATGTCGAGATTATAGTAGGAAACTATGTAGGTTTTACCATCCGCAGCAGTTGTTGCATTTTCTGCAACAACTGAGTTGCGTTGTAGCTCACCACTTTCAAGTATATTCTTAATATGCCTTGAAATGGTCGATTTGTTGCGCTGAAACAGCTCCGCCATCTGGTCGGGGGTAAGCCATACTGATTCATTGGCAAGCCGAACCTCAATCTTCGTCTCGCCCCCCCCGGGTTTGAAAAAGTATAATCTGTCCGCTATCCATATTAATAGATTATTATTCGGTTAGTCATGTCGCGAATGAGACCCTCTTCAAGTTTAGCGCCCTCATGCTTCATCCGTTCATCAAAGGGGAGATTTAGCTTACGCAAATTCGCCATTGTGAAGTATAGTTCTTTTAGATTCGGCATATATATGATTTATTTATAGGTTATAATGATTTTAACACATTCTTCCTGATTCATGTTCCGTCAATTATTCCGTCACTTTATATCAGTATAAATCAATGATATAATGATTCTATGTGGCTTAAGTGTTTGT
This sequence comes from uncultured Barnesiella sp., assembly GCA_964544595.1. Lineage (GTDB taxonomy): Bacteria > Bacteroidota > Bacteroidia > Bacteroidales > Muribaculaceae > JAGBWK01. Next base: position 23,381 of record CAZJBM010000025.1, read on the forward strand.
TTGTTTGTTATTTTGTTCCGTCACTTGTTCTGTCATTAATATCGTCTTTTTTTATATCACTATTATGTTGTTCTTTAAACATTTGAGTAAGACCTATTCTTGTAGCTTCTTGTAAAATATTAATATGACCTTTAAATTCGGGAGAAATAGAATATGTAGTATTGGTAGTCTTACCCGTTTTAATCAGTGGGCCACCAGGTTTGGACAGACGCTCTATTATTCGTCGAAGTTGAGTATCTGATATATGAGAGCCTATTATTTTAGAAATATCAGACTTCTTCGCTTTTCCATATTTTGAGAGAAAAGGCACAAGCACAGCTAGTACTTGTTGATCATCCCAATCTGTTAACCCGGAGTATTCGGCAATATTATTCGTCAGCTCATAATATTTGCGTGGAAGAATGTATCGTATTGCTGTGGTCTTGCCCCTTTTTTCCAGGTATCCCATAGAATGAAGTCTCTTTGCAATCTCTTTATCTTTTGGCTGAAGACCTTCCTTTATATCACAAAATGTCAAAATGTCAAATACTGATAACTTTTGGTTTTCTGGAAGCTCTTGCTGTATGCTATTTATAAAAAGTGCAAATCCCGGATCGTTAACCCTTGCGGAAAGTATTGAAACGACTTGATAATCATCAGATTTTTTGTAATCTGGTTTCCTTTTCCCTTCCGACAGAGTTAGTCGGAAAATCACATCCATGCCTTGTCCGGAACGTTCCACAATACCCGTAAGAGCCAATACATCGGCAAGCAATCTATTTCTTGGAGTGCTTGAAACGGTAAGAATATTATTCAGTGTAACTCCAAGGGGAAATCCTCCAGGACTTACCACTATTAATTTTGCTGGATATTGCTTAATGACAATCTCACTCTGTAAGCGATAGTCTCGATGTGCGAAAGCATTATTAACCACCTCGCGTATTACCTCTTCGTTAAAATAAGGTATGTCAAACATATATGCTCCTTCTTGAACCGGAACACTTCCGTTACGATCATTTATAGCTTTCCATAGTTTATCAATAAGAATATAAAATGGCGATAGGAACGACACTCTTTTGTCGAATCGCTCTTGTTCTTCTATATTTCTAAACTCAAGTTGCACTTTGGCTTGGGGAAAGTATTTTTCAATAACTTCTGTTTTCCCGACCAAAAGAACTGCCGCATTTGTAACCTTTGTGCCAATAATAAGTTTGAGATCACTTAGGGCTTGGTTGTCAGATAATGAAGAAAACGTTGGATTATTCTGTTTCCTTGCATACTTCTCTTTTAGTATGGCAATCGCCTCTTTATCCAAATCATTGATTGTCACGCCCTCGCATATTGCTTGGGAGTAATCAGGATCTGTTTCCTGCAAAATGGAAAACATGACTTTATCTGGCATGGGTATTAACTCTTCTCCAGACCGCCATAGAGCCACATCATCAAATTTAAGAGCTTTACCAACTGGATGTCGTGGGACGGAAACGACAACCACACGAAGATTCTTTTCATCATAAAGTTCGTAGGCATCTACTGGAATTTGAAGCGCTTTATATATATCGTTTTCCAGTTGCCCAAGCGCATTTTCATTCTGTCGAGTTCCCACAACGGTATGAGGAAATTTATCCTCCATTCCCATTACAAGATGTCCTCCTCCAGCGTTTGCTAATGCGACTACATAGCCAAGAATACATTTACGGCGATCTGAAGGTTTCTGTTTGTCAGAACCATTAAATGAAAGATTACCTTGATGGCAACGCTTGAATTCCACGTGGTCTTCGCTTTCTCGCATTAAGCGTAGCTGCTCAATTGTGAGTTTAGGCTTATCCATATTTGTAGCCAATTAATTGCAATCCTCAGATGATTAGAAATTAAATTAAATTTGTCCGTTCTTGAAAAAGATTGACTCTGATTAGAGGTTTTAGTGTTTACTCTCTATCTGTGTTCGGTCAACTCAGCTCGGGGATAGGTGCAAAGTTACAAAAAATTATTATCCTGTAGCCATTGGCTATAGGTCTTTGCGGCATTTCCACCATTCATGACATAAATAGCTCCCATTTCGCAAAAACACAAAAGGGGAGCTATGGGTATAAAAACGACGCTTACAAGAGGTTTCACCACCTCCTGCAGTGCGGCCTCCGGGGAATAAAGCAAACGGCTCGCGGGCTGTTTACAGGCGGTTGAAATGGATGCGGTCGGGGTGCCATTTGTTCATAGGCGCATGAGCAGCCTCGGGATGGCCGACGGGGATGAGGTTGAACGGCACAAGAGTGTCGTCGAGGTTCAGTATATCGGCTACCGCCTTCATGCGGTCGGCGTGGGGATAAAGGCACGTCCACACTCCTCCGAGACCTAACGCGTTAGCAGCCAATAGTATGTTTTCAGACGCGGCGGCGCAATCCTGTTCCCAAAGGTTTTCGTCGTCGCCCGGCAACATTCTCTCCTTGTTTCCGCATACGACTATCGCCAGCGGGGCGCGCGCCGTCATTTTCGCAAAGGGCAACGAGTCGGCAAGCTGTGCGAGCAGGCCACGGTCATCGACAACCACAAATTCCCACGGCTGCTTATTTACCCCCGAAGGCGCGCTCATCGCCGCATGGAGTATCGCCGAGACTTGCTCGTCGGTAACCGGGTCATCTGTAAATTTGCGTACACTTACTCTTGTCAGTATGTTGCTGTAGGCCGGATTGGAGAGCATCTCGGCGTCGATTGTATCGTTAATTTTCATAATATATTGCACTTAAATGTTACTTCTCAATATTTACTAACATATAATTCAGCGAAATTGTTGTATCTTTGCGACCTCTATTCCAATTCATCCCGAAAATGCCGGCTCTGCCCTTAAACGTCAAAAATCAGTGATCAAATGGATAAGTCTGACTTCTCGATTATACGCAAGGTGACTCTCGTTGGTCTCTGGATCAACGTCGCTCTCGTCGCTGCCAAACTCTTCTTCGGCTACTGGGGCAAGAGCGACGCGCTCGTCGCCGACGGCTACCACTCAGTCAGCGACTTCGTCACCGATTTCATCGTCATAGCATTCGTCGGAGCCTCATACAAGAAAGCCGACAAGGAGCATCCCTACGGCCACGGCAAATTCGAGACCATCGCTACGGTGCTGATCAGCGTGGTGCTTCTCGCCGTCGGCGTGTTCATCGGTTTGGACGGCGCCAGCACTCTAATCAGCGCACTCAACGGCGAAGTGCTCCCCCGCCCCGACATCTGGACGCTGTATGTCGCCGTATTCTCCATTCTCGCCAAAGAATTCTGCTACCGCTACACGCTATCTTACGGCAAGCGCCTCGACTCGCCGGCGCTAAAGGCCAACGCATTGCACCACCGCAGCGACGCCATATCCTCCATAGCGACGCTTGTGGGCGTATCGTTTGCTCTGTTCATGGGCGAAGCTTGGCGTATCATGGACCCCATAGCCTCTATCGTCATAGCGTTCATGATTATAATCCCCGCCGTTAAAATCGCCATTCCCTCTATCAACGAACTACTTGAAGCATCCCTGCCCCAAGAGACCACCCGGCACATGCTCAACGTGATCCGCTCAGTGCCGGGAGTTATGAAAGTGCACAACCTCAGGTCGCGACGCAATGGCCATTCATGCCTTGTCGATGTCAATATCCATGTCGACCCCGACATCACCGTCCGCGAGGGGCATGCCATATCATCAGCCGTTGAGCGGCGCCTTCATAAAGAATTCGGCTCCGACATGATTATCTATGTCCATATCGAGCCGCAGGAATAATCCGCGGTTGACTTTCAATTATTGATTCACGTAATGAATCGGATTGACCAGGAGAAGCGCATCGTCGAGCAGATGATCGAGATCTATTGTCGTGGCCATGCGCGGGCTAACGGCAAACTTTGCCCCCAATGTGCCGACCTTCTTCGCTACGCCGAGCAACGGCTATCGAAATGCCAGTTCGGCAATCGAAAGACAAGTTGCCGCCGATGCCCCGTACATTGCTACCGACCCGACATGAAAGAGCGCATACGAGATGTGATGCGATACTCCGGGCCACGTATGATGCTCCGCCACCCACTCGCTGCCCTGTGGCATCTCATTAATCCATAAAGAGAATTTCGCGATAGTCCGTGTTCAAAAAAACTTTCATGGTAATTCGCGAATATCCGTGGCAAAAAACGACAAAAACCAAACTCGCTGAGTTTGGTTTTCGTCAGTTTGGCGGAGAGAACGAGATTCTTGCTGCGCAAGCGCTTCGCGGTGACGAACTCTGCTCGTTCTCATCTCCACTCTCCTTAACCGACAAAACCAAACTCGTTGAGTTTGGTTTCGTCGGTTTGGCGGAGAGAACGAGATTCGAACTCGTGGTAGGATAATCTCCTACGTCAGTTTAGCAAACTGGTGGTTTCAGCCACTCACCCATCTCTCCATTTGTTTTGCTGCCGTGGCATAAACGCCGTTCGGCTGCCTCAAGCGGCTCGCTTGCCGCATTTGCGATGCAAATTTAGTGTAAAATTCCGAATCGCGCAAATTTTCGCGCAACTATTTTCCTTTACGACTCCAATATTTGCTCTATACTAAAAAACCGGGAGGGTAACTGCGTGAGTTGCCCTCCCGGTAATATGCTGGAGTGTTGTCGATTATTCGGCGGGGTCAAGCACTACCACGCGGTAGTTGTCGGCCTTGCGGAGATTTTTCATGAACTGCATCACGTCGGCGGGAGTAATGCCCTGAAGCATCTCAACGTTGCCGTTGAAGATATCGACGCCGTTGATGTTGGTGTAGGAGATAGCTTCGAGCCATTCGTTGTTGAGTTCTTTGCCCTCTTTAGCTTCCTTAATCATGAATTCGAGGCACTTGTTCACCTCTTCGGCGGTGATGTTCGATTCCATTGCGGCGATTTCGTTGTCGATCACGGTGAGCACCTCGTCTTTCATCTCAGGTTTCATCGGGAACGAAGATTGGATTACGGTGTTCTTGCCGGGGAAACGAGACATGCTGCCGCTTGCACCGATCGAGTAAACCGCGCCCATATCTTCGCGAACGGTCTTCAATAGACGGTTGCCGAGCACCTGGCCTGCGATAGAGGCGAGAGCGCGCTCCTTAGCCGAATAGGGAAGAGAACCCGCCTGAGCGAAGAACACGTAGGTCTGCGGAGTCTCCATCTTAGTAGTGAACGAGTCAACGCCTTTGCCGTCTTTGAGCGAGAGGGTGGGGTTAATTTCGATATTCTTGGTAACTTTCTTAGCGTTGGCGGGGAGAGTGGCGATATACTGCTCAAGGAGCGGACGAAGAGCGTCCATGTCGATGTTGCCTACGAATACGAAGTTGTAGTCGGCGGCGTTAAGGGTCATGTCGTGGGCGATCTTAAGGATATTGTCGCGGTTGAGGGCGAGGATATCCTCAGAAGTCACCATCTCGCGGCGCGGGTTGGCAAACAACGCCTTCATAAGGTCGCGGCTGAAGATGAATTGGGGAGTGTTCTCCTGGTTGGCGAGGATGCCGGCATATTGGTTCTGGAGAGCCTTGAACTCATCTTCGGTGATGTTGATGTTGGTGAAGGTCATGTAGATAAGCTCCATGAGCGTCGGGAGATCTTTAGGCGTGGAGTGGCCCTGAATCTTGCGCACGTAGTCGTCGAGCGAAAGGCTTACGCCTGCCTGCTTGCCTGAGAGGTACTTCTGAAGGTCGGAATATGTGTAATCGCCGAGACCGTTCTGGCTGAGCACAAATTCCATGCCCTTGAGGTCGGTAGCGTTGCTGTCGGGAAGCTTAGAGGTGCCGCCGATCGCGATCGCGTCAAAGAGAATTTCGTCTTCTTTGAATTTGGTCGGTTTCACGAGCACCTTCACGCCGTTGGAGAGGATGAACTCTGTAGCGTCCCACTGAGCGTTGTGCGTTTCTTTCTTGATTTTGCCGGGCTTCGGGAGATTGGGGATGAGGGGTTCCTCTTTGGTCTGGTCAACGTAAGCGGGGATATCCTCTGCGTCAACCTTGGCGATTACGGCTGCTATCTGCTCCTCTGTGGGATTTGACAGGCCCTCTTTCTCAGGGAGAAGAGCCATGATTACGCGGTTGTCCTTAGTCACGAGCTCAGGGAGAAGCGAGTTGATAGCTTCAAGAGGAATCATGGGAGCGAACTGCTGCATGATCTGGTACTCATCGTCGATCGAGGGGATAGGCTCATTGTCGATGAAGTTGCGCACGTATTCCTTCACGTAGCCTTCATTCTGGCGGTTGTTGCGGTTGTTGTAAGCCTTTTCGAGGCGCGACATGTATTCGTTGCGGGCGCGCTCATATTCGCCGTAGGTGAAGCCGCCGCGCTGGGCGCGGAGAAGCTCGCGGTAGATGGTTTCGAGCGTGGGGAGCACGTCGTCGGTCTTAGCCACACCGGTAAGGTCGAGGGCGTCCTTAGTCTTGGAGAGGAAGAAATTGTCGTAGTCGGCCGATGCTTGAGCGAAGGGCACGTCGGGGTTCGACGAAAGCTCCTGGAAGCGGTTGTTGAGCATCATGGTGGCCATGTCGGTCATGTAGTTGGTCAACAGGTAAAGCATGTTGCCTTTGAGCGAGTCGGGGAACGCATCGGTCTTGAACATCATGCTGACGATAGGATACTGCTGCTCTTTGTCAGAGCCTACGGCGTAGATAGTGCCCTCGTTGTCGCTCACGGGAGTGTAGACGCGCTCGGGAGCGTTTTCGGGCATCTCTATGTCGGCAAACATCTCCTTGATTTTGCCTTCGATGCGGTCTACGTCGATGTCGCCTACGACGATGATACCCTGCTGGTCGGGGCGATACCATGCTTCATAGTAGTCGCGGAGATCCTGAGCGGGGAAGTTGTCGACCACTTCCATGATGCCGATAGGCAGGCGATAGCCGTATTTCTCGTTCTGATAGATTGTGGGGAGAATCTTCTCGAGGATACGCATTTGGCCCACCATCGAGCGACGCCATTCCTGGTGGATCACGCCGCGCTCTTTGTCGATTTCCTCGGGGTCGAGCAGAAGGTCGTTGGCCCAGTCATGGAGAATGAGGAGGCAAGAGTCCTGCACCGATGTGCGGTCGGTAGGCACGTTAGAGATATTGTAAACGGTTTCGTCGACCGAAGTGTAGGCGTTGAGGTTGTAGCCGAATTTCACGCCTACTGTTTCAAGCCAGTCTACAATGTTGTTGCCGGGGAAGTGCGTCGTGCCGTTGAAGCACATGTGCTCAAGGAAGTGGGCGAGACCGCGCTGAGCGTCGTTCTCAAGGATAGAGCCTACCTTTTGGGCGATATAAAAATCAGCCTGGCCCTTGGGGGTCTCGTTGTGGCGGATGTAGTAAGTGAGCCCGTTGGGGAGCTTGCCGATTCTGACGTTCTCGTCGACCGGAATCGGGGGCATCTGTGGCGCTTCCTGCGCTTGCGCCGTAGCCGACAGAGTCAGCAGCATAGCCGCAAGCATCAGTGCCTTGGTGAAAAGCTTTTTCATTACGTTGGTTTTTACGTTGGTTTATTTAATTTGATTATTTGCGCTGCGATTGACGCGCTTTTTAACGCATCTTTCTATATAATATGACGCAAATTTACGAAAAAAGTAACATTAATGTGCATTTTTTTTGCTTTACATCGACTTTTCGGCTGTTTTTTTGCCTTAAGAGTGCGCGTCTGCAAGCATAGAGCAGACCCCAAATTTGCTAAATTGAATATAATCCTTACCTTTGTCACGAAATTTCAATCAATTTCTACGACAATATGACCATTCAGCCTTTATTAGACAAAATACTCCTTGGCGAAGCCCTGACTGAAGCCGAAGCTTACTCTCTCGCCGAGGCCGAGAGCACCCAGCTCTTCGATGCGGCCAAAGCCGTGACCGACCGTTTCTTCCCCGACAAGAAATTCGATTCATGCTCTATCGTCAACGCCCGCGCGGGCCGTTGCGGCGAAGATTGCAAATGGTGTGCACAGGCCGTTCGCTACCATACCGGATGCGACGACTACGACCTCGTCGACCCCAAGCAGTGCATCGACCTCGGCCGCTTTTACGACGAGAACGGAGTCGGGCGCTACTCGCTCGTCACGAGCGGCCGTAAGCTCTCGGGCGACGCTCTCGATAAAGTCTGCGCCATGTACAGCGATATGCGGAGCGAGCTGACAATCGGCCTCTGCGCGTCGCTCGGCCTTCTCTCCGACGAGGACATGAAAAAGCTGAAGGAGAGCGGCGTGACCCGCTACCATTGCAACCTCGAGACCGCCCCATCCCTTTTCCCCTCGCTCTGCACCACCCACACCCAACAGCAGAAAATCCTCACCATCGAGGCGGCTCGCCGCAGCGGCATGGAAATATGCTCGGGCGGCATTATCGGCATGGGTGAATCAGAAACCCAGCGCATCGAATTCGCTCTCACCCTCCGCGCCGTCGACCCCATCTCCATCCCTATCAACATCCTCTGCCCCATCCCCGGCACTCCCCTGGAGAATCAGCCCCCGCTCTCCGACGACGAGATTCTCCGCTGCGTGGCGATTTTCCGCCTCGTCAACCCGAAGGCCGTGCTGAGATTTGCCGGAGGCCGCAAATTGCTCTCCCGCGACCTTCAGCTGAAAGCCTTGAAATTAGGAGTCAACGGCGCCATTGTCGGCGACCTCCTTACCACTATAGGCTCGCGCATAGCCGAAGACCGCGAACTCGCCGCCGAAGCCGGGCTCACGTTCTAACGTTTTAAGTACAAATCGATTATCGGCCGATGCAATGGTATGTGAACCCATTCTCGGCCATCTCGGCGGGGTCGTAGATATTGCGCCCGTCGATAACCAGCGGCGCGCGCATCACGCTCTTCACCACTCCCCACGACGGAAGGCGGAACTGCTTCCACTCGGTCAGCAGCAACAGAGCGTCGGCATCGAGCGCCGCGTCGTACATATCCTTGCCGTAGCGCACCTTATCGCCCACGCGGCGACGACATTCATCCATTGCCACCGGGTCGTAGACCGAAACCTCGGCTCCCGCTTTGGTCAAGCGGTCGATCAGCACCAGCGACGTGGCCTCGCGCATATCATCGGTCTCGGGCTTGAACGCCAATCCCCAGAGCGCAACCCTTTTCCCTTTGAGGTTTTCCTCGCCGCCGACTTGCTTCACAAGCTTGTCATACAGCACCGACTTCTGGCTGTTGTTGACCTCCTCCACCGCTTTCAGCACGCGCATATCGTAGCCATGCTTCTCCGCGGTCTTTATCAGGGCCTTCACATCCTTCGGGAAACAGGAGCCTCCGTAGCCGCATCCCGGATACAGGAATTTTGCCCCTATGCGGGCGTCGCTGCCTATGCCTTTGCGCACCATATTCACGTCGGCCCCCACTATCTCGCATAGATTGGCAATATCGTTCATAAACGAGATGCGGGTCGCGAGCATCGAATTGGCCGCGTATTTTATCATTTCAGCCGAGGGGATGTCAGTGAAAATCAGTCGGTTATTCACAAGCATGAATGGGCGGTAGAGCCGAGCCATCGTTTCGCGGGCTTTCTCGCTCTCCGAGCCTATCACCACTCTGTCGGGGCTCATGAAGTCCTTAATCGCCGTGCCCTCTTTGAGAAATTCCGGATTTGACACCACATCGAAATCAACCACCACGCCGCGGCGGTCGAGTTCCTCCTGTATCGCGGCCTTCACCTTCTTCGCCGTGCCTACGGGTACGGTCGATTTTGTCACCAAAATCGTGTATTTCTTTATCATCCGCCCAAATTCGCGGGCCACTTCGAGCACATATTGCAGGTCGGCCGACCCATCTTCGTCGGGCGGCGTGCCGACGGCGCTGAACACCACCTCCACCTCATCGAGACAATCCTCCAGCGATGTGGTGAAATGCAGTCGTCCCTGCCGCTGATTGCGCATTACCATCTCGTCGAGTCCCGGCTCGTAAATCGGGATTACTCCCTGCTTTAGGGCCTCGATTTTTTCGCGGTTAGTGTCTACGCAGGTCACGTCGACTCCCATTTCGGCGAAGCAGGTGCCTGAAACCAGACCGACGTAGCCGGTCCCTACCATTGCAATATTCATTTCTTCAGTGTCGATTTATGGTTTAAGAGGATTGGGCGGAGAGAGGGGTGTCGCGAGGCTATTTGCGCCGTTTGCGCGTCATGCCGTGGCGTTCGTTTCCCGAGGCTAATTTGCCCCCCTTTTTCTTATGGGAGCCCTTGGTGTGCCCCCCTTTCTTGTTGTGCGACGAGTGTTTGGGCTTCCCGGCGGGGTTTGAGCGGCTACCCTTGTTGGCTGCGGTGTTGCTTACGGCCTGGGCAAATGTCACCTTCTCCCCCATCATGTCGGCGTCGCTCGGGGTGCCCGGCTCCACCAACACGAAGTCGAGCTGCTTCTTGTCGAGGTCGGCGCGCGCCACTTTTACTGTCACCTTGTCGCCGAGGCGATAGCGGTGGTTGTGTCGGCGGCCTACGAGGGCATAGTTGCGCTCGTCGAGGTCGTAGTAGTCGTCGGCAAGGTCGCGGATAGGCACTAACCCTTCGCATTTGTTCTCGTCAAGTTCCACGTAGAGGCCCCATTCGGTGACACCCGAAATCACGCCGTCGTACACCTCGCCTAAATGATCGCCCATATACTCCACTTGCTTATACTTTATCGAAGAGCGCTCGGCGTTGGCCGCGAGCTGCTCCATGTCCGACGAGTGCTTGCAAGCCTCCTTCAGCTTCTCCAGATTCACGCTGCGCCCCCCTTTGAGGTACTTCTCCAGCAGGCGATGCACCATCATGTCGGGATAGCGGCGTATCGGCGATGTGAAGTGGGTATAGTAGTCAAATCCTAAGCCGTAGTGGCCTATGTTGTCGGTGTCGTAAATAGCCTTGGCCATTGAGCGAATGGCGAGCGTCGACAGGAAATTCTCTTCGGGCCGGCCTTTCACCTCGGCGAGCATCTTGTTGAGCGACTTGTTGACCACTTGGGCCGACCCCTCGTGCTTGATATTGTAGCCGAAGGTCTTGGATATGGTCGCCAAGTCCGACAGTTTGCCGGGGTCAGGCATATCGTGCACGCGGTAGACAAATGCCTTCGCCTTGTTCTTGCCGCTGACTTTCCCTATCGCTTCAGCCACTTTGCGGTTGGCCAGGAGCATGAACTCCTCGATAAGCTTGTTGGCGTCTTTCGACTCCTTGAAATATACGCTTACGGGGTGCCCCTCCTCGTCGATGTCAAATCTTACCTCCATGCGGTCAAACTCTACCGAGCCGTTCTGGTAGCGGTCTTCGCGCAGCTTCTTGGCGAATCGGTCGAGCGTCAGTATCTCCTCGGCGAGGTCGCCCTTGCCGGTTTCGATCACTTCCTGCGCTTCCTCATAGGTGAAGCGGCGGTTTGATCTGATTACCGTGCGGCATATCTTGCTGTCAAGTATCTTGCCGCTGTCAGAGATTTTGAATATCACTGAGAATGTAAGCTTATCCTCGTCGGGGCGAAGCGAGCAGATGCCGTTCGACAAATGCTCAGGAAGCATCGGCACCACGCGGTCGACGAGATAAACCGACGTCGCGCGCTGCTGCGCCTCCTTGTCGATAATCGTGTCGGGGTGCACGTAGTGGGTGACGTCGGCGATATGAACGCCCACCTCCCAGTTGCCGTCGTCGAGCTTGCGTATCGAGAGAGCGTCGTCGAAGTCTTTCGCGTCCTTCGGGTCGATCGTGAAGGTGGTCACTCCGCGCATATCCACGCGCTTCGCTACCTCCTCATCCGTGATTCCGGCCTGTATTCGGTTGGCGGCGCGCTCTACTGTCTGCGGATATTTATATGGCAGGCCATATTCGGCCATGATAGCGTTGATTTCAGCGTTGTTCTCCCCCTTCTTGCCCAGTATGTCTACTACCTCTCCTGTGGGGTTCTGCTCTTTTTCGGGCCAGTCGGTGATGCGCACCACTGCCATTTGCCCCGTCTTGCCCCCTTTGAGCTTGTCGAGGGGTATATATATATCGGTTGCGAGAAACTTCGAGTCGGTCAGCAGGGCGGCGTAGTTTTTCGTTACCTTCAGCGTGCCTATGAAATTCTGAGGTTTTCGTTCCAGGATTTCAACCACCTCGGCCTCAGGCTCCGAGCCGCGACGGCGCGCCGCGATGTTCACGCTTACGCGGTCGCCGTTAAGGGCGTGCATCGAGTTGCGCTCCGCTACGAATATCGCTTCGTTGTCGTCGTCGATTATCACCGAATTCTTACCGTTGGAGCGGCGCACGAATGTGCCGACGGCGCTGTTGCCGCGCGAAGGCAGCTTATACACCCCCGGCGACACTTCGATAATATCTCCGTCGAAGGCCATCTCGGCCAGCTTCAGCGCGACGGCGCGCTGATTTATTGGCGCCCCGGATCCGATTCCCGACGATACTTGGCGGTAATTGAAGGTCTTGGTGCCCTGTTCTTTGACGTATTGCTCCACCTGTGCGCGAAGCTTTGCGGCGTTTTTATTTGTGGTTGAACGTACCATAGTCTATCTGTTTTTATCTTGCGGTGTCGCCGGTTGCGGCGCCCTCTCGAGGCTTTCCGGTCCGGGCTGTGCAACCGATGATCGTTAGCTGAAACGGAATTCATGTTCTCGCGCGCTCTGCCTGAGTCGGCTTTACCGCGCTTGGTGTCGATGCCGGTCACTCGCCCGGTCGATACCTATTTTTATAAAAACGCCCGCGGGCATGAAATCGTTTATGCGGCGGGCGTTTTTTTATTGTCGATTACCGCTCTCGGCCCCGGGCCGGAGGGGATATTAGGCGTCGATATTGGCGTAGGTAGCGTTAGCCTCGATAAACTCGCGACGCTGCGCTACGTCCTCGCCCATGAGCATTGAGAACACGCGGTCGGCCGCTGCGGCGTCGTTGATAGTCACCTGTTTGAGCAGACGGTGCGCCGGGTCCATGGTAGTGTCGCGCAGCTCTGTTGCCGACATCTCGCCGAGACCTTTGAAACGCGACACCTTCACGTTGCTGCCCGGATTGGCGTCGAGACACTTCTGCAGCTGAGCCTCGGTCCAGCAGTATTCAAGCACCTTGTTGCCGCGCGATATTTTGTAAAGCGGCGGAGTTGCCAGGTAAAGGTAACCTTGCTCGATTATCGGGCGCATACGGCGGAAGAAGAAGGTCATCAGCAGCGTGGCGATATGGGCGCCGTCGACGTCGGCATCGGTCATGATTATCACCTTGTGGTAGGCGAGCTTCGACAGATTGGCCTCCTTCGGGTCTTCCTCAGTGCCGATCGTGACGCGCAGCGCGCGAAACATATTGGTGATCTCCTCGCTCTCAAATACCTTATGGTCCATCGCTTTCTCCACGTTCAGGATTTTGCCTCGCAGCGGAAGTATCGCCTGAAACTTGCGGTCGCGGCCCGACTTGGCGGTGCCCCCTGCCGAGTCACCCTCGACTATGAAGAGCTCGCAGTCCTCAGCCGTGCGGCTCTGGCAGTCAGCCAGCTTGCCGGGGAGGCCGCCCGAGTAGAGGGGCGACTTGCGCTGTATCTTCACTCGCGCGTTGTATGCCGCGTGGCGCGCCTGCGCCGCCACGATGATTTTGTCCACGATCACGCGGGCCTGCTTCGGGTGCTCTTCGAGATAGTTGCGAAGCGTCTCGCTGACTGCCGTCTGCACCGCGCCTATCACCTCGCTATTGCCGAGCTTCGTTTTGGTCTGGCCCTCAAACTGAGGCTCCATCACCTTCACCGAAACCACTGCCGTAAGGCCCTCGCGGAAGTCCTCAGCCGAGATTTCTACCTTGCATTTCTCGAGGAGCTTGTTGTCCTCGGCATATTTCTTAAGCGTAGATGTCAGGCCGCGGCGGAAACCCGTCAGGTGCGTGCCCCCCTCTATCGTGTTGATATTGTTGACGAATGAATATACGTTTTCGTTGTAAGTCGAGTTATAGGTCAGCGCCACTTCCACAGGTATTCCCTGGCGCTCGGTCGAGAGGTCGATCACGTCGTTGATCAGCGACTCCTTGTTGTGGTCGATATACTGCACGAACTCCCTGAGGCCCGTCTCCGAGTAGAATTCCTCGCGGCGGGGATTGCCCTGCTCGTCGAGCTCGCGCTCGTCGGTCAGGCTCAGGTGTATGCCGGCGTTAAGGAATGCCAGGTCGCGAAGGCGGTTGGCCAGTGTGTTGTAGTCATAGACTGTCACGGTGAAGATCGAGTCGTCGGGCCGGAATGTCACCGATGTGCCGGTCGTGTCGCTCTCGCCTATCACCATAAGCTCGGTGGTAGGCTTGCCGCACGAATACTCCTGGGCGTAAATCTTGCCGTCGCGGCGCACCTCAGCGCGGAGATAAGTCGACAGGGCGTTGACACACGACACGCCGACGCCGTGCAGACCGCCAGACACCTTGTACGACCCCTTGTCAAATTTGCCGCCCGCGTGAAGCACCGTCAACACCACCTCAAGAGCGCTCTTATGCTCCTTCTCGTGCATGTCGACAGGGATGCCGCGGCCGTTGTCTATCACCGTTATCGAGTTGTCTTTGCGTATAATCACCTGGATGTCACTCGCGTAGCCAGCGAGTGCCTCATCGATCGAGTTGTCGACCACCTCATATACCAGGTGGTGCAAACCCTTGAAGCTGATGTCGCCGATGTACATCGCCGGGCGTTTCCTTACTGCTTCCAGGCCTTCGAGGACCTGGATATTACTCGCACTGTATTCTTCTTCTTTTTCTGCCATTTTCGGTTGTAGTTATTCGGGATGAGGGAGTCCCAACTATTGAAAACACATTCGCGCCTGCTTTCCCGGCCATTGATTATCAAGCAATTGCCATTAGCGCAAATTCACCCACAAATTTACGAATTTTTCTCCGATTTCCAAAATAAAATCCCCCCGCCCCTCAAAAAAATCGCCGCCCCGAAACAACCTCGCTCCGTGATTATTAGAGCCTGTACCATAAAATCTGTTAAAGCTGAGGCGGTCAGCCATTGAGCAGAGT
>CAZJBM010000026.1:0-38122 GCA_964544595.1 uncultured Barnesiella sp.
GAGGTACGGGGATGGGCGATTGGTGACGGCTGAAGCCGTCGGCCAGTAAGAAAGGTATAGGGGGGGAGGCTGAGTGGGAGGGTATAACTTTCAGTAAATCAGGAGGCTGCTCCATGGATGCAGCCCTACTGTTAGGGGGCACGGCGGCTGATTCTCTTTCGCGGGGCTGAAGCCCCACGCTCCATATTCGTTTGCCACACTGCTGTTTGCGTTTTTTGGCATGCCGAAGGCATGCGGCTACATGTCAGGGGCACGACGGCTGTTTCTCTTTCGCGGGGCTGAAGCCTCACGCTCCATATTCGTTTGCCACACTGCCTTTTGCGTTTCTTTTCTTTTGGCATGCCGAAGGCATGCGGCTACATGTTAGGGGGCACGGCGGCAGTTTGAAGGGGAAGGTATGGGGATGGGCGATTGGTGACGGCTGAAGCCGTCGGCCAGTAAGAAAGGGATAGGGGGAAGGCTGAGTGGGAGGGCCTAACTTTCAGTAAATCAGGAGGCTGCTCCATGGATGCAGCCCTACGGTTCGGAGGCACGGCGGCTGATTCTCTTTCGCGGGGCTGAAGACGTACGCTTCATATTCGCTTGCCACACTGCTGTTTGCGTTTTTTTGGCATGCCGAAGGCATGCGGCTACATGATAGGGGCACGATGGTTGAAGCCGTCGGCCAGTAAGAAAGGGTTAGGGGGGAGGCTGAGTGAGGGGCCTAACTTTCAGTAAATCAGGAGGCTGCTCCATGGAAGCAGCCCTACTGTTCGAGGACACGGCGGCTGTTTCTCTTTCGTGCGCCTAAAGACGCACGCTCCATATTCGCTTGCCACACTGCCTTTTACGTTTCTTTTCTTTGGCATGCCGAAGGCATGCGGCTACATGTTGGGGGCACGACGGCTGATTCTCTTTCGCGGGGCTGAAGCCCCACGCTCCATATTCGTTTGATACACTGCCTTTTGTCGCCGAGCACCCGGGCCGGCGACAAAGCGAGTGCCGATTGCTCGGTTTAAGGCTTATAATCATAAGGGTGCACTCCGAAGCGTTTGCGGAAAGAGCGATGGAAATACTGCACGTCGGAATATCCGCATTTGTCAGCAAGTTCATTAAGACTGATGTCGGATGATGATTTCAAGAGCGATGCGGCACGCTGCAGACGAGCCTCAATAAGAAGTTGGGCCGGCGAGATGCCCATTTTTGATTTCAGTCTTCGGTTAAGCGTTGAGCGGCTTACTGCCACAGCGGCGGCCATGTCGTCGACGTTGGCGTTGGGGTTGGAGATGTTGTCGTCAACATATCCGCGGACGCGGTTGAGAAATGTTTTGTCATATTCAGAGAGATTATCGACCACATCATTCGCTTCAGGATGGCAATCTTGGCTGCTGACCTCAGTTTTGTCGGCAAGCAGTTCCATGTATTTGGAAAGGAACTCGCGCCGTTGACGGTTAACTCTTCTGACGTAAACCACGCCCCATGCTGAGGCGGCAGCCGTAGCGACACATGCAAGGATAAATAACGTTTTGGCCCACCATGTCTCGTGCCATAGGGGCGCGACAGTGATAGAAAGACCTGTGATATTGTCTACCCAACGTCCATAGCAATCGGTGGACTGCACTTCAAGCAAATGTTGTCCGGGAGCGAGATTGAATAAGGTAACAGCGCGTGAAGATCCCTGCGAGGTCCACTCAGATCCGTCGAGACGCGTGCGATATAATATATTACGGTTGTCGGTGTAATCGAGCGCCGCATATTTTATAGTTATGTTGCGCGAGTCAGCGTCGAGACTCAGACGGTCTTTCCCCGCCAGGCAAAAATCAGCTTCACCTTTTGGCAAACTTAGTGTAGTGAACACTATCGGCGGAATATAACCGGTAGACCAAAGGCTTGACGAAGAAACCCTCAATGCTCCCTGTTCGCTTCCGAATATCCATGAGCCGTCGGGGAGCGCCAACGGAGCGCACTCGGCGAAACGGCATGAGTCGACCCAAAATGATGAGTTGAAGTTGACTGCCTTCAATGTGTTGAGATTGAGCGCAGCCACGTTGTCGGCCCCCACAGCCATAAGCAATGAGTCTCCTCGGACGGCCATTGCGAGAATATTGTCAGAAGGAAGCGCTCCTGTTGAAGCTGTCAGATGGGAAAATGACGGCGTTGCACCCATAAGAGACTCTTCAGAAATCATATCTATGCCTGAGCTTTCAGTAGCAATGTATATGTTGCCTCGTTTGTCGATCGCCACGTCCATAAGGGTGTTGCTGCCCAAGCCGTCGAGATTGCCGGGTTGGCGCTTTATCATCCTTAATCGGGTTGATTCAGGGCGGTCGGAGTTGATTTTGCCGATTAACAGACCGGAGTTGGTGGCAGCGATAATATTCTGCGATGGGGTGATTAAGACGCGCCGCACTCTTATTCCATCGGAGGAGGGCAATGAGACGGGTTTCGCATTTTGTTTTTTCCCGATTACCTTCACGCCACTTCCAAAAGTGGCGAGCCATATATTGCCGGCCGCATCCTCAGAAATGTCGTAAATAATGTCATCTGACACCTTCTCTCCGTCGGCTTTCATAAGAGTTCCGGGTTTACAACCGATCCATACGGTACCGTCGCTCGCCTGAAAAATAGCGTAAGGAGCATACGGCGTTGTAAGGCGTCGGGCGAGCGAGCCGTCAATATTGTAGATATTAATGCCTTTTTCAGTACTGGTTGAAATCCATAATCGGCCCTCTCGGTCGGTAATCATAGCCCTTGGATGCTGACGCTCCGTCCCGTGTATCACTGTGGCGGGATAGTGATGTGATGATTTTTTATGAAGGCCATCCTTAGAGAGTGTCCATTGATTCCATTGACGGTCGGTCAGCCCACCCCACCTTCGTCCCATGATTTTAGCGAGGGAATCTTTACGATGGGAGCTTATGTCGCGAAAAGAGAGATTCCCGAGGTCATATTCAAAAATATCTTCATCGGTATGGCAGAATATATTGCCTTCAGGTGAAAGCATTATGTCGCGGATATGGTTTGTCGCGTTGGCAGCGCTATCGGTAGAGGATATTCGGACCCAATGGAAATCGTAGCCATCATAGCAATTCAGGCCGTTCCATGTTGAAATCCATATCAGGCCGTTACGATCTTGCACCACGCCTCCGACCTTGCGGTGCGAAAGGCCGTTGGAGATGTCATAACTGCGGTCAAAGGGATTGTCAGCGAAAGAGAAAGTGACGCATGAAATGTAAGTCACTAATGATATGAAAGCTTTATTTCTCATGGCTTAATTAATTGCCTCAAATTTACGATAAATTTCGGCTCGCCATATGATTGACTCAATTTTCACATCAAAAATGCGCCGAATTTCATCATGTTTGCGCCAAATTTCACATTTTGGAGGTTATGGGCTTAGTAAATTCGCGCAAAACCAATTAAGATTAATACACATGAGAAAAAACAGATTACTAACGCTCTTCACCGCCGCTACCCTGAGCGCGCTTGCAGTTCAGGGTGCGGAGCAAGCCGTAGTAGCTCATTGGGAGTTTACAACCGGTTACGATGAAGATAAAACAGGTTCAACAGCGGTCTATACCCCGAACGCCGATGGATGGGCTGAACTGCCCAACGTGTATTGGAAGCAGACTCAGCCTTTTTTCAGGCCTAACAGCTGCGCTCTCAATCCGGATGATTGCGCCGTGAGCCTACGCACCTCTGACGGCAAGTGGCAAGTGAAAACAAGCGGAAGCACCCCAAGCTACCTTCTGCGTCTTAACACTGCGTCGACGGATAAGTTCACCGCCAAAACCGATTATACCGACGGCACGAAGCATGACCAATATTTCGAGGTAAACATGCCGACAACAAGTCTTACAAACGTAAAGCTGAACTTCGCTATCGGCGACGGATCGAGCTCGTCGACCAAATTTGGGGTGGTCTACTCTGTTGATGGGGGCACCACGTGGAAGATTCTTGACGATTACGTTTCCGGAAGCCATTGGAACACCTATGTTGACGCGACTTATTCGCTTGCCGCCGACAATTGCGATCGTCTTATAGTAAGAATGCTGATACAGTCAGCCACAAAGACGAGTAATTATAACCTAAAATACGTTAATATACTTGCGGATGACTTTCAAGGTCCAGAACTGATGAGTATCACTCCCGCCGAAGGCGAAACCGAAGTGCCAACGACCGGAAAAATCGTTATGCGATTTAACGAGAGCATAACGACGGCTAAAGGTGCGGTCGGCAAACTCATAAACAATGAAACGAAAACGTCGGTCAACCTCGTTCCTGTTATAGACAGCAACAAAGCGACTTTCGCTTACGATGCGCTCGAATTGTCCACTTCCTACACATTTTCAGTGGCCGCCAACCAATTCTTTGATCTTGCAGGCAACAAGTGCGGTCAAGCATACTCGGCAACCTTTACCACGGCTGCCACGAGACCAGTGCCCTCGCCAGTGCCTGACAGCAAGAACCGCCTATGGTATCACCGCCCGGCATCGGCATGGGAAGAGTCGCTTCCATTGGGCAACGGACGTCTTGGAGCAATGGTAAGCGGAAGCGTGGCAACGGATACTATCCAGCTCAACGAAGACACTTTCTGGGGACAATCGCCTAATGCTAACCACAACCAGGCCGCCAAGGGAGTGCTGTCGCAGGTGCGCCAGCTCATTTTCGACAAGAAATATGGCGAGGCGCAAAAATTGGCCGTGCCTAATTGGATGTCGACAGGCTCGCACGGAGCGCAGTACCAAGCCGCAGGGTGCGTGCTGATTGGTTTTCCGGGCCACCGCTTTGACGACGAAGAGGTTGGAGCCTCAGAGGACGCTCGCGACGCTCAGGCCTATATCCGCGACCTCGATATGAATCGCGCCGTGGCCACCACCTCCTATATCGCCAATGGAGTCACCTACACCAGAGAAGTGTTTACTTCGTTTGCCGACAATGTGACAATAGTGCGCATCGAAGCTTCTGCCCCCGGAAAAGTCGATATGAATGTTTGTTTCGCAGCTCCGGCAAAAACTAATATGGTGAAGCTCGGAGTGAACGAGATCACCCCCGACGGTCTTATTAAAGCATCTCTTATTCCTGCCCGCGATAAGACAGAAAATGTAGATAATAAACTCAATTGTTTTACTTTCATCAAGGTAATTAACGATGGGGGGTCAGTTGCCAAATCGGTAAAAAATGTGATTCAGCACGGGATAATTGCGGGAAACAATGCCACCCCCTCGCTTGAGGTCAGCGGAGCCAACAGCGTGACCATCATAATCTCCTCTGCGACAAATTTTGTCGATTACAGCGACATAAGCGCCGACGCCGAGGCTAAAGCTCTCGCATATATAACAGACTATATAGCAAAAAATCAGGATTACTCTACATCTCTGACCGAACACATTAAGAAATATCAAGAGCAATTCGCCCGCGTGAACCTAAACCTCGGCCAGAATAAAGAACTCGAATCGCTCCCTACCGATCAGCGAATCAAAAACTTCTATAAGAACGCCAACGATCCGGGTCTTGTGGCAAATTATTTCCAATTTGGCCGTTACCTGCTCATCGCCTCGTCTCAGCCGGGCAGTCAGCCCGCTAATCTGCAGGGTATATGGAATCCAAATGCGCGCCAATATCCCGCATGGGACTCGAAATACACCACAAATATCAATGTGGAGATGAATTATTGGCCTGCCGAAGTCACTAATCTCTCAGAATGTCACGATCCGTTTATCGATATGGTTAAAGATGTGTCGAAAACCGGCGCAGTAACAGCTCGCGAAATGTATGGGGCGAATGGCTGGGTGCTACACCATAACACCGATCTGTGGCGCACGACGGGTGCGGTCGACAATGGTGGCGTGGGGGTATGGCCTACCTGCAACGCATGGTTCTGTTCTCATCTTTGGGAAAAATATCTCTTCTCGGGCGACAAAGATTATCTTGCAAGCGTCTACCCAGTGCTTAAAGGTTGCGCGCAGTTCTTCCAGGATTTCTTAATCAAGGATCCCGCCACGGGTTATATGGTTGTATGCCCTTCCAATTCTCCTGAAAATCATCCGGGGCTCGACTCTTATACAAAAGAAGATGGTTCGAAAGTCAACGCTTCGCTCTTTGGCGGCGTTGCGATGGACAATCAGATGGTGTACGACGTGCTGAAAAACACTGCCGAGGCTGCCCGTATACTTGGAACAGATGCAGACTTTGCCGCCCGCATTGATGCGTTAAAGTCGCAACTCACTCCCTATAAAATAGGTAAGTACGGCCAGGTGCAGGAATGGCAGGAGGATTGGGATAGAGAAAACACGAGCCATCGTCATCTTTCCCACCTTTGGGGCGCTTATCCGGGCAACCAAGTTTCGCCTTACGATAATAAGACGATTTTTCAGGGCGTTCATAAGTCGTTGGTAGGTCGCGGCGATGCGGCCCGCGGCTGGTCAATGGGGTGGAAAGTATGCCTGTGGGCCCGAATGCTCGATGGAAATCATGCTCTATCGATTATCAAAAACCAGTTGCGCCTTGTTTCTCCCGATATAACCATTGAAGATCCCAATGGAGGCACGTATCCCAACATGTTTGATGCTCATGCGCCATTCCAGATTGACGGTAACTTCGGATGCTGTGCCGGAATCGCGGAGATGCTGCTACAAAGTCATGCGGGATTCATTCATCTACTCCCGGCATTGCCTGACACATGGGCGAGCGGCGAGGTTGAAGGCTTGCGAGCCCGCGGCGGCTTTGAGGTGAAGAAATTGGAGTGGAAGGATGGGGGCGTTGCTTCTGTCAAAATCCTATCTACGCTCGGCGGAAATATGAGAATACGTTCAGGCGTAGCGTTGAAAAATGTAGACGGCACTCCGTTGAGCTTGGCGCAGGGAGATAACGGCAATGAGATTACTCGCGCTTATGCAATGCCCGCCCCGATTGTGGCGAAACCCTCGGCTGTCCCTGAAACGAAGCTCCCTGTCACATATCTCTATGATATCCCGACCGCTCCCGGCCAGGTTGTTGAGCTAATATCTGCATCAAGTGGCGTAGATGCCGTGGTTGAGGATCAAGTAGAGGGCAACAGTGAGCGCTATGATGTATATGGCCGAAAAGTATCTGATTCCTACTCGGGAGTTGTTATAGAGAAGGGTCGCAAGTACATTTCAAAGTGAGCCAACTCCAGTAATATAAATTGAAACTGACATAAGAATTGGTAGTTAGTAGGAGTGATAAAGACCCTAAACTACCAATTCTTATTGTTTTTAGTTTTTTTGCCGAATGTGTTAATCGGGATAACGCGTGCGGTCGGGGGTGATGTCGGCGAGCACCCGGGCAAAGCGGTCGGCGACACGGCGCGCCTCGGCGAGGTTCATGAAGCTGTAGTTGCCGCAATCGCGGGGCGTGGCTCCCGGAATGTCGCCTTCGTAGCGGGCGATGAAGCGAAATGTTTCGAGCAGCAGCGGCACGATGTCGGCCGGCTGGTAGTCGCCCGCAACGATGAGATAATTGCCGGTGAGGCACCCCATAGGTCCCCAGTAGACAATGCGCTGGCGCCATTGGGGGTGGTTGCGCAGGTAGGTGGCCGCGAGGTGCTCCATGGCGTGGAGGGCGGCGGGGTCGCAGGCGGGCTCGCGATTGGGCGCGGTCAGACGCACATCGAAAGTTGTGATCACATCGCCCGAGGGGGTGACGTCTCTGCGCGACACGTAAACCCCCGGATTGAGCGTGAGGTGGTTGACTTTGAAGCTGTCGATCTTTTCCATCGGGGGTCAGAGGCTGAAAATTATGGATTTGAGTATGCTGAATGCCTGACGCGGGGCGCGCTCCCAAAATTCGTCGTACTGCGCGGCGTTGTCGGCTTCGCCGGGAGTGTCGCTGACCACCCTTATGCAGAAGAAGGGAGTAGAGGTGAGGTGGCAAACCTGAGCAATAGCCGCCGACTCCATGTCGACAGCCTTGACCTCGGGATACATGGCTTTGATGCGGACTATGTCGTCGGCTTTGCTCACGAAAATGTCGCCCGACGCTATGAGCCCTTTATGGATATGGGGGGCGTCGAGGCAGGGGAGAGAGAGAACGCTCTCGTCGGAGGTGAAGAAAAGGGGGCAGTGGGCCGCCTGGCCCTCTTTAGTGCCGGGGCCGCACCAGACGTCGTGGTAGGCTATCTGCCGCCCGACGACTATGTCGCAAATCTTGGCGTCGGAGCCTGTGCCACCCGCCACACCGGTGTTGATCACCAGGTCGGGGGCGAAATTATTGATAAGGTTAAGGGCAGAGATGGCGGCGTTGACTTTGCCGATGCCCGATTTCATGATCACGACCGAGTGATTGCCGAGGTCGCCGAGATGATATGTGTTGGAGTCGATTACGGTTTCGCGCGGTTCGGAAAGGAGCGGGAGCAGAAGTTGCAGCTCCTTGTCCATCGCCACGATAATTGCGATATTCATTATGGAGTTGTTGAGTTAATAGGCTTGGTGGTGGATTAATAGATGCAAAGATACGGATATATATCTTATAAAGGCAATATAAAATCAAAATTCACGTTAAAATTTTGTTAACCGACACTTAAAATCATATCTCGTGACCTCATTTATCATAGCGTTGGCCGTGCTTGTGGGCGGCTATTTCATTTACGGATTGCTGATGGAAAAAGTGTTTGGAGTCGACTCCAAGCGCGCGACACCCGCGTATACGATGCGCGACGATGTCGACTATATGCCAATGCCGACGTGGAAAGTGTTTCTCATTCAGTTTCTGAACATCGCGGGTCTCGGCCCGATATTCGGCGCGGTAATGGGCATAATGTTTGGCCCGGCGGCGTTTCTGTGGATCGCGTTGGGGACAGTGTTTGCCGGCGGGGTGCACGACTTTCTCTCGGCCATGATGTCGATACGCTCAGGAGGGCAGTCGCTTCCGGAAATCGCGGGTCACGAGCTCGGCGCGCCTCTTAAAAACACGATGCGCGTATTCTCCGTCGCGTTGCTGATACTCGTCGGGGCGGTCTTCGTGATCACTCCCTCGCAGCTGTTGGCCGGAATGACCCCCGACTATATGAACGAGAAGGTGTGGATAGGCATTATATTCGCATATTATATCGCGGCCACGCTGCTGCCGATTGACAAAATCATCGGTAATTTCTACCCGGTCTTCGGGTTCGCTCTGCTGTTTATGGCGGCGGGGCTGCTCGGAGTGCTTATTTTCGGCGACGTGACAATACCCGACGGCTTCAAGGACGGGCTTTATTCGCGCTATGCCGATGAGGCGCATCCGATATTCCCTATGCTGTTTGTCACGATAGCGTGCGGCGCTATATCTGGCTTCCATGCCACGCAGTCGCCCATGATGGCCCGCTGCCTTAAGAACGAGAAACTGGCGCGCCCAGTGTTCTACGGCGCGATGGTGGCCGAGGGGGTCGTCGCGCTTATATGGGCCGCGGCT
Organism: uncultured Barnesiella sp.; assembly: GCA_964544595.1. Taxonomy (GTDB): domain Bacteria; phylum Bacteroidota; class Bacteroidia; order Bacteroidales; family Muribaculaceae; genus JAGBWK01. Next base: position 9,394 of record CAZJBM010000026.1, read on the forward strand.
ACCATAGCCTTCACGGGCGGCTACGACCAGCTCTTCGATTACGTGGCCGCGCACGGCAACTCATCGTCGGCCGATCTCGTCAAGGATATATCGGTAAGCTGGCTCGGCGCAATCGGCGGGGTGCTCGCGATACTTGGCGTAGTGGCCGCGCCTATCACCACGGGCGACACAGCCCTGCGCTCGGCCCGCCTTATGATGGCTGATATGCTCAAAATCGACCAAAAGAAGCTGCTGAAGCGCGTGTTGATGTCGCTGCCGATATTCGCTCTCTCTTTCTTCCTTATGCTTATCGACTTTCAAGTGCTTTGGCGCTATTTCGCCTGGTGTAACCAGACACTCGCAGTGTTTACCCTCTGGGCCGTGACCGTATACCTGGCCCGCCATGGAAAGGCGTATATCGTGACGCTTCTCCCCGCCATATTCATGACCGCCGTAAGCGTGACCTATCTGCTTTTCGCGCCCGAGGGCTTCGGTATATCGTGGGGCATCTCAATCGCCGCGGGAGGGGGCGTGGCCGTCATGTTCACCCTGCTTTTCTTCCGTTATCTCACATTGTTGCGCACAGGCCGCGCGGAGCTTACCTCCGAATAAAGCTATCACCCCGGCATGAAGGATTTAAAGGCCATACGCGGGCGGCAATACATACTCCGGCTCATAGAGGAGGGGGAGCACGCGCACCAGGATTTCAAATTTCAGATTTCGGACGCGCGCAAAATCGCCCGCTCCATCTCAGCCTTTGCCAACAACGACGGTGGCCGACTCCTTATCGGCGTGAAGGACAACGGCGTGGCTGCCGGGATACGCAACGAAGAGGATGTCTATATGATAGAGACAGCCGCCGAGACGTTTTGCGCCCCGGCGGTAAAGGTAGAAATGACCGCGTATAAGGTCGATACCAATATTGTGGTGCTTAAAGCGGAGATACCCAAAGCGTTGCGGCCCCCGGTTATGGTCAAGGAGGAGCGGGGGGCAATGAAAGCTTACTTCAGGGTAAAGGATGAAAACATGGCCGCTCCGGAGATGCTGCTCAAAGCTTGGGAATATTATTCGGGTCAGGGGGGATCGCTGCTGCAGATCGACGATCGCCAACGCCTGCTTCTCAAACTGCTTGAAACGGAGAAGGAAGTGACGCTCGACCGTTACGTGGTCGCGTCGCATAGTTCGCGAAGCCAGGCCCTTGATTTAATCGGTCGTCTTATCGCCGCCGGGGTTGTCAACGTGGCTCACAACGGCGTTTCCTTTGTCATCACTCTCTGACGCGCCGCCGGTAGCCGGCGTCGGAGCCGGCGTCTTGGCCTCAGCCACCTCCATGAAGTAAACGGATATGATTATCAGCACGATAGCGACTATCTGCCACCATGAGAAAATATCCTGCCCGAATATATAGCTGAAAATGGTTGCCGTAACGAGAATCACATTGGAATAGAGCGCAACGACAGTGATTTTGAGATTCTTAATGCCCACCGCGACAAGAAAGTAGCTAATGAATGTAGGGCAGATCAACACGAACGCCAACACAAGCATAGGCGTCGAGAAGAGATTTTGCGTCAACACTTTGGCGTCCCAGCCTATGAAGAAAATCGTTATCGCCGACGAAACCAAACCGCCCAAGAACGACCACTTAGAAACCGTCACCACGTCAAGCCTTTTCAGGAAATAGCCTGAGAAGATGAGGTAAAGCGAATAGCAGAACGCGCTACCTAAGCAAAACAGATTGCCGAGCAGGGGGTTGCTCGCCGTCGCGCTCGTCTTCTGAGTCGAGATTATTATAAACGCTCCGGCAAGCCCCACGAGTATACCTATGATTTTCATGCGCGTGACTTTCTCTCGGAGAAATATGGCCGAGATAATGAATACTATCACAGGCTGAAGGCTTATGAAAATCGACGATGATATAGGGGTGGTGTACTTAAGGCCGGCAAGCAGAGTAAACATATAGCCGAACACTAAGACGGCGCCCATGAGAAACAACATCAGCTTCTGGCGGGCGGAGGCGGGTGTGCTCTTCTTGCGGGTGAAAATGCCTGTCACCCAATAGCCTAAGGCACCGAAAGCCAATCGGATCACGGCTCCCGAAAAGGGTGACATCCATGTGGGTACCAAGTATTTAAGCGCATTCTCATTCAGGCCTGAGAATATTTTGGAAAGGGACATCGCGAGATTGCCCTTTAATTTGTTGCTGGTCATAACGTAGAATAGTTGAGCGTAGAATCTTTGCTTTTGTCTCAATATACAACGCCGGGAGCGGTCGTCGTGTTCAGTCGGGAGCGTCGTCTTTGAGGCGGGAATTTACATTTGCAAACGCATCGGTTTTCGGCGCGGTTTGGCGAGTCGATGCTAAATGCCGACGCATCAGTGGGTTATATGCGAGGATGAAATAATATGAAAAAAACTTATCAACATGGTATTATTTTGGCAAATTTAATTTTGTAAATTCTCGCGATTTATTAGTAATTTTACAGCGTGAATGAAATGAATTTGGCATATCATATCCCGGCATTGCTCCCTCAGGCCCTTAAGATGCTCGACATCAAGCCGGAGGGCGTATATGTAGACTGCACTTTCGGCGGAGGCGGCCATTCGCGCGCTATCGTCGAGTCGCTGTCGGCCGGCGGCCATCTCTACGGGTTTGACCAGGATATGGACGCCGTCAGCCGGGCCTTCGCCGACCCCCGCTTCACCATAGTCAGGGGCAACTTCCGCTTCATGCGCAACTTTCTGCGCTTCTACGGCGTGGAGAAGGTCGACGGCATATTGGCCGATCTGGGCGTTTCGTTTCATCACTTCGACGACCCGGAGCGAGGATTCTCCTTCCGCTTCGACGGCCCGCTCGATATGCGCATGAACCGCGACAGCGGTTTCACGGCCGCCGACCTTGTGGCGCGCTACACCGAGGAGCAGCTCGCTGATATACTTTATCTCTACGGAGAGATGAAAAACTCGCGCAAGATAGCGGCAGCGATAGTCAAGGCCCGCTCGGCGGCTCCGATAGCCACCACCGAGCAGCTCATCGCGGCGGTAGACAAATTGCTCAACCCGCGCGACCGCAAAACCGACCTCGCGAAGATATTCCAGGCGTTGCGTATCGAGGTCAACGGCGAGCTCGACGCGCTGCGCAATCTGCTCGACGCCTCGCTGAAGGCTTTGAAACCGGGCGGCCGCCTCGCAATCATCACCTACCACTCGCTGGAGGACCGCCTCGTTAAAAACTTCATGCGCACAGGTAACTTTGAGGGCAGAGAGGCCAAAGACTTCTATGGCCGGAATCTATCGCCGTTTAAGTTGCTCACCTCCAAGCCTATCGTGCCCGACGCGGCAGAGATAGCGGCCAACCCCCGCTCGCGAAGCGCTAAAATGCGCGTCGCGGAGCTTGTGGAATCATAATAATCGACCTGAAGCTGAATAATTAACCATACGGAACAGTGGCAAAAGAAAAAGAGAAAATATCGGCCAATAAGAACCGCGAAGCCAACGGTATAGTCGGGGCGCGGTGGCTGTCGACCCGTTTTTTCAGCCGCCACTGGGGGGCGATTCTCGCTTTCGTGCTCCTGGTCATGGTGTATATCACCAACCGCTACCAGTGTATCACCGCAATGGAGACTATACAGCAACTCGAAAAAGAACTCCAGATCGTAAAGTCGGAGAATGTGCGCGAGCGAAGTCTCTACATGAGCTCAACCCGCGAAATGGCGATGAGGAAACTCGTCAAAGAGCAGGGGCTCGACCTGGAGATACGCAACCAGCCTCCCTACAAGCTCGAAATCAAAGATTAGATCAACAAAATAAATAAATCGCGAATCCCGCTTCTGAAACAGCGACAAATCACACTTAATAGCTACAATTTTCACTCTCTAAACTCCCATGTCCAAGCAGAAAGTCAACAATCAGGGTCACATCATGTTCCGCTACCTATTGATTATAGTAGTGATACTGATTTTTTCGGGAAGCATCGGTATAAAGTTGTTCAAAACCACTGTAGTTCACGCCGAGAACTGGAATCGGAAAGCGATGGAGTCGTTGAAACTCCGCGATGAGACCATCTATCCCGAGCGGGGCGACATACTTGCCAGCGACGGCAGTGTGCTCGTGACCAATCTCTGCTTTTACAACGTGCATATCGACTTCGGCAGCGAAGCGTTCAACAAAAAACTCTTCGCGCAGTCGGTCGACTCGCTCGCCCTATGCCTCGCCGAGTATTTCCCCTCGAAAGGGCGCGACAAGGCGCAATGGAAAGAGGAGCTGATGAAGCAATACAACAAGGAGAAAAAGCCGCGTTACTACCGCCTGCTCGACAAAATCACCTTTGAGGATCTGGAGCACGTGCGCCAATTCCCGTTCCTGCGCCAAAAGAACAAAAACAAGTCGGGCATGATCGAGGCTCCGTTCATGAAGCGCAGCTGCCCCTTCGGCTCAATGGCGCGCCGAAGCATCGGTCAGGTAGGCCAAACGCAGGAGTGCAAGGAGATACATGGCATCTCGGGCCTGGAGAAGGCCCTTGACTCGCTTCTTTACGGCACCCCCGGCCGCTACCGCGCCGTCACCATGACCAATAAGATAGGCAACTGGGTAGACATCCCCGCCAAAGACGGCTACGACGTCACCACCACTATCGACATAACTCTTCAGGATCTGCTCGAAGGGGAGCTCAACTCGATTCTCGACAGCTGCGGCGCGGAGTGGGGTTGCGCGGTGCTGATAGAAGTGGCCACGGGCGACATCAAGGCCATATCCAATCTGGAGTATGACAAATCCTCGGGCCGCTATATCGAGGCATACAACCGCGCGGTGGTGGCTTACGAGCCAGGGTCGGTAGTGAAGCCGATCTCGATGATGTTCGCTCTCGAAAAAGGGTATTGCCCGCCGCTTAACCAGAAAATCGCGACCGGCGGAAAATACGCCTATGCCGGAGGGCGCCCGATCTCCGACTCCCACTTCACCTCGGCCCTTACCCCCTACGAAATTATTGAGCACTCATCCAACGTGGGCATGGCCAAAATCACCATCCGCGGCTATGACAACGACCCCGAGGGCTTCGTAAAGAACTTCGAGGAAATCGGTTTCTTCGAGAAAATGAATTCGGGCATCGCCGAGGAAGAGCGTCCACGCATGAACCGCCACCCCAAGCGCATAGACATGTCGCGAATGTGTTTCGGCTACTCCACGGCCATTCCGCCGCTCTACACCCTGTCGGTATACAACGCTATCGCCAACGGGGGCCGCTACGTGCGTCCACGCTTGGTCAAAGGCATCAGCCGCGACGGCGTCGACTCGATTTTCCCGGTAAGCTATATCCGCGAGCGGATATGCTCTGAAGAGAACGCCAAGATACTCCGCGAGATGCTTTCGGGTGTGGTGCAAGGGAAGCACGGCACAGGCCGTCGCCTCAAAAACGAGTATGTGAAGATAGCCGGCAAGACAGGCACTTGCTATCATATCGACACCATAACCCACTCTTACGACACCTCAAAGAAGCGTCTCGCCTTCTGCGGATTCTTCCCCGCGGACAATCCGAAATACTCATGCATGGTGCTCACATTCCACCCGACCAAGAATATGTTTGGCGCGCCCTCGACCTCTGGCGAGGTGCTGAAAAACGTGGCGCTGAAGATGTATTCGCGCGGTCTTCTCGACAACTACTCTGATTTCGCCGAGGAGAGCAAGGCGTCGAAGTCGTCGCCGCGACTCAACGCGGCGTCGGCCGACTACACGGCGCTCGCCAAGGAGCTTGGCCCCAACGTGAAGCCGATACCATATAAGCTCCCCTCGCAGCAGAGCAGCGACCAGAAGTCGGGCAAGCAGCCGCCGTCGGTCAAGCAGCTCGGACTCCGCGAGGCCGTGGTGAAACTTGAGGGAGCGGGCTACGACGTCACATTCAAGGGCTCGGGCCGAGTGGTCGCGCAGTCGCTCATACCCGGCACTCGCACAGTATCCCTGCAACTCAATTAACGAATATTCCATTTTCATAGATAAAATACAGGAAAATGAATCTTGATCATCTTATCAAAGCCATTAAGCCGCTTCAAGTTGTCGGGCCTACCGACCGCGAAATCGTAGACCTCGTCAGCGACTCGCGCAAGGCTGTGGCCGACACAATGTTTGTGGCCGTAAGGGGCGTTAATGTCGACGGACACTCGTTTATACCTTCGCTCGCCGACAAGCGGGTAGGAGCTATCGTAGTAGACACTTTGCCTGAAACGCTTTTCCCCGACACGACTTACATAGTTGTGGAGAACACCTCGATAGCGCTCGGCTTCCTCGCCTCGCAGTGGTTTGGCAACCCTTCGCAAAAGCTTAAACTGGTAGGCGTCACCGGCACCAACGGCAAGACAACCACCGCCACGCTTATCTACGAAATGGCGCGTCTGCTCGGATATAAGGCCGGGTTGCTCTCCACGGTGTGCAACTATATCGAGCTTCGCCCGATCCCTACGAATCAAACCACTCCCGATCCATTGACAATCAACCGCCTTCTTCACGAGATGGTTGAGGAAGGCTGCTCATACTGCGCGATGGAGGTCAGCTCTCACGCCGCCGTGCAGCATCGTATTGCAGGCCTGAAATTTGCCGGGGGCATTTTCTCCAACCTTACCCGCGACCACCTCGACTACCACAAGACATTCGAGGCATATTTAGAGGCTAAGAAATCATTCTTCGACGGATTGCCCGCCGATGCCTTCGCCCTAACCAATATCGACGACAAAGTGGGGGAGGTGATGCTCCAGAACACCAAGGCTTCGCGCAAGACCTACTCGCTCCGATCTATGGCCGATTTCAATGGCCGCATAGTGGAGAGCCACCTCGACGGTACTCTCATGAGCTTCAACGGGCATGAGGTCAACGTGTTGTTCACCGGCCGATTCAATGCCTATAACCTGACGGCAGTGTTCGGCGCCTCGATATTGCTCGGCTGGCCTATGGACTCGGTGCTTGAGAAAATGAGTGTGCTTGTGCCCGTGGCCGGACGATTCCAGACCTTCCATTCGCCTACAGGCGTCACTGCCATTGTCGACTATGCCCATACTCCCGACGCCATCATCAACGTGCTCGAAACTATCCGCGAGGTGATCGGCGATAGCGGAAGCATCATCACCGTGGTAGGCGCCGGAGGTAACCGCGACGAGGGTAAGCGCCCGATCATGGCCCGCGAGGCCGCTCTCCGCTCCGACCGCCTTATCCTGACATCAGACAATCCGCGCTTTGAGGAACCGACGGAGATTCTCGCGGGAATGCGCGCCGGGCTCGATACCCGCGACCTGCTCCGCAAAACCCTTCTCAACGTCGACCGCCGCGAGGCAATCCGCACCGCCATCAATCTCGCCGGCCCCGGCGATGTGGTGCTCGTAGCCGGAAAAGGCCATGAGGATTATCAGGAAATACGCGGCGAGAAGCATCATTTCGACGACCGCGAAGTGGTTAGAGAGGCTTTCGCCGAACTTTGATACATTAATCTTCCTCTAAGTTATTAAAAATGCTTTACCACCTTTTTGAAAAATTACAGGAAGAGAATGTGCCCGGAGCGCGATTGATGGATTATATCACAGTGCGCTCGGTCATTGCTCTGGTGTTGTCGCTGTTTATAGCTACGGTTATCGGACGCAAAATAATCAACCGCCTGCAAATCATGCAGGTAGGGGAGATAGTGCGTAATCTCGGCCTCGAAGGGCAGATGAAGAAGACAGGCACCCCTACTATGGGAGGTATCATAATCATCATTTCGATATTGATACCCTGTCTGCTCATAGGCAACCTCAACAACGTATATATGGTCTTGCTTATCGTGTCGACGCTTTGGCTCGGTATCCTCGGCTTTCTCGACGACTACATGAAGATACGTAAGCACAATAAGGACGGACTCAAAGGTAAATTCAAGATTATCGGCCAGATTGGTCTCGGCTTGATCGTGGGCCTGACAATGTGGTTCAGCCCCGATATTAAGATCCGCGAGAATCATGAAGTGACCGTTACCTCTCCCGACAACAATGAGGTAGTAGAGATTATCTATGAGGAGCAAGACATTAAGTCGAATCAGACAACAATCCCGTTCGTCAAAGAGCATAACTTCTCTTACGACGACCTCACTCAGTGGCTCGGCGACAACGCCGCGGTAGGCGGGTGGATACTGTTTATTATCGTGGCCATATTCATAATCACCGCGACCTCAAATGGCGCGAATCTTATGGACGGGCTCGACGGACTGACCACGGGGTGCTCCGCGATTATAGGTGTCGCGCTTGCCATAATGGCTTATCTGGGAGGCTCGGTGGTTTATTCCTCCTACCTCAATATCATGTATATACCCGATAGCGGCGAGATGGTAGTGTTCATGGCGTCGTTTATCGGCGCGCTGATCGGGTTCCTATGGTACAACTCTTATCCGGCTCAGGTTTTTATGGGCGATACGGGGTCGCTTACCTTAGGCGGTATCATCGCTGTGTTCGCGCTGCTTATCCATAAGGAGTTCCTGTTGCCTCTTCTGTGCCTCCTCTTCTATGTCGAGGATTTGTCGGTGGTGCTTCAGGTGTCGTTCTTCAAATTTACCAAACGCCGCTCGCCCAAGCATGAGGGTCGGCGACTGTTCAAGATGACGCCGCTACATCATCATTTCCAGAAGGCGGGCGACGGATCGGTCGATTGCGTGTTCCAGAAGCCATACAATCCGGTGCCGGAGCCGAAAATCGTGCTGCGATTCTGGATCGTCTGCATCATATTCGCGGCGCTCACCTTCGTGTCGCTCAAAATCAGATAATACAGAGAAATTTCATAATACAATCTCTTAACAACCATTAATCAGTAATCAACAATGCGTCTCGTGATTCTCGGTGGAGGCGAAAGCGGCGTCGGAGCCGCGGTCCTCGGAAAAAAACTCGGCATGGATGTTTTTCTTAGCGATTTCGGTAAAATCTCGGAGAAATATGCCTCTATGCTGCGCCAATACGATATAGAATTTGAGCAGGAGGGTCACACTGAATCCCTCATCCTCTCGGCCGATGAGGTTGTTAAGAGCCCGGGCATCCCTCTCGAGGCCCCGATCGTTAAAAAAATCCTGAGCAAAAACATCCCCGTGGTTTCGGAGATTGAGTTTGCCGGGAGATACACTGACGCGAAGATGGTTTGCATCACCGGCTCCAACGGCAAGACAACCACCACGTTGCTCACGTATCATATACTCAAGCAGGCCGGCCTCAACGTCGGGCTGGCGGGTAACGTTGGCCAAAGCCTCGCGCTTCAGGTGGCCAACAACGACCATGATGTCTACGTCATAGAGTTGAGTTCGTTCCAACTCGACAATATGTATCGCTTTCACGCCAATATCGCCGTGATAATGAACATAACCCCCGATCATCTCGACAGATATGACTATAAATTTCAGAACTACGTCGACGCGAAATTCCGCATACTGCAGAATCTCACCAACGACGACGCTTTCATATTCTGGCAAGATGATCCCGTAATTTCAGCGCAACTCAAGCAGATAAAGACCGAGGCGCAGCTTTTCCCCTTCGCAGAGCACTCCGAGGAGGGAACCGCGGCTTACGTCGACGCTGAGGACCGCCTAATTCTCGACACCCCTCACAGCAAGCTCTCAATGCCCCGAGCCGACCTGGCTCTCAACGGCTTGCACAACCTCTTCAACTCGATGGCAGCGGGCTTGTCGGCTTGCTTGCTCGACATAAGGAAGGAGGATATCAGGCGCGCGCTCAGCGATTTCGAGGGGGTAGAACATCGGCTTGAGGCCGTGCGCACAGTCGATGGCGTGCGCTACATTAACGACTCGAAGGCTACCAATGTGAATTCCTGCTGGTATGCGCTCGAATCAATGCCCGAAACCAAAACCACGGTGCTTATACTCGGAGGTAAGGACAAAGGCAATGACTACACCGAAATCGCCGACCTTGTCGACCGCAAAGTAAAGAAAATAGTGGCCATGGGTAAAGATAACGCCAAAATCATCGACTTCTTCGGTAAACGCGGCGTTGAGGTCGCGGATACTCATTCGCTTGCCGACGCTGTTGAGTCTTGTCACGAAGCCGCTACCGAAGGCGACACAGTGCTTCTCTCGCCCTGCTGCGCAAGCTTCGACCTCTTTAAGAGCTATGAAGACCGCGGATGCCAGTTTAAAGAGGCTGTGCGCAAGCTTTAATAACCGATCCGCTCCACCGAAACTCTCCATATATCAATCAAACCAACGTTATGACAACCTCTCAACCGACAGATTCCGCACCCGAAACCACCTCGCGCCCAAAGGCCGACCGATATATAGTAGGTTTTTACGTAATGCTCTGCATCATTTCAGTGGTGGAGCTTTACAGTGCGTCGAGTCGCGAGGTTACCTCAGCTAACATATTCGGCCCTCTTGTGCGTCAGATTATGATGCTTGTGGTCGGTATCATTATATGTATCGGCGTGTCGAGGCTTAAGCTTACGGCTATCATACGACTTACGCCCGCATTTGTGATATTGAGTGTGCTGATGATGATGTATGTTATGGTGGCCGGCGATGTTATCAACGGCGCTCGCCGAAGTTTCTCGTTGCCTGGATTTTCGGTGCAACCGGCTGAGTTACTGAAGATTTCGTCGGTGCTGATTGTGGCCTACATAATGTCGCGCAATCAGGAAGCCGGAGGCGTTAAGACCAAGGGCGTGGTGCTGTGCGCGCTAATCGTGGCGTTCTTCGGCGGAATGCTAATATCCCAGGGCCTTACCAACACGTTGCTGCTCATGATAATAAGCTGCTCGATGATGCTGATCGGGGGTATTCAATGGAAAAAATTCGGGCTTGTCCTCGTGTTCTATATGTTAATCGGGGGAGCCGGACTTTACTACAAGATAGAAAAGGGCTCAAAAACGGAGGCTGAAAATGCCGCGATATTGGAGACCGGTAAAGACTCTAATGGAGAAGCGGCCACGATTGACCGTAGAAGTACATGGCTTAGCCGTATGGAACGTTACGGCAATGACTCTATACCGAAATGGGAGCAGAAAATAGTGGCTGAGAACAGGCAGGAGATGTACTCCTACATGGCGCAGGCCAATGGAGGCATTTTCGGCGTTATGCCCGGCAACTCGCGCGAAACGGCGCGCCTGCCGCTCGCTTTCTCCGACTATATTTTCGCCATCGTGGTAGAGGACATAGGCCTGATAGGGGGCTTGTTTTTGCTGGTGATATACCTCTCGCTCCTCGGGCGAGCGGGCACGATCGCGGCCCGGTGTGACCGCGCTTTCCCCGCAATGCTTGTGATGGGAATGGCCGTGATGATAGTTTTTCAGGCGCTTTTCCACATGGCTATCACTACCGGAGTGTTCCCCGTCAGCGGCCAGCCGCTGCCGATGATCTCTCAGGGCGGCACATCTATGCTGGTGACATCGTTGGCGTTCGGAATAATGTTGAGTATAAGCCGCTACGCTTCGATGGCCGGACGCAAAAAAGCGCAGAAAGCGCCCCAGGATTTGCCCGAAGCCCTCGCGGCGGTCAATCCCACACAGCTCAAGGCGTGAAAATAAATTCCTGTTATATATTAAGATAAAACAGCCCACTTTAAAGTGACTAAATATTAAAACTCAATGAAAATCCTCATAAGCGGTGGCGGCACAGGCGGCCACATATTCCCGGCTCTCTCTATCGCCAACGCTCTGAAGCGTCGCGATCCGTCAACAGAGATTCTCTTCGTGGGCGCGGAAGGGCGCATGGAGATGGAGCGAGTGCCCGCCGCAGGGTACAAGATTATCGGCTTGCCTATCGCGGGGTTTGACCGCAAACGCCTTTGGCGTAACTTTAAGGTGCTTTTGAAGCTGATCAAAAGCCGCCGCAAAGCTGCTAAGATAATCAAGGATTTCAAGCCCGACGCGGCGGTAGGGGTCGGGGGATATGCTTCAGGCCCGACGCTGATGATGGCTCAGAAATATCATATTCCCACGCTCATTCAGGAACAAAATTCTTATGCGGGTGTCACAAACAAGCATCTCGGTCATCACGCCGACAGGATATGCGTGGCCTACGAGGGCATGGAGAGATTTTTCCCCGCCGACCGCATTATTTTGACCGGAAATCCGGTCAGAGAGGCTATCGCCAATTGCGATGTCGACCGTCGCGAGGCAAAGCGTCAGCTCGGTTTCGACCCCGATAAGCCGTTGGTGGCCGCCGTAGGCGGATCGCTCGGCGCGAGGACTATCAATAACTCCATAGTCGCGGCAATGGATGAGATCACGGCGGCCGGAGCGAGCCTATTGTGGCAGACCGGTAAATATTACGCCGACAGTTGCCTACCCCTCGCCGAGGGGAAGAAGGATGTGCAAGCGATGGCGTTCGTCAGCCGTATGGATCTCGTCTATCGCGCGGCCGACCTGATGGTGTCGCGCGCCGGAGCGAGCACTATCTCTGAGATTCAGCTTATCGGTATCCCCTCGATACTGGTTCCGTCGCCCAACGTGGCCGAAGACCATCAACGCAAAAACGCCCAGGCGCTTGCCGATCGCGGCGCGGCGGTGATGATTCTCGACGCCGACGCTCCGACCCGACTCGGAGAGGAGGTGCTGAAGCTCCTGTCGGATAAGGCACGTCTTGAAAGCTTAGGCGAAAACGCGAAAAAAATGGGTCTTCCGAAGTCCGACGACGTTATTGTCGACGAAATCTACAAAATCGTGAAAAAATGATGAAACAGAATATATACTTCATAGGCGCTGGAGGCATAGGCATGGCCGCGCTCGAAAGATATTTTCTCGCCGAGGGGCATCGCGTCGGCGGCTATGACCGCACTCCGTCTGACCTTACTTCCGCGCTTGGCGACGAGGGAGTAACCATAACTTTCGACCATAATGTCGAGGCAATACCGGCCGATTTTCTCGACCCGGCCACGACGCTCGTGGTTTATACTCCGGCCGTCCCCGCCGACATGCCTCAGCTCGCGTGGTTTAGAGACAACGGATTTGAGGTAGTGAAACGCGCTGCTGTGCTTGGCCTTGTGACCCGCCGCAGCAAGTCGCTTTGCTTTGCGGGAACGCACGGCAAGACAACTACATCGTCGATGGCAGCTCATATACTATACACGTCGGAATGTGGCTGCAACGCCTTCCTCGGCGGTATTCTCCGCAATTATAACAGCAATTTTCTGCTATGCGAAGGCTCGGAATACAGCGTGATTGAAGCCGACGAGTTCGACCGCTCGTTTCATCAGCTTTCGCCCTATATAGCGGTCATTACTTCGACCGACCCCGATCATCTCGATATATACGGCACTGAAGAGGCTTATCTCGAAAGTTTTCGACACTTTACCGAGCTCATCGCAGATAACGGCTATCTCGTGCTTCATGAGGGGTTGAAGATGCGCCCCAATCCGGCTCCCGGCGTCAAGGTTTATACCTATAGCCGCGACCATGGAGATTTTCATGCCGAGAATATACGCCGGGGCAACGGCACGATAGTCTACGACCTGCACATATCACCCGACTGCACGTCGGCCGCCGGTAAATTGCCTGCCGTGATAAAGGATATTGAGCTTGGAGTCCCGGTAGAGGTAAATATCGAGAACTCGATTGCATCAATAGCGGCTTGTCTTTTGACCGGGCAGGTGAGCGCCGATACCGCGCGCGCGGCCATGGCCTCGTTTATGGGACCGAAACGCCGCTTCGAGTTCGCGCTCAAAGAGACAGTCCCCGGCGGAAAGGTGATCATTGACGATTACGCCCATCACCCCGACGAGCTTAAGGCTTCGATTGCTTCGGTGAAGGCGTTGTATCCCGACAGGAAATTGACCGTAGCCTTCCAGCCCCATTTGTACACCCGTACCCGCGATTTCGCTCCCGGCTTCGCTGCCGCGCTCTCATTGGCCGATAGAGTCGTGCTGATACCCATCTATCCGGCGCGCGAGCTTCCGATAGCAGGAGTGACGTCGGAAATCATCCTCAAGGATGTATCGGCAACCGACAAGCGCTTGGTTGAGAAAGATAAGTTGGTAGACACGCTCGCCGAAGCCGATTTCGAAGTTCTGCTCATTGCCGGTGCCGGCGATATTAATCTGCTGATACCTCAACTTATTGCCAAAGTCGCTAAACAACAACAGGATTGAAATGACCAAAAAAGGCGTAATATATTGCTTGCTGTCGGTGCTCCTCGCGGTGTATCTGATTCTCGCCATACCCTTTGCCGACAAGGTTGCCGCCTCTACCACGTGCGCGGGGGTCGACATACGCGTCGAGCAAAACGATATGTCGAATTTCGTCACGTCGTCGGCAATCGACGCCGAGCTCGACTACCTTACCAAGCGACTCCCCGGCAAGGTAGCCTCCGAAATCAATATTCAGCATATCGAAGATAGGCTCAATTCGCTATCCAATGTCGAGAGCGCCAATTGCTATCGAACGGCGTCGGACCGCATCGTGGTCGACGTGGTGCCTATGGTGCCGGTCGCGAGGGTTTTCGATCCCGGAACTTCCTATTATATTAATAAGAATGGCAAGCGGTTGTCGTCGGGAGCAAAGTATAAAATCGATGTGCCCATCATTGTGCGCGACGACCCGAAGACGCTTGCTCCCGAGAAACTCACCGGGCTGCTGGAGCAAATCGCTGCAAACCCCTCTTGGAACGAATTGGTGAGCGTGCTGAAAATCAACAGTAAGGGCGACGTGATCATAATCCCCTCGATCTCGGGCCACGTGGTCAACTTCGGCACCCCCGACGGCGCGGCCGACAAGTTTAAGCGACTGTTTGAATTCTATCGCCAGGTAATGCCTATAAAGGGATGGAATTATTATGATGTCATATCGGTGAAATATTCGGGTCAGGTTGTGGCCAAAATACGTCCCGGCTCGGCCGTGAAAGCCATTAATGAGTACGAGAACGAAGATTTGGAAGAGGAAATCGATCTCGAAACCATTGCCCCCGATTCGACCCTCAAAAGCGACCTAAACCCTAAAATCCTCTAAAAAAATAAAATCAACTATATATGGAAGATAAATATATCGTAGCAATCGAGATTGGGAGCTCCAAAATCCGCGGCGCTCTCGCCGCCGTCGACTCGACTGGGCTTGTCAACGTGCTTGCCGTGCAGGAAGAGCCTGCCAACGACAGTGTGCGTTACGGTCAGGTGCGCAATATCGAGGAAGTGGCTTCGGCAATAGGCACTATCCTCGACAAGCTTGAAAAAATCAAGGCGATACAACCCCGCACTATCGAGAAGGTGTATGTAGGGCTCAGCGGATTCTCTGTGGCCGCCGCGTCTGAAACCTCTGCCATGAAATTCATGCAGGAGACCGATATAACTGCCCAGATTATCAAGGAGCTGAAGGAGAAAGCGGCAGCTAACCACTTCTCAGAAAAGGAGATTTACGAGATTGTGCCTATAGAGTACACCGTCAACCACGAGAGCACTCAGAAACCGATAGGCTGCGTAGCTAATTCTGTCACAGCCAGCTACAAGATCGTGGAAGGCAATGCAGGTATAAAGAACAATATCAATCGAGTGATTGTCGACCGCCTCAAGCTTGAGCCTGTAAGATTTATCGTTACCCCGCTCGCAATAGCCGATTGCGTGCTTAGCCGCGAGGAGAAGGCTCTCGGCTGCATGCTTGTGGATTTCGGATCCGAAACCACTACTACCGTTATATGCAAGGGGGGCGCGCTGAAATATCTCATCACTCTCCCGATGGGGTCGCGCAATATCACCCGCGACCTTATGTCGCTCAACTACCTCGAAGACCAGGCTGAGAGCTTCAAGCGCTCTATCGGTATTATTCCCGCCGGTCAGGATGTGCGTATCGCCGATCAGCCCGCTATCAGCAGCTATATTGAGGCCCGCGCGAGCGAAATTGTCGCCAACGTGCTCGCTCAGATAGAGTATGCCGGGCTTCAACCCTCTGATTTGCCCTCCGGCATCATCGTCACCGGCGGCGGCTCGCGCCTGAAGGGCCTCAGCGAGATGATTGCCGAGCAAAGCAAGATGAAGGTGCGTCTGGCAACTGCCCCGCGCAGCATACGTCTCTCCGACACTTCTGTGCTTGCCGATAACTCAATCGACATTATTTCCCTTCTCCTCGAAGCCGCGAAAAACAATCCGGTCGATTCTCTCTCGGAGGTTATTGTAGCTCCCGTTCCGCAGCCTGTGCCCGATGAGGAACATTTCTATAACGAGGGCGACGACTTTACCGACGACCGTCCGCGCATGGGCACTCTCGACGACGAGCCTATAGGCGACGATCAGGATTTTCCCGGCGAGTCGCGCCCGCGTGTCCCGAGCAAGCCCAGCGATCGATCGAAACGATTGGCCAAAAGCAGATTCTCGGCTCTGAAAGATCGCGTATCGCGCATTTTCAACTCGGAGTTCGACGACAGTTTCGGAAGCGAGGAATAATATTAGTTTACGTACATACTCTTATATTTAGATAGATATGACAATAGATGATATCGAACAGGCATCGGAGTTTAAGATTCCCGCCAACGAAGATGTTATTATAAAAGTGATAGGCGTAGGCGGTGGCGGTAACAACGCCGTGCGCCACATGTATAACCAGGGCATCGAGAATGTGTCGTTCGTGGTGTGCAACACCGACTTGCAGGCTCTGCTCAATTCACCCGTGCCTCAGAAACTCATGATAGGTAGCACAGGTCTCGGTGCGGGCAACAATCCCGAGAAAGCGCGCCGCGAGGCTGAGGATAGCGCCGACGAGATCGCGAAGCTTTTCAGCGACCAGACCCGCATGGTGTTCATTACCGCGGGCATGGGCGGAGGCACCGGCACAGGCGCTGCCCCCGTAGTGGCTCGTATAGCCCGCGAGCACGGTATGCTTACTATCGGCATCGTGACTATCCCCTTCTTCTTTGAAGGCCCGAAAAAAATCCGTAAGGCTCTCGACGGCGCGAACGAGATGAGCAAGTATGTCGACGCCTTGCTGGTGATCAACAACGAGCGACTTACCGAAATCTACCCCGACCTGCAATTTCTCAACGCGTTCGGCAAAGCCGACGACACATTGAGCACCGCCGCGCTCGGCATTTCAGAGCTTATCACCAACAACAACCATGTTATAAACATCGACTTCAACGACGTTGACACGACTCTTCGCGACGGCGGAGCCGCTATCATTTCCATCGGTTATGGCGAAGGCGAGAGCCGCGTCACCAAGGCTATCAACGATGCGCTCAACTCCCCGCTGCTCAAAGACCGCGACATCTACAGCTCTAAGCGTATTCTTTTCAATCTGTATTTCAACCCTGCAGCAGAGCAGGAGTTTGTGATGAGCGAGGCTAATGAGCTCACCAACTTTATATCAAATCTCTCGCCCGACGTCGACGTGATTTGGGGCTTGGCTAAGGATGATTCGCTCGGCAACCGAGTGAAAATCACGCTTCTCGCCGCAGGATTTTCTACCGACAACAAAGCTCAGACCGTCCCTAATGTGAAGCCGGCGGGACAGCACCCCGCTCCGGCAGCGACTGAGACCCCCCGCGAGGCAGCAGCGAAAAAGCAAGTCGAAGAGACCAATCTGAAGCTTATCGAGGACCTTTATGGAAAGGAGAAAGCCGGCAAGATCGTGAGCAATCCCGGATCGCAAGCTCAGGTTGTGCTCACTCCCGAGCAGCTTAACGACGATGCAACTATTGAACTCTTTGAGCGAAACCCCACTTTCGGCCGCTCGCGAAACGCCGCTGAGGAAATACGTAGCACAGGCAAAAAGTCGCCCCTCGCTTCCAAATCGCCTCTTGCAATGAACGATGGCGACTCTGACGACGCCGTTTCCGACCGTCCTGGCGGAACTCGTATCTCGTTCACTGACTAATAATTACCGACCAAAAATCTCAAATAATGATTCAAGACGAGCCTATATGGCGCGAAATGATGAGCGGCAACGTGTACTGCGCCGCGCACGACGGCCTGATCGCGGAGCTCAACCGCGTGAAGACGCTTATCCGGCAGTATAACGACATCCCGCCCGAAAATCTCTCGGAGATGGACGACGCAATCCGCGGTATACTCGGCGAATGCGGTGACAACGTTAAGGTAGTCCAGCCCTTTCACTGCGATTACGGCTGTAATATTTCAGTAGGCGACAACTTCTTCGCCAACTTTAATCTTACGGTGCTCGATGAGGCTAAAGTGGCTATCGGCGATAACGTGTTCATCGGCCCCAACGTGAGCATCTACACGGCGTGTCATCCGACCGACCCCGATGAGCGTCGCGATGGCCGCGAGTGGAGCGAGCCTGTCACTATCGGATCCGACTGTTGGATTGGGGGCAGCGTCGTGATTCTGCCCGGCGTAGAGATAGGGGAGGGGTCGACTATTGGAGCCGGTAGCGTCGTGACCCGATCGATTCCTCCGCGCTCGATAGCTGTGGGAAATCCGGCCCGCGTGATCAAGACAATTTAGCCGAAATCCGGCCCAAAATGTAAAAATAAGAGCGGCGCGATGGTCAAATTAACCATTGCGCCGCTTATTTTACACCATTAACTATCAGTAAATCAGTTGTCTAACTGGCAATGTAAGAATAAGCGCGTTGAAACCCCCTTATTTTTACATTTTGTGCATAAATAAGACTGAGCCGATAGTCTTATTGCTTAAGGACTTTGTCTATTACCATTTGGTCGATCATGTAAGCATATAGAGCCGAGGGGATAAATCGTATATGCTGCCCTTCGTCAAGATCTGTTTCGCCGCTTTCCGTCTCTGTTGTTACGATAGTCTTTTTAATAGTGGGATGCAACGACAGAAATGTCTTCAGCGATTTGAGGGTTTCTGACTTAGTGAAATATCTGTCTGTCCACTTGATCTCAACTATATCGGTGGGTTGCTGTGTTATGGGCGAAAGCCAAACCATATCTACCTCCCCTTTATTGCGCCCATTATGCCAATTGGCGTAATAAAGATTATTGTCGTTGGTCTGAAACCATTGGGAAAAAATCGCTGTTTCTACCATGCTTCCCATGAAGTCGTCACCCTCGGTTATCGGAGTGAAGAGCGCGCATCGGAGCGATGGATTTGTCAGATAGATTTTAAATGTTGTAAGCCTTTGTAGTCTCTTTGCGTTTTGATCGATGCGGTACACAACCTTTATCAGGAAAGCGGCTTCGAGATATTGAATATATTTTTTCAGCGTTTCTTTCTTGATGCCCGACTCGGTAGATAGCGTCTCAAACGAGAATTCGCATCCCGACCTGAAGGCGATATGAACGAAGAGTTTGTTGAGGTCTTGCACGTCGGTTATCCCATAAAGCCCCGGTAAATCTCTTAGTAAAACCTTATCGATAATGTCGTTTTTAATGTATTGACCCGGGTTAAGCCTTATAGCGTCGGAAAATACTACTTCGGGATAACCGCCGTAATTGATATATTCAATAAAAAGAGCATTGAGTTTGGTTATATCTATAGTGTCAAATCCATTTGTTGTGTCTCGGGTGACGAGCAAATCATGTTTTTTGAATCGAAGATATTCTAAAAATGTTAGCGGAGGCAGAGTGAAGTCGGTGAATCGGCCTGCGCCGCTCTCGTTGCTTTTCATTTTGAGCGCGGCGGCAGCTGATCCAGAGGCTATGAATTTGTCGTGCCGATAGCTGTCGACCATGCTTTTAAGATGTACTTCCCAATTCTTCAGATATTGTATTTCATCAAAAAACACGAAGTAGCCACCTGCGTTTTCCGGTTGGTGGAGAGCGTTTTTGGCATATAAAAACAGTTGCTCCAGCGCGATGTTGGAGAAAACGGGGGTGTCAAGCGACAGGTAAATGATTTTCCTCGGGTCAACCCCGGCTTTCAGTAATCGTGAAATGGTATGAAATATCATTACGGTCTTGCCTATACGGCGGGGCCCCATCAATACCACCGCTCTTCTGAGAGAAGTGTTGGTCACCTCGTTGACAAATGAGTCAAGATAGATGCGATGAGGCATATCGGTGTAGTAGCAATCGACTTCCGATGTTGTCCACCAGGGGTTGTCCATTGCTAATCTTTTGTACACTTGTTTTTCAAGCAGATGACCGAATGATTCCATAAAATTTATTTTTCCGCAAATATAGCTAATTTTTTCATGTTTAAAACTACATTTTTGTTAAAATAAGGTCTGTTTACTGTGCTTATTTGTGCGTAAAATGTAAAAATAAGAGCGGCGCGATGGTTAAATTAACCATTGCGCCGCTTATTTTACGCTGTTAACTATCAGTAAATCAGTTGTCTAACTGGCAATGTAAGAATAAGCGCGTTGAAACCCCCTTATTTTTGCATTTTGTGCATAAATAAGACTGAGTCGATAGTCTTATTTCATCAAAACCGCGGTAACGGTGCGCCCGACCGCGTTGAGGGTGTTGGGGTCGATGTTCTGTAGATTGTCGGCTACGGTGTGCCATGTCGGGTTGAATCCTCCCCCGTCGGGGTCGGTCTCGATGATGTCGATAGCCGGGATGCCGATTTTAAGCAGCGGAACGTGGTCGTCGTTAATAGCTCCGCTTATGCGGTCGGGAAAGCGGGTGGCGTAGCCGAGTTGACGCGCGGTGGCCCACACCAAGTCGTTAATCCCTTTGGCGTTTACTTCCGAGAAGTATTCGCGGGGAAAGCTTGCGTCCTTCCCTCCGACCATGTCGAGGAGGATGGCGTAGTCGATAGGGCGGTCGCCGGGCTGGCGGTAGGCTGCCCATGCTTGCGAGCCGATGCACCACGACAAGTCGTCTTGATGTGTTCCTGCGTCTTCGTTGTCGACAAAAAGCAGGTCGATGCCTTTCGACGCCGGGAGCTGCGAGGCGTTGCGCGCGATCTCAAGCATCACGGCCACGCCGCTGCCCCCGTCGTTAGCGCCGTCGATAGGGGTAGAGTGTTTCGACTCATCGGGGTCTTCATCGGCCCAGGGGCGGGTGTCGTAATGAGCGAGGAGCATTACCGCCCGCTCGGCTTGCGGGTTGAATCGGCCGATGATGTTTCTTACGGGCTGCCGCTTGCCCCACTGGTCGGTAAAGGTGGTGTCCTGCTCTATGACCTCCGCGCCGTAGGCTTTTAGCTTGGCCGCGATATAGTCGGCGCAGCGGGCGTGGGCCGCGGAGCCTACTGTGCGAGGGCCGAATCCTACTTGGTCGGCGATGAACTGATAGGCTGAGTCGGGGTTGAATTTTATCTCCGCCGTTCCCGTCTCAGGGGTTGACTCCGGAGAGGTGACCGCTGCCGATTTCCCGCCGCAAGCGCAGATCGACACTCCGGCGATGGCGGCATATAATATCTTTAATATATTTTTCATGCCCCAAAATTAGTCAAATTTCCGATAATAACCTAAATTTGCTGAAGAGTATCGCTATCTTGTATAATAATTGAAGACATGGCTTTTTTTCATACCACTGAGTTTTATATAATACTATTTATCGTGGCCGCGGCTATCGTGGCGTATGCCGCTTTGCCCCATCGCGGGGGAGCGGTGCGCGAGGTGCTTCTCGCGGCCGACCTTATCCCCTCCGACCCCTCCTCTCCCGCCGATGCCCGCCCCGCTATCGAGGTGTACTGCGACGAGCGGGGTAATGTGATGCTGAAGCGTAGCGGCTTGCCCGACATCTATCTTTCGGGGACCGTCAGCGCGAAAGTCGAGGTGAAGGGCTTCAATATCACCGTTTACGAGCGCTTGACCCAGGCCCGCGACGGAGACTACTCCTGCAGGGCCGGCTCCGCCCTGTTCACGCTCGATTTCCTCGGCTCTGAGCGATATTATCTGCGCTACGAGTCCGAGGTGACCTCGTCGGCAGCCACGATTGCTTTCCGCAACGTCGCGGGCTATCATCCCCGCCCGGTGGAGCTGAAACAGTGATCTCCCGCCGCGGGAGCGGGTGTGTTTACGTGCGGATTTGGTGGAAATTAATCCGCAGCCGTGAATAAATGGGCCGGGTATGGAACTTTTATTTGGTCGGTAGGCAAAAAAAACGTAAATTCGCAGCCGTAATATTGTGCGTGGGCGATGCCTTGCAATCGCGGCGCGCGCAAGTGACAGGCTCTGCTCTGGCAGCGCCGACCGAGACTAATACCATCCGACAGATTAATCCTGCAAACATCACTTTCATAACAATAGATTACAAAACTATGAGCAAAGAAAAGAAATTCTTGACATGTGACGGTAATCAGGCTGCTGCCCATATCTCGTATATGTTCAGCGAAGTAGCTGCGATCTACCCCATTACCCCGTCGTCGACAATGGCTGAATATGTCGACGAGTGGGCTGCCGCTGGCCGTAAGAACATCTTCGGCGAGACTGTTCTCGTTCAGGAGATGCAATCAGAAGGCGGCGCCGCCGGCGCTGTGCACGGTTCGCTTCAGGCCGGTGCCCTCACCACTACCTACACCGCTTCTCAGGGTCTCCTCCTGATGATCCCCAATATGTACAAAATCGCCGGCGAAATGCTCCCCAGCGTTTTCCACGTTTCGGCTCGTACACTCGCTTCTCACGCCCTCTCTATCTTCGGCGACCATCAGGACGTTATGTCTGTGCGTCAGACCGGCTTCGCAATGCTCGCTGAGGGCTCGGTTCAGGAGGTTATGGATCTTGCCGGCGTTGCCCATCTCGCCACTATCAAGAGCTCAATCCCCTTCGTTAACTTCTTCGACGGTTTCCGTACTTCTCACGAAATCCAGAAAATCGAGATGCTCGACCAGGATGAGCTCGCTCCCCTGCTCGACCACGACGCTCTCGCTCGTTTCCGCGCCCGCGCCCTCAATCCCGATGCTCCCGTAGCTCGCGGCATGGCTGAGAACGGCGACGTCTTCTTCCAGCACCGCGAAGCCTGCAACAAGGCTTACGAGGCTGTTCCCGAGATCGTTGAGGAATACATGAACAAGATTTCGGAAATCACCGGCCGCAAATACGGCTTGTTCAACTACTACGGCGCTCCCGACGCCGACCGCGTGATTATCGCTATGGGCTCCGTTACTCAGGCAGCTGAAGAGGCTATCGACTATATGGTGGCTAACGGCGAAAAGGTTGGTCTCGTTGCTGTC
Organism: uncultured Barnesiella sp.; assembly: GCA_964544595.1. GTDB lineage: Bacteria > Bacteroidota > Bacteroidia > Bacteroidales > Muribaculaceae > JAGBWK01. The sequence goes on from CAZJBM010000026.1 coordinate 32,340, forward strand.
CACCTCTTCCGTCCCTTCTCTACCAAGCATCTTCTCGCCGCTATCCCCGCCACCGCTAAGCGTATCGCGGTGCTCGACCGCACCAAAGAGCCCGGCGCTAACGGCGAGCCCCTCTACCTCGACGTTAAAGAGGCATTCTACGGCAAAGCCGACGCTCCCCTTATCGTCGGCGGTCGCTACGGTCTCGCTTCGAAGGACACCACTCCCGCTCAGATCATCTCTGTTTACGAGAATCTCGCCCTTCCCCAGCCCAAAGACCACTTCACTATCGGCATAATCGACGACGTTACCTTCACTTCGCTTCCTCCCAAAGCCGAAATGGCTCTCGGCGGCAAGTCGACCTACGAGGCTAAATTCTACGGCCTCGGCGCTGACGGCACTGTGGGCGCTAACAAGAACTCGGTGAAGATCATCGGCGAGAACACCAATAAATATTGCCAGGCTTACTTCGCTTACGACTCTAAGAAATCGGGCGGCTTCACCTGCTCTCACCTCCGCTTCGGCGACGAGCCTATCCGCTCGACTTACCTGGTGAATACCCCCAACTTCGTCGCTTGCCACGTTCAGGCTTACCTCCACATGTACGACGTGACCCGCGGCCTCCGCGATAACGGCACTTTCCTCCTCAATACTATCTGGGAAGGCGAGGAGCTCGCTAAGAATCTCCCCAACAAGGTTAAGAAATATTTTGCCGACCACAATATCTCGGTTTACTACATCAACGCTACCAAGATCGCTCAGGAAATCGGTCTCGGCAACCGCACCAACACTATCCTCCAGAGCGCCTTCTTCCGTATCACCGAGGTAATCCCCGTTGACCTCGCTGTTGAGCAGATGAAGAAATTCATCGTTAAGTCTTACGGCAAGAAGGGTCAGGACGTTGTCGACAAGAACTACGCTGCTGTTGACCGCGGCGGCGAGTACAAGCAGCTCACCGTTGATCCCGCTTGGAGCAACCTCGAGGTTGAGGCCGCTGCCGCTAACGACGATCCCGAATTCATCAACAAGCTCGTTCGCCCCATCAACGCTCAGGACGGCGACCTTCTCAAGGTTTCCGACTTCGTTGGTATCGAGGACGGCACCTGGGAGCAGGGCACTGCCGCTTACGAAAAACGCGGCGTTGCGGCGTTCGTTCCCGAGTGGATCGCCGAGAACTGTATCCAGTGTAACAAGTGCGCCTACGTTTGCCCCCACGCTGCGATCCGTCCCTTCCTCCTCGACGAGGCCGAGATGGCTGCCGCTCCTATCGCTGCCGACGACTGCAAGGTGGCTATCGGCAAGCAATTCGCCGGCATGAAGTTCGTTCAGGCTGTCGACGTTCTCGACTGTCTCGGTTGCGGCAACTGCGTTGACGTTTGCCCCGGCTTCAAAGGCAACAAGGCTCTCGTGATGAAGCCTCTCGAAACTCAGCTCGACGTTCAGAAAGAATGGGATTACTGCGTTAACAAAGTCGCTTCTAAGCAGCATCTCGTTGACATCCAGAGCAATGTTAAGAACTCTCAGTTCGCTACTCCGCTCTTTGAATTCTCCGGCGCTTGCTCAGGCTGCGGCGAAACTCCCTACGTCAAACTCATCAGCCAGCTCTTCGGCGATCACGAGATGGTTGCCAACGCTACAGGTTGCTCTTCAATCTACTCCGGCTCAGTGCCCTCTACCCCCTATACCACCAACGAGAAGGGCCACGGTCCCGCTTGGGCCAACTCGCTCTTCGAGGACTTCGCTGAATTCGGCCTCGGCATGAAGATAGCCAACGAGAAGATGGTTGAGCGTCTCGCAGGCTTCATGGAAGCCGCTACCAAGTGCGAGACCTGCAACGACGAGATCAAGGCTCTTGCGGCCGAATGGCTCGCTAACCGCGACGACGCCGCCAAGACCCGCGAAATCGCCGACAAGATCGTGCCCCTCTGCGAGGCTTGCGCTTGCGACATCTGCAACAACATCCTCCTTCTCAAAGGCCATATCGCTAAACGTTCGCAGTGGATCATCGCCGGCGACGGCGCCGCTTACGACATAGGCTTCGGCGGTCTTGACCACGTGCTCGCTTCTGGCAAGAATGTCAACGTCCTCGTTGTCGACACTGAGGTATATTCTAACACCGGCGGCCAGTCGTCGAAGGCTACTCCCCTCGGCGCTATCGCTAAGTTCGCCGCTTCAGGCAAGCGCATCCGTAAGAAAGACCTCGGCCTTATCGCTACCACCTACGGCTACGTTTACGCCGCTCAGGTAGCTATGGGCGCCGACAACGCTCAGACTCTCAAGGCTATCCGCGAGGCTGAGGCTTACGACGGCCCCTCGATCATCATCGCTTACGCTCCCTGTATCAACCACGGCCTCAAAGCAGGTATGGGTCATTCTCAGCAGGAAGAGGCTAAGGCCGTTGAATGTGGCTATTGGCACCTCTGGCGCTACAACCCCGCTCTTGAGGAAGAAGGCAAGAACCCCTTCACTCTCGACAGCAAGGCTCCCGACTGGACCAAGTTCAAAGACTTCCTCAAAGGCGAAGTTCGCTACGCTTCGGTTATGAAACAGTATCCCGCTGAGGCTGAGCAGCTCTTCACCGCAGCTCAGGAAAATGCGCAGTGGCGTTACAACAACTACAAGCGTCTCTCTATGCAGCAGTGGGGTGTCGATCCCGAAGTTGGCATGGTTGAGAAATCCAACGAATAATCCCGTCAGTCAACTGACTTAACCTCCCAAGGGCGCGGCTCAGATCGAGTCGCGCCCTTAATATATTCATGTTGACAATCAAAAAAAACCGTAGCCGTGCGCTAACTTATATTAACTTTTGTTAGAAATTTTTTTCTTAAACCAAATCGGGATTCGGAGGTCAAAGAAAATGTAAATTTTTAATCAGCGTTTCAACCTCTAATTCAATGAATTTTAAACCGCTCCTTATCCTCTCTTCTATCATTTTGGCCTCAGCGGCCTCGGCTTTGGCATTCTCGATCTCCGGATCGATTGTCGATGCCGACGGTCAGCCGCTCCCCGACGCGTCGGTGAGAATACTCAAGTCCGACAGCACATACGTGAAGGGGGGTGCCGCGAATCTCGACGGCCAATTCCTTTTCTCTGGTTTCTCCGACGGAAAATATATTGTCGAAGCCTCCTACGTTGGGTATTCCAAATCTTTCGCCGACGTGGCTGTTGCCGACAAAGATGTCGCTATTCCCCCGATTAAGCTCTTCGAGGCGTCTCATTTGCTTAAAGAGACCGTGGTCACTGCCGTTAAAACGCCTATCAAAGTGATGGAAGACACGGTCGAATACAATGTCGACTCCTACAAGACGCAGCCCAACGCCGTTGTGGAGGATCTGCTCAAGCGTCTTCCCGGAGTGGAGGTCGGCGCCGATGGCTCTATTACCGCCCATGGCAAGACAGTGAGTAAGATTCTTGTCGACGGCAAGGAGTTTTTTGCCGACGACCCCAAGGTCGCTTCTAAAAATCTCCCTGTCAATATGGTCGATAAGCTTCAGGTAGTCGACCGTAAGAGCGATTTCGCCCGCCTGACCGGTGTCGACGACGGCGATGATGAGACCGTCATTAACCTTACCGTCAAAAAAGGAATGAAAAACGGTTGGTTTGGCAACGCCGAGATGGGCTATGGCACCGACGACCGCTATAAGGGCAATTTCATGGTCAATCGCTTCTTTAACGAAAATCAACTGACCTTCCTCGGCAATTTCAATAATATCAATGAGTTGGGCTTCACCGACGGCAATAGCGGACGCTTCCGCCGCTTCGGTGGCGACAACGGTATCACCGACTCCCAAAGCTTCGGCGTGAACTTCAATGTGGGGCGCGGCGAGATATTCCGCGTAGGCGGCGACGTCATGTATTCCCATTCCGACAAGCATACAAATATGCGCCGCAATCGTCAGTATCTTCTCGAGTCCGACCCCTATACTCAGAATTCGCTCTCCGACACCCGCGACCGCGGCCATAACTTGCGGGCCGATTTCCGCATGGAGTGGAAGCCCGACTCGTTCAACACCGTCGACTTCCGTCCTAATTTCTCGTTCAATAAAAACAACTCGGTGAGCGACGCGTTCTCGGTCGCGACCGGCAAGAACCTCTCGCAAAACCTGTCGTCATCGCGCGGCACTTCGTACGAATTCGGCGGCCGCTTGATCTACAATCATAATTTCCGCTCCCGCAAAGGCCGCTCCATCTCCTTTTCGGGCGACTACCGTATGAGCAATGTCCGCGAGTATGAGGATTCTTACGCCTACAACCTTTTTTACCAACTCAACGACTCGGTTAATTCCTACGATCAGTATATCGACAATCATACTTGGGCCAACACCGTCAACGGCCGATTGACATGGACCGAACCGCTGGGCGACCCCTCGCGCGGCAACTTCCTTACCGCGTCTTATCAGGTCAACTATAAATGGAACAACGCCGACAAGCTCGTCTACGACCGCCCGGTAGGTTTCTCCGACTCCTATTATTTGTACGACATTGACGGGAGCGGCTACCAGGTGCCGATGCCGATTATCGACAACCAGCTGACGCAGTTCGTCGACACCCTCTCCAACCGATTCCGTAACACCAACTTCCGCCAGGAGTTCCGCCTCGGCTACCGTAAGGTGACTAAGCAGCTCAACCTCAATGCCGGAGTCGCCCTTATGCCTATCTCCTCCCAGAGCACCAACCTTATCAACTCGGCCAAAAACATACCGCGCCGCTCCAATTTATATCTCTCCCCCTTTGTGCGGTTTAGATATAAGTTCGCCAAGCAGTCGTCATTGCAGGCCAATTATCAGAGCCGTGCCAGCGAGCCATCGATGTCGCGGTTGCAGCCTGTGGCCGACTACTCCAACCCGCTCAACATCGTGATCGGTAACCCCTCGCTGGCCACCACCTTCACCCATCGCATAGTCATCCGCCAGCAGCACTTCGACCAGGATCATCAGCGGTCTATCATGTCAATGGTGTCAGCCAACATTTCGCAGAATTCAGTCGTCTCCAAGACAACCTACGATATGCTTACCGGTGGACGCACCACGACTTACGAAAACGTCAACGGCGTCTGGAGCGCCAACGTGATGAATATGTTCTCGCAGCCGTTGCCCAACAAACTTTTCACCATATCCAATAATATATTCTACAACTACAACCGCCAGGTAGGCTACAACGCCACCCGCGCCGCCACGCGCCGTAATGTCGCGCGCTCTCATTCGCTCAACGAGTCCTTCTCGATCGCGTTCCGCCCCAATTCCCTTGAAATCGAGCTCCGCCCCAACTACTCCCTGCAATACATCTCCAACTCGGTTGAGGGGTTGAAAACCTCCACTACCCATCGCTACGGAGCCAACTTCTACGCAACTTGGTATTCCCCCGTGGGCATAATACTCCAGTCCGACCTTAATTATACCGCGCTCCGAGGGTATGCCGCGGGCTACAACGACGATACCTGGATGTGGAACGCCTCCATATCCTATCGCTTCCTCAAAGACAACGCCGTCGTTCAGGTTAAAGCCTACGACCTGCTCGGGCAGAAATCCAACATTTCGCGAACCATATCGGCCACGTCGATCGACAACACTCAATACAACTCTTTGACGCGCTACTTCATGCTCTCCTTCTCCTACAAATTCAACACCTTTGGCAAAGGCAACGAGCCGCAGAGCCGCAACGCGGGCCGAGGCCCCGGCGGCGGTCGCCCGCCCCGCGGAGGAGCGCCCATGATGCCCCCTCCAGGCCGATAATTGCGAAAATCATACGATTGATATGTTTTACGGCATGATTCCGCCGTGTGCGCAAATCGGTGAGCGTTCGCC
>CAZJBM010000027.1:0-35272 GCA_964544595.1 uncultured Barnesiella sp.
TAACCTTCTGATCCGTAGTCAGATGCTCTATTCAGTTGAGCTAATGAGCCATGCAACTTTCGTATTGCGGTTGCAAAGGTATGGATTTTTTCTCGGCCTTGCAAATTTTCGGGCAACTTTTTTCGCCTAAAATTTAAAGGAACTCAATTCGCGGGCGGCTTTAATGGCGGCAATTTTAAGATTTTCAGCCGCTTGCGTGGCAGATAGATATTTCTGCGGCTTGTCGATAGTCGCGATGATTTTTAACCCTGGCCGTGCCGGGAGCGCCGAGTCGCATATCCCTCCGATCGCGAGCATCGGTATATGCCTTTTGGCACATAGCGAGTAAAGCGTGCCTACAACCTTCCCCTCAAATGATTGAGCGTCGATGCTCCCTTCCCCGGTGATGATTAGGTCGGGTTTGCGTCGGTCGGTTTCTGATATGATCCTCGCGCATAACGCCTCTGCCCCCGATACGATTTCTACCCCCATCGCGCCTAATGCCGAGGCCAGGCCGCCACCAGCTCCGCTTAGCTCCCCTTTGGGAAATAAAGCTGCATACCGCCGCAGCGCGACTTCGAGCGCAGCCATGTCGTTTACTCCTTTTTGCCGAGCGAACATCAGCGAGGAGGGTAGGCCGGGAGCTGCGATAAGAGGTACGTCCACGTCGACATACACTTTCAATTTTTCGCGCAGCGTCTCAATCGCTGCTTCGCCCCAGTCGCATTTTACGTCATGGTTGACGAGATCTGAGATAAGGATTATTTTGTCGCGCGCGTTGCCGTCAATAGTAAACTTTGCCCCTAAGGCCTCAATCATGCCTATGCCACAGTCGACTGTGGCTGTTCCGCCAACGCATAACCCCACTTTAGTGTATCGCTCGATTAATTGTTTAAGTAAAACGCCTAAGTAGTATGATGTCCTTTGTGTTGGATAGACGCTAAGGTTGCTTTTGCGCTTCATGCCTATTACTTCAGCGCTGTCTATATAAGCTGTATCGGTATCCGGGTCAACCCAAACGGCGGCGCGCAGCTTTTGGCCGACGCAGCCAGCCGCGTCGTAGAATATACGTTGACGCCGTTTCCCGGCCAGCAGCTTCGCTGAGCCCTCGCCGCCGTCGGCCATTTCCATTGTTTTAATGTCGGCGCTTATTTCGCATGAAAGGAGCGCTTTTTTGATGATTTTAGCGGCAGAAAATGAGGATAAAGTGCCCTTAAACTTGTCTGGAGCGATTAAAATGAGGCTTTTTTTCATCGTTTTAATAAAAAATCACGCGAATTTACATCCCTTTTTTGTATTTTTATTATTAAATTTGACACAAATTACCGAAGCGATGAAATTACGTCATATCATATTTGCCGCCGTTATCGCGGCTACAGGTTTCGGCTCTTTGTCGGCCGAGAAGTTAGTGTTGCTCCATACAAATGACACCCACAGTCAGATCGATCCCGCCAGCAACGGACTGGGAGGCGTATTGAGGCGAAAAGCCGTGATAGATAGCGTAAGGGGCGTCAATCCTAACGTTTTGCTTGTCGATGCCGGCGATGCCGTGCAAGGCACTCTCTATTTTTCGCTCTACGGCGGCGAAGTTGAGATGAAGGCCATGAACGCGCTCGGCTACGATCTCGCAATTCTCGGCAATCACGATTTCGACAACGGCATTAAGGCCCTCGCGAAAAATATCAGTAAAAGCGATGCCGCATGGATTACCTCCAACTATGACATTAAAGGCTCAGCGCTTGAAGGATTGCTTCAGCCCTATGTGGTTAAAGAGGTGGCAGGCAAGAAAGTGGCGTTCATGGGCATAAACCTTAATCCCGACGGGATGATTTCGGCGCGCAACTATCCCGGAGTGACATACAATGATGCGATAAAAGCCGCCAACGCTACGGCATGGACCCTTCGTCATCATCATTTCGCCGACGTCGTTGTTGCCATTACCCATATCGGATACGACGACCCGACTTATGTCGACGACGTGGAGCTTGCAAAAAACTCCGAGGATATCGATATAATAATCGGCGGCCACTCTCATACTACTGTCAATCCCGCTAATGGCACTGTCAGCCATTTGGTGCCCAATCTCAACGGCAAATTAGTGCTTGTGGCGCAAACAGGTAGCCGCGGGGTCAATATAGGCGAAATAACGATTGACCTTGACTCCATTCCCGGAGCCGGGGGGAGCAACCTGGCGGTAGAATATCGGCTAATACCGGTAGACTCGCGTCTCGACGATCGCTTGGATAAGCAGACCGCCGAAATGCTTGCTCCCTATAAATCGCGCGTAGATTCGCTCTTCTCTCTTAAAGTGGCTAAGTCGAAAGTGCCGTTGACGAAGCAGCGGTTGGCAAATCTTTTCGGCGACCTGGTGATGAAGCGCGGCCAGGAGCTTGTTGGCTCAAAGGAGCGCGTTGACCTCGGCCTGATCAATAACGGCGGCATACGCAACACAATGCCCGAGGGCGATATCTCGGAGGCCCACGTGATGATGACGTTGCCGTTTGACAACCGAGTCAGGGTAATTCGCGTGAAAGGCTCCGACCTTGAGAAAACCTTTAACAAGATGCTTGAGCGCGACATCAACGGCGTGAGCGGCAATGTGGAGATTATCACTGACCCCAGCGGCAAGAAGTGCGAGAAAATACTTATCGATGGCCGTCTCATTGACCACGACCGCGAATATTTGCTTTCAACAATCGACTATCTCGCCGACGGCGGTGACTATCTCGTTTGGCTCAAAAATGGAGAGACCGTAGCGAGCAGCCCTAATATTCTTTACGCCGACGTCAACCGATTGCTCCGCTCTTCACGCGGCAAACTCAATCCGTCGGCTGCTCCCCGCGTCCACCCGTAGGTGGGTCTCATAAATGCAGATACTCTTTGAGGGCGTCGACATACTCCTCAAATGCTTTTCGCCCGCGCTCGGTGACGTGGCCGACGGTCCTCGTTTTTTTCCCGACAAATCCCTTCTCGACCGTAATATATCCGGCCGCGGCAAGTTTGTCGAGCTGCACGCTGAGATTGCCAGCCGTGGCTTCGGTTTTCTCTTTGAGGTAAACGAAATCAGCCTCCTCGACATTCATCAGTATCGACATAATAGCGAGTCGCAGTTGGGAATGTAATAGCGGATCAAGCTCTTTCATTTCTCTCGGTTTTATTCTTGCGCGAAATATTTAAAGCAGGCACGATAAACATCAGAAAGAAGCAAAGAATGTAGAGCGGTATCACCCACGAGTAGAGTAAAGGAATATGGCAAAGAGTGCAGATAATTATGGCAAATCCAGCGAAGATTGAAATCATTCCGCCGAAAATATACGTTTTTTCGCGGAGGAGCAGGCCGTTCACTGTCGCGCCACATCCGACAATGATAAAAGCGTAATATAACATTGCGAGCCAAGCCTGCGGGTAGCCGCAGAGCTGGGCAATGAGGCAAGCGATAGTCAACTCGATAGCGATGTAGCCAATAGCCTTCCATAATCCCTCTCTCACCTTGTCAATGTAGGTTTTCGATGTGCGCGTCACTTCGTTTTTTGAAGCGAGATACAGTTGCGCGGGAACGCCTATCGCGGGAATGGCCAACCATACGAAGTTGAACAATGGATTGTGGGATGTCGCTATGAGAATCCATGCGCATGCCGCGGTGACGATAGTCAGCGTTGACCACATTACCGAAATTCTGAGGTCGGACGGCACTATGCGCTGCTTTGAGTTCTGAATCATGCGAGCTATCAGCTCCATGCTCTCTTGTGGTGTCATTTTGTTGTCTTTCATAATGCGGCAGTATAAATCAGTTTATAATGTAAACTATATTTCTCTTAATAAAGGCGGGTGTGCACCTCCGCCAGTTTTGTGGTTGCAAATATAATTCAGTTTATAATATAAACCAAATATTTTCGCATTTTTTTTCGAGATTATCCCATTTATTTTTCAATTATCCGAGGCATACTGGTTGAAATTGGCCCGATGTTGTTTTAAAAAACCCTCGGCCAGAGAGCAGAAAAGGGGGATACTCGATCGAGTATCCCCTTGACAATAAGTTGCTGAGTATAAATTTTATAACTGATTCTTATGGAGGTCGACGGTTTTGTTGTCGACAGTGGCTTTCATCATCGCGCCGTCAATTTTGATTGAGCTGAGATTGGAGATCTGCGGGAGATACGATTGCATCTCGGTGGTAAGTTCAGAATTAATCTTCTTAGCGTAGTCACGCGTGATGGTCACCATATCGGGCTGCTCGCCGGTCGACAGCTTATCGTATTCGACAGCTACTGCCGAAGGATCGACATTGACCGAAAGCGTGCTCATATTCGGAGATATACGTATCTCATCGTCGCTGACAACTTCGTATGTTCCCGAAACTGAAACCGTAGCCGATGCGTTTAGGCTTACCGGCGCCACGACGTCGTCGCTCGTCGGCATGGCTTTGTCTACCGAAACCATGGCGCTTATAATCGCCTCGCCGTCGGGTAGAAATTCGTAGGTGGTTATCGTGTTGGCCTCATATTGCCCCGCTACGCTGATTCGTTCGGGCGTGGCAGTCCACGACCCTGATATTTCGGAAAGGAGTTTGCTTTTCGAGCCGCAAGCGACCACTACAGCCGCCAGTGCGATTACTAAGAATGGAAGAATAATCTTTTTCATGCCAGTCAATTTTTTCTTTTATGATAGAACGCCTCGGCTGGCCGTATTGTTCTCGTATGCCTTAAAGCCTGTCCCATAAAATATGTTAATGCCGAGGCGACGGTAATTTCCATCGCCTGCGGAGCTTCTATGTGAACATGTTGAAACGATACGGCTTGCGGCAGCTAAATATGCTTGAGCAGCATCATCATAAAGGCCATTTTCGTCATCGCCGTCGCCGTGGTGAGCAGCTGCTCGTAGCCGCGGCTTAACCTGCGGAAACGATAGAGCCATGCGATGGTGCGATCGACCACCCAGCGGCCCTCCAAGGGAATGAATTCCGACGTTCCGTAATTCGATTTAACGCACTGTAAATCAATTAACTTAAGTAGAGAGTAACGTTTCACATATTATTATTGCGCTGAAGGAACGAATATTACCTCCGTCTCGCATCTCTTGGGCGCTTTCGAAGCCGCCGCTCGGTCACAATGCGACGGCATTGCTCCCTCCCGCCACCTCCAAAATCACTCTAAGATATGCGACCTCAGCCTTAACATATTTTATGGGTCAGGCTCTTATTTTTCCCCTATCATTTCGAGAAATTGATCCTCGTCGATTATAGGTATGCCGAGCGACGTGGCCTTCTCCAGTTTCGCCGGGCCCATATTTTGCCCTGCGAACACAAGGTCGGTTTTCTTGGAGATAGACCCCACGTTGCGCCCTCCGTGCAGTTCGATAAGCTTCTTGTACTCGTCGCGCGAATGTCGGGCGAACGTGCCTGAAATCACGATCGATTTGCCTTGCAGACGGTCGGTGTGTTCCACTCCTCCATCCTCTTCGACAGCGAATTGCAGCCCCGCTTGGCGCAATCGCTCGATCATCATAAGATTTCTTTTGTCGGCGAAATACTCTATGATTGCCCGGGCGATGTTGGGGCCGATATCGTCGATAGCCATAAGCTGCTCCTGATTCATTGTCATGAGCCTGTCAATATTGCGGGTAGCCCGCGCGATTTTCTTAGCTCCGGTTTCGCCGACGTAGGGAATCGAGAGCGCGTAAAGCACGCGCTCAAACGGCACACTCTTCGACTCCAGGATAGCTGCCACGGTTTTGGCTGCAATCTTGTCGCCCTTCTTGTAGAACGACGCTATCTGGCTCTCGGTCAAGTCGTAGAGGTCGGCGGGATTCTTCACGTATCCCGCCTCGAAGAGGTCGTGGATTATCTCCTCGCCAATGCCGTCAATGTTCATCATCCGTCGGCCCACGAAATGCTCGACCCTCCCTTCGTTTTGCGGCGGGCACCCATATTTGTTGGGGCACGTCCATGCCGCCTCGCCGGGCACTTTGACGAGCTTAGTTCCGCATGCCGGGCACTCCGTGACGAATTCTATCGGTTTTGCTCCCGGTTGCCGCTGGTCAAGGTCAGCGCCGGTGATTTTCGGAATGATCTCGCCCCCTTTCTCCACGTAGAGCATATCCCCGTCGTGGATATCGAGGGTGCGTATAATATCCTCGTTGTGGAGCGACGCGCGCTTTACCACCGTTCCCGACAGCAACACCGGGTCGAGATTGGCCACAGGGGTGATTACCCCGGTGCGCCCAACTTCAAACGTGACGAACCTCAGCTGCGTCAGTGCGCGCTCGGCCTGAAACTTATATGCGATAGCCCATCGGGGCGACTTCGCCGTGTAGCCTAAATTCAGTTGCTGGCGTAGATTGTTTACCTTGAACACCAGCCCGTCGGTGGCCACCGGAAGCTCCTTCCTTGCCGTGTCCCAGTGGTTTATAAACTCGTCGACCTCTTTGAGCGACCGCAGCAGCGTCATCGCGTCAGACACCTTGAATCCCCAGCTCTTTGCCGCCATCATGTTGTCGTAATGATTGTCGGCAGGGAGATTGTCGCTCAGCAGATAGTAGAAATATGCGTCGAGCCCTCGCTTTCCCACTTCAGCCGAATTTTGCAGCTTCAGCGTGCCCGATGCCGCATTTCGCGGATTGGCAAACAACGGCTCCTCGTTGTAGGCGCGCTCCTCGTTAAGCCTGTCAAACGACTTCCATGGAAGCACGATTTCCCCGCGTATCTCAAACTTTTCGGGCCACCCGTCGCCCTTCAGCGTGAGCGGGATCGAGCGGATAGTCTTTACGTTCTCCGTCACCACGTCGCCCTTCTCGCCGTCGCCGCGCGTGACGGCCCTGACCAGGCGGCCGCCTTCGTATATAAGCGAAATCGACGTGCCGTCAAACTTCATTTCGCCCACTACCTCAAACGCTTCCCCCATAAGCCCCGACGATACTCGCCCGAACCATTCGTCGACTTCGCCGATCGAGTACGTGTTGGCCAGAGACAGCATTGGGTAGATATGCTTCGCCTGCGTGAACGCCCGGTTAATGTCGCTTCCGACTCTGTGGGTCGGCGACAGCGGGTCGTCGAGATCGGGGCGCTCCTTCTCGATCCTTTCCAGCTCCTTCATCAGCATATCGAAATCGTAGTCGCTGACTGTGGGCGCATTTAGCACGTAATACTGGTGGTTATATTCGTTGAGCAGGTCGCGGAGTTCGGCGGCGCGTCGCGCCTGAGGGTCGTTAGCGGTGAATAAGTCAAACATTTCGGGTAAGATTTTTATAATGGTGTCGCTTCGGAGAGTCGTTGCAAAGATAGCAAATTTCGCGAGCCGTACAAAAAAAGCTCCGCTATTGATAGCGAAGCTTTATGCGTAATTTCGGATTGTTCGTAATATTAGTCGATAACCCTGCGGGCTGAGAGGTAACGCTTAGCGTAGTAAGCCTCAGAGGTCTTCGATACGGTGATGCCGGTTGAGCAAGCGGCGTGGATGAAAGTGACTACGCCGGTCTCAGGGTCCATCGAGATAGCGATGCCCACGTGGCCTACACCTTTACCGGCGCGTCCTGAGAACACCAGGATGTCGCCCGGCTCCACTTCAGATTTGCTGACCGCTTTGCCCTGCACTGCCTGTCCGCGCGACGAGCGGTCGAGATTGTAACCGAACTGGCGGAATACGTAGCCCGTGAAGCCCGAGCAGTCAAATCCTTTAGGGGTGGTGCCGCCATAAACGTAGCGGATACCCTTGAAAGTGTGGGCGTATGAGAGGAGGTCCTGAATCATGTCGTCGCGATCTCGGTCGGCCTCAACGGCGCGGAGGTCGCGGGTTTCTATTTTGGGGAGGTGATTGTTGAAATCGGGCGCTTTTACGTCGGCTAAGTTCTTCGAGTCTACCGCTGCGGGCAGTTTAAGGCTCTGAGCGTTTGCCGAGCATACGATTACGATTGAAAATACGATAAAAGATACTAATTTTTTAAGCATTTGTCTGGTCTTTTCTGAGCCTGCGATCGCCTTAGGCGACGGTTCATCAAGGCTTGTTGTCGCGCAAAAAATCTTGCGTCTTTCGGAGAGGGTGGGGCGGGCAGGATTTGCACTTGGTTATGTTTAGATTCTCGGTTTTTTCGAGGTGTAATAATCGGTTGTTGATTGCCGCCCGTGATTGATTACGCTTACAAAGTTACGATTTTCATCCTTTCCCGCCAAGCAAACGAGCCTCGCGCACTGTTATCAATTGTTAAAATTAACAAACTTTTTAACTAACCGCGGCATATCAATTTTTGTTAACAAATTTTTACACCTCCCCTCCGCCCCCTTCCCCCTCCCACACACTTATCACTTCGTCACTCTGCCTTATCACCTCATAACTATGACTTAGAGCCTGTCCAATAATGTTAAAGCTGAGGTCGCATATCTTGGAGTGATTTTGGAGGCGGCGGGAGGGAGCAATGCCGTTGCATTGAGACCGAGCGGCGGCTTCGAAATCGCCCAAGAGATGCGATACGGAGGTAATATTCGCTCCTTCAGCGCGTTAATGATATGTGAAACGTTGCCATTCCATTGGAGGGCCGCTGGGTGGTCGAGCGCACCATCGCATGGCTCGATCGTTTCCGCGGGTTAAGCCGCAGCTACGAGCAGCTGCTCACTACGGCGACGGCGATGACGAAAATGGCCTTTATGATGATGCTGCTCAAGCATATTTAGCTGCCGCAAGCCGTATCGTTTCAACATGTTCATATAGAAGCTCCCCAGGCGATGCAAATTAACGTCGCCTCGGCCATCCATTGGCATATTCGTCCGTGTTCTTCGGTCGTGTACGTCAAGTACACTCCCTCATCACCCGAACAACTCTGCTCAATGGCTGACCGCCTCAGCGTTAACTGAATTTTATGGGACAGGCTCTTAGTACTTATTTTTTGTGTATTCCCGGAAATTTCGTACATTTGTGAAAATTTAACCAATGTCTTGCAATCGGGAATCACTCCCAGTTTTTACTACCTCACCTCTAAACCTTTGTCCATCAGTATTTTTTGATGCGCAAGGGGATTAAAGGCTTGCACCCGATTCATCCATTTCACTCGATGGAAGAGCGCACCCGCCGCATCGCGAAAAACACCGTTTACCTTTACATCCGCTCCCTGGTGACGATGGTCATAGGGCTCTATACAAGCCGCGTGCAGCTTGAGGCCCTCGGCATCGACAACTACGGCATCAACGCCGTAGTCGGTGGTATTATCGGCTTCGCCTCAATCATCTCCCTCGGCATGTCGTCAGGCACAAGCCGCTTCATCACCTTCGCCCTCGGCGAGGGCGACCTCAAGCGTATGCGCCTGGTCTTTTCGACGCTCATCAATGTCCAGATTATCATTGCCTTCGTCGCCGTTGTGTTTCTCGAAGTGGCCGGCGGCTGGTTTCTCAACTGTGCGGCTGACATCCCCGAAGGACGAATGTATGCCGCCAACTGGGTGCTTCAATGCGCTATCTTCACTGTCTTCGTGACAATGGCTTCCTCGCCCTTCGGCGCCACGATTGTCGCCCATGAGCGTATGTCGATCTACGCGTATATGTCGATAGTCGACGCCGTCGCCAAGCTCTCTATTTGCTTCGCTACCCTCTACTATGGCGGCGACCGCCTTATTCTTTTCTCCTCTCTTTGGCTCGTCGCCTCGGTGTGCACCACGCTCTTCTTCGCGCTATACTGCCGCTACCACTTCGACGAGGCCCGATATAAGCGAGAGGTCGACAAAGCCCTCCTTAAAGACATCTTCAATTTCTCCGGATGGTCAATTGTCGACAACGTCGTTTGGATTTTTAGTAATCAGGGCGTATCGATGCTCGTCAATGTCTTCTTTGGCGTTGCCTACAACGCGGCCCTCGCCGTTGCCATAGCTGTCAACAACAAGGCTTCAGAGTTGATCAACAGCTTCACCACAGCCTTCACCCCTCAGATAACCAAATCCTACGCCGCTAAAGACTACGACTACTGCTACAGCCTTGTAAATCGCACTTGTAAGGTATCATGGTTCCTAATGTATATCTTTATAGTTCCTGTCTGCGTCGAGGCCAACACTTTGCTCTCTATTTGGCTCGTGGAGGTGCCTCCCATGTCGGCTGTTTTTCTCCGCTTCGTCATGTTTCAGTCGCTTACGATTACAGCGAGCCAAAACCTCTTTCGTCTCATCCAGGCCCATGGCGTTCTGAAATCCTACACCATTAAATTCTCCGTTATAGCCGGGCTATGTTTCCCTCTTACTTGGCTCCTCTTTGCCCTCGGCGCTCCGATCTGGACCACGTTCGTGATCTTCATCTTCCTCTACATTGTGGTGCTCGGCCTTAGGCTCGCCACCCTCCGTCGGCTTACAACCTATCCTATCTCCTCTTACTTCTCCCAAGTGCTACGCCCTTGCCTCGTGGTTTCAGTCCTCTCCTTCGTTCTCCCGGTGGCTGTCACCCTCTTTTGGCCCCCCTCTCTCCTCCGCTTCTTTGTGCTGGCCCCCTTCAGCGTGATCAACACCTGCGCGGTCATCTACGCCTTCGGCCTAACAGTCAGCGAGCGGCTTAAAGTTAAGTCAAAGATACGTTCTGTCTTCCTTAGCCGCGTAAAGCCCATTTTCGTGAGATATTGATATGTCGCCCCTGGTTTCAGTCATAGTGCCGGTTTATCAGGCTGAGAGCTACCTCCCCCGCTGTCTTGATAGCTTATTGGCCCAGACCCTAACCGAGCTTGAAGTGATTCTTGTCGACGATGGATCGACCGACGCCACTCCAGCCGTTTGCGCCCGCTATGCCTCATCCGACCCCCGCGTCAAGGTTATTCAACAGCCCAATAGGGGAGTGGCCGCTGCGCGCAATGCAGGTTTCGATATCGCCCGAGGCGAATACGTCATTCATTGCGACGCCGACGATTGGGTCGACCCTCAGATGTATCAGCTTCTCTACAAGCGAGCCGCCGCTTCAAGGGCCGATCTTGTAAGTTGCGATTTCGTCCGCGAGTATGCTGACCGCTCCCTCCTCGACCCCCAGCTACCTGATCCATTGACCCCTGCTGGAATGCTCTTAGCCATTCTCGACGTCAAGGTCTACGGCTCTGTGTGGAACAAACTTATACGCCGCGATGCGATCCTCGCCTCCGGTGTGCGTTTCGATGAATCGCTCGCCGTATATGAGGACCAGTGTTTCCTCTGCCTCCTCCTTAAGCATCTCGCTAAGATCGATCATATTTCCCTCCCTCTCTACCACTACGATTGTCACTCCAATCCCCGCTCGCTTATCAGCGCGCCGAGTCCTGCTCATCTCTCCTCCGATTCTCGTCGCCTCGAAATCCTTATCTCCAACTTCTCTGATAGCGAGTATCCCGAAATAGCCTATCGCTACAAGCGCCTCGCGAAACTCAATATGTTTGTCGACGATGCCCGCTTCTCGGCCGCCGAGGTGCGCGACGCCTACCCCGAAATCAATCGGCGGCTCATAGATGAGGCCCCGGGCTTCCCTCACACCGAGTTTTTCCTTCGGCTTCTACTCTGCGGCTATCCTCGTCTTGGCCGGACCTTGATGAGAGCTAAGAAAATGATGCGACCGATCAAAGCTCGTTAAACCACACTCAATGAAAATCACATTCCTTATTCAAGACCTGTTTCAGCAAGGGGCGGAATACGTCACCGCGCTCTTGATGCGCGGATTTGTCGACGAGGGCTTCGATGTCGACCTTCTCGTTTCGCGCGTTCATTCCGACTTGCTTGCGGTTTCCGATATCGGCCCGTTCCCTATCCCGTCTAAAGTACGGGTCATTACCCTCCCTAACCGCCGGGCCCGAAACAACATATCTGCTCTCAGGCGTTACCTCCGATCCTCCGACACCGGGGCCGTAGTGGTGATGAGTGTGCACTATCTACCCGCCGTAGCCCTCGCTTCGCTTGGATTAAAACGTCGTTGTAAGATCGCCTACGTCGAGCATGACCTCATCAGTCAGTATAGGAGTCAGCGAGGTTATTTCTCTAATCCAATCCTTCGGTCTCTTATCCGCCGTCAAGTTAACTGTTTCATGAGCGTGTCGGAGGGTACGACACTTGAGCTTGAGCGTGCTTTGAAGCTCCCTGCGGGCTCTGCCCTCAATGTCGATAACCCCGTTGTCGACGCCGAGTATGAACGCAAACTCGCCAACAAGCCCCTCCATCCCTGGCTGGTCGACAAGACTCTGCCTACATTCGTCGCCGCGGGGGCACATTGCGACTTCAAGCGTTATCCCGATCTCCTTGACGCTATCCGTATCGCCAACCTCACCACCCCCGTGCGCCTTGTCCTCTTCGGCAAAGGCTACCTGTCAGATTCCCTGCGCAAGTGGGTTGAGAACAATCAGATGACCGATCGCATTGACCTTCCCGGATATTCCGAGAATCTCCCTGCAGAGTTTCGCGCCTCCGATGGTTTTATAGTCAGCTCCGAGCGCGAAAGCTTCTCCATTGTGCTTGTCGAAGCGATGGCCGCCGGTGTCCCGGTCATAGCAACTGATTGCCCCTATGGCCCTCCCTCAATACTCTGTCATGGAAGTTATGGTCGCCTCGTTCCTATAGGTGATCCCGATGCGCTTGCCCAAGCCATTCTTTCTCATCTTCGCTCTCCGCTCCCTCCCGCGCCACCCGAGGCTTGGCAGCGATTCACCCTCCCGCGCATCGTGAAAAACTATCGCGCTGCCCTCGATATGTAAGCTCACTGTGTCTTAGTCAACTCATGTCTTGGCAATTATGAAGATAGGATTTATAAGTTTTTTTGATCCTAAAGACCGCTTTGCTTCTTCAGGCACTTGCTATAAAATGGCCGAGCAGTTGTCTAAGATTGGAGAGGTAGTGTGGATTCGCCGAGAGTTGACCGCGCGGGGTAGATGGTTGCAGAAGTTTCAACATTATTTCAATCGTCTTGTAAAGAATCATAAATTATTAGTTCACCTTACTAAACTTGGAGAGAATGTCTACTCGATTAAAAATGATCTTCATCTCCTCGACGATGTTGATGTCATTGTGGGTTTTTTCTGCTCGGCTGAAATAGCGAAACTCGATGTTGACAAGCCGATTATATATTTTTCGGATGCGACTTTCGCTTCGATGATCGATTATTACCCCGATTTTTCAAATCTCTTCGATTTCAATATTCGTTACGGCTTAAAGTCAGAGAAGCGCATGCTGCAAAATTCCGATGTGGTGGTTTACTCCTCTGATTGGGCCGCAAAATCGGCGATTGAATCTCATGGGGTGCCTGCCGATAAAATAAAAGTGGTTGAGTTCGGCCCAAATATCGACGATGAGGATATACCACAATTTCAGGAAAGAGGCGAGAGTGATAGCTTGAATCTCTTGTTCTTAGGTGTAGATTGGGGGCGGAAAGGCGGGGATATAGCGGTTAAAGTCGTCGAGGCGCTTAATGGTAAAGGTGTTGAAGCTAATTTATATGTTGTCGGAATCCGCGATTTATCTTCTGATGTGGCTAATTTGCCCTTTGTGAGAAATATCGGTTTTTTAAATAAAAATTTACCTCACGATTATAATAGACTAATAGAAATCGTGAAAGAGTGTGATGCGCTGTTGCTTCCTACACTTAATGAATGTGCCGGAATCGCGTTCGTTGAGAGTTCGGCCTATGGCTTGCCTGTTTTTACCCACGATACAGGGGGAGTTGCCAATTATGTTATCAACGGAGTTAACGGATATAGATTACCTGTTGGCTCTGCGGCTGAAGCGTTTGCTGATGCGATTATCCAATCTAAAGAAAACGGAGAGTTGAAAGCTATGTCGAAAAAAGCTTACGATCTTTATCGTAATAAATTGAATTGGACAAACTGGCGTCGCCAAATCGAGGATATAATTCGCGGATTGATCCAACCTGCCCGATAAAAATAGAGAAATTATTACGTAATTTTTTTCAAAATTCGCGATGAATATACTTTTGTCAGGCGGTTGGGGATACGGTAATTTGGGAGATGACGCTATTCTCTCCGCTTCGCTCAATCTGCTGAGAACTAAATGGCCAGAGGCTGTGATTACTGTTACCTCCTATTGCCCGCCACTGACTCAGATATGCGGGTATGAGGTGAAGCCTTCGATGCATAGGGTGCTCTTTGGCGACTCCGCTTTCAAGTATCTCCGTACTTATCGCCGCTCGTTCGACGACACTCGCCTGCCCTCGTTTCCTCGACGTGTCTACAATAGGCTTGCCCGGTTAAGTATCTTTCAATACAATGCCGACCGGGCTTATCGTAAATCTATCGGCTCTGACGATTATCGCCATCTTGAGAGCCTCTTTAGTCAGGCCGACGTTTTCGTCATGGCTGGCGGTGGGTATTTCAATAATTGGAATGAAAGTTTTATCGCTCGTATCGAAGAGTTGAAGCTTGCTGCAAAATATTCTATCCCTTCATATATTATAGGGCAGACCTTGGCCGATTTTACACCAGAGCGTAAATCGCTTATTAAGCGATATATTGTTGCAGCTAAGACGATTCGAGTCAGAGACGAGTTTTCTAAGAATGAGCTGAGCCGACTCGGAGTGAGCTCCTCGGTTCTGCCCGATATGGCACTTACGTTGGACTATACCGGCAGAAGTAGCGTCAAAGACGAGATTTTGTTTATCCCTGCCGAATTGCAACCTCAGTCGCGAAACGCTGTCATTGACGCGATTATCGATTTCTCAAAGCTCACCGGGATGCGCGTTAGAGTGGCTGTGACGCGGTTATATAATAGGGATGTGGCCGAGGCCAAGCGTTTATACTCGATGTTTAAGGCGAATGGGATAGAGGCGGCGCTCTCTATTCCCGATAATTATTCTGAGCTTGTCGCCATGTTTGATAGGGCTTATATAGTTGTCAGCCGTAATCTGCATGGGCTGATATTAGGATATGTCAGCGGGTGTCGCGGCTTGATTTGTCTTAATGGCGATTGGAAGTTCAGGGGCTTTATGAGCCAGATTGATGCTTCTGATTATATAGTTGATGACGGCAAGAGAGACAAAGAGGATATTCTAAGTTTGCTACGTGGCGTTAATGAGCATGGCCTTGATGATAAGGTGCGCGACGAGATGCGTGAAAAGGTGACTGAGGGTTATTTGAGCGTTTTCAACTGATGGTTTCTGTAGTTCTTCCGGCTTATAAGTCGCAATTTTTAGGTGAGGCGATCGACTCGATTTTGTCTCAGTCGTTTACTGACTTTGAGCTTATCATCGTCAACGATGCTTCGCCGCAACCTGTTGACTCCGTGGTCGCCCGATACGACGATTCGCGAATCAAATACTATGTCAATGAGAAGAATATCGGCCGCGAAAATCTGGTGGCCAACTGGAATCATTGCCTTCAGTATGCCTCAGGCGAATTTATCGTGCTCGCCTCCGACGACGATCTGTATCATCCCGATTTCTTAAAGACTTTGGTTTCGTTGGCGCGAAAATATCCCGCCGTCGATGTCTTTCATTGCAGGGTAGGCGTTATTAACGAGAATGGCGACCCGATTTTCTGGTCACCATCAATTGCTGAGTATGAGACCGACATCGACTTCATATATCAGCGTTCGGTAAATCGTCGCACTCAGTTGATATCCGATTTCTTATTGCGTAAGGCCGCTCTCGATGCCATTAGCGGGTTTTGTCAATATCCCAAGGCATGGTATTCCGACGAGATGACGCTTTACCGATTAAGTCTCGGCAAAGGTGTAGTTTGTAGCCGCGATACTTTGTTCTACTGGCGTTCATCGGATCAAAATATTTCTTCAACCGTTACCGATATCGACCCCAAAACCGACGCTACCCTCCTTTATTACAAGGATATGGGTGAATTAATCGAAGCGCTTCGCCCGACCGATGACAAGGATAGGTTTATTAAGAGTTTACTCTTGACTAAATATCGCGAATCTGCTGCCCAGCAATTAATTTATGACTTGGCTAAGGCCCCTTATCGTAAGATGTTTTCGGTTTTGAGGCAGAAGCGGGTCGGTAAAGACTTTTTAACCCGTAGGGATAAAGCCAAATTAACTATGCTGTTGTTTCGACGACTTCTTAAGGTTTGAGATTTGTGAAAGCTAAAGCTTCGATTATTATTCCTGTGAAAAACGGGGCGACGTTTGTCAATCGCGCTCTCGATAGCGTGATTGCGCAATTGCCCGAGAGGTGGGATGTTATCGTTGTTGACGATAATTCTACTGACGGTACTCCCGATCTCGTTTCGGCCTACAATGATAAGGTATCACTTATCTCCGCATCTCGCTCAGGTGTTACCTCCGCGAGAATCGACGGAGCGAAGTTCTCGACTGCAAAGTTCCTATTTTTCATGGATGTCGACGATGAGTTGGCCGAAGGCTCTTTGGCTGCTCTCGATGAAGCTGTTGATAGCTGCGACGACGAGTGCGACCTTATCTTCGGCGACTTCTATGAGGGGGAGGAAAACGGCATGTGGCTCAGTCGCTACGGTTCGCCCGATATTACCTCAGGAAAGGAGCTTTTCGACTGGATTATCAACAATCGCCGGGGCTTCCTATGGGCCAAGCTCATAAACCGCGGGCTTTACCTTTCAATTCCTTTGGTTCCCTACGATGTGAAGTTCTGCGAGGACTATCTCCAGATGTTGCAGATCACGTATTTCGCTCGCCGAGTAAAGTATATCTCCACTCCGCTCTATCGCTACATTCAGCATCCTGCTTCGGTGTGCAATAGGCGTAAAAGCCGCTCGGAGTATGCAGATATGTTCTATCGCCTTTGTAAATCGCTCAGAGAGTTGGTCTATATGGATACGTTCGACTCCTATGCCACGCTTAGATTTAAGGTGATGTATCTCTACTATATGCGCCTCTATCTTTGGGTCGCCGGGGGCTGGCGCGGAGTCATTGATGATTTCAAATCCGATTTCGATAATTGGGCTAAGGATAAGACCCTCTCGACCGATCCCTGCTACGATTCTTCTCGCCGCCGCCAGACTCTCATCACCTCCGCTTTCCCCTGGGCCCCGGCTCTACTCTATGTCCCCCTGCTCAGGTATAAGTCACGCCGTATCTATTGACTTCCCGCATAAGCCGCGTATGGGTAAGTACGTAATAGTCACCCCTTTTTTTCCCTCTGCCGATAATTGGCGTGGAGCTTTCGTGCTCGATCAGGCTAATGCCCTGCGGCGCGCGGGCATGGATATTGAGGTGTTCATGCCTTCGAAAAGCAAGCGTGCTTCTGACTTCAGTTTCCGTGGCTTCACGGTTCATCGCTTCTACGTACGCGAAACCCCCACTTATTTTTTCAACGGCTTTTTTAACGATTACAATTCCCGGAGTTTTCTTAATGCTGTCTCGGCTATCGGCCTATCGATCTCAGATGTCGACTTTGTGCATTGCCATACCGGCTCTTTCGGTATCTACGGCGTGGCCTTGAAGCGACTTAACCCCGCGATTAAGACCCTACTTCAGCACCACGACCCCGACCCATTCCAGGTGCGTAATGGTCGACTGGCCGATTGGAAACCTAATCTTCTCTATCGCGCTCGCAATTCATATAAGATATTCTCCTCGGTCGACTATCATATCTGCATCAGCGAGGAGGTGAAGCAAAATCTTCTCCGATTTCCCTCTTGTAGCGACAACGAGGATTTCGAGCCATATAAGAGCCGTCTCGGTAAACTTGTCGGTTTTACACCCCTCGCTGGGCTCAACTGCGTGACTCTGTTTAATGGTGTCGACACTGATATTTTCAAGCCCCTTCCGCATTCTCGCTCCGGCTACGTTATCGGCTGTGTCGGTAATTTTATCGATTGGAAGCGTCAGTGCGACCTTATCGAGGCCGTCAGTCTGATTCGCGACTCAATCGACGCTTTGAGAGTGATATTCGTTGGCTCAGGTCCGGAGCTGGATAGCTGCCGGCGCCTGGTTGAGAAGCTTGACCTCAGAGATGTGGTGGAATTCCGCAGCGAGGTAGTCCACGAGGAGCTTGCCCGCTTTTATCAGTCGCTCGACCTCTTCGTGCTCCCCTCTGTGTTCGAGGGTTTTGGCTGCGTCTACCTTGAGGCTGCGGCCTGCGGCGTGCCTTTTATCTGTTGCCGCAATCAGGGAGCTTCAGAGTATATTCTCCCAGAGGAAGCTGATCGATGGCTCGCTCCTAAGCGCGACCCGCGCTCTCTCGCCCGGATGATTCTGAGGCAATACCGCGAGCGCGCCCATCAGTCGCTCGCTCATCCTATCGATATCAATACGTTGGTGTCGCGGTTTATTAATGAAATTTCGGCTTCGTACACTGAGCCGTAACCTACTAATTTCTGAATCATGTTTTTTAAATATATAGGCAAACATTGGAAGTCGCTGCTGTTGGCGTTCATCCCTACCGGCATGGTAGTGGGTTTCATGCCTCTCCCGCAGGAGGTCTATTATGGAGGATTGATATTCTTCTTTCTGCTGTTTGCAGCTTATGCTGATAAGATTAATACCAAATTCCTGTTCTTCATTATAGCAATGTCAATCGGTTGCGTGGTTTTCCCCGCGCCTGAATTTTTCCAACAGTGGCTTCGATTCCCTCTTCTGGTTTTGGTGCTCGGGGTGACCACCCCGCTTTTCACAAGCCGGAAGGCCTTCCGTATTCGCCGCCGTGCGCTACAATATCTAATATTTCTTGTGAGTTTCCTGTCGGTCGGCTCCTTTATCGGATATTTCTTCGGTATTAATTACATGAGGTTTTTCTATGCCACGAATCCGGCTGAATACAATCGCTTCGACCTTACGGGGTGGTTTGGTGGCCTTACTCCCCACTCTATGCTCCTTGCCCCTTGCTCGGCGTTGGCCATTGTGTTTTTCGTTTATAAGCTCATGTCCTCGCGGCCTAAGCGCAATATGAAGATTTTCCTTATCTCATGTATCGCCGCTTCGTTCATATCGTTGGTGCTGACCGCCTCCCGCGGCGCTTTGGTTGCGGCGGCCATCGGTGTCGGCGTTGTTGTCTATCTTTCATATAAAGGCAATGTCAAGAAATTGGTGTGGCGCACAGTCGGCGTTGTCGCTCTTCTCGTTGCTCTATATCCTCTCTATTCGGGATATACTGAGGGAATGGAGCTAAAGCAGACCTCCAATCTCGAGCAGGGTAGCACTTTCTCCTCCCGCTCCTCAAAGTGGGAGCATCGCTTTGATGAGTTCCTTTCGAGCCCGGTCTTTGGCGTGGGTGTCGGCGTTGTCGACGAGAAGTTCGTTGAAGATTATTCAAAGACTGGCGTTATCGAGCCTGGCTCCTCTTGGCTCGCGATTTTGTCCATGACCGGGTTGTTTGGTCTCTTTATGTTCTTTTACATTCTCGTCCCGGTAGTTAAGGATCTTTACCGTAAGTCAAAGATATATGGAGGCGACTATACCCTGCTATCAGGTTTGATAGCCGTTTTCTTCATCCACATGATTGTTGAGGGTTATATCTTCTCAGGAGGCAGCTTCCTCTGCTTTCTGTTTTGGCTTATTTACGGCGTAGGCTGTGGCATGACCGAGATCAAAACCAATGACTATAAGCAACTATAATCGCCGGAAGATTTCGGTTCTTAATCTATTGCTCATGGTGCTCGTCGTGCTTATCCACAGCGAGTATCTTGAGGCACGGCAATTTCCTGTGGCCCTTTGGATAACGCGCTTCACCGGGGCGCGTGGCCTTGCTTCGGTGGCAGTGCCTATGTTCTTCCTCTTCTCCGGGATGCTTTTCTTCAACTGCTCTGAGTCGGTCTCAAAGGTCTTCTCGAAGATGAAGCGTCGATGTCTTACCATTCTTTTACCCTACATCCTTTGGAATATTATCTTTGTGCTTTGGTATGTGGTGGTTCAATCTATTCCCGCTCTTGCTCCCTACAACAATAGCGATGTGGTTGGTTTCATTTTCGGCGGCTCGCTCGGCCACGGGTTATATGAGGTTTTCGTTACGCCTATCAACTTCCCCTTGTGGTTCCTCAAAGATCTTATAATATATGTGGCCTTCGCTCCGGCGATATATTATCTGCTCCGTTGGCTGAAGATATGGGCAATCCTCCCGATATTCATCCTCGCTCTTGTAGATGAGATTTATTTCAATGGTTTGATCTTCTTCGCGCTTGGTGGTTGGATTGCGATGTATTCCGGTCTTGATAAGATAGAGTCGCTTAGACGGCTTGCTTTTCCTTCGTGTATGGTTTTTGTAGGAGCTGCAGTAGCAGTCGGTTGCGGCGTGTATTTTTGGTTAGGTATATGCGATTTTGTTTTCCTCTGCGGCATTTTGGCTGTATGGTTCGGTTATGACTATCTGGCTCGGCGATTTCATCACGCTCCCCGATGGATTCTCGACGCCTCCCGTTATAGTTTCTTCATCTACTGTTTCCATGAGCCTACATTCAATGTTGTCAAGAAAATCATGTTGACCATATTCGGGCAGTCTCAGCCTGCCTTGATTACCCTCTATTTCGTCAATGTAGTCCTGATGTGCGCTATCTGCGTTCTTGTCGCTAAAGCCCTTGACCTCGTTTGCCCCAAATTTTACGGTTTGTTGACCGGTTTCAGAAAATAGCTGCTATATGTCCAAAAAGAAAGTCTACGATTTGGTATATCTCACCAACACCCCCTCGTTCTACAAACTCAATCTTATGGACGAGGTCGGCAAGCGGTGTAAGGTGCTTCTCGTTTTTTACGGATACGGGGCCGAAGCCGTAAACGCGGAGATGGAGGGTAGGCAGTGGAATTTTGATTTTCTTTTCCTGAATAAAGGTGATTCACATTCGCGCTCAAAAATGCGCGTGTTTTGTAGTATAATACAAAACAGACGCGTTTTTGGGGCTCGTCGGTATTTATATGCCGGTTGGCTCGCGCCTGAATACAATCTTTTTTCGTTTTTTACACCGAAACGCAAGAATGTTGTCGTTTGCGAGTCCTCTATCCTCGACGTATCTTTCTCAGGATTAAAGGGTTGGATAAAGCGTAGAATCATCTCCCGGATGTCGGCGGCGCTCCCGTCCGGCACTCCTCACGATCAATTATTTAAGTCCATTAATTTCCAAGGCCCTCGCTATATAACTGGATCAGTGGGAATTATAAACAAGAATAGGAATCGCGATATTATATCGTCAAATCATACTATGGATGGTCGTTGCTTGTATGTAGGCCGTTTGACAGAGGTTAAAAATCTTCGTTTGCTCATAGAAGCTTTCAATCTCTCAGGCCGACCCCTCACCATAGTCGGCAAAGGTGAGCTTGAGCATGAACTGAAATCGATTGCCAAACCCAATATTTCATTCATAGGATTCGTTGATAATGAGCGACTTGGCGAAATATATCAAACCCATGACCTCTTCATCCTCCCCTCCTCTTACGAGCCTTGGGGACTCGTCGTCGAGGAAGCTATCTACTGGGGGCTGCCAGTGGTGGTCAGTGATCGCGTAGGCTCCGGTCCCGACATGGTAGAGGATTTGCGTACGGGAGTGATTTTCAAACACGACTCGGTTGATGACCTTAACCGTGCGGTCGACCTGGTATTCGCTGATTATCAATCATATAAATCGGCGGTCGACGCTGTGGATTTCGCCGAGCGCGACGAAAATCAGATTAACGCCTACCTCAAATTACTCAAATGAAAGCACTCCATACCATTCCCGGTTTTGGCGTAAAGTCGGGAGGCACTACGACTTCGACCTACGACCTCCTCACAGCGATGCACCGACAGGGCGTTGATGTCGAGGTGGTGACGATCGAGTCTTCAGACCCTGCTGACAGACTCGTCGGCAGCGGTGAGCCTTGGATAACGGCCCTCCCGAATGATTACATCACCCCATTTGCCTATTCGCGCAACCTCCGAGACTTTCTTACCGCCTCAGACTCTGACGTTTACCATACAAATGGGCTTTGGATGTATGCCAACCATGTCACTTGCGCCGCAGCACGTCGGAAAGATAAACCCTATGTCATTACACCCCACGGTATGCTCTATCCGCAAGCTCTCGCCCGCTCTGCGTGGAAAAAAAAGCTGATGCTTGCGGCGTGCTTTAAACGCGACCTGCGCCGTGCTGATATGCTGCACGCTACCTGTCTGCCCGAGTATCATCATATCAGGGAGTTAGGCATTAATAATCCGGTGGCGGTCATACCCAATCCTGTGCCATTGCCCGAGTATATAGATGAGATTTCCAATGACCGCTCAATCCCGCGCATCGGCTTCTTAGGCCGACTGCATCCGCGCAAGCACGTAGACACTCTCATTGAAGCGTGGAAAAAGTTGAATCCGCGAGATGCGCGACTTGTGATTATGGGAAGCGGGGATTCAGATTACGAGCAGCGGTTAAAGGCATTAGCTTCGGAGTGCGACAGTGTTGAATTCACTGGGTTTGTTACGGGGCGAGCCAAGTTTGAGAAGTTGGCATCGCTCTCCGCGCTCGCTGTTCCAAGCGACTTTGAGAATTTCGGGATGATAGTGACAGAGGCGCTATCGGTTGGTACGCCCGTCATAGCATCAAAGGGCACGCCGTGGCAATCGCTTGAAACTGAGGGATGTGGCTGGTGGGTTGACAATGATGTTGACACTATTGCCGATACGATAGCCGCCGCGTTGTCGCTCTCTGGCTCTGAGTTGAGCGAGATGGGGCGCCGCGGACGCCGGCTCGTTGAGGAGAAATATCTCGACTCAAAGGTTGCCACAATGATGGCCGACCTCTACCTATATCTCTCAGGGACAGCTCCTAAGCCTGATTTCGTACTCGACTGAACTTTACGGAGCTTTCGGTTGTTTTCTTTACGTATGAGCAACCGAATTAATGATAAAACGATATGACTGATTGGCAGTGACGCTACGGCGTCCTTGCCAATTTGTCATATATTGGCACCTCATTAGCGTGTGGCACGACTTTTGATAGTGTCAAAGAGCGAAAACAAAAAACTTTGGCAAAACGAAACTTTTAAAATATAATTAATAACATATAATTCTAAATAATCATGACAATCAAACCATTAGCAGACCGTGTGCTTGTAAAGCCCACACCCGCCGAAGAAGTTACAGTGTCGGGTATCATCATTCCCGACTCAGCAAAAGAGAAACCCTTAAAAGGCACTGTCCTCGCTGTTGGCAATGGTACCAAAGATGAGGAAATGGTTGTGAAAGAGGGCGATACAGTGCTCTATGGCAAATATGCAGGCACTGAAATTGAAGTGGAAGGAGAGCAGCTCCTCATCATGCGTCAAAACGACATACTCGCTCTTATCAACGCGTGATTTTTTGAATAATAAACATCAGCGGGCTTGCCCGCTACCAATTTAAGAGCCAAAGGCTCAAACCAATAGTCGGTTAGGCGACTTTAAATACAATCTATTATGGCTAAAGAAATCAAATTTGATATTAAGGCTCGCGAAGAGCTCAAAAAAGGTGTCGACGCTCTCGCCGACGCAGTGAAAGTAACCCTTGGCCCCAAAGGCCGCAACGTGATTATCGACCGCAAGTTCGGCGCTCCCCACATCACTAAGGATGGCGTGACCGTAGCAAAGGAAATCGAGCTTGAAGATCCGTTCCAGAACATGGGCGCACAGCTCGTTAAGGAAGTTGCGTCGAAGACCGGCGACGATGCAGGCGACGGCACGACTACCGCTACAGTTCTTGCTCAATCTATTATTAATGTGGGTCTTAAGAACGTGGCTGCCGGTGCTAATCCTATGGACATCAAGCGCGGTATCGATAAAGCTGTTGAAACCGTAGTTGAAAGCATCAAGGGTCAGGCCGAAGAGGTTGGCGACGACTTCAAGAAGATTGAGGACGTAGCGCGCATCTCGGCCAACAACGACGAGAAGATTGGCCGTCTCATTGCAGAAGCGATGAAAAAGGTTAAGAAAGAGGGTGTTATCACTGTCGATGAAGCAAAAGGCACTGAAACCACAGTCGATGTGGTAGAAGGTATGCAGTTTGACCGCGGCTACATTTCGCCTTATTTCGTGACCAACACCGAGAAGATGGAATGTGAGATGGAGAATCCATACATTCTTCTCTATGATAAGAAGATTTCCAACTTCAAGGATCTTCTTCCTATCCTTGAGCCTGTGGCTCAGTCGGGCCGCCCGATGCTTATCATAGCCGAGGATGTTGACTCTGAAGCACTTGCAACCCTCGTTGTCAACCGTCTACGCGGTTCGTTGAAGGTTTGCGCCGTTAAAGCTCCCGGTTTTGGCGACCGCCGCAAAGAGATGCTTGAGGATATCGCTATCCTTACCGGAGGCACCGTTATCTCAGAGGAGAAGGGCATGAAGCTCGACCAGGCTACCGTTCAGTATCTCGGCACTGCCGACAAGGTAACAGTCAACAAGGAAGCTACCACAATCGTCGACGGCGCTGGCTCGAAAGACGCTATCGCAGCTCGCGTGGCTCAAATCAAAGCTCAGATCGAGCAGACCAAGAGCGACTACGACCGCGAGAAACTTCAGGAGCGTCTCGCTAAACTCGCAGGCGGTGTCGCAGTTCTCCATATCGGCGCTCCCTCAGAGGTAGAGATGAAAGAGAAGAAAGACCGCGTTGACGACGCTCTTTCTGCTACCCGCGCCGCTATTGCCGAAGGTATCGTACCTGGTGGTGGTGTGGCTTATATCCGTGCTACTGCTGCCCTCGAAGGCCTTACCGGCGACAACGAGGATGAGACCACCGGTATCCATATCGTGCTCCGCGCTATCGAGGAGCCTCTTCGCCAGATTGTCGCCAATGCTGGAGCTGAGGGTGCTGTTATCGTGCAGAAGGTTAAGGAAGGCACTGCCGACTACGGCTACAATGCCCGCACAGGCAAGTTTGAGAATCTTCTCACTGCCGGCGTGATTGACCCTGCTAAGGTAACCCGCGTGGCTCTCGAAAATGCTGCTTCGATTGCCGGTATGTTCCTCACCACCGAGTGTGTGATTGCCGACAAGAAGGAGGAGAATCCCGCTCCCGCAATGCCCGCTCCCGGTATGGGAGGCATGGGCGGCATGATGTAACGATCAGTAACCCTACAATATAGACCCAAAGGCTGCGCCCCGCGCAGCCTTTGGGCGTTTTTAAGCCCATGGGTTTTCATGAATTTTCAAAGGAATATATATGGAGCGCATTGCTTAAGCAGTAGCCTGAGCTCTAATCTAATTGAGATGGAATTATTTTTTTTGTGGGTTGATTGGTTGGAATAAGAAATTTTTGTATTTTTGCGGATGCAGACTGCTTTGCAGAAGCCCCAGTTTGGGGAAAAGTGGAGCGGGATGTAGATAAAAAACATAAAAAAGCGTTTATCCGCGCTGATTCTTGACAAGTAGAAATTCTCGCAAAATTTCATTTAGGTGTCAAGGATAGAGCAACGGTAGATGCCCGAGGATATGTGATATCATGCATTCGGCACAGCACCTTGAGAAAGGTGTAGCCGAACGCTATTGTTGCATATACAAGCGTGGGCTTCTGCGTTGCCGTCCGACACCTAAAGGGCAATGCGAGAAGCCTCTACTTGTAGGATGGCAACAGATACAGATTCCTGCGCTTTTGTGCATACTAACCTTACAGCCAACGAGGGGATGACCGCGGCGACAATCTACAAATGAAAAAACTATTACTCACGCTGCTCGGAGTGATTATAGCGCTCCCGGTATTCGCCCGAAACTTCACTTACACTTACGAAGGGCAGACAGTCAGCTACACAGTCATTAGCGAGGATGCGAAGACGGTAAGAACAAAGATTGTTAATTGCATATCGGGTACTGCTTCAGGCAAACTTGTGCTTCCTCAAATGCCTATGGACGGAGATGTAGCATATACATTAATAGAAATCGGCGACAGGTCTTTTCAAGGTCGTACCGGCTTGACTTCCGTGATTATCCCAAAC
Organism: uncultured Barnesiella sp.; assembly: GCA_964544595.1. Classification (GTDB taxonomy): domain Bacteria; phylum Bacteroidota; class Bacteroidia; order Bacteroidales; family Muribaculaceae; genus JAGBWK01. Next base: position 25,743 of record CAZJBM010000027.1, read on the forward strand.
ACCGTCTCTAAAATCGACGAATACGCATTCAACGGTTGTAGCGGATTGACATTGCTGTCACTCCCTAATTCCGTAACCGAAATCGGCGAATGGGCATTTTCATACTGCAGTGGCCTGACTTCTGTGGCTATCCCCAAATCAATTACAGCCATTGGTCAATCGGCATTCTTCTATTGCAGCGGGTTGACAACTGTGAATATACCTAATTCTGTCAAGTCTATTGGCGCGAGTGCTTTCTCGAGATGTAAAGGATTGACCGAATTGACAATTCCAAACTCAGTAACGTCAATCGGTAATAATGCATTTGCCAGTTGCAGCGGCCTGACTTCGGTAAGCATACCAAGCTCAGTAACTTCCATAGGCGATAGCGCTTTCAATCTTTGCAACGGCTTGACCAAGGCAGAATTTGAAAGCTTTGAGTCTCTCTGTTCGATAAAGTTCGGCAATCAAAGTTCTAATCCTCTATACTGTGCAAAGAATCTCTACATCAAAGGGGAGAATATTACCAGTGCCGTTATACCTAATACGGTATCCTCTATTGGCAATTACGCCTTCTATAACTGTACCGGCATTAATTCGGTTACAATTCCCAACTCAGTGACAGAAATCGGGGATGCTTCTTTCGGAGGATGCAGTAACTTGACCGAAATTAAAATACCAAACTCAGTTACTTCAATCGGCAGTAACGTTTTCGCCTATTGTAGTGGCTTGACTTCGGTGTCAATTCCAACCTCAGTCACCAAAATCGGTGAGTGGACTTTCGCTAATTGTAGTGGCTTGACTTCGGTTAATATACCAAACTCACTCACGGAAATAAGCGATGGGTTGTTCCGTTATTGCACCGGGTTAACATCGGTGGTTATACCAACCTCAGTAACTAAAATCGGGGGCGGTGCTTTCTTCGGTTGCAGCGGCCTTACATCAGTAACAATTCCCAACTCGGTAACAGAAATCTGCAATAGCGCTTTTTCTCGTTGCACCGGACTGACCGATGTGACAATCCCAGGCTCGGTCACTACTATCGGCGACAATGCTTTTTATGGCTGTGAGGGCTTGACATCGGTAACAATTCCCAGCTCAGTTACCGAAATCGGATATGGCATTTGTTTCGACTGTAGTTCACTTCATCAAATAATTGTTGATAATGCTAACCAGTATTATTGTTCATCGGATGGCGTATTATATAATAAAAGCAAAACTGAATTAAAACAATATCCTCAGGGTAAGGAAGATAGTGAATTTGTAATCCCCAACTCGGTAAATGAAATCTGCAATTATGCATTTTTTAGATGCAGCAACTTGACCAAGGTGACAATTCCCCAGTCGGTTATTTCAATAGGGACTTATTCATTCACGAGTTGCGGCTTTACAGAGTTAACATTACCTAACTCTGTTGCCACAATAGGAGAGTATGCATTCTCAGGATGTGACGGTATACAAGAATTGATTATTCCTAACTCAGTTACCTCTATAAGCAATTTTGCTTTTTCGGGATGCAGCGGGTTGACTAAGCTTACAATTGGTAATGCAGTGAAGTCAATCGGAGAGGGAACATTCAGTAGATGTAGCGGCTTGACTCAGATGACCATTCCGAGTTCAGTGACCAAAATCGACGCTATGGCTTTCTCGGGATGTAGCGGCTTGACATCAATTATTATACCAAATTCGGTAACTGAAATCGGTGCTTCTGCTTTCAATAGTTGTCGTGGCTTGACTTCGGTGACAATCCCAGGCTCGGTCACTACAATCGGTGACTATGTTTTCAGGCTTTGCGACGTATTGAAGTCGGTATATTATGATAGTGAGAATCCAATCGCTGGGAACGCAAGTATTTTTAGCGATAGTCCAGCTTATGAGTCAGGAACATTGTATGTACGTGCGTCTGCAATAGATATATGTAAGCAAATTGATCCGTGGAAAGGATTTAAAAATATCCAGGCTTACGATTTCACGGGAGTTGAAGAGATATTGGTTGACGAGTCGTCGATTGCAACAAATGCAGGGGCAGATGTCTATACGTTGCAAGGCATATGCGTTCTACGCAACGCTACGCAGGATGATTTAAATGCTCTCCCGCAGGGCCTCTATATAGTCGGCGGCAAGAAAGTGCTGATTAAGTAAGGTCTGATAGGAATTATATCAGATAGGTAAGTATCGATAATTAGTTTATCCCAATCTTCAGCTTGTTATCGATTAATTATAAGTGATATGCTGAGTATTCCAATCACTCGGCATATCATTTATATCTAAGTTTATGGATTGGAAGTAGGAAATCGGGAGGAGGGAGGTAATAAAGGGGGAGGAAATATCGTTGTTATTATGGAAGCGCTGAGATTCGCGAAATAAATCTCGGTAATTTCAAGCTTAAACGATGATACAAACTTATTTGCGACACTTACTTCGATGACTCAGATTAAAAAATGGCGAGTAATTGATACGGAGTATCTGATTCGTCGGCCGTGGCTTACGGCCCGTAAAGACACTGTTATATTGCCCGACGGCAAGGTCATGGATGATTATTACGTACTTGAATATCCCACATGGATAAATGTTATCGCGATAACCAAGGATGGACGTTTTGTCATGGTTGAGCAGTATAGACATGGGCTTCGGGATGTTTTCACAGAGTTGTGTGCAGGTGTCGTTGAGGATAATGAAACGCCAATCGACGCGGCTAAGCGAGAACTTCGGGAGGAAACCGGATATACCGGCGGACAATGGAGATTGCTGAACAAATTATCTCAAAATCCTTCAGCCTGCACTAACTACACGTATTGTTTTTTGGCTGAGGGTGTCGAGAAAACAGACAGCCAACATTTAGACGCTACGGAGGATATAGCTGTCAGATTGTTGGCTGAACGCGAGGTGATCGATTTGCTGAAAGAAGATAAAATTAAGCAATCTTTGATGGCTGCCCCTCTATGGCATTATTTCGCCGATAAATTTGTTGCCGCAAAGTAGATTTCGTAGAGTCGCGATCGTCGCTCACGCGCTGCTTAACCTAATTTTTGGCGCGGTATATTTGCCAGCTATTGAATAGATTCTGCCAGATTGAATAAAAGGCTAAGCCTACCGACGCGATGGGATTCAGAAATGTATTGAGCATCCATATACCCATCGCAGTGTTTTTTTGCGCTAACAACTGGCAACCTGCAATCTGATCGGCATATCTTTTCCCAATCATTTTTCCTAAGGAAAATTGGCATACGCATATAGCCAGCGAGATAATTCCTAACCATAATACATTAGCTAAATTGTCGTCTAAATGTATGACCACAAAATCGATGGTTTGCCCTATAGTGACAAGCAGCGCGAAAGCCCATAGATAGAATGACCACTGCTTATACTTCGATATAGCGGCATTTAAATTAGGTAAGAACTTCTGTAGACACAATACCAATATAAATGGCAATGCGATCACAATGGCTATTTTGACGAATATCAGCATGAACATCCGCGCGAAGTCGGCCTGAGGCGCGGTGTCGGCAATTAGAGAAATATAGATAGGCGCTACGATAGAAACCAACAGATTGCCAATAATGGTGTAGGTGGTGGTGCGGACTGGATTCGCACCCAACATCGCCGCCACGACCGTCACCGAAGAAGCAACCGGACATAGCACACACATCATCGCGCCCTCTGCCAAAATATAATCAGATGTCAGGGTATAAATTAACCAATATAGACACAGGCTGACTATGGTTTGAAAAGATGCTATCCATAGGTCGAGCTTAGATGGCCGCAATGACGAAAGTCTGACGCCTGAGAATGTCAAGACAAGAATAGAGAATATCACATATGGCACGGCCACCGACAAAGATGAGCATAATTGCCGAAGGAAATATCCTAATACTAAAGCGATTGGAAGGACAAAACTTTTATATTTTTGCATATTAGTACTCAAACTGTAGTCAGCAATCAGGAATTTTGTTATTCGCAATGCAGCTTATTGGCGGAGATTGTTTGAGAGGAGGTTGATGTCGGCAGAGATGCGGCGAATGGCGTCGTAGCTGTCGTAGGCGAGGCTGTCGCGGAGCACGTGGCGCTCGAAGTCGTAATGAGACTGACGCATGAGGCGAGTGCCTAAGGAGAGGAGGAGGTTGTAGAGTGAGTGTCCGCGGACGTAGAGATATGCGTTGCGGCGGTTGACGCCTTTGGCGCGATAGTAGTCTTCGTTGACGTCGAGGTGGTCGTAGTCTTTGACCGCGCGGTTGAGGGCGCGGCGAATACGGTTGAGCAGCGGCAGGCCGTTGTTGGCTTCCTCTCCTTTCTGAAACTGCACTGAGATGCATCGCTTGAAGTTCTCGCGGGAGAAGAACCGTCCTTTATGCCGCTCACATTCAAGCATAAGCAGCATGGGCCGATAGACGATTTCGGAGTAGTCGCGGAGAAAGCGCTTGAAGTCGAACTGCGGATGGCTGACGCGTCGCTCATATGCGGCCTGGAGCTTGGAGGCGAAGGCATAGTGATTTTCCCAAGAGTAGCAATAGGTCTGCAGGATGCCGCGGTCGGCGCGGATGTTCTCGTCGAGGAGGAAACGAAGGTCGCTGTCAATGCAGATGAAGAATCGCTGCGATAGGTGACGGCGATATTTGAGGCACTGTGTGCATCCGGTTGTAAGCCTGCCGTTCTCGTTGGCGGTAGCCGGAAGGAACTTGTATTTGCCGGGGCGGTATCGCTTGAGAATAGGTTCCCAGAATGAGATGTCGTCCCAAGCCTCGACGTGAACGACCGAGTCGACACCATAGAGCCGCGCCGACGACTCGTATCGCCGGGCGCACATAGCGTAATATTCCTCGCGCAGCTGCTTGTTGGACTTCATGGCCAATCAGACGTTTTCACGCTCCAACTCGTTCATAAACACAAGCTTGTCTTCCCAACCGCTGGCGAAGATGTTGGGGGAGTGGGTGGTAAGAATGAGCTGGCAGCGGGGATTAAGGCGACGAAGCACGCCGACGAGCTGATCTTGCCAGGAGATGTGGAGTGAAATCTCCGGCTCGTCCATGAGAAGCACCGAGGGGCGCTCTTCCTGAAGGAAGACGGTGGTAAGGATAAGGAGGAGCTGTTTCTCGCCTGAGGAAAGCTTGTCGATCGATATGGTTGATTTCTCGCCCATGTTGACGTCGGCGGAGTGGGTGATGGTGAAAACGAGCTGATTTGAGCGGGTGTCGATGCTGATTTCTTTTCCTGTCTCGGCAAAGAGCTCGTTGATGAGAGCGAAAAAGGAGTCTATTCGGCGGCGAATCTCATCGGCTTGGTCGGGGAAGTTGATTATCTTCATGCGATAGTCGAAGAACGAGGTCCCGTCGCCATTCTGATAAACGACGTTTTTGAGGTCGCGGAGCAGCGAACTCTCGGTCTTAGAGCGACTACTCCCGGCCACGTCGAAAGATCGGATGAAGGATACGGGAGAGGACACCGGGTTACCGCTGAGGCGCACCCCCGAGCTCTTTTTAGGCTTGCGGTCTTGATAATAGTCGGCCATGAAGTTGAGGAGGGTGGTTTTGCCGCAGCCGTTGATGCCGACGATGATGTTAACATCGGGGCGAATGTCGGGCCAGACGATATCGACGCGGCCCCACATATTGTCGACCGTAAATTCGCTGATATATAAGTCTTTATTGTCCATAGGGAAGAGTGTTGAGACTGACGGTTGCTAAGATTTGGCCAAGTCGTTGATGACGAGGGAAGCAAGGGTTATACCGACGGTCGCGGTCACTTGCATCAGGGAGCCGTTGACGACGGCTTTGCGTATAGGGGAGTCGGCAGGGAGAGATTCGTCGGCGGGGAGACGGTTCTCGGTAATCTCTGTCGAAAAGACCACTTTGAACTTCTTCGCGGGGAAGACGCCGTCGCGCTTGAAACGGCGACGAAGGGCGGCGGCAAGACGGTCGCCCTTGGCCTTCCAAAACTCGGCCACTTCGACGCGGGTGGGATCGGTTTTAAGCGCGGCTCCCATGGAGGAGACCAATCGGCATCGCGAGCGGGTGGCCTGATTGATAAGGAGGGCCTTGTCGCGGAGTGAGTCGATAGCGTCGACGACGTGGTCGTAGTCGTTGAGGTCGAATAGCGTTGCGGTGTCCGGAGAGAAGAGGCCGTTGACAGCCACGATGTCGGCCGAGGGGTTGATGTCGAGCAAGCGTTGGCGCATGACCTCGACTTTAGGCTGCCCGACGGTAGAGGCTGTAGCGGGGGCCTGACGGTTGATATTGGAGGGGGAGACGGTGTCGAAGTCGACTATCGTCAGGTGGCGCAGGCCGGTGCGCACAAGTGTCTCGGCAGCCCAGCTACCCACGCCGCCTATGCCGAAAACAATCACCGTTGCCGACGACAGACGCTCCATCGCGGAGTCGCCCAAGAGTAAACGCGATCTATTGAATTCTTCTTGCATAACAACGCGAATTTACTGATAAGCTTTAGACTTTGCAAACAAATCGGTGCGGAAGGTTGTTGGATTTTTAAGAAACAAATCCTACGAAATATGTATTCAAAATCAGTAAAAGACACACTTCTGGAGCGCAGAAGCATACGCCGCTTTGAGCGCGAGGCTATAACCGACGAACAAATCAACTTTATCTACGACGCTATACGCAACACGCCGACGAGCTACAACGGTCAGCAATTCTCGGTAATCGACGTCACCGACCAGGCTCTGAAAGAGCAGCTTGCTGAAGTAATCGGCCAGAAGCAGATTAAGACCTGCAATCACTTCATGGCATTTTGCGCCGACTATAATAAGATTTTCACTTTCGCCCGCGCCCGCGGACTCGACTTCGTGGACTACGACCGCACGGTCGACGGCCTGATCGTAGGCACGGTCGACGCGGCGTTAGCGATGATGAGCGCGGTCGCGGCTGCCGACTCGCTTAACTTAGGCTGTTGCTGCATAGGCTATGCCCGCACGGCCAATCCTGAGGAAGTAAGCCGTCTCTTAGGGTTGCCGAAGGACGTATATCTCGTTTGCGGCCTTTCGATAGGCGTGCCCCGCGAGATGCCCGACCTTAAGCCGAAGCAGCCCGCATCTTTAGTGATACACCACAACAAATATCGCTCTGACGACCTTCTGCCCGACCTCGAAAAATATGACGCCGAAATCAGGCACTACAATCAGACACGCGAGGGGGCCAAGACCGATAACGACTGGCTTACCCATATACTCGGCTACTACGCCGAAGGGATGCGGTATAATCTCGGTTCGTTCCTTGCATCGCGCGGATATTTGCTTGAAAAGTAATTTGACGCCATCAGATGAGGTAAATTCCTTTGCTTAGTAGATGCCGGGATCGAGAGCGTTGGCGGCAAGGTAGTAAAAAGCAACGAGACAATAGCGAAGAGCTGACTCCTATTACCGGAGTCAGCTCTTATATTCGGAATTTCTCGATTATTTTAATAATCACTCAAAGAAATTATATGAGAATTGATGCATGGCTATTACTTTACAATCTGATATCTTATAACTATTGTTATTGTTATTATAGCAAAAATATGCGGTATGGCTTGATGATTGTGTTGAAGACCAGTACCAGTACTTACCTGAGTAATATTCTTCTTTCGCCGGCAAATACCAGCCTGTCACACCGTTTATATTCAATTGATCAACCAATGCGAAGGCCGGATAAAGAGTTTTCCAATCAGGTATGGCGTGTATGGCTTCAGTGTTGGCTTTCCCATCAGTTTTAGAAGTCGCATTCACAATATCAACATTTTCAATTGACCACGCAGCGTTTCCTAAGTCAGTTGATATGATGCGCCCCAAGCCGTCTGCCATGGAGTAAACAGTGCCGACAACTCCGCTCTCTGAATATGAATCATTCACGCTGTATTTACTTTGCGAAACATAAATTTTTGATGAGACACCTTCGACTGTTATTGTAGCTTTGCGGTTAGTTGTTGCGGCTGTAGCGCGGATTACAAGAGTTGAGCCATTGGGCGTAGCTGTACACCAATCGGCTGATGACGTGATCTTAGCGCCCTCCTTTATCGGGAATGAGATTGTTTGATTAGATGATTTTGATTCAAAAAACACCTTGCGGTCATAAATTTTTCCAGCCTTCTGCGTTACCTCAATCTCATCAACCACCGACTTTCTACCGTTATAATTGTACATTATTTTTATTCGGGCCGTACGCGGTTCCTCAAAAGGATTGGGGAGAACTGTGACGGTCATTTTAGAGTTTGATAATATAACAGTAACCCAACTATCTTTCGCATTATCCTTTTCTGCAGTGAAAGAGTCTATTAATTTCCCTTTTGAAAACGTACAAGATTCAGACTGCGAATCAGTGCCACATTCAAATGTGAATACACGCTTTGAGAGGCTGAAACCTGAACCACATTGCGTGACATTCAGCTCGCACTTCACATTGCCGCTCTTAAGCGTAATAACCCCTTTTCGCTCTGTCGAATTTAAATTTTCCTGCAATGAAATAACAAGAGGCAATTCTAAGGGTGTAGTTAACTCTGCTTTAGATACAGGTGTCTGCCCGATAGTGCGAACTTGACGTTTTGGTGCGTTATTACGGCCTGAAAGCGAAGCGCTTAACCAATCAACGTTGCTGCTAATATCAATTTTGGATGGGTCAAGATTAGTAAACAAATCTATGTTATATTGTTTTGTTCCATAGAAAAAGTCATTGATATTTAGCTGACTATTAGACAATGATATGTATTCGCCTCTCCCCTCGCGGCTCACGTTTATTTCGGTTTTTTTGCCGTAAAGGTTTTCTATCGTAACAATTGCAGTTTCTGCGGTCGTGTTATAAGATTCCTCTGCCGAAATTACAATAGCATCATATAGGAAATACATATCGCGAGTGGAGGCTTTGTTCACTTTACACCATGCCTCTGACGACGACACCTTAAAAGGGATGATAGATGAATTGTCGAATAAGACTTGTTGCATTCCACCTTCGGCAGGGAGCACAACCTTGCTACTGCAGCGAATTGACTCATCGAGACCTTTAAAGGGTTTTTGGTATTTCACTTCCGCCCCTATAATACCCCCATCGGTGCTAATCTTCCAATCTGTGACATATAGACGAGTATAGGAGTCGCTATCACCATTATATATAACGTATCCGGCAGTCGGCTCTACTGCCATACTCGTTGCCCATCCCATTAATGGGATATTGGATACATTGCCTAAACCTTTGACCGTACCTATCGAAGCGATATAATTTCTGCTAAAAAAGAAGCAGAAATTGTTGTCATCTCCGATGTATAAGTCATCAAGAAATGTCTTTCCGTAATCTTCGTTTCTCATAGACAGGGTGATGGTCCCAGCAGGATCGGGCACTGAAGTATCGGGTTTTATCGGGTCGCCATTATCTGGGTTGTTGGGCTCATCTCCCCCGCATGATACAAAAGCCACGCCACTCGATACCGCAAACAAAGTCATAAAAATAAAATATGCTATACGTCTCATGTTGTTTATAGTTTAAAGTTGTATCCAAGGTTAATAGAGAATACTTGTAGGTGTGCAGGTTCAACTGGCAAGTGCAAAATTAGCGATTTGTTTGAAGAATTCCTCT
>CAZJBM010000028.1:0-34342 GCA_964544595.1 uncultured Barnesiella sp.
ATGTCATATTGTGAATATTAGAGTCTATTGTTAATTTTTTCTTGGGACAGCAGTGCTTCCATGGAGCATCCCTACTGTCAGAGGACACAGCGCCATGTGCATTCCCCCAACCGTTCGAGGACACAGCGCCTTATACATAGCCCCAAACCGTTCGCGGACACAATGCGTCGTTTCTCTTTCGCGGGGCTGAAGCCCCACGCTCCATATCTACTTGTCAATCAGGAGGATACTCCATGGAGCATCCCTACTGTCAGAGGACACAGCGCCTTATACATATCTCTGCTGGCGGCTTCGCGGGCGGCGGGGCATAAAAAAAGCTCCCCAAGGGAGGGGAGCTTTCGTTATAAGGATGTGGGGTTGATTATTTTACCACTTTGGTCGATTTGCCGTTCTGTACCATGATGTAAACCTGGCCTGCTGCGGGAGCTTTCACTTCGATACCCTGGAGGTTGAAGTAGCGGGCTGCGGCGTTGGTGTCGGCCTGGATACCGATGATAGCGGTCACGTTGTCGTCGTTGTATTCCATAGTCTCGTCTTTAAGACCGTAGATAGTGTTGTTGACGGGAGTTTCGTGAGCGTAAGAGTCATCGCCGGTAACGCGGTCCATGAACTGGAAGAAGGTGGTGTTGGCGGGGAGCTCGGCGCGATAGAGCTGAGAAGCCGATACGGCGTAAGTAGTGATCGCGGGAGCGGCCTCGTTCTTAACCACGGGAACCATGTCGATCTCGTAGGGAGTAGCACCGTCGACAGAGTACATCACGTAAGGCTGTGCCCACTGAGCTTCGGTGTTGTCGAAGTAGATGGTCACGTAGTCGGTGTCGCCATAGATGCCGAGGTAGCCGGCTTCAGAGTAAACGCCGTTGGCTACGGGAGCTACGGGCTGGTAGTCACCTTCCATGAGATAGAATAGGTTCATGTCGGGGTCTTCTTCATCATAGATGTAAACCGCGAGGGCGTCAGAGGGGATGGTGAATACGTAGTAGCCTTCGGGAGTAAGCTCCTTGTTGGGGTAGATTTCGTCGTAAGCAGAGTCGGTCATGTAAACGTAGACGGGCGATTTCCATTCGCCGATCGAGTTGTCCCAGTAGATGTTGATATTCTCAGTGACAACAACGGTCTCGGTGAAGGTAACAACGGGAGCGGTGCCGTTCCAGTCAACAGTAACGTCGTATTTGCCGGGAGCGAGGGTGAAGGGTTCGCCCTTGCTTACGAGGGTGTAAGCTTCGCCCAGAGTAAGGGTCACGTTAGCGTCGGCGAGACCATACTCGAAGTTGCTCTCTTCGCCGTCGGCGTTGAAGTAGAGTTTCTCTTTAGCGCTCGTTACAGAAACGTTCTTAGCTGTGAATACTTTGCCGTCTAAGGTGAGTTCGTTGGCATACCAGCCCATGAGGAAGAGCTTCTCGGGCATTTCCATTGACGGATTCTCTTGCTTCTGAGTCTTGGTGAAGACGATTTCGGGGTCGGGAGAGTTCCAGTTTACGGTGACGTTGTAGTAGCCGCCCTTAACCATGAAGGGGAAGCCTGATTTGCCGTAAATGTTGAGGGGAACGGTGATCTGGTCAGCATCAGCAATGTCGTCCATGACATTGATGGGGCAGTAAACCTGGTTGTCGAGGTCGGTGAGTTCGCAGTTCTGAGCGAGGAAGAAGAAAGTCTCTTCGCCGTCGTTGCCGATCTGCATGTCGGAAGAGAATACGGTTTCTTCAACCTGCTCGATCACGCCGATGGTTGCCATTTCATCGGTGATGAGACGGAGACCGTTTTCGGGGAATACAACCCATACCTCGGTGCCGATAAGGTCTAAGGTCTCGGTGTATTCAGCGTTGCCAACGCCGTTAGCGTTAATGAAGAATCCTGCGGGAACGTGTACGGTGTATTCGCCGGTCTTCTTGATCTCTTCGTCGAGAGCGTAGCCTTTGATAGGAGTTGTGCTGTCAAATCCGCGAACCTCAGTAAGAGTGCGGGTAGAGGTCATGGGCGCGTCGTCGCCTTCGTAGGTGATTGTGATCATCGCGTCGCCGTCAGCGATAGTTGCAACGCCGGTGTTGAATATCAGGTCGAGGATACCGTAGTCGCAGGTGTAGTCGGTAGTGATAGTCCAGGGCTTGATTTCGTAGAAATCGGTGGGATAGAGCTGAACGGTGCCTTCGCCGTTCTTTTCATAGTAAGCGATGAAGCCTTCAACGTCGTAGTTGCCAGCGTCGGCAGTGAGCGTGAAGTTGTTGCGGATAGCGAAAGTGTTGTCGCCGATAGTGGCGTCGTAAGTTTCTTTTGCGCTGATCTCAGGAACGGTGGCGTTCTTGATAACAACGAGGTTGTTCATGTTCTCCTTGATGAAGATCTCGCTGAAGTTGGTGGCGTCGATTTCGATAGCCTTGGGCATTTCGCCGGTAGCGCCTTCAACAGCTTTGGTGCCGGTGGGCTTGATCTCAAAGAGGCCGTTGAAGATAGATACTGTGCCAGTCCAGCCTGCGGCGATCACGTCGCCTTTCTGAAGGCCGAGATTAGAAGCATAGAGGAGGGTCTGTAGTTTTGAAACGGGGTCGTAAACATAAACGTTTGCGCCGTTAGTGTATGTAACGGTGAGCTGACCTTCGTAGTCAAATGTTGAGCCATCAGCAAGACCGATCACTTTAGAGAGGTTGTCGTAGTGAACGATGATTGAGTAGTTGGCGGTAGCCACGTTCGAGAGGTCGCCGTTGAGGGCAGCCACAGCTTTTACGGTGCAGTCTTCGTTGATAGTGATTGCTCCGGTGTAGGGGGTTGAGTCGGTAGTGGGGGCAGAGCCGTCGAGGGTGTAGTAGATAGAAGCACCTTCGGTAGCGCAAGCAAGCTCAACCTGAGTTCCGGCCTCAACTTTGCCGGCTGCTACCGAGAAGGTAGGAGTAGCAATTGTTGCATCGCTTTTCTCATAGGTGATTTCAAGACTCTTGATTCTGACCTGCTTGTTGCTGGCTGTGCCTTTAAATTCATTGCTGCTTCCAGTCCAAGTGATAGTGGTGCCTGAAAAAGTAGTAATGTCAGTTGAGCCATCAGTTAAATTTGCGGCATAGGTTGACCCGGTAGCTGTCATGACAATCTTAGTCATGATAACACCTTCGGGTGCAGTGATGATTAAGTTTGCACCTTTATAGACGCGGATGTGGTCTGTAGAGGGAGCGATACAATCATTGTTACTGATGTTTTTTTCGTACGAAATAGTGTAGCCATCTAAAGTGGTAGAGTAACCAGAGGCTCCTCCTGTCCAAGTGCTGGCACCACTATTAGTGTTGAGTGTGACAGTCTGTGCGCTCGCGAGGAACGGGAGCAACAGGGCCAAACTAAGTAATAGTTTTTTCATTTGGTTGATAATTTGGTTAATATTGAATTTAGGATTTTGTCTTTTCGATAGCGACGCGCTATTAGCCGGGGGAAGTGGACGATAAGTAGCGAGGTCGCTGAGAAATAGTTGAACGTCAGGCAATAGCGTGGAAGATAGAGGCGCGCGGTCGTTGAAGCGTGTATGGGAAGAGGGCGCGATTAGGCGCAATCATACACCACATCGCGAAGCTACAAAATTATTAGCTGATTCACAAGCGAAAAGGCATGAAAAATTCGCGGCCGCGAATTTTAGCGGTATAGGCCCGCAGCGACGATGGGAACGACGGCAGCGGCGCGGGGCCATACGCGCTTGAAGAAGAGGTTGTGGGGGTACGGAGTCGGGCCGATAGGGGGGCATAGCTCCACGTTGATATACAGGCAACCGAGGCGCGAGTCGACGTCGTCCTGCATCGAGCCGTAGGGCGGGTCGATAGGCTGAGGCTCATAGCCTGTGGAGCGGGCCACGTCGGCGCAGATACGCCGGGCGCGCGCGTCGGGCCGCGACATGTAGAGGATTTCGCCCTGGGTGTGAAACGACACTATCGCTTCGGGACGAATCGAGTCGGTGAACGCTATGAACGCTTTCGTCTCAGGCTCGCTTTCAGGCGTGTAGCCCTTAAACTGCTCGGAGCGGGGCGATTTTGGAGAGGTGTTGTTGTCGCTCCATCCGTTAGTGAAATTGCGGTTGAGGTCAACGCCGCGGGCGTTGGCTTTCCAACTCGGATAGCCTACTTTGGTTTTGGTGATAGGGATGGCGCGGAAGTCGGTGTCGCGGCCTGCCGCGCCGCGCTGCGATATGTCGACCCCGTCGGGGTTGAACATCGGGGAGAAGAAAATCGTGCAGCTGTCGAGCATCTCGGCCACGTCGGCGCCCTCATAGTCGGCGCCCGTGGCCCAGCCCCGCGCGATATGCTCTATCGACTTCATCACCTGGGTGGTGCTCAGCCATTCGCGGCCATGAAGCGACCCCATGACGTAGAGGGTATGAGGGCCTGAGCCGAGTCGGAGAGTGGCGATCGGGCGGCCTTCGACGCTATATCCGATAGTGTCGAGCGAGGCGATCTCGGGGTAGGCGAGGGCGATTTCGCGGAGCTCGGTGAGGTAGGTTTCGGGGGTGTAGCGCGTCACTCCGGCCCAACTGCTCGTTATGGCGGAGCGCAGGGCAGGGCGAAAAAGCGAGTCGGAAGCCATCTCGACGAGTCGGCTCATATTGTCGGCGACCTCGATGGCCGAGACCGTGGTGACGGTCGTCGGCAAGGTCAGCGACTCGATTTTGAATGGTTGTCTCTTTTCTTTCTTTCGCGCCGCGGCGTCGGCCGGGACTATGAGCGACAATGCGATGAGCGATATTATTACTGTATGCCGTAGTGACATTGTTATCTTGCTACTAATGGATTATGATAAGACTGGCCTTTAGCTCCCTCGGGCCGATGGGTTGAATATCGATAGGGATGCCCCGGGGGAGCATCCCTATCTGCCAGTAAGGTTGACGTTAACAGCGCGGCTGTTAGCGGCGCTTCACGAGGAATATCTCGGTAGGGTAGTGGTCGGAGTAGCCGTTGAGGAACGCTCCGCCCGAGAACGTACGCAAGGGGTAGTTCTGACGCGAGCCTTCGGTGTCGCGGAGGAAGTCGTAGTTGTTGACCACGCAGCTGTTGTAGTAAAGCTCGGCGCCGTTGTCCTTAAGCAGGGTGCCGCTTACGATGATCTGGTCGAAGAGGTTCCATTGACCTTTGTAGGCAAGCGTTCCGATGCCTTTGTCGAGGAGTTTCCACCAGGGGTTGTAGAATCCGTGGGGCTTCACGTCCTTCATGTCGCGCTTGGCGCCGAGATTTTTCGCGCAAGAGCGGTCCTGGGGGTCGTCGTTAAGGTCGCCCATGACGATGACGCCCTGATTGGGGCGGAGCTGCCAGAGCGAGTCGGCGATATGCTTGGAGAGGTCGGCAGCGGCCTCGCGGAGCCACGACGATTTTTCCTGGCCTCCGAGGCGCGAGGGCCAGTGGTTGACGATCACGCTGACGGTGTCGCCACCGAGCAGGCCGGTCACGCACATCTGGTCGCGGGTGCGGAACGACTGATAGGTAGGGATATGCAGCAGGGTGTTGCTGACGTTGAGGAAACGGAACTGGCGGGGGTTGTAGAGGCAGCTGACGTCGACGCCGCGGCGGTCGGGCGAGTCGTGGTGGATCACCTGGAGGTTCCAGGGCTGCTTGCCGGCCTCGCGGAGCTGCTTGTCGACCTCTTTGACGAGATCGTCGAGCACGCTCTTGTTCTCGATCTCCGACACGCCTATGATCGCCGGGCCGTTAGGGGTCTTGGCGTCGGTCATGTTTGAGATGCAGCGGGCGAGGTTGTGGATTTTCGACCAGTATTTCTGGCCATCCCACTGGCGGGCGCCTGCGGGCGAAAATTCGAGGTCATACGAGCCGTTGTTGTTGATAGTGTCGAAGAGGTTCTCGAGGTTGTAGAAGGCGACGCCAAATACCATCACCTGGCCTGGATTGGCGTTGTCAGACGATTTTTTCGGCTTTTGAGAGATAGCCGGGAGCAGGCAAAGCAGGGCGAGCACCGGGATAATGAGCAGTCGTTTCATGTAAGGTCTATGATATTATGTGGTAATGAGATTTCGCGTCAGATGCGATTCAGCAGCCAAAGATACGGAAATTAATCGAAAAGTGGCGACGATAAGCAAAAAAACTTTCGCCGAGGGCCGCGGCGCGCTCCCGTTAACATTATTTTTGATACGTGGGCAGCTAAATCGCCCGCGGGGTCGGTAATTTTGCAGTGTTAATTAAATCATATAACAAAACCGACCAATGAAAACGATTTCTTTCTCCGACACTATTTTCGCTACCGTAAATCTTTGCGGACGAGTGATTTACAATTCATCAATCGAGGGGATGAACTCTATCGAGGATATCATACGCCATATCAGCAACTCGGTCAGGGGCATTGCCCGCGGCATGGTGACCGTCATGCTGCGCAACGGCTCGCAGGGTTGGACCATGCGACGCACTATCCGCCTTAACGCCGTGGCCGAAGGCACCCAGCTTCAGCTCGCGATCTGACAGGGGGGCTACTCAGTTTCTTCGGGGGGCAGATACTTGATTATTTGAACAGCCGGGAATAGATGAGGTCGGTAGCGCCGAGGTTGCGCTTGATATATTCGCCCGCCTTGGCTCCGGCTTCGCGGCGAAGCTGCGGGTCGTTGAGCATAAGGGAGAGGGTATCGCGGAGAGCCGGGCCGTCGGCCACAGTGAAGGCCGCGCCGATCGCGACCATGTCTCTCGCTTCCTTGAATTTTGAGAAGTTGGGGCCGAAAACTACCGGGATGCCGTAGACGGCGGCCTCGTTGATATTATGGATGCCAGCGCCGAATCCGCCGCCCACGTAGGCCAGGTCGCCATAGCGGTAGAGAGTGGCGAGCTTGCCAAACGAGTCGACAATCAGCACTCTGACGTCGGCGGGCTGGAGGCCGTCGCGCCATTCCTTTTCCCATTGCGAAAGGCGCATCACCTTTCCTTTGATCGAATGGTCGATCTGCTCCAGTCGCTGCTCGTTGAATTCATGCGGGGCTATGATCGCGGCCACTTCGGGGTGGTCGTTGAGCCAGGGTATGTATTTATCCTCGTCGGCTCCCCAGCTGCTGCCGAACACCACACGCATCTTCGCGTCGGTGCCGAAGCGTTCGATAGCGAACACCTCGGCTGCCGAGCTAAGAATGTCGGTGACGCGGTCGAAGCGGGTGTCGCCGGCCACCGTTGTGTTCTCCATACCGATTCCCTTTAACAGGCGCGACGAAGCCTCGTCTTGAAGGTAAAGGTGATCAAATGAGCGCAGAATTTTTCTGAATTCGCGCCCATACCACTTAAAAAACACTTGATTAGAGCGAAAAATCGCTGAAATGATATAGGTTGGGATATTTCGTTTAGCCAACTGCTCAAGGAAATTCCCCCAAAACTCGTATTTCACGAAGATGGCCATTGAAGGGCACACCGTGTCGAGAAATCGGCGGGCGTTGCGGGGAGTGTCGAAGGGCAGATAAGCTACAAAGTCGACCTGCGGATAGTTCTTGCGAACTTCGTAGCCCGACGGTGAAAAAAAGGTTAGGAGTATCTTCTTATCAGGATGCTCGCGGCGGAGGCGTTCGATGAGCGGACGCCCCTGCTCGAATTCGCCGAGCGACGCGGCGTGGATCCATACGCACCCGCGCAATTCAGCGGCGTGCTCACGCAGATGGCCGAAAGTGCTTCGTTGCCCTTTCACCATCTTTTTCACTTTGGGGTTGCGCAGCGATAATATTCTGGCGCCCAATGCGTAAGCCGCTATGCTGAAATTGTAGAGTGGAGTCAATTGCGGGGAAGTAGGTTGGATGTTATCAGAGTGTGATCGCTTTATTGGCGGCCTCAACGCGCTCGCGCATCGAGTCGACGCCCATAAGCTCAACGATGTCAAACATGTGGGGGCCTTTGCACTCGCCGACAACGGCCAGGCGGAAGGCGTTCATGACGTTGCCCGTATGGTAACCGCGCTCGGCGATCCAGCCTAAGATGTCGTCTTCGGCGGCTTTAGGCTCAAGCGAGGGGAGTGCGGCGAGACGGTCGACGAGCTCGGTCAGTATGGCCGGAGTCTCGGGGGACCAACGTTTCTTTATCGACTTGGCCTCATACTCGGTGGGGGCCACGAAGAAGAATTTCGCGTGCTGCCAGAGGTCTTCGACGAAGTTGATACGGCTCTTGACCATAGCCACCGCGCGGGTGATATACTCGTCGGTAAACTTCTCAGGGTCGACACCGTGGGCGCGGAGCACCGGCTTGAACATCTGGGCGAGCTGGCCGTCGGGTATTTCCTGGAGATATTTGTGGTTGAACCACTTGCCTTTCTCGAAGTCGAATTTGGCACCCGATTTCGAGCAGTGGTCAAACGAGAATCGCTCGATAAGATCCTGCATCGACATGATCTCGGTGTCGTCGCCGGGATTCCAGCCGAGCAGGGCGAGGAAGTTGACCACGGCTTCGGGGAGATAGCCTTTCTCGCGGTAGCCTGAGGATATTTCTCCGCTCTTGGGGTCGTGCCATTCGAGGGGAAACACCGGGAAGCCGAGGCGGTCGCCGTCGCGCTTCGAGAGCTTGCCTTTGCCGTCGGGCTTGAGAAGCAACGGCAGATGAACGAATGAGGGCATCGTGTCGGTCCAGCCGAACGCCTCGTAGAGAAGCACATGGAGGGGGGCCGAGGGGAGCCATTCCTCGCCGCGGATCACGTGGCTCACCTCCATCAGGTGGTCGTCGACGATGTTGGCGAGGTGGTAGGTCGGGAGGTCGTCGGCGCTCTTGTAGAGCACTTTGTCGTCGAGCACCGACGAGTTGATCACAACCTTGCCGCGGATGAGGTCGTTGACCTCCACGTCGCGGCCAGGCTCGATCTTGAATCTTACCACATATTTCTCTCCGTCGGCGATCATGCGCTCAACCTCTTCGGCGGGGAGAGTGAGCGAGTTGCGCATGGAGCCGCGGGTCGATGCGTCGTACTGGAAGTTGGGGGTCGCGGCGCGGGCCGCTTCGAGCTCCTGGGGAGTGTCAAACGCTATGTAGGCTTTGCCGGCGTCGAGAAGCATCTTCACGTGGTCGCGGTAGATGTCGCGGCGCTCGCTCTGCTTGTAGGGGCCGTATTTGCCCCCTTCGCGCACGCCCTCGTCGATGCTTATGCCGAGCCATGCGAGCGACTCGTTGATATAGTCCTCCGCTCCGGGCACAAAACGCTGTGAGTCGGTGTCCTCGATGCGGAGAATCATGTCGCCGCCGTTGCGGCGCGCGAAGAGGTAGTTATATAAAGCTGTGCGCACGCCGCCAATGTGCAGGGGGCCTGTAGGCGACGGGGCAAATCTTACTCTGACTTTTCTTTCCATAGTAGCTGTGGTTGAATTTTGCCGCGAAATTAAGATAAATTGCTGAAATTTCAATGCAAAAGCGCCTACTTTTTTCCTCACGCGGCGAATATTGACCGCTGCTTATCGTTTCATGGCCGACAGGGGCAATATGGTCACCGAATCGCGCTGATAGTCCTGGAGCAGGTCGCGGTAATGCTCTTCCAGGCCGTCGGGCACATAGAAAGTCACCTCCGGCTCGTCGAACAAGTTGTCGTCCAATTGCCCGATTTTGCCCATGAACACTATCTCTTTACACTTATCGAGCTGATACTCCCCGATATGCTTTACCGAGGCCGGAACGGTGACCGACTCGATGCCCGACAATGCACCGGCTACGATGTCGACCACCCCTTCGGGCACGTCAAATTTCGGCGCGGCGGCCGCGAAATACAGGTTTTTGCCGTCGGACGAAAGGAGGGTCTTCCCGTCGGGCGATTTTAAATAGAGGCTTTTAGAGTCCACTTTGATTGACTTCAGCGCGTCGCATTTCGAGAAAGCTCTTTGGCCGATTGTGGCTACCGGGCGGGGAATTTCGGCGTATGAGAGGCTACTGCAGCCGTAAAACAGCTCTTCGGGTATCGCGATCAGGTCTTTGGGGAGCTTTATTTCGGCCAATTTTTCGCAATTGGCGAATGTAGCCCTGCCGAGCGATTTTACCGACGACGGAATTTCGATAGCCGACAGCTTATCGCATCGCGCGAAGGCTCCCTCGCCGATTTCGGTTAGGGATTTGTTGAGCTTCACCGACTGCAACTTTGTCGCTAAGGCGGCTCCGTCGGCTATCCGAGTCACATCCTTGGGCATGACGTAGTCGGTCTTGGCCGGGGCTATGCGATAGAGCGCGGCGCCGTCTTTTGAGTAGACGTTTCCGTCTATCGACTTGAAGAACTGATTGGCGGGGTCGACGTTGATTTCGCTGAGGTTGTGACATTCGCGAAACGAGTTCCACCCCAAGTCCTCAATATTCGCGGGCAGCGTGACGGATTTTAGCCCCTCTACCTGATAAATAGCCTCCTTGCCGAGAGTGCGGAGAGTGTTAGGGAGCGTGATAGAGGCGCAATTAATATCTTTTCCGATAGTGTGGCGGCCGATAGAGGTGACGGTGTACTCGACGCCGTCATATACCGTTTTTTCGGGGATGACGAGGTCGAACGTGCCCGACGGGTTTGTGACTATGACGTTGTCGAGCGTCGCGGTGTGGTCGTCGTCGTTGCGACTGTATGAGAAGTAGCAGGTGTTGGGCTCGTCGATTCGCGAAAGCATCTGCTTGGCGTAGTATTGCAGCTGGTAGATAGGCGATGACGTGGCCACGAGATCGACCGTGCCGTTCATTATCGGGTCGAGATATGCGTGCACGGCCTCTTTGTTGCCGGCGTCGAGCGCGATTTTCGCGAGCGCGATCGAGGCGTCGCCGTAGTTTTTGCGGTGCGCGAGGTCGAGCCAGTAGAGGGCTTCGTCGGTGTTGGCGTCGACTCCCTCTCCGCGCAGAAAGCAGAGCCCAAGCTGATAAATTCGTGAAAACTCAACCGCCTCGTCGCTCGCGGCGCGATACATGGTCGCGAGGAGGTCGTGGCGAAGCGACCCGGCGTCAAATTCCTCTTCCTCTTCGTCAACGACCGTCGGCATCTCGTCGGAATAGACGGAGAGGTCGGTAAAAAACAGATTATCGTACTCCTTGTCGGCGTATTCGCGTTGCATAAGGGCTGGCGTATAGCCTTTTTGGCATGCCTGATAGAGCTTTCGGGCGGCTTTGAGAAAGCTCATGTCCACGCCGTGGCCGTCGCGGTAGAGCGCGAAAAGCCCGTATTCGGCGTGGCCGCTCGTGTCGGTTTTCTCCCCCTCGCTGTAGTACGCCGCGGCGCGGGGGTAGTCGGTGTAAAGGTAGCCGTCGTCGCTGTAAGAGAGTATTTCGGCTATGTAGGTGCTCTCGTTCATCGAGCCGTTCCATGGGTGAGGCTCGTCGATGGCTTTCTGGAAATATTCGATGGCGAGCGGCGCGTAGCGATTCGCGTCCCCGATGTCGCCCGAGAGCCATAAGTCGTGGTAAGCCAATCCGAGCCAGGGGTAGGCGAGCGAGTAGCCGCTGTCGGAGGCTTGCTTAAGATATTTGATGGCCTGTTGATAATCCGCTTCGCAGCCGTCGCGCAATCCCATGTAGTAGAGGCCGAGATTCCACATGGCGTAATAGTCGTCGGCCGCGGCGGCTTTTTTGTAAAGCGCGATGGCTTTAGCGTTGTCGACATCGGTGCCCTCGCCGTTGCGGTACATCGTGGCCAAAAGGGAGTTGGCCTGGGGTTGGCCGGCATTTGCGGCTTTTTCTATCCATTTGAAAGCGAGGGCGTTGTCGTCGCCGTAGTAAGCGCATCCTACTTCGTACATTGCTTCGCTGTTGCCCTGCTTGGCTTTGGCAAGCGTCGCGGGGTCGGGGTCGGAGGCGAGGGTCGAGAGAGGGGAAATGAGGGCGGCGAGAGCTGCCGCGGTGGCTAATAAGTGGGATTTGAGCATAGGAAGAAGGGTGAAAAATCGTGGTTGTAAGCGCAAAGTTAACGATTTTTCACATATTATTAATAAGGTAGAGGATATAATTTTGCGCGGTTATGGATTTTTCGTTAAATTTGCAGTCTTGAAATAAAAGAATTCTCAAAAATGGCATTAAAATGCGGAATAGTAGGATTGCCCAACGTAGGCAAGTCCACCCTTTTCAACTGTCTGTCAAACGCTAAGGCCCAGTCGGCCAACTTCCCTTTCTGCACCATAGAGCCCAACGTGGGCGTCATCACCGTGCCCGACGAGCGACTCAACAAGCTCGTCGAGATGTGTAATCCCCGCAGCGTGGTTCCCGCCACGGTGGAGATCGTCGACATCGCCGGCCTGGTGAAAGGCGCGAGCAAGGGTGAGGGCTTGGGCAACAAGTTTCTCGCCAACATTCGCGAAACCGACGCGATACTCCACGTGCTCCGCTGCTTTGACGACGATAACATCACCCACGTCGACGGCTCGGTCGACCCAGTGCGCGACAAGGAGATAATCGACGCCGAGCTGCAGATCAAAGACCTCGAAACCGTGGAGAGCCGCATGGCCCGCACCCAGAAGCAGGCGCAGACGGGCGGCGACAAAGTGGCCAAGATGCAGTATGAGGTGCTGAAGAAATTTCACGAGGCCCTGCAGCAGGGCAAGCCTGCTCGATCGGTAGAGTTTGAGACCGTCGACGAGCAGAAATTTGCCCGCGACCTGTTCTTGCTCACCTCCAAGCCGGTAATGTATGTATGCAACGTCGACGAGGCTTCGGCGGTCAACGGCAACAAATATGTCGACGCCGTGCGCGAGGCCATCAAGGACGAGGGGGCAGAGCTGCTGATAGTGGCCGCCGCTACCGAGAGCGACATCGCTGAGCTTGAGACCTACGAGGAGCGCAAGGAATTTCTGGCCGACATGGGGTTGGAGGAGTCGGGTGTCAGCCGCCTGATCCGCGCCGCCTATGCTCTGCTCGACCTCCAGACCTTCTTCACCGCCGGCGAGGACGAGTGCCGCGCGTGGACTTTCCGCCGCGGGTCGAAAGCCCCGAAATGCGCCGGAGTGATCCACACCGACTTCGAGAAAGGCTTCATCCGCGCCGAAGTGATAAAATATGACGACTACGTGACGCTCGGAGGCGAGGCCGCCGTCAAAGAGGCCGGGAAATTCGGCGTCGAAGGCAAGGACTACGTCGTGCAGGACGGCGACATAATGCACTTCCGCTTCAACGTCTGATTAACCGCTAAAGAAATCACCAACCGCGGCCCAGTGCCGCTAAAACCTTAATATACAATGGCACAGCAAGAAGATGTTTTCAAAAAAATCGTTTCACACGCCAAGGAATACGGTTTTGTCTTCCCTTCATCTGAAATTTACGACGGACTCGGCGCCGTTTACGACTACGGTCAGAACGGCGTGGAGCTCAAAAACAATATCAAGCGCTACTGGTGGGACTCGATGACCATGCTGCACGAGAATATCGTCGGCATCGACTCGGCTATTTTCATGCACCCGACCATATGGAAAGCCTCGGGCCACGTCGACGCCTTCAACGACCCGCTGATCGACAACAAGGACTCGAAAAAGCGCTACCGCGCCGACGTGCTTATCGAGGACGCCATCGCGAAATACGACGAGAAAATCAACAAAGAGGTGGCTAAGGCGCGTAAACGCTTCGGCGACAGCTTCGACGAGGCGATGTTCCTGCAGACCAATCCCCGCGTGGCCGACATCACCGCCCGCCGCGACGCCCTCCACGAGCGTTTCGCCAAAGCGATGAACGACAACGACCTCGAAGGCCTCCGCCAGATTATCATCGACGAGGAGATAGTAGACCCCATATCAGGCACCCGCAACTGGACCGACGTGCGCCAGTTCAACCTCATGTTCAAAACCGAGATGGGCTCAACCGCCGACGGCGCCATGACCGTATATCTCCGCCCCGAAACCGCCCAGGGTATCTTCGTCAACTATCTCAACGTGCAGAAAACGGGCCGTATGCGCATACCATTCGGTATCGCCCAGATCGGTAAGGCATTCCGCAACGAGATCGTGGCGCGCCAGTTTATCTTCCGTATGCGCGAGTTCGAGCAGATGGAGATGCAGTTCTTCGTGCGCCCCGGCTCTGAGCTTGAGTGGTTCAACAAATGGAAAGAGACCCGCCTGAAATGGCATAAAGCTCTCGGCCTCGGCGACCAGAAATATCGCTACCACGACCATGAGAAGCTTGCCCACTACGCCAACGCCGCCACCGACATCGAGTTTGAGATGCCGTTTGGCTTCAAGGAGGTTGAGGGCATACATTCACGCACCAACTTCGACCTCTCGCAGCACGAGAAATTTTCGGGCAAAAATATCAAATATTTCGATCCCGAGCTCAACGAGTCATACACCCCCTACGTCATCGAGACCTCGATCGGCGTCGACCGTATGTTCCTCTCGGTGCTCTGCTCAAGCTACGAGGAGGAGAAGCTGCCCAACGGCGAGACCCGCACCGTGCTTCATCTCCCCGCACCGCTTGCTCCGACCAAGTGCGCCGTCATGCCTCTGGTGAAGAAAGACGGCCTCCCCGAGAAGGCCCGCGAGATTGTCAACGACCTGAAATTTGACTTCTCGACCCACTACGACGAGAAAGACTCTATCGGCAAGCGTTACCGCCGTCAGGATGCGGTCGGCACCCCCTACTGTATCACCGTCGACCATCAGACTCTGGAGGACAACACCGTCACTCTCCGCGAGCGCGACTCAATGGAGCAGACGCGCGTCAACGTAGCCGACCTGCATAAGCTTATCCACGGCAAAGTGTCGATCAACGCGCTTCTCCGTAAGCTTCAGTAATACAAAAATCCCCCTCTCATTCGCTTATGAAAAAAGGATATGCAATATTGATAGCCGTGGCCGCGGTGCTCTTCATATTGTGCGGCACGTGCATCGGTCAGCGCAACGGCATAGTCAGCGCCGAACAAAACGTGAAAAAGGCATGGGGCAATGTCGAAAACCAATATCAACGCCGTTTCGACCTTATCCCGAACCTCGTCAACACCGTTAAGGGCTACGCTCAGCACGAATCCACAACGCTGCAGAACGTTACCGACGCTCGCGCGGGACTCAAAAACGCCTACGACAACGCTAAGGCTTCGTTGACAAGCGAAGTTCCCGACAATCTGGAAAGCTTCCAGCAGACACAATCTGAGCTTAACCGCCAGATAGGGCTGTATATCAACGCCGTCCACGAAGCATATCCCGACCTGAAAGCTAACCAGAATTTCCTCGATCTTCAGGAGCAGCTTGAAGGCACAGAAAACCGAATCGCTACGGAGCGCTTCAACTACAACGAGGCTGTCGAGGCTTACAACAACAAGATTCTCCGATTCCCCGGCTCGCTTTTCGCCTGGGGCTACACCGAGAAAGATATGTTTAAGGCCGAGGCCGGGGCGTCGAAAGCTCCAAAAGTGGACTTCGGCACCGGCGACTCAAAACCCGACGTTGACTTCTAACCCCCCCGACTACCGATGAACTTAAAATCGATCATACTCTCAGGCGCACTCTTCGCCGCGGCCCTGACGGCCTGCAACGGCGACGACGATTCCAACGTGTGGGATCAGTACGCCGACTGGCGCGAGCTCAACGTCAAATGGATTGAGGAGCAGGCTGCGCTGACCGATCCCGCAGGCAAGCCGATCTACACTAAAGTGGTGCCCCGCTGGAATCGCAACGCCTACGTGCTGATGCGGTGGTTTAACGACACGACCAAGACCTCTGGCAACTTCGTGCCGCTCTATACCTCTACCGTCGACGTGAAATACTACGGCGAGCTGTACAACAAGCTCCCCTTCGACTCATCCTATACCAGCGTCACCCCAGGCGACAGCCTTTTCCGCTGCACGCCTTCGGGCGTGATCAAGGGATGGGCCATCGCCCTGGAGCGCATGCACGTGGGCGACTCCGTCGAGGTGCTTGTTCCCTACGAGCAGGGCTACGGCTCCTCCTCGTCGGGCAAAATCCAGCCCTACTCGGCTCTCAACTTCAAAATCAAGCTTGTCAACGTGGCCGGCGAGTATATCCGTCCCAACGGCAACTAACAATTAGAAAACCCTTTAAATCAACAAAATAATGGTAAATTACAAGGACTTAGGCTTGGTTAACACCCGCGAGATGTTTGCCAAAGCAATCAAAGGGGGCTACGCTGTGCCCGCTTTCAATTTCAACAACATGGAGCAGCTTCAGGCTATCATCAAGGCTGCGGCTGAAGACAAATCTCCCGTTATCCTCCAGGTATCGAAGGGCGCGCGCAACTATGCCAACGCCACCCTTCTCCGCTACATGGCTCAAGGCGCTGTGGAGTATGCTAAGGAACTCGGTTGGGAGCATCCCCAGATCGCCCTTCACCTCGACCACGGCGACAGCTTCGAGCTCTGCAAATCTTGCATCGACAGCGGTTTCTCTTCAGTGATGATCGACGGCTCACACCTCCCCTACGAGGAGAACGTGGCCCTCACCAAGCAGGTTGTTGACTATGCCCACCAATTTGACGTGACCGTCGAGGGTGAGCTCGGCGTGCTCGCCGGAGTTGAGGATGAGGTTTCATCTGACCACCACACCTACACCGACCCCGAAGAGGTGATCGACTTCGCTACCCGCACCGGCTGCGACTCGCTCGCTATCTCTATCGGCACCTCTCACGGCGCCTACAAGTTCACTCCCGAGCAGTGCACCCGCAACGCCGAGGGCAAGCTCGTTCCCCCGCCGTTGGCATTCGACGTGCTCGACGCCGTTATGGAGAAACTTCCCGGATTCCCCATCGTGCTCCACGGCTCTTCTTCTGTTCCCCAGGAAGAGGTTGACACTATCAACAAATACGGCGGCAAGCTCCCCGACGCTATCGGTATCCCCGAAGATCAGCTCCGCAAAGCCGCTAAGAGCGCCGTTTGCAAAATCAACATCGACTCCGACAGCCGCCTCGCTATGACCGCCGCTATCCGCAAAGTCATGGCTGAGAAGCCCGCTGAGTTCGACCCCCGCAAATACCTCGGCCCGGCTCGCGACAATATGGAGAAACTCTACAAGCACAAAATCGAAAACGTGCTCGGCTCTAAAGACAAAGCTCTTTAATCGAGCCGTCAATAGCTAAATTGAGCGGGATGCTGACAGTAGGTCGGCATCCCGCTTCTTATGTTTCGCGATGAGAATTCTTAGAAAGTGATGTTGAGGTTGACGCCGTAGCTCAGACCTCCGCCTCTGACGGGCTGGAGCGAGGGAGTCATGTTGATCTTAGGCTGGCGGTCGGCGTGCGCGCGCTCGCTGTAGCCGTGGGCATTGTTTCCGCGAAACCAGCCGAGACATTCGTTCACCGGGTCGAGAAGGAAGGCGATAGGGTAGCCGAGCCACTTGGTGCCAAGCACCTCATAGTCGTGCTCCACGATATATCGTTTCGCCAGATAGAACGATTCTCCCAATATCAGGCCACCCATAGGCGTGATGATAAGGTCGTTGATCGACGGAATCTCGTTGAAAGCCTCGATGCCGTATTCCCAGAAAAACGTTGATACCGCGAACGAGTATAGCCACGATTGCCAGAGATTGAAGCCCTGCGAGCGCGCGCTCATGTAGTAAGCCGCCCCGGCGTAGGGGTGAAGAACGTAGTTGAAAATCGCGTTATCCTTGTCGAACACCGGCGCGCGCATCACGTGGTCGTACCAGCGTTGAAACATCGGCGTCTTGTCAATCTCGGCCTTATTCCAGGCAGTCGCGTCCTCCGGCATCATCTGCAGTATCGCGAGCATCGTCAAGCCTCCTGCGAACAGCACAGTGGTGTTTCCTGCAAGGCGTCCGTAGTTAGGGCACGATGTGGAGATAGAGTAGGGGAGGTCGTAGATTGATTTCACCTCAGGTTTCTTGGGCTGCGGGGTGGGGAGTAGGGTTGTGAGATAATCGTGAGTGGGGTAGGAGAGAGTAGGCTCAGCGTAGTAGGGCTTAGAGTCAACTTCGCCGACAATCCCGGTCTCGGCGTCAGGTTTAATCTCGGTGTCGGCTATGGTGTCGACGCGTTCGGTAGCCGGAGCGATGCGCTCGTCGATATTCGCGGTCGGTATAGAGTCGTTAGAGGCTGCTGAGGCCGACCAAGCTGCTGTAAGAGCTATGCCGATTGTATAGAGTGTGCGTTTCATAGTTGTGATCCCTTAAATGATAGTTGCAAACGTGTTACAATAATATAACAAATGTATATTGCAAATTGCTCACGCGCGATGCAAAAAAATAGACCGGGCGGTCAAGCCGTCCGGTCTATTGTCATTTTTAAGGTATGGGTTAAGCTATTATTTCACTGGCTTAAGGGGGCAGGCATCGTAGCCGTAAGTGGAATTATACAGTAGATCTTTTCCGTAATAATTAAATCGCCATACTCGGAAGTTGATGTCGATGCCATATTTACTTGTACTTGATCCTCTAAGCCAGTAAATAGCACCCGGTTGGTCATAAGTGTCGTAGGCGAGTGGACGATACCAGTTGGCACTTGTCGCGCTTAGTGTCAACGCTGTCGATACACCGGCATATCGTAGCTCTCCTTTTGAAAATCTGATAAGAGGGGTTGCATTATCAGCGGTGCCCTTATCTCTTCGTCCATGGCCTGTTTCACCTATAGGGAAGAAAACCTGTGCTCCGTTTGATTGATTTGAATACATAACACCTCTGACACCTTTCGTGCTTGAAGTGATAGTATTGTATCGGTCGTAGAATCCAAACGCATCAGATGCTTTATCCGCAGCCTCTGAGGCTCCGTCGGCATATACTATGCCATAACCGAAAAGAGCGGTAAGGTCGTCAATTAGTGCAGCTGCATCAGCTTGGGTAGGTACTTGATATCCGTTGCCGATTTTCCAATCCGCGATATCATTGAATGTGACTTGTGACCATGTGCTTTTATGATCTGCATCTGCGCCATTAACCCAAACGTTTGTAGGTTTCACACCTACACCATATTTTCTATTCGTATATTCGGTGATACCTTGCCCGATATTGCCTCGGCGAAAGTATGAGCCAATAGAGAGGGGCGAAGCGCACCGCTCTCCATCTTTATATAAGTTGAAGGTTGACCATGTTGTTGATCCTACTTTCACATCCTGATAGCCTTGACGCACGAAGATGTAATGGAAGGATGTGGAGTTATGAAATTCAACTTTAATCACTGCGAAACGCGGTTGTGACTCACTTGTGCCTACCGGGGTATATTTAAATTCAATAATCGATCTGGTTTTGCCGCGGATTGTGTCTCCATATTTCTTTGATTCGCCTAATGCCGAAAGCTTCACAAGGCTTTTGTCACCTGAATACACGTAAGCTTTCCAAGGACCATCTGATACAAGAGGTGAGAAATCACCCTCCGCTGAGTCGCGGACCTTAAGCACAACATTGAATGGATGCGTATTTGTGGATCTTCGCCATATACCCATCGGGTTAATGACTTTAGGGTCTTGGAGTATAGTTACATCACCAGTCAGTGCGGGCTGAGTGACTCCATTGATTTTATATGTCAGTGTCACGCGAACGGTTGCTTCGCGTTCCGACCATTCAAATTGATTTGCACCGGAGAATACAGCCCATCCACCCAAAACGCGTGGCTGAGTGTAAACAGGAATCTGAAATGTATAAGTATAAGAAGTCCCTAAATCATCTTTATTTGCGGTACATATAAAGCTTGCACTATTAGTGGTTAAGGTTTTGGTTTCGCCTGGTTTGGGAAGAGATGTGCCAAGTTTGTATTGCTGCCAACCGCATTTTCCGTTGTTGAACCAGTTTACAACATTATCAATGTCTTTAATACCATTGTCAGCATTTATGGTTGCTGTCTCTTTTACGTCTCTGAGTGAGAGGAATCCGAAAGCATTGTATTTCTTACAGATGGTTGAACCGGTAACATAATCCGTAAGTTTACTTGTGACACTCGTATTTTTATTGGTTGATTTACGTAGGTTGTCGTAGAGATCCTGGTTTTTATCATTTTTCCATGTGGGGTCATTATATTTCACCGGTCGCCAGTTATTTTCGAGAATATCCGCGCGAATCTCTATGTCAGTAGCACCTTCTGGCACGCGGGCTTTTACCGGCAAAAAAGCCTTCTGGCTGTAATAGTAGGATACGTGTGAGCCCTCAGGCAAGATGAGCGAAGGAGTTTCCTCTTTATAGTCTATATGCCAGTCTACATTGTTGGCTTGTCCGTTGAATTTGAGCGTAAGCTTATAGTGGTGGTTACGCTCGCAGTCGTAGTCAAACTTCTCATCCTTTCCGAGCATGAATCGATAGATAATCGGGCCGGAAGATAAATTCTTTAAGTCGCGGTTTTCGTAATAGCCGCGCACTTCTATCCATGTGCCGTAGGGTACGCGGTCTTTCCAGTCGGAATTATCGCTTACGTCGTTTTTGGTCCAGTCTTTATCCTTAACAATCATACTACCCTCCTCCTTGGCGTATTGGCGCTTATCGAAGAGTGGGTCGTCTGTATGATTGCCCTGGAGATTTTCATAGAAGAATAGTGATTGGTCGTTTGCAGCATGCTTCACCGCACCGCCGGTTGACTTACCATTGGCAAGCGTAAACCAGTTTTTACTTGCAGTCTTGATGTTTATGCGATCAGCTGATGTGACATCACCATGCACGATAGATGGATCATCTTTCTTTTCAGTGGTGCTTGTACCCCAATTTGATGCTTTTGATGTTATATTACCTTGGTTGTCGTAATAAAGTATTTCACCAGTCTTAATTAAATCAGAACTTTTGGTCACAGAGTACTTGCCTCCGAGAGTAGAACGTTTCGGTATATCGTGGATACGCACCGAGTGGATGTAGACGAAGACGTTGTCGTCGAGATTCGACGCGTCGTAGGCCACGGTTACTTTCGAGGCGGCGCGGCGCACCCAAGCGTAAATAGTCTGATTCGGCTTGTTGATGTCGACAGTGGTCTCGTTGTTATACGACCCTTGCGGCTCCTCTGAGAATGTGCCGAGCATTTGGCCGTTTTTCGTTATAGTGGGATACCAAACAAGCGGATAGTTGCGGAGTAATTCGCGAGTAGCTACTGAGTCTGAGGGAATATTATGGCCGACGTTGGCCACGGCGTAGATATAATAGCGGCCGTAGGCAAGCTGATTGTTGAAATCAAGAATGGCGCGTTTGGTGTTTTCTTCGCCTACGAGAACATTCTGCCCGGTCTCCGCGTCATATTCATATTTTGGGGCAGACACGGTCTCGGTTTTGAACTGAGAGCTTGTATAGTAGTTTGTGCGCACGATTTGCCCTTCGAGGTCGTAAACGAGAATCTGGAGAGATGTGATGTCGTCGAGCGATGTGCCAGCCGAGCGCGACTGATTGAGCGCTTCGGTGTAGCAGTCGAAAGTCATCTGTGCGGTGACGTTAGCCACGCCGTCGCCGTAGTCAGCGGGGTTATATAGATCATCATCGACGCAGCCGACAGCAAATATCGCGCTGATGACGATAATAAAGCAATATTTTAATATGTTGTATTGTTTCATTAGTCAAGAATGGAAATATAGGTTACGTCTAAATGATAGGAGAGAGCTGTATGATTTAGATGTTGTCTTCAGGTTTGACTGGCTCTTCTTCCTCGGGGTCTTCCTCGGGGTCTTCCTCTTCATCAGGGTCTGGTGCTGGGCCTTGAGGTGTATTCAGACCGAAGATGGGATCAAGTGTAACGCCAATGTAAGGCACTACGGTGACATCGAGTGTTTGACTCTGAGGCACGAAGTTGGCCTTGATCACGACGTGGGTGTTGCGCGGCAAAGCGGAGAGATTGGGAAGCTCTTTGCTGAATTTGCCCACTTCGTTGCCCTCGGTGTCAACAAGCGTGCAGTTGAAGTAATAATTCTGCGTTCCCGAAGCGGTGTTAAGGCTTTCGTTGCCGTAGAACGAGGGGAACGTATGTGTCTCGGTTTTGCCGATCGATACGGTCTGATAGCCGTCGGGGGCGCGCCACTCGGAGTAGACTACGTCTTCGGGCATGCGGTAGTTATCGCGATAGTGGTCGGTATATGAGCCGTCGAGGGGGCGATTGGAGCCGCCTGACACTACCGGGGCTTTGCTGGTGGCGGTCTCGATTATCGATCCGTCGGGGCGATAAGTCATGGAGTGGAGTATCACCGATATCCACGATGTGCGACCCACGTGGGGGAAGAGATATGAGCGGTCGGCCACGCTGCTGATGCTCATGTCCTTTACATGTATCTTAAACGGATTGGGGGCGAACATGCCCTGAGGCTGTCCGTTGGTGATTTCGACGGTGAATTTGGTTGCCTGGCGCAGGAGTTTGAGGTCGTTGTATTCGATTGTCTCGATATCTTCGCCGGTGTTTTGCATATTGACCGGGAGCTTGTAGACCGCACTCATAGGTATGTCCATCGATGAGAGCTGGGCCGATGAGAGCTTGATCGCTTTGTGGAGCAGCTCATCGCTGATTTTATGGCCTTCGGCGGCGAGATCGTAGAAGGTGAGGCTACCGATACCCTGATCGGTAAGCACCGGCTCGTTGGCGAGCAGGTAGACGGTTTTTACTTCGTTGGCTTTCACCCTGAATTTTCGGGTGGACAGTGACGATGCTTCTTGTTGCGGTGAAATCAAGGTGTTGACTTCTACGATGCCGTCCTGGTCGGCGATGATAACGCGCAGGCGATTGATCATCTCGCGCTTGCCTACGGGGAGTTCAGCTCCGGGATAAGCCTCGCCGGGCAGCTCGTAGCCTACGCGGGGCGCGGCGGCTACCTCAGGGATTGCGACCGAGAGTTTCAGGTCGACATATCCGTCGTGAATCTCAGGAATATTATCCTCGTCGTCAAACGAACGGGCACAAGAAACCGTAGCCGTGAGCGATAGAATCGCGGCGAACAACAAAAGCAATATTTGGCTAAGTTTCTTCATCTATTGGATTATGTGTACCTTATTGGAGTGTAGTGAAAGCTATTAGGGATTATAGTTGATAGTTATGCCGGTTGACTTTCTGATTGCGTTATGATGGGTTGATTGTTATTAGAAATTATCGATGTCGTTGATCCTGACGGTCCAGTCGTTGACCTGGATGAGAGCATTCGCCCAGCCATCGTTCTCGTTGAGGAAGAAGAACATCTGCCAGCGGCTCTGGCGGTCGAGGAATTCCTGCAAGCCTATACCGCGATGTTGCTGAGTGGCGGTGTCGAGGAAGAGGTTGAGGTAGGGTATGAGCGGGATGTCGATGACAGGGGTGCCGCTGTCGGCGCGGGTCACTCTGAGGCGGGGGGCCTTCATCGCTGTGGAGCCTATGCCGGTGCCCTGCTGGAGGGGATCGGTCGACGCGGCTACGCGTGAGGTGGCCGAGGCGGTCGGGGCGTTATACTTGAAGGGGTCCTCGCCGTTTACGTCGCTATACTGATTGATCAGGCGCGAGGTAGAGAGGTCGTAGGTGGCCACGATGTTGTTGAGCGTGCCCGAGGTGTCGCCGAGGTTGCTGTTGCCTTTGGCAAACGGACGGTAGGTTACGCCCTGCGAGGGGAGCATCGAGTTGTCGTGCTCGAAGAGGGTGTTGTCGTCGACGATCTCCACGTTGTAATCCTTCGAGAGGATAGGAGCGTTGTTGGTGTGCTGAAGGATGATGCGGAAGTCGTTGGTGTTCTTCATCATCTTCATTGTGTATTTGGTGTACACCTCTTCGCCGGGATCGGGGATATTGATGTCGAGCGCTCCGAAGTAGAGCGGATGGAGCAGCGACGAGCTTACGCCGTCGGCCGATAGGGTCGACATGATGACGTGGCGGTCGGTGTAGGTGGTGTTTTCGATTTTTTTGTGGAAACGGAAGGTCGACTGGTCGTCGGTCATGCCGCCGTAGGCTACCAGGCGGTAGTTGCCGGCAGGGAGATCGAGCTTCATGGCGAAGGCATTGTCGGCGGGGACAATGGCCGAGGCCGAGCGGGTGCCGACGAAGTTTCCGTCGTTGTCGTATATGATGAGGGACAGGCAGTCGACATTCTGAGCGAATGCGTCGCCAAATTCCATATTATAGTCGTAGACGAAGCGAATCTCGGCGCCGCAGACAGGCAGGTCGTCGTAGATCACGCTGTCGCAAGAGGATACGCCCCATGCGGCGGCGGTCAGAGCGACGGCTGCTGCGGAGTTGCGTAGTATGTTGCGAAAATTGAGCATTTTGATATTTGGCTTTTAATGAAATTAGTTATAAGCCCGGAGGGAGAACGCTATATTCGTTGCGAATAATATGCGGAAAGAGAGTGATTGCAGTGTACGATTGTAGAGTGAAAAAAGAGAAACTTCCCGGAGCCCGGAGTCGAGCTCCGGGAAGTTGTTGGTAGAGAGTGTCGCGGTAAGCTCTTACCGCGGTCGATTAGAATTCGATGTTGTTCACGCGGACAGTCCAGGGGAGAACTTCGCACTGTACAGAGATGTACATGTCCTCAGATTCGTCGGGCTGCTCAGGCTTCTCGGGATCGGGATCTTTCTTGGGATCGTTGGGGTGGCCCCAAGTGTTGATCGCGTTGATGTAGAGTTTGTAGACGTTGTTGCGCACAACCGCGAACTCCATGGGACCCATCTTGTTTGACTGACCGTTGTCGTCGTGACGGTTCCAGTAGTAGTAGTAAACGGGATATTCGCCGTTCACGAGGTCGTAGGTGTAGATAGAGTTGTCAGCGGCATTATTGATGAGAGTATATTTGCGGGTAACGTTATTCTCCTGGTATTCGCCGAGTTTGGGCTCGTAGCCTTCGGTCGGTTTGTCGGTAGTGGCGCCGTTGGGGCCGTAGTAGATGACTTTGCCGTTAGCGTCGCGGATCCAGTCGCGGAAGTAGGTGGTGAAAGTGGCTTCGTAAGTGCCGTTTTCGTCTTCTGCCCAAGTTCTGTTGAATGCGCTTGCGAGGTCGGGGCGCACCTTAGCGCCGTCTTCGTTCTCCTCAACGGCTGCTTTAGCGAATGCGCTGAAGTTGCCGTAGATAGTCATGCCGTAGCGATAGAGAGCGCCCTTGCCGAAGCCGGGGATGGCTGTATTGACGATTTTGCCTTTGAAAGCCACACCGGTGGTGACGGCCTTAGTCTGGTTGGTGTTCACGTCAGTTGCGTCGCCGCTCTTTTTAGCGATAGTGTTCTCGCCTACGTAAGTCCAGATTTTGTAGCCTTCGGTGCCGGGGTTCCAGTTCTCGTCGTAGTCGTCCTTAGTGAGGTCAGAGATTTTCATCCAGTTCTTCAAGTTTTGGGGAGTTGCGGTTGTGAACTCGTTGAAGAATGTTTTGTCGCCCTGATGATCCCAGGTGTATGATGCAACCCAGTTGTGGGGAGCTTCCATATATTTCGACACGAGCTTGAAGGTGCTGTGGGTCTGGTCGCTGAAGTTGGTCAAGCCATCCTCAGAAGCGCGGCCCCATACGTAGGTGTTCTGCTGGTCGTTGATAAGAGCCATTTCGGTAATCTCGATAGCACCGTAAACGTTGTCGCCCTCTTTGATTTCGAAGTAGTTGGCTTTTTTCTCGCTGTTGTCGTAGTTGCTCTTGAAGTCGAAGCGGGCGAGGCAACGCTCTACCTTGATAGGCTGAGGAGTAAGGAGATAGGGGTTGTTCTTAGTGTCGTGACGGAGAAGGGTAGCCACGTCGGGGAGGGCGAGCTTAACGGGAGCGCCGCTCATGCGGAGATTGGTCACGCCGTAAAGCATATTTTCAGTTTTCTCGAAAGAGAGCTCGCGGAGAGTGTATGAGTTTTCGAGAGAGGTGCTGATATTGCAGTTTACAAAGGCGTAAACCTCAGTTTGGCCGCTCTCGATGAGTGAGCGCACTTCGTTGCCCTGGAATACGGCTACGTAAGTGGGGCGAGGAGTAGAGCCGATATTGTCGAGATTCTCATCTTTAGCTACACCCTTAGCTTTGATGGTGTAGTGACCGTTTGCGTCGCGGGTGGTAAGATAGATATGCACGCGAGATATTGCGTTCTCGGTGTCCTGGCCGATTTCGTAACCGTCGGCGGTTTCGTCGCCTTCGGTAGCGCGCGAAGTGTTGCTCATAGTAAGGCATACGGAAGCGTAGAACTTGCTGCCGTCGTCCTCGGTAGGACCGTTTACAACTGGCTCGTCAGATGAACAGGCAGAAGTGATGCCGAGTCCAGCGATGAGACCGAAGGTCAATAGAAATTTGTTGATCTTCATGATTAATAATGATTTAGTTAGTATTTGGATTATTTTTATATATTTTATGATTGATTATTCGGTTGATGGCCGGGCCGCTCGCTGTCAGAGCTTTATGCCGTAGTAGTCGGCGTAGTCGAGCAGCTGGGCGAGCGCGTCGTCGGCTTGCTTGAGGCCCATCTCTTTGGCTTGGTTGAGAAGCTTGTAGGCTTCGCGCACATTGTCGACGCATGAGGGGGACAGCTCTCCAGCCTTAGCTTCGGCGAGTGTGCACTTCGCGTTGATGAGCTTGCTCATGCCGCGGGTGTAGATCGCTTCGGCCGAGTTGCCGGCTTTGGGGAGGTAGCGGTCGGCGCGGTTGTAGTCTTCGTTGGAGAGCGCTGCGACCGCGGCGTTGAGGTTAGCGGCCTCGTTGTCGGGGTACATCGCCGCGCAAGTCTCGTAGATGTTGACGAAGGCTTCAGAGCCCGGCTCGAATTGCTGCCCGAGGATGTAGAATTCGTTGGGCGACAGCTTCGAGGGCTGGGTGTGGTAGACTCTCAGCAGCTCCTCGGGGTCGATAAACTTCTTGACGGTGTAGTCGATGCGATAGTCGGTATGGCGCAGCGGCGGGTAAGCTACCTTATATAGGTATTGGAACTGGGCGGGGAAGCGCTTGCGGAGCAGAGCCTCGCGGGCGTCGGGGTCCATCGGGGTGTCGATTAGCTCGATGATGGCCTGCTTGTTGTCGAGGTCTGATTTCTCGACAAATTCGCGAAGTCCCTCCCAGTCCTCAGGCTCATACTCGGTGACCATGACGTTGTCGGGGAAGTTGTAGAGGTTTTTGACGTAGTCACTTACGGCCTTCACGCGGTTTTTGGCGAGGAAGGTGTTGTGGGCGTAGGGCGACTCGGGCGATGCGTAGCCTTTGAGCCATACGGTCTTGATAGTGATGTCGTTGTCTTCCTGAAGCGGCTTGATCGAGTTGATGATTTTGCCCAATTCGGCGGGGTTGTTGAATTTGTTGGGCTCAATGTTGTAGCGGTCGACCACAAACTGGATCATGGCCTTGCCGTCGATATGGCCCTCCTTCACCGTGTCGCCTTCAACCACGAGCCATGCGGGGTTGAACTTGATAGGGTCGAGCTGACGGAACTTGCCGAGGGGATAGATTTTCTCGGCGATGAGCTTGTGGCAGCATCCGTAGTCGCGCTGTATGAGGTAAAGCTCGCCGCGGTTCATCCAGTCGGTGTAGGGGATGAATTCGTCGAAAACCACCGAGTCGGGGCGCTGCGAAGAGCGGTAGAGGCTTTCGAGCGGGCCCGAGATGGGGGTGCCCCCGTCGCGGCGGAGATAGTGGTAGTAGCGTCGGCGGCCGTAGATGCCTACGGAGTTGAGCTCCACCGAGTCCTCGCCGTGCTTGTAGACGGGGGTGAGGATGACGGCGCGGTCAGAGCCGACGTCAAATTTCTTCAGGTCGAGGTCGAAGTCGATGGCGAGGTTGGAGCCGTCGCGCGAGATGTCGGCCGACCCTACCTTTAGACCTGATGTCACCTCCGAGGGTGACTTTGCGGCCATAGGCATAACAGCGGCCGCGAGTGCCAGAATTGAGGCTATTTTTTTCATCGTGGAATCTTTCGTGATTTTAGAATACATAGATCAGCGAGAGGGCCGCTTTGGTGGGGCCTACGTAGGTGTGGGGCTTGTCTTCGGCTTTCTTGTTGCCGCACGACGCGCAGGGGAATTCATCGTAGCGCGTGTAGGCCACGCCTAAGCCGATCTCGGCCTCGAAGTTCCAGTGGCGCGAGAGTATCCAGGAGTAGCCGTAGGCTATGCCGGCGCCCACTTGCCAGCCCTGGAAGCGCGAGTGGTCGAGCTTCGAGAAGTCGGTGCCGAGGAAGTTGCCGAGCCCTGAGATATTGCCTACGTTGTACTGGCCGCCGAAGGCGTGCACGCCGAAGAAGTGTCCGTCAAACACGTCGCAGAGCCAGTAGCGGGCCTCGGGCATTACGGTCCAGTGCTTCCAGATGCCGTCGCCGTACGATTTATCCCATGCGTTGAACGACCCGGTGAGGTCGATCGACCACTTCGGGGCTAATTTCACCTCGGCTCCGAGGTTTATGTTGGCTAAGCCGTCGTCAAGCAGGTTGGATTTAAGCGCGAAGTTCTGCGATAATCCTTTTGCAGGGGTCAGCATGGCGACGAGCATGCACAGTATGGTCAAGAAAGTGCCTGATTTCTTCATTGAGATTTTTGTGTGAGAGCGAATCTAAGTTTCTTGTTGTGAATAAATTGTCAGGTTTGAGCGTATGTTTCCAGGGGGCAGGTTGATTTCCCAGTCTAAAGTGGCAAACTATTGATACACATTTTACTGGAAACCTGCTATGCTTTCGTTACATGGCCGGGGCATACTACCTCCAATTTGGTTCAGAGCGCAAAGTTACGCGTTTTTCCTGATATGGCAAAGTGATATGACTCCTTTTTACGCTTTTTTCACTAAATTCTTGCGATTTTTAATGTTACTTATAGGTTTCGGCTATAGATGATATTTCGGCGAATATCTCCCGGTCGGTGTCGGTCAGCTCCCGGTGGCGCCGGGCCATGACGCGCTCGGCTATGGCGAAGAACTTGTCGAGGGCCACGTCGGAGAAGCCTGCCGCGCCCCCTTCGCTGAACGAGGGGATAAACGTGCGCGGGAAGCCCGAGCCGTGGATGTTGCAGCCTACGCCTACCACCGTGGCCGTGTTGAACATCGTGTTGATGCCCGCCTTGGAGTGGTCGGCCATGATGAGGCCGCAGAACTGAAGTCCGGTTTTGAGGAAGCGGTGGGCCGGGTAGTTCCAGAGCTTGATGAGGGTGTAGTCGTTCTTGAGGTTTGAGGCCACGCAGCCCGCGCCGAGGTTACACCATTCGCCGATGACGGCGTTGCCGAGGAAGCCGTCGTGGGCCTTGTTGGAGTAGCCGAACATCACCACGTTGTTAAGCTCGCCGCCTACCTTACACCATGGGCCGACCGTGGTGTCGGGATAAACCTTTGTGCCCATGTTGATCACGCCGTGCTCGCCGAGCGCTATCGGGCCGCGGAGGCAGCTCCCCTCCATCACTTCGGCGTCGGCGCCGACGTAGACCGGGCCGGCTGAGGTGTTGATAATCGCTCCCTCCACCTTGGCGCCGGGCGCTATGTAGAGGCTCTCGGCGGGGCCGATAAGGCGGTTGGAGGGGGATAAGAGCTGGCTGTCGGCCTTCCGGGCGAAGTCGAAGTCGCGGCTGATCTGCTCGCCGTTGGTCAGGAAGATGTCGTATAGGTTATTGATAATGTTGAGCTTGGTTTCGCATGGCACTTTGACGTGGCTCTCCGCGTCTAAAAACTGCTCGCGCGAACCTCTGAACGCCGCGAGCGTATCGCCGCACATGAGCGCCTGGCCCCGCTGCAGCGAAGTCACCGCTTCGGCGAACTCCGGAGCGTACGACGGGCACACGTTGCCCGCGATGTAAATCGTGTCGTCGGCTTCTGCCGCGGGATACTTCTTGCTGAGATATTCAGCCGTCATATATGAATATGTTGCGGGGATAATCGCCTCCCATTTCTCGCGGATAGTCGTGATACCGACGCGGAAATCGGCCAGCGGGCGGGTGAACGATAGGGGGAGGAGGTTGGAGCGGGCTTCGGTGTTGTCGAAGAGTATGATATTCATGACGATTTATCGAATTTTTTTGGAGTAGCTTTAGAATATTAGGCAAAAATAGCTAATTTTGCAGAAAGAAACAACCTCTGACCCATGGAATTTGAAGAAAAAGAGATAAAGGGGGTGTGGATCGTCACTCCCAAGCGCTTCGGCGACGCCCGCGGCTATTTTATGGAAACGTTTAAGGCCGACGAGTTCAGGAGCCGAGTGGGCGACGTGACCTTCGTGCAGGACAACGAATCGTTCTCTTCCCGCGGCGTGCTCCGCGGCCTCCACTTCCAGCACGGCGAGTGGAGCCAGGCCAAGCTCGTCAGGGTATCGGCGGGCGAGGTGCTCGACGTGGTGGTCGACCTCCGCGCGGGCTCCCCTACGTTTGGCCGTCATGTGGCCGAGGTGCTTTCGGCCGACAACGGCAAGCAGCTTTTCGTGCCCCGCGGCTTCGCCCACGGATTCGTGGTGCTGAGCGCGACGGCCCAGTTCCAGTATAAGGTCGACAACGTCTATGCCCCCCATGCCGAGCATACCCTCCGCTTCGACGATCCCGCGCTCGGCATCGACTGGCGTGTCTCGCCCGACCAGATGCTCCTCTCGCCAAAAGACCTCCAGGGGGTGCCGCTGGCCGAGATCGAGCCTTTTACCTTATATTAATTATGTAGCATCTTTCACCCGTAACCCGATAATAAGAAGTGTTCCGACCGATTACAGTAGATGAGATAGCCGCGCTGCGCCGGCGCGGATGCCGCTCACGCGACTGGCGTAGGGTAGAGGTCAAAGACCCCTTCCGCCCCGAGCATTACCGCAACGTGCTGTTTTCAGGCGACGTGCGCCTCGGCACCACCGACGAGTATCAGCTCATCGACGGCATCGAGTACGACTCAGGCATCAGCGACGCCACTATCCACAATTGCGAGATAGGCGACGAGGTGCTTATCGACAAGGTCGGCGTCAGCATTTCCAATTACAAAATAGGCAAGTACGCGGTGATTCGCAACGTCGGGCGCATCGCCTGCGCCGAAAACGCCGCGTGCGGCAACGGCATCGTCATCGACGCTCTCGACGAGACCGGCGGCATTCCCGTCCCGATTTTCGCCCGCATGTCGTCGCAGCTCGCCTCGCTCTTCGTAGTGTTTCGCCGCGACCGCGAGCTCTACGCTGCTCTCTCCGACGCCGTCAGCCGCGAAGCCGCCGAGCTGATCACCCTCTCTGGCTATATAGGCGAGGAGACCACCATAGAGAATGTCGCCGAGATAGAAAACGTGCGCGTGGCCGACGGCGCGTCCCTCTCAGGCGCGTCCTCGCTCCGCAACGGCACCGTGGGCCCCCGCGCCAAGATCGGCCCCAACGTTATCGCCCGCGACTTCATAGCCCAGTCCGATGCCGTCGTTGAGAACGGCGTGACGCTTCACAAAGTGCTGATAGGGCAGGGCTCTCATCTGCGCAACGGCTTCACGGCCCACGAGTCGATGTTTTTCGCCAACTGCACCATGGAGTGCGGCGAGGCCGCGGCTCTCATCGCCGGGCCCTTCTCCACGTCGATGCATAAGTCGACGCTGCTCATCGGCGCCATGACCTCGTTTTTCAACGCCGGGTCGGGCTCCAACCAGAGCAACCACCTCTATAAAAGCGGTCCGATGCATTGGGGCACCCTCGGCCGCGGATCGAAGCTCGCCAGCGACTCATATATTATGTGGCCCGCGCAGATCGGCGCTTTCAACATGGTCAGCGGCCGACACTACTGCCACCCCGACACCTCCTCCTATCCCTTTTCATATCTCATCGTCGACAACGGCGCTTCGACGCTTCTGCCCGGCATGGCCATCAAGAGCGTTGGCACCTTCCGCGACGCGATGAAATGGCCTAAACGCGACCGCCGCGCCAAAGAGGGCCGTATCGACAACATTACCACCTCCATTTTCAATCCCTTCACCTGCGGCCTGATGATGTCGGCCATCAAGCAGCTCGACGCGATGGAGGAGAAGCTCGAAGAGGGCCAAGACGGCGTTTTAGCCTCAGGCGTCAGAATCCCCTACTCGGCCATCGAGAAGGGTAAGGACCTTTACCAGTCGGCGCTCAACTTCTATTGGGGCGAAGTGGCGCTCGACGGCTCGGAGCACACCGGAAGCAAGCTTGGCCGAGAGGCGTGGACCGACCTCGGCGGCCAGGTGATGCCCATATCCGTCGTGACCCGGATTAAGGAGCAGATACTCGCCGGCGACCATGTCTCCAAAATCGAGTCGACGCTCCGCAAGGCATTCGACGACTACAAGATGGCCGAGTGGAACTGGGTGAACGCCTGCCTCGACGACGTCGACATCCGCGACTTCGCCGCCGTTTCCGACGAAGCCGTCGAGTCGCTTAAAGAGAAGCTCCTCGCCGACGCCGCTG
Source organism: uncultured Barnesiella sp. (assembly GCA_964544595.1). Classification (GTDB taxonomy): domain Bacteria; phylum Bacteroidota; class Bacteroidia; order Bacteroidales; family Muribaculaceae; genus JAGBWK01. The sequence continues at coordinate 32,006 of CAZJBM010000028.1, forward strand.
CCGAGCTGCGCATCGCCAACCCCGACATCACCCCTGACGAAATCGCCGAAGCCGCCGTCGTAAAGCAGATCAAGCGCTACTTCTGATCAACCCCTCCCCCCGCCTGTGTGGCAAATAGATATGGAGCGTGCGTCTTTAGGCGCACGAAAGAGAAACGACGCAGTTTGTCTCCTCAAACGATTGTGATATCTAACCAGGCGCTGTGTCTCCGAACAGTAGGGCTTCTCCATGGAGCATCATCCTGATTGCCAAGCAGATATGGAGCGTGCGTCTTTAGGCGCACGAAAGAGGAGCGATGCGCTGTGTCTCCGAACAGTAGGGATGCTTCATGGAGCATCCTCCTGATTATCAGGCGTATATAACGCAATTTGTCTCCAATCAGTATGTCTGCTACATGGAGCAGCCTCCCGACCTACAACATATTAACTACATAGTAAAGGCCGCTCCGCGGAGCAGCCCTACCGTCGGAGGGTGATACACAACACCCTCCTTTTTTTTATCCGTATAGGCCAAGCAAGCCTACTACAGCATCATCTTGTATATTTCGTATGTGTCGACCTGAGTGAGGCGGAAATATCCGCCAAGCTCTATGCCCTTATCCTCATGGAGCTTCTTCACGAGCAGCTCGATGTCGGGGTTAGCCACGCCGAGCTCGCCGAAGCTGATAGGTAGCCCAATCGCCGAGTAGAATGCCTTAAGGGCCGATATGCCCTCCATGGCGGCGGCGCGGTCGTCGCGGTCGAGCACCCCGAACACGCGGCGGGCAAACTGCGCTATCTTCTCCGGCTTATGGTCGGCCATATAAGTCATCCAGGCGGGGAACACCACCGCCAGGCCCGCGCCGTGGGTCACGCCGTAGACCGCCGAAATCTCATGCTCCATCGCGTGGCTTACCCAGTCCTCCACGCGGCCGCATCCGCAGATGCCGTTATGGGCGAGCGTCCCGGCCCACATGATATTGGCGTGCGACTGATAGTCGCTCATGTCGTTTATCGCCTTGGGGGCCTCCTCGATGATAGCCTTGAGTATCCCTTCCGACACGCGGTCGGTCACCTCCACGTCGGTCGTCGGCGTGAAGTATCGCTCCATGATGTGGGCCATCATGTCGGCGATACCGCTCGCGAGCTGAAATTTCGGGAGCGTGTAGGTAAGCTCCGGGTTGAGTATAGCGAATTTGGGCCTGAGGGCGAAGTCGGTGCGGAGCGAGATCTTGTGCATCCCGTCGAGCTTGGTGATCACCGAGTTGCCCGAGCCTTCGCTCCCCGCTGCCGGAATCGTCAGCACCACCCCGATAGGCAGCGCCGTTTCCATCACCGCTTTCCCGCTGTAGAAGTCCCAGAAGTCGCCGTCGTAGGGCACACCCCCGGCTATCGCCTTCGCCGTGTCGATCGCCGAGCCGCCCCCTACGGCCAGCATGCCGTCGACCTTCTCTTTGCGGCACGCTTCGATCCCTTCATACACGCGGTCGTCGGTCGGGTTGGGGTTCACGCCCGTGAGCTCCACGTAGTCGATCCCCGCCTCTTTGAGCGAGTCGAGCACGCGGTCGAGCAGCCCGCTTCGGCGAGCCGACCCTTTGCCCGAAACCACCATAACCTTTTTGCATCCCATAGCGGCGACCTGCGCGCCTGTCTGACTCTCGACGCCGCGACCGAAGATATATCTCGTGGGCGAACAGTAACTGAAGTTTTCCATGTTAAAAAAAGTAAAAAGTGTCTTTATGTCGCGCTGACCGACCATTGTCGTTCACGCGAATGTATGCCTATTCTTTAATGAAACAACGTAAATCCAACAAATGTTTGATATTCTTCGCGCGAAAAATCTGCCTCCTCGACCCTTCCGTGCTTCTTTCGCGCCTTCGTAGTGGTCACGATTGAGGGTTTGATAGCTCAAATTTTATGCGCCATTCGGTGCTCTCAACGAGCAATTCCTCTATTTTCTTGTCCTTTTCGCGAAGAAACTCAGCTGTTTTCACATCTTTTTCCCTCACGTAGGCCAGGAGATCGCGCATATTTTGGTACGACCCCGATTTATACTTGCAGGTCGCGTCGTCGGTTTCGGTTATCATCATCGACCCCTCGCCGGTTAATAACCATTTTGGATTTAACCACTCAAATGTTTGAACGAGGTTTGTGATAAATTCAAAGCTCGGTTTGTTGCGTTTCAAAATACAAACCGACCTAACTGTCTGGTCTCCAATCTTTATCTTGCGCGCAAAAGCGGCTACACTAAGCCCTTCGCGCTCAATGATTACACAAATCCGGTCGTTGATAGTCCCAATATTGTCTGTAGAATCCAAATCGAAGTGCAAAATCTTCGCACTGACTAGCCCCATATTTT
>CAZJBM010000029.1:0-29755 GCA_964544595.1 uncultured Barnesiella sp.
CCAACCCGAAGCTGATGCTCATCGGCGCGGCCGCCCAGTTCGGCATCTTCGGCGCTTACATGGTAGCCACAGCCCTCGGCTTCATGCCCGACCAGGCAGGCGCTATCGCCATCATCGGCGGCGCCGACGGCCCCACGGCTATCTTCCTGTCGTCGAAACTCGCCCCCAATCTAATGGGCGCCATCGCCGTGTCGGCTTACTCCTACATGGCCCTCGTTCCGCTCATCCAGCCGCCGATCATGCGACTGCTGACCACGAAGAAGGAGCGCGTCATAAAGATGAAGCCCGCTCGCGCCGTGTCGCAGAACGAGAAGATCATGTTCCCCATCGTGGGCATGCTTCTGACCTGCTTCGTGGTTCCCTCGGGCCTGCCCCTGTTAGGCATGCTCTTCTTCGGCAACCTTCTCCGCGAGTGCGGCGTCTGCACGCGTCTGGCCAAGACCGCGTCCAACGCCCTTACCGACATCGTGACCATCCTTCTCGGCATGACCGTCGGTGCGTCGACACAGGCAACCACATTCCTCACCAAGGAGACTATCTTCATCTTCTTCCTCGGCTTCATGGCGTTTATCATCGCGTCGGCTTCGGGCGTGATATTCGTCAAGATCTTCAACCTCGTGTTGCCTAAGGAAAAGAAAATCAACCCGCTTATCGGCAATGCGGGCGTGTCGGCCGTGCCGATGTCGGCCCGTATCTCCAACAACCTCGGCCTCGAATACGACCCCAGCAACTATCTGCTCATGCACGCCATGGGCCCCAACGTTGCGGGCGTAATCGGCTCGGCTGTTGCAGCCGGTGTGCTCCTCGGCTTCCTTGCCTGATAGATCAATATCGTATATGTAACAAAATGTCGCGGCACGGTGGTGTCGCGACATTTTGTTTGTATATGGGGGGAGTTAGTAATATGTCAAACGGTTGTGTGGCAAGTAGATATGGAGCGCATGCCTTTAGGCGTGCGGAAGAGTAGCGTCGTTTCCACAGCCTTGTTTCTCTTTCGCGTGGCTGAAGCCCCACGCTCCATATCCGTGCGCCATAATCAATTGTCAATTAATAGGATGCTTCATAGAATATCCCTACTGGCGGAGGACGCAATGCGTCGCTCGGTATGGCGGCAAAAAAGCGAGGTGAACACCGGGTAGGGGTGTTCACCTCGCTTTTATGAAAATAGGCTTTGCCTCTCGGTTATTTCGAGAATTTGATGGTCTTGACTGCTGAGTCGGTGCGGGCGGTCAAGATATATACGCCTTTGGGGAGGGCGGAGAGGTCGATATAAGCGTCGGTGCCGGGAGTGATGTCGGAAATCGAGCGCGACATTACCTTAATGGCCGAGGCGGTGTAAATATCGATCGTCGCGGCCGAGTAAGCTGCGCCGAAAAGCACCTTCATGGCGTTGCCGCCGTCAATCTGGAAGTGGATTGCCGAGTCCTCGACGGGGAGCGCGTCGACCGACGAGAGGCTGAGGCACTCTTTAAGTCCGGCGTAGGCATCGATTTTGCCATAGCCCCAGTCGTTGCTCCCCTCGGCGGGGATATCGCCGGTGAAGGAGTCGGTGCGGGCGGTGCGCTGAATCACCTCCACGATCTGCTCCGGGGTGAGGGTCGGGCAGGCCTGAAGCCATGTGGCTACAATGCCTGCCACTGCGGGCGACGACATTGAGGTGCCCTGCATATAGCCGTAGCGGGCATACTCGCCGTTCGCCTCGTAGGCGTATGCCACAGGGCTGGCCGTGGAGGCGTCGAAGCTCGAAAGCGCGGAGCTAATATAGCATCCGGGAGCCGACACCTGCGGCTTGACGCGGCCGTCGGCTGTGGGGCCGCATGATGAGAATGAGCTTAAAGCGCCGACAGTCTCGTCGAGTTTCTGCTCATTGGTAGTGTTGAAGGGGGTGTAGGCGTTGCGGGTGGTGTATGAGCCTACGGTGATGATTCTCTTGCCTGTGCCGCCGATTTCGGCTATGGTCGAGGCGTCGCCGTCGGTGAAGCCCTCTTTGCCGCGAGATGTGAGGCCGAATTTTATATTGTCGGCCCATACGTGAGCCGTGCCGGGAGTGACGGGTGCCACCTCCAGAGCGACGGCATAGTTGCTGCGCACCGATGTGATGCCCGATGTCATCGACACGTGCACCTTATTGTTGGCGGGATTAATCTCTGAGGCGACGGCCACTTTGCCCGACACGTTGCGGCCGAGCGACACTTCGGTCTCATCCGAGGGGTAGATTCTCACTCGGTCGGCCTCTGCGCCCGTGTTGACGTTGAGCACGACGAGCGCCACCTCTATATCCTGCCCCTGATCGCCCCACACGTCGATGTCGCCCCCGGCGTTGGCCGCGGTGATCGACTGGCGGAAGTCGAGAAAGGTCTTGAACGTTGACGAGCCCTGGGCGTGGAATTTGTTGGCGCGGTGGTTGCCGGCAGAGCCTACGATGATACGGCCCGGGCCCTGAAGGGCGTCGGCCATGCGGTCGAAGGGCGAGGTGCCGTCGTGGGGGCCTTCCTGGGTGCCGAGGCTGAGGTTGATCACGCACGGCTTCCCTTCGGCCTCCGCGTAGTCGAAGATGTAGGCAATGGCGTTAGAAACGTTGACGCTCGCGTCTTCGTCGCTCTTGAGGCTGACCAGCACGATGTCGGCGTCGGGCGCCATGCCGAGGAAGCGGTCGGCCTCCACGTGGTCAGATCCGGCGGCAATGGCGGTCACGTGGGTGCCGTGGGAGTTGCTGCGGATGTCTCCGGCGGCCTGACGGATGGCTTGCGCGTCGGTAAACTCCGTTCCGTAGCCATATTTGTCGGGGGCGGTGCCCGAAGTGGTGCCCTGCTCCCATACGCGGCGTATGCGCGGCTGGCCGTCGGGGCCTGCAAATGATGGGTGGGTGTAATCAAAGCCGCGGTCAACCACGCCTACGATTACCCCCTTGCCCGTATAGCCCTGGGTGAGGTTGCTGCCCGAGTATACCGAGGCGGCTCCGGTCTCGGCGCGGGCTATGTCGAGCATCTGGCGCACGCCTCCGGCCGTCTGGAGATACTTCACCCCCTGCACGGCGGCAATCGCCCCGAGCGCGCTGTGGGGGAATCGGGCCGTCAGCAGGTCGCCGGCCTCGACCGTGACCGTGGCTCCGGCTTCGGCGAGCGCCTCGCGGTCGAGCAGGGCGGGGTCGACGGCGATGTAGGCCGCCACGATGCTGTCGGAGGCCGCTTGGCGGGCCTCAATGCGGGTGCGCGGCGCGATGCGGGCAACTCCTGCATCAATATGCAGGCTTGCACCCATGAGCAGGGTGCAAGCCGAAATCATATATTTGATATGTTTCATCTGATTGACAGTTTCTTAGTGATAATCTGGCCGTCGGCCACCACGTTGACGATGTAAATGCCGGGAGCCAGGGTAGAGGCGGGGTTGATAGAGCGGCCCTGCAGCGAGTAGACGGCGAGCGAGTCATACTGGCCGTCGACAACGATCTGGCCGTTGACCGCGCGGATAGCTACGGCGGCGGGAGCGATCTCCTCGGCTTCGATGCCGCTTTGATTGCCCTTGCCGAAGCCGGCCTGCTCATGGCTGTCGCCCAACTTGGCCTCAACGCAGTTGTAAATGAAATGGTTGCTTGTGTTCTCGCCTCCGACAGCGGCCACGTAGGCGATCACCTTCATGTTCTCGGGAATCGCGTCGAGCATATAATACTCCGGAGTGGTGGTCTTGTTGGTCCAGTAGTCGGCGAAAATCTGGGCCGGGATAGTGTAGGTGAATTCGCGGGTGAGCTCCTTGCCGGCGTTGTTGACCGAGGCGGGGAGGAGTTTTCCCCATGCGTTTTCTACAAGGGTGGCGCGGAGCGCGGCGTTGTGGATATAGCTTGAGCCGCCGCCGCTCTGGTAGTGCTCGATGCCGTCCTGCACGAGGAACACTTGTATGGCATTGTTGGTGTAGGGGAGGTCGTTGTGGGTAAAGGTCTTGACGCTCACTTTCAGCTCGCGGGTGGCGGGGTCAAACTGAGTGTCGAGGCTGAGCGAGATATAGGGCTGGGTGTTCTCCAGGATATCGCACGCTTTTTTGAGGGTGGTGCCGCTGGTGCCCATCACCGGGACTCCGCCGAGCGAGGGGAAGTGGGTGCGGTTGAGCATCATGGCGGGGGCGAAAGTGGTGCCCGCGCCGTAGAGGAATGTGTATTCGCCCGAAGCGGCCATGGTGAAGAAGTCGGGCTTGTAGCCGGCGTGGTGCATCACCTCGATGAGATTTAGCTCGGGGTTGGCGGCCATGAAGCGGTTGATTTCGGCGTGACCGGCGGGGCAGTTGCCACATTCCTGGCCCGTGAATCCCTCCAGGAGTATCGAGCGCTCCATTTCGGCGGGATAGAGGAAGAGGTTGTCCTCGAAGACGTTGTCGGAGTTATCGGCGTCGGCCGCTCCGTTGATGTTGTCGACGGTGAGTTTGAGGGGCAGCTTGCCGACGGCCTCCGAGGCATACTCGTCGAGCTCGTAGCTGAACGACCCCGACGGGGCGATCGCGAGGTCGGTGAAGTGCTTCACCACCGGGGCGTTGTCGCCGATAGTGATGCCGAGGTCAAATGAGTTGACGGTCTCGTTGCCGAAGTTGAAGAGCGTGCCGCTGAACACGTAGGGGGTGTCGGCCTTGTAATATCCGTTGGTGTCGATCGGGCGAAGCATCATGTCGGTGATCGCCGGGGCGTCCTCGACGGCGAATTTGATGTTGGGGCAGCCCCATGTGTTGCCGGCGATGTCGCTCCAGGAGGTGCCGTCGTAGCCGTAGCAGTAGCCCGCGGGAGCGTCTGTGCCGTCGTGCATCAGCAGCGACGCGCTCGCTCCGATCTTGCCGGTGTAGCCGATGTAAAGGTCTTTGCCCTCCTTGATTTCGTAGGGGGTGTCAAGCTCGAAGTCGAGCCATTTGAGGGCGCGGGTGATTTTTACTGTCTGGGTGTATTCGGGGTTGGAGGGATCGGTGCCGATAAAGAGGGTCACGTTGTTGTCGGTGGTGTAGCTCGATCCGAAAGTGGCCGATATTGATTTTACTTTAAGGCCCTTGAGCATCGAGGTCTTTTCTGAGGAGATACGTATTGCCGTACCCTGGACCTCGGTCTGAGAGTTACCGACGTGAAACACGTTGTTGCGGTCGCACGAGCCGTTGCTGTAGCTGAACGAGCTGTCGGCGGCGACGACTTGTCCCCACCCGGCGACGGCGATGGCGCTAAGAAGCGTAATGATTGTTTTCATTCAAGTAAGAGATATGTTAATTTATTTGTTGTTTCGTATTTACGAGAGCAGAACTTAGTTACAAAGGTACGTAAAAAAATATAAATATATTCAACCGCGGCCGATATGATTCATTTTTATGCATTTTCTTTTTGATTATTTAACCAAAAAGGTTAACAAAAACTAATATAAATAAAAAAATATGCGAAAATATGCGGCAAAATGCTCCGCGATTGCATAATTTTGTGTAGATTTGCAACATTTTACTGATGTGAGATAAATTCTGTAAAGCAACACATCCCCGAAATAAACTAATCTCTATTAATATCTATGAAAGTATTTTACAAAATCGCAACCGGGCTGCTGATGACATTGCCTGCTGTGACATCGGCTTACGCGGAGAATATCGTTCTTTCCGTCCCGGCTGATTTCCAGGTGCTTGCATTGTCGCCCAATGGTAAATGGGCGTGCGGCTCATTTCTGGATGCGGCTCAGGTCGCAACCGCGTTTCGTTGGAATCTCGAGACCGACCAGATCGAAATCTTAGGCGACGGCAACGAGTCGATCGCGTGGGGTATCGCCAACGACGGCACCGTCTCCGGCAACTACATGGCCACAGACGTGATGCCGCAGGGTCGCCCTGTGCAGGTGGTCGGCGTCAACCGCCCCGGCAAGGGGTGGGAGACCCTTGAGTTCCCCGAAGGTTACAACGGCGGCGAGAGCCTCGGCTTCGCCATTACCCCCGACGGCCGCAGCGTGTCGGGATCGGTGCTGATCAACAATATTTACACGCCCTATATCTGGCGCGACGGTAAAGTCTACAAAAACCTCGGCACCGGCAAGCACGCTATGCCCTACGCTATCTCGCCCGACGGTGAGTCGGCTGCCGGATGGGCTTACGGAACCGACAACCGTGTGTCGACCTACTGGAAGCCCGACGGAACCCCCGTTTATCTCTTGGACGGTAAGGTTTACGCCGAGTCGATGTTTGCCGGGGCGGCCGCCTTCTCTCCCGACGGCTCTAAAGTGGTCTATTGGGGCGGCTGGGCTCCCGAAGGCACCCAGTCCAACGCGCTCTACTGCCTCTATGACATCGCTACCGACGAGCGCACGAAAATCGCCACTCCCGCCTACGACTCTACCCTCCGTTTCTACTGCATGGCCGACAATGGCCTGATGGGCGGTATGGACAATGACCGCGGTCTTGTCTACTACAACGGCGACTGCGTCTACATCGACGACTTCTTGAAGATGATTAATGTCGACCTCACCAAGTACGAGGGCTTCTATTCGGGCGACGACAGCAGCTACGGCAAGAATCTTCCTATCTGCCGCGTGGCTTGCGTTACTCCCGACGCTAAGACTTTCATCCTCCTTTATTACAATAAGGTAGGTAGCCTTTGCAGCATGTGCCTTAAGACCGATGTCGACGTTACCGCCATGCCCCCCGCCGGCCTCACAGCCCGTCATCTCGAAGGCACCAATAATGTGGAATTAGGCTGGAAAGCTCCCCTTGGCTCGAAGACCGCCCGCGGTTACAACATCTACCGCAATGGTAAGAAACTCAATTTGATTCCGCAGAACAAACTCTCTTACAGCGATAAGAACCTCGAAGCAGGCGAATATGAGTATCAGGTAGGCTTCGTGAACACAACCGGCAAGGAGACCAAGTGCGACCCCATTACCGTCAAGGTAGGCCCCACTGAGCCTGCCGCCCCCTACGGCCTCTTCGCCCGCAACAAAGGCGTCAACTCGGCTCTTCTCGATTGGCAACCCGTAGAGAGCAGCCTCGTGCACATGCGCTATTTCGACCCCGCTAAGGATAGAGTGTCGGAATTCCAGGTTTACACTCCCGTCGAGATGGAGGCCGCTATCCTTCTTCCCGCTACCGACCTCACCCACTACAACGGCGCTACCGTCAGCGAAGTGTCGTTTATCCCCAAGGCCGAGCATGAGTCGTGGAGCGTGGTGTTCTACACCCGCGGAGCCGACGGCACCCTTAATCAGCTGGCTTGCGAGGAGGTCACTCAGCCGCTTGTCTACAGCGCGTTGAATACCGTTAAGCTCGCCAATCCCGTGCCCGTGCCCGCTGAGGACCTGTACGTCGCTATCCGCGTGAAAGTGAAAGACGGCGCTGAGAAGGTGCTTGGCAGCGTGCTTGGCTCCTCTACCCCCGGCCGCTCCGACCTGTTGCGCCTCATGGATGAGCCCGACTTCTATTCGGCCTACGAGTCGTCGCTCGAAGATGGCTTGTTCGTGTCGAGCATGAACTGGTGTATCGACGTGGCTCTCCAGATGCCCGAAGGCTCCGCTGCCGTAGTCCGCGAGTTGGACAAATACGTCGTTAGCTGCGACGGTGAGGCGGTTGGCGAAACCACCGGCACCTCGTTTGAGTTCCCCTCGATTGCCGACGGCGCCCACACTCTGGCCGTCAAGGCTCTTTACACCAACGGCGACGCCTCGGCTAATGTCGAGAAGGAGCTTCAGGTGAAGAACACATACCTTGCCGCCGATGCCCCCAAAATCAGCATGGAGGTTGAAGGCAAGGATGCTCAGGTAACCGCTACTTGGGAGGCTCCCGTCAACATCGACCGCGCCGCCCTCTCTTATACCACAGCTACCAAGGCTGCCCGCGGTATCAAGAACAGCGCCAACACCATGATCATCGGCGCTCTCTACACCCCCGAGATGCTCCGCTCTTACGAAGGCTACAAGATCGACAACGTGAAGTTCTACCCGATGTGCCGCGGCGTCTTTACCCTCTATCTCTACAAAAACGGCAAGTGCATCTACGAGAAAGAAATCGATGAGATCGCGACCAATCGCTGGAACGACGTTTCGGTCGACGAGGAGATCCTTATCGACAGCCATGCCGAATACACCGTGGCAGTCGACGTCTTCGACGCAGAGCCTAAGATGGAAATGTTTGGCGTAGACGCCGTTCCCGGATATGAGTCGCGCTCCGACCTTATTTCTACCGACGGCGGCGAGACCTGGTCGACCCTCTCGGGCGAAACCGGCGTATCTTGCAGCTGGCTCCTCGAGATGGATATCGTGAGCACTACCGACGAGCCTGTCCTCCCCGAGGCTTACGACGTTGTTCTCGACGGCAAAGTAATCAACGACTCCCGCGTGGCAGCTACTGAGTACACCTTCGGCGCTAAATGCGACAACGGCTTCCACACTCTCGGCGTTAACACCTACTATACCGCCCGCCCCGAGAGCGTCAAAGGAAAGTCTACCACATTCATGCTCAAAGTCGCAGGCATCGCCGAGACAGCGATTGCCGACATCACTCTCCGCGCCGGCGAGAATACTCTTCTCGTTGAGGGCGAAGGAGTGCTTTCGGTCGACATCATCTCGATCAAGGGCGTGAAAGTGGCCTCGGCTGCCGGCAACTCTGTTGAGATTTCATCTCTCCAGCCCGGCGTATATGTCGCTTCGATCACCACTGTCGACGGCGTGGTGACCCGCAAGATCCGTATCAACTAATCGCAAGTGACTTCGATGGCGGGATGCCGCCCATGAGCATCCTGCCATCGTATATTTTTTTGAAGCTATCATTATTCACAATATTTATTAATTCATTATGACACAAAAAGTGTTAAGGAGCTTCGGCAGCAAGGCGCTGCTGATCGCGACGATGCTCGGGGGCGCTTCCCTCGCCGCATCGGCTGCTGCCCCTCAGATCCAAGGGTACAATGTAAAGCCAGGCAACATCCTGTTCCCGGCACAGTGCGATTCGCTTAAGGTATTCTATGACCGCAACGACATTCTTTCTGCAACCTACGAGTTGCGCCAGAACGGCAAGGTTGTGTTCAGCGGTAAAGACACAGGCAAGTCGCAAGGTCTCGACCACAGCATCTTCGCAATCAACTCTACCGCCAGCAACAATACCCGCGAGGTATGTATCGCTTTGGCCGTAGACAAAACTCTCGTTCCCGGCGATGTAGAGTTCGCTGTGACAAGCGTTACCTATCTCGATGGCGACGATGAGGTGACCGCGACCGATCTCGGCTCGGTTACCTGGAATCTTACCGATATGCCCCGTATCGGCGGCGCCAATCCTCTGTGGCACCCCGACAAGGCTCTGAAAGACCTTAAGGCCGGTACTTCTGTTAGCTTCACCTTCCCCGATATGAACTTCGGTAGCTATAAGGATGAAGCTCTTGGCAAAACCGTATATGTAAAGACTCAGATCACTGGCGGTAAAATCAGCTTTCTGCAGGATGGCGAGGTTAAGACCGTCATCGATGTTGTGAAGCCTGAACCAGCTGCCGGCGCTTTATACAACAACTCTCTCCCGGCGATTAAACCCACCGACGAGCAGCTTGCTCCCCTCAGCTCAGGTCTTTGCGAAATCCGCCTCACCGAATTGTCTTATATTTCGCCCGCTACCGGCGAATTAGTGGTGGTGAACGACCCCGAAGGTATACCTACCACTTGGACTAAGACTGCTTCTACTGTAGTCCCCGAGCGCGGTAAGACATACGTTAACTGCGTCTCAACTACCAAGATTGTAAGCGAGAGCATCGTTCCGCTCGAAACAGAGCTGCTTTCTTACTATACCGAGGATGACCAGAACGGTATCATCTCCTACACCTTCAGCGAGCCTCTCGCTGCCGGCACTTCGGGCAATGGCGATTTCGTGGCTAAATTCCGTATCGGCGACGCTAACCACGAGTTCGACCAGATCGTTCCCCACACTCTCAGCGAAGATAAGAAAACTCTTACTCTCGACCTCCGCGGCCTCTCTAACGGTATTCCTACCCTCGCCGACAACTTCAACTTCGTTGACGACGACGGCAACTCTTACATCCCCAAGACTTGCACAATCTGCATCGAGAGCGGTCTCTTCGACGCTAAGGGCACTAAAGTTTCAGTTTTCTGCCAGTTCGACGCTAACCAGGCAGGCCGCTACCTCGATGGCCAGCTCTGGCGTATCTACCCCTACAAGGAAATCTCGTTCGCCACTCCCGCGCTGAGCGACGCTCTCTTCTACAGCAGCGACGCTCCCGAGAGCAAGAACCCCACTATGGTCAATGGCTCTAACATGATGGATGTCACCGTAAGCAACTCTGAGGTGATTGCCAGCGCCGAGCCCGCTTATCTGATCGGCGAGACCGTAGTTCCCACTACCGCTACCCATGAGGGCGACCTCTGGAGCGTTGCTATTCCCGAGGCAGTTGCGGCCAACGGCGTTGAAAACCTCAAATTCACTCTCCTGAATGTGACTTACAACAAGGTTGACGGCAACAAGCACGAAGTGAATCCCCTCGATCTCACTGCCCTCGCTCCCGCTAAGGAGCTCACCACTCTTGCCGACGTTGTGGCTCTCGAACCCAATAGCGAGGTTGTTCTCAACACCGAGGGCCTTCTCGTGACTATGGGCAACGAAGCCTTCACCTCTATGGAGGATGTTACCGCAGCCGTAATGGTGATCGACATCACTACTGATATGCCCGCATCATTCCTTACCGAGGGAACTCTTCTTACCGGCAAAATCTGCGGTACTTACGCAGGCGGCAATGTTTTCCTCATCGACCCCGCTAAGTCGGAGTACACCGTTACCGCAGCCGACGCTTCTACCGGCTTCGATGTTACCGATATGGCCGACTGCGCTAATCTTGATTTCCGTCTGCTGACCTTCTCTGCTGCCGATGGCTTCGAGATTATCCCCTTCGACGATGAGACTATCGCCATCATCAACGGCACTCTTCCCGTGGTTGACGTGACCGGTGCCCTCCCTGCAGGCTATGTATGCCCCGAAAAGATTCAGAGCATCACCGGCGTTTACTATTCTGCCGAAGGCAACGATATGCTCATGATCCGTAGCGCTAACGACATCGTTGAAGCTAACACTATTCCCGAGGTTGCCGACCTCACCGAGCTTAAGGCTACTGAAGTTGGCAAGAAGGTGTCTATCAACCTCGACAACGCTGTTGTGACTGCCGTGTTCGACGAAATGGGCTTAGTGCTCCTCCAGGACAATGGCGGCGCGATCAACCTCGTAAGCAACGACGATAACGGCATTACCGCTTTCGAGCGCGGCGCGGTTATCACTGGCACGATCGTCGGTATTTATGGCGGCGACGGCAACTTCCTTATCGATCTCGACGAGAGCAAGTTCACTCAGACCGTTGCCGACGTGACCTACGGCCATGAGCTTTCGCTCGATGAGGTGTTCGACCTCAACAACCAGTATCGTCTCGTTACCTTCAAGCAGAGCGACGACACTCCTATCGTTAACGAGGACTATGCTCTCCAGGTTGGCGAAAATATCTTCGTGTACGACATGATGGAGGTATTGGGCGACGAAACATTCGAGAAGAAGCGTATCGACTCTGTTACCGGTATTCTCTACTTCCCCGGTATCAGCATCATGGCTGACGGCGCCGATGCTCCTGCCTACGCGTTCCTCATCCCCCGCGACGAGAACGACATCGCTACCACTACCGTAACCGGCGTTGATAGCATCTTCGGCGAAATCGACGAGACTGCTCCTGTCTACAACCTCAACGGTCAGAAAGTTCGCGAAGCCGGCGAAGGCATCAAGGGTCTTGCCAAGGGTATCTACATCACCAACGGCAAGAAAGTAGTGATCTTCTAATCCTGTCCCCCCCCTACAGGCGGCTGTGCTGACCACACCGCCCATCACCAACGAGACTGCCTAAACTCCCCCGAGTTTAGGCAGTCTCTGCTTTTTGTTGACCGGAATAAATGTTATACGCCAAGGGTAGAGATCGGTACTACCAACACGTTGTCCTTCCGGCGATAGGCGAATGAGCCTGTGGCGGTAAGGACCATCAGGAAAGAGGGGCGATTCATTCTTTCGTAATCAATCTTTGATGCCAGACGCAACAAGCTGGCAGCTCCCTCCTCAATCAGCTTTTCGCCGCCTAACTTTATCTCGACTAAGGCATATTGGCCGTTATGCAGATGAATCACCGCATCACATTCAAGCCCGTTCTTGTCTCTATAGTGATATACCCCTCCGCTAAGCGATTGGGCATAGACCCTAAGGTCGCGGATACACATGGTCTCAAATAAAAATCCGAAGGTTTTCAGATCGTTCATCAAATCTCCTGGGCCAATGCCTAATGCTGCGACGGCGATCGACGGGTCTACAAAATATCGTGTGTCGGCGGTGCGTATGGCTGTGCGTGATTTTATGGTTGGATTCCAGGCAGGCATATCCTCTATCACAAACATAGAGCGAAGCGCCTCCAAGTAGTTTCTGACAGTCTTATCTTCCACTGCGTTCGCGTCGCTGCCGTTCATGTCGGCTATTATCTGGCTTATTGGAGTCTGAGTGCCTTGAAAGCGGGCGTAGGAGCGCATAAGCCGTTTGGCTCGTTCCACACTTCGGTTGACTCCGTCCACTTCTCTGATATCAACGTTCACTACAGCGTCGTAGTAATCTTTGGCGGGATTTAATGCCACCTCGTCGGGCAATGTCGTCACAACAGGCCAACCTCCCCTGCATATAAGGAACGCGATTCTTTGTAAGTCGGCGCTCGATTCGCAGCCAATCGTCATCTCTGGCCTGTCGAACATCTTCGTCAGGCTTATCTCTCCTGAGGAGTCGCCTGATTCAAAAAGTGTCATCGGGCGCATACGCAACCATGCGAATCGACCTGTGCCTGAGTGTTTTATGTTTTCTCTATCGGCGGGTTTCGCCGACCCGGTTAGTATGAATTGCCCCATGCCGTCGCGATGGTCAACGGTGTAGCGTACGGCATCCCATATTGTCGGTGCGAGCTGCCATTCGTCAATAAGCCTCGGGGTGGCTCCGTCAAGAATTAAATCGGGATTTTCTTCTGCGAAAAGGTTGTATTGTGAGCGTTTGCGCGGGTCATCCATGAAAATCGCGCTGTTACTATGATATTCGGCAGTAGTGGATTTGCCGCACCATTTAGCTCCTTCAAGCACTATTGCGCCTATGCTTTTCAATCGATTGGTTATCTCCGAGTCTATTATGCGAGTACGATATATCTTTGCCATAACTATGTGGGTTTTAGGCGCAAATATACATCAATTACGCTTAATTACCAAAAATGGCGGTTTTTCATTACCGTAAATGGCGGTTTTTTATTACCAAAAATGGCGGTTTTTTATTACCGTATTTGGCGGAATTGGCGATATGAATGGTCGTGAAACTAAGCCGACAGTGTTGATATTCCCCTTGTGGGCTGGCTTTTTTCGAGGTAAAAAGGGCGCAAGGATGATAATTTTGTGGCCCTGGCGTTTGACGCGTCGCGAGATATTCATTACCTTTGCGTAGTTCACTTTCTAAATCTTAAATTCAATACCGATGGTAAATCGTTTTATACTCAACGAAGTGTCGTACTTCGGCCCGGGCGCGCGCAAGGAGCTCCCCGGAGTGATTGAAAACATGGGCTACAAAAAGGCTCTCGTCGTGACCGATAAGGGGCTGATGAAATTCGGCGTGGCCGCTAAGGTGCTTGCCGTGCTCGACGAGGCCGGGATTCCTTACGAGATTTTCGACGACGTGAAGCCCAACCCTACTGTGACCAACGTGAAAGACGGCGTTGAGGCATGCAAGAAGGCCGAGGCCGACTTCATCGTGGCTATAGGCGGCGGCTCGGCTATGGATACGGCTAAGGGCATTGGCATCGTGGTCACGAATCCTGAGTTTGCCGACGTGGTTTCGCTCGAAGGCGTCGCTCCGACCAAAAAGAAATCACTCCCCATCATCGCTCTCCCCACCACCGCCGGAACAGCCGCCGAGACTACGATCAATTACGTGATTATCGACGAGAAGAATCAGAAAAAGATGGTATGCGTCGATCCCCACGACATCCCCGTCTGCGCCATTGTCGACGCCGAGTTGATGTATTCCCTCCCGAAGGGCCTGACCGCCTCTACCGGCATGGACGCGATGACCCACGCTATCGAGGGCCTTATCACCAAGGGCGCATGGGAAATGAGCGATATGTTTGAGATCAAGGCTATCGAGATGATCTACAAATACCTCCCAATAGCTGTCAACGACCCGGAGAATCCCGAGGGCCGCAACGGCATGGCTGTGGCGCAATATATCGCAGGCATGGCGTTCTCTAATGTCGGTCTCGGCGTTGACCACGGCATGGCTCACCCTATGAGCGCGCTCCACGACGTTCCCCACGGCGTGGCTTGCGCCATCCTTCTCCCTACAGTGATGCGCTTCAATGCCCCCGCTGCCAAGGAGAAATACGTGGAGATAGCTAAAGCTTGCGGCGTCTACACTACCGGCATGACAACCGACCAGGCGGTTGAGGCCGCCTGCGACGCTATCGCCGACCTCTCGCGCCGTGTAGGCATACCGGAGCATCTTGCCGACCTCGGCATCAAGGAGGCCGACATCGACGCGCTCGCCGACCAGGCTATCGCCGACGTGTGCACCCCCGGCAATCCCCGCGAGGTGACCCGCGAGCAGATTGTTGAACTGTATAAGTCGATTCTGTAATAATCCTGTCGCTTTTTGGAAAAACTGATGCAATACGTGTGGCAGCATCGGCTGTTCCCGGCCTCCGGGCTGGCGACAGTCGATGGCCGCCGCGTGTGCGTCATCAATCAAGGCATACTTAACACGGCCTCCGGGCCCGATTTCTTCAACGCCTCCGTCGAGATCGATGGTCAGCAGTGGGTAGGCAATGTGGAGATCCACGTCAGGGCGAGCGACTGGTTTCGTCATCACCACGACTCCGACCCGGCCTACGACTCGGTGATACTCCACGTGGTCGATTACGACGACGCTCCCGTATACCGCCCCGACGGACAGCTCATACCGCAGATGCGGTTGCCATGCTCGCCGCAATTCGGAGTGCACTATGAGCGGCTTACCGACCTCGCTCCCCGCGACCTGCCGTGCGCCGACGTCATCCGCGGCTTGCCGTCGATTCATGTCACCGACTGGTTGACCTCGCTTGCCTACGAGAGGCTTAACGACAAGGCCGACCGCATCGAGGGGCATCTCGCGACTCTCGCGGGCGACTGGGAGGAGACGGCCTATATCACTCTCGCCAGGGCGCTCGGCTTCGGTATAAACGCCGAGCCGTTTGAGCGCTTGGCCCGCTCGCTGCCGCTGAGGTTTCTGCGTAAGCACGCCGACTCGCGGCTGTCGGTCGAAGCCCTTGTTTTCGGCCAGGCCGGGCTGCTCCCCGAAGCCGAGGCCGCCGAGCCCTATATCCGAAGCCTTCAGACCGAGTACCGCTTCCTCGCCGTGAAATTCGGGCTGAAACCGCCGCCGTCGCTCGGCTGGAAATTCTCAGGCGTGCGTCCCGGCAATTTCCCTACGCGGCGGCTCGCGCTCCTCGCCGAGATGATTCATTCGCGCAAATCGGTCATGGCGGCGCTACTCGAGGTGGAGTCGCTCGACGACGCCCGCGCGCTGTTTGCCCTCGACCTCTCAGGCTACTGGCGCAACCACTTCACCCTCGGAGGGCACTACTCCGAGCCGATGGTGACCACATCCAAAGGCTCGCTCAACATTTTGGTGATAAACGTGGTTGCCCCGCTGCTCTATGCCTATGGCACGAGCCGCGACGACCGCTCCCTGGTCGACAGGGCGGTTTCGCTGCTCGAAGAGCTCCCCGCCGAGAAGAATTCGCTCGTCGACGTGTTTGTCAGAGGAGGCATGAAGGTGCGCGACGCTTTCGCCTCGCAGGCTCTGATACAGCTGCGCCGTGCCTATTGCCAGCAGCGCAAATGCCTTTTCTGCAAGGTCGGCCATCGCCACCTGTCGGCTTGCGCCTTTCGCCATTAGAGTCGGCGAAATTTTTTTTCGTCCCTCCCGAACCTTTCCTCTCCTTCGGGCGTTATAATATCAGAAAGCAGGATTAATTTTTCCATTGCAATATGTGATAATGATTGGTTATTATTTAACGAGAAACTACCGTGAGGCAGTTTCTCGATTTTTTTTGCGCGAACTATGTGCGTTTTCGCGTAAACTATGTGCGTTTTTGGCCTGTTTTTTGCGCGAAAATGCTTAAATTTGGGGCTTAAGTGTGCAAAAAATGCATCAAAATAAGCAAAAAAACGCAATTTTAAGCAATGAAACGCGCCTATTTTTTCATTATTTCGCTAATATTTTGCGCCGTCGCCCAGGCCCAGAAGGCACCGGAGAGCGTCAGGCCCGTGTTCGCCGCCTACACTTTTGAGGTGGGGTCGTCGCACGTGGCCGACACCTATATTTCGCCCGTCACCTACAGCGGATGGTCGGGGGCGCTGGGCTATCAGCGTATGCAGGCCATGAAATTCGACCCCGAGCGGTGGGTCATGCAGCTCGAAGCGCGCGCCGAGATCGACCGCGGACGCAACCGCGCCGACAATGCCTCGATGTGGAGGCTCGACCTCGGCACCCGTTGGGGCATGATGCGCCGCTGGAGGGATGTGTTGACCCCCGGCCTGACTCTCGCTGTCGGCGGCTCCACCGGCATCGAGGGGGGTGCGCTCTACAATCCGCGCAACGGCAACAACCCCGCTTCGGCCAAGCTCGCCTGGACGGTCAACCTTACCGGCTACGCCTCCTACTCGCTCAACATAGGCCCGCTCCCGGTGACGTTCAGGTATCAGCCTACGCTGCCGTTGGCCGGGGCGTTCTTTTCGCCGCAGTACGATGAACTCTACTATGAGATATATCTCGGCAATCGGTCGGGGCTCGCGCATTTCGCGTGGCCGGGCAACCGGTTGGCGCTCACCAATCTCGTTACCGCCGACCTCCGCTTCGGCGCGACCTCGCTCCGCCTCGGCTACCGCAACCTGGTATATTCGAGCAGCGTCAGCAATCTCGTCTGCAATATAACCACCCATGCCTTCGTGCTTGGCGTTTCGGGCGAATGGCTGTCGGTCAATCCCTCAGCCCGCCCCAATCAATCGTCGAAAATAATCTCAGCCGTCTATTGAAATGAAACGTATAGTATTCTTCCTGCTATTACCGATGCTCGCGCTCTGCGCCTGCCACGACATCGAGGAGTATGCCGACAATCCCCGCGGCAATTTCGAGGCCCTTTGGCGCATACTCGACGAGCATTACTGCTTTTTTGAGGAGAAGGGCATCGACTGGGATGAGGTCTACGCCAGGTATTCACCGATGATCTCCGACAAAATGACCTCGGAGGAGCTGTTTATCGTGTGCGCCGACATGCTCGCCGAGCTGCGCGACGGACACACCAATCTGTCAAGCTCGTTCGACACGTCGTACTACAAAAAATGGTGGAGCGACTATCCGCAGAACTACAACGAGCGCCTCGTTGAGCAGTTTTATTTCAACTTCAACGAGCGCCGCGCCGCCGGACTCAGCTACGGTATCCTACAGGAAAACATAGGCTATATACGCTACGCCTCGTTCGCCTCGCCGATAGGGGAGGGCAATCTCGACAACGCGCTGTTTTATCTTAACACCTGCCAGGGGCTTATCATCGATATCCGCGACAACGGCGGCGGCAATATGACCAACGTGGAGACGCTCGCGGCGCGATTCATCACCGAGCGCACACTTGCCGGATACATCATCCATAAAAACGGCCCCGGCCGCGACGATTTCTCCGAGCCGTTTGCCTACTATTTCGATCCGGCCGAGACGGGGCGCGTAATGTGGGGGAAGCCTGTGGTGGTGCTTACCAACCGCTCGACGTTCAGCGCCGCCAACAATTTTGTCAGCATCATGCAGTATGTCGGTCAATGTAAGATAGTCGGGGCGACCACCGGGGGCGGGTCGGGAATGCCGTTCTCATCCGAGCTTCCCAACGGCTGGGGCATACGCTTCTCAGCCGCCTCTGTGCTCGACGCCAAGGGGCTGTCAACCGAGTTAGGCATCCCCCCGACCGAGGGGTGCGCGGTCGACCTCGACCCCCTTGCCGCGCTCCAAGGCCGCGACACGATGCTCGACTTCGCCATCACCCTCCTCCAGCAGTAATCCCCCCCCCTCTCACCCTCTCCGTAGGATAGAAAAATCCTAAGGAGAGTCAGATCGTTGGTGAAATCCCAAACGGCTGTGTGGCAAGCAGATATGGAGCGCATGCCTTTAGGCGTGCGGAAGTGTAGCGTCGTTTCCGCAGTTTTGTTTCTCTTTCGTGCGCCTGAAGCCCCACGCTCCATATTCGTTTGTTACATAGCTATTTGCGTTGATGGTTGGGGAGGCTGCTCCATGGAAGCAGCCCTACTGGCGGGGGAATTCTAATCCGGAATGGAGGGGGGGCGTTATGCGGGATATTTGGCGGCGGGGGTTGCGGTTGTCGCGGGGATTGATTATATTTGCGGAAAACAGTCGAGCGATAATGAAACGCCTCTCTACATACTGCAACATGACCGGCACGCTGTGCGACCTCCATGGCGCGACAGCCGGGTGAAGTCATTTAGAATCGCCGATACGTTCATATCTTTTGATATTTACTTTATAGTTAACGATTTGCGATTCATTTGTATATGTCGAACTATTGTAATAAAAAAATCATGTTAAAAAAACTTGTCTTATTGATGATGCTCATTCCAATCGGGGCAATGTCGAGAACTTATTATTACCCGGAGGTGCGCCCGACCGACAATTCCCTGTTCCTCAAAATGGACTCAATAATCGCCAATACAGATTTGCATAAGTTACTTGATATCCTTCAAGATTCGGCAATAACCCCTTTACTGAGACACACGAAGTTCTATGCCGATTCAGTCGTTGATAACTACAGATTTTATAGGGTAACGCGTGAAGCAGGTGCCAGCTTACTTAATGTTGAGCTTGGATTGATGTATCCTATGAAATATGATTATGTAATAAAAGTCTTCGCCAATGATGCCGAAAGGCAGACCGGCTTCAAGCTTGAGGGACCAGACCGATGGGACTATTCAATGAAGACAGATAACAGAACGTATCTATTTGAAGAAGTTATAGAATCAGATTTCGAGGAGACCGGCGGCCAAGTCGGCGTAGAGGAATTTGTTGGTCCAAAATATCCTCTTATTCTTCTTCGCCAATGGAGAATGACAGGATGGACATTTCCGGTAAAGAACGGCAAATTAGTCGGAGCGTTCGTAGCATTTATTTTTACTGACGCAGGCCCGAATCCCACCTGGGACTTTTTCAAGGAAGAGTTTATCTGTCCCGACCTTTACATGATGGAGCGGGAAGAAAACGGCTGGAGAATTCCATATAAATAAAATGACGTGTAGAGGATTTAACACTCCATGGTTGTTTAAAGTGCGACAGGTATTGCCTTGAGAGTCAGGAGGCTGCTCCATGGATGCAGCCCTACTGTTCGGGGGAGTAGTGAGCAATGAGATTTGTGGGGAAGACTGGCGGCTATGTGTGGGATATTTGGCGGCGGGGGTTGCGATTGTCGCGGGGATTGGTTATATTTGCGAAAAACAGTCGAGCGATAATGAAACGCCTCTCTACATAGTTTTTTGATTCATTATCATTGAGATGGAGATACTTGCGGATGTAAGTGGAATGAGAGATCAAGATGTTACTGAAAAAATTATAAAATATTACAAGCTACTTGATAAGGATACGACCGGAATACTTATGCATTTGGGAAAACCGAATTCAATATACCGAGGCGACGCCAACGGTCGATATGAGATTATATATTGCTACATTTTAGATGCTCCTTGTCATGATGGCGTATATTATGGAGGTGACTGCGAATTGTTGGTTTTCGGATTTGACAAAACCGGGAATTTCTTGCCGCCACCATTCAATAAAATATATTATATACAATAATACATGATGGAAAATCAGGCGGCTCGAGAATAAGCTCTAAAAAAGAAAAAGATTTGGTGAAATCTTACCGCAAAGAAATAGAATCAGAATATCATAAACGACCAACCCCGTAATAATATTATGAAATTATCTAACATCAAAATATTTTTAGTAGACGAAAAGTTTCCCCCTACCTATCAATGGGATTTCTCACTGAGAATGAGATTTATCGGGAATTACTTATCCCGAGAAGTGGGTAAACTTAAATACCAGACAGATTCGGCAACACTTTCGATATATTATGGGGATGAGTTTGCAAAAAAAGATGATTTTTTCGGTAATTTTCAGGTGGGACTTCCCTTTGACAAAGACTCCTATGAGAGGGCTGCCCGCACTGACGACTTTAGGTATTATTGCGAATTGTACCGAAAGGGAATAATGAAGGGTGGTGAAAATTTCAATATACCCACTGAAAAAATCCTGTTAATTTTAGATAGCTTCGAAAAAGGAGGATATATCAATAAGATAAAGTATAAATCGTCAAAGATCATTAGAGAAAAAGACATAAAAGCGACTTTTTATTGTGACTTTGGAACGGACGCATTTTCTCTTATTGGACATTTCGATAAGATTTCCACAAAAGAAGAGTTGTGTTCGGGCGTCATTTTGAGAACCGTTCCGAATGAAACCACATTTTTTATGGCATGGGATGACATTGTGACGAAAGGAGACCAAATTCACCTAATGGAGCGATATTCTGATAACTATTTAGTGACAATAGACTTGAATCAGATCTTGAGGAAACAATTTAACTTCAAATTTTATGA
Organism: uncultured Barnesiella sp.; assembly: GCA_964544595.1. Lineage (GTDB taxonomy): Bacteria > Bacteroidota > Bacteroidia > Bacteroidales > Muribaculaceae > JAGBWK01. The sequence goes on from CAZJBM010000029.1 coordinate 20,718, forward strand.
CATAGAGGAGATCGCTGATGCCTCTCGACGCGAGAGCTTAGAGCAAAGTATAAACCTTGTTACGTTCAATGGCAATTCCTTTTATTATGGCGTAACTGAGTCTGATACCGATGAATTTGACGAATATGAGGACCGAATCGATAATATGAACAGGAATGTTTAGTGATCGGGCTTTCCGTAATAAATTTTCAATATACTCACCGCATAAATATCTGTCAGCAATATGAATTTCAATTTAGTAGAGATGGCAATGGACATGTCGATTATGGACAAGTTCTATCGCAGGGATTTCGCGTTCCGCTTCAATTTCATAACATCTTACCTGTCGCGTAGGATCGCGAGCAAGCGCATTGACTGCTCCGTCCCCAAACTTTTGATAAAAATGGGAAGTGACGTTACCGAAATGCTGTCAGAGCTGCATTTAATTGTCGGAATGCCGTTTGATCGCGCCGGATACGAAAAAGCAGCACGAAACGATGACTTTAACCACTACTGCAACATCATAAGAGAAGCAATATACTCTGTTTATGATCTTTTTGCGCCAGTCGCTAAAGAACTTATAGCGTTACTTGACGAGTTTGAAGCCAGCGGATATATTAATAAATGGCAATATAAGCAAGATATTATCATTAAAGAACATGACCTGAAGGCCCGCTTTATGCAAGTGCTAACAACCGATGCTTACACTCTCGAAGGGCATTTCTACAGCATATCAGAGAAGCGAGAATTGTGCAGCGGAACAATTTTCCGCACCATCCCCGACGTGGCATACTACCTTGACGCATTCAATAAGATAACCGCGCTCAGAGATAAAATCCAAATCGACGCATACTTATACGAATATTTAATCGGCTCAATTGATATCCCGCAACTAAAGGAGGGAACATTTAACTTCACCTATTCAGACGGAGCGGACTTGACCGAATGGCAAAGGGAATACTTGTTAGGGAACCTAAAGAAACAGCTATCTTTCGAAGGAAACTCGTTTTATTACGGCGAATATAGGATAAATCGCTCAAGATAAGCACCAGCCTGCGGAATCAGATATGGGGAGTGAGGCTTTATATTTGGATATGAGTCAGGAGGCGGCTCCGTGAAGCAGGGGTGCTGGCGGAGACACAACGCCTGATTAACCTTGGCATGCCAAAGGCATGCGGCTACAGTTTGGAGACACAGGGTTGATACTTTTTCGTGCGCCTGAAGACGCACGCTCCATATTCGCTTGACACATAGTTGTTTGCGTTGGTGGTAGGGGAGGCTGCTCCATGGAAGCAGCCCTACTGTTCGGAGACACAAGCCTGATTCACTTTGGCATGCCAAAGGCATGCGGCTACAGTTTGGAGACACAGGGTTGATACTCTTTCGTGCACCTGAAGACGCACGCTCCATATTTGGTTGTCACACAGATGTTTGGGGAGGCTGCTCCATGGAAGCAGCCCTACTGTTCGGAGACACAAGCCTGATTCACTTTGGCATGCCAAAGGCATGCGGGTGCTGGCGGGGGATACAGGGGTTGTTTCTCTTTCGTGCGCCTAAAGACGTGCGGTCGATATTCGCTTGTCACATAGATGTTTGCAGAGGCTGCTCCATGGAAGCAGCCCTACTGGAGCCTGAAGACGCACGGTCGATGTTTGGTTGCCACACGGCTGTTTGCGATGGTGGTTGTGGAGGCTGCTCCATGGAAGCAGCCCTACTGGCGGAGACACATCGCCTGATTAACTTTGGCATGCCAAAGGCATGCGGCTACAGTTCGGAGACACGGGGTTGTTTATCGACTGCCACACAGCGGGGGAAATGGGGCGGGCGGGTTGCGTAGTTTTGAAAAGTTGATTATCTTTGCCGTAGACCTGGCGCATGTCGGGACTGTATCCTGAACGATTTTATAACACCTTATTGCCATGAATATAATAAAAGCGGTCATGACGCTGGCCACGATAACTGTAGCCGCTTCTGTAGCCGCATCGCCGGCGATTCCCCGCGACGAGTCGATAGAGAAGAAAATCGCCCGAAAAATCTCGGAAATGACGCTCGAAGAGAAGGTCGGGCAGATGTGCGAACTTGAGTTGGGCACGATCACCAAAAAATCTCCCGACGGGGTTTTCGCGCTCGACCGGGAGGCTCTGCAACGCGCGGTCGGCGTGAAGAAGGTAGGGTCGTTTCTTAATCTTCCTAAGGATGTGGCCACGACTCCCGAGCAATGGTACGAGATAGTGAAACCGATACAGGACGCGTCGATGAAGGAGTTAGGCATACCATGTATCTACGGCCTCGACATGAATCACGGGGCGAGCTACGCGATCGGCGCGACCCTTATGCCGCAGAATATCAACATGGCGGCGACGTTTAACGTGGAGCTGGCCCGGCGCGGAGGCGAAATAACCGCTTACGAGACCCGCGCCTGCGACGTGCCCTGGACCTACAACCCTACGGTCGACCTCTCGCGCAATCCCCTCTGGCCCCGCGTATGGGAGAACTATGGGGAGGATGCCTGTCTATCGTCGGCTATGGCCACAGCCACGGTAAAGGGTATGCAGGGGGATAACCCCAATGATATCGACCGCTACCATATCGCAGCCAACGTAAAGCATTTCATGGGCTACGGGGCGCCGGTGAGCGGCAAGGACCGCACACACTCGTCGATAAGCGACATGGAGATGCGCGAAAAGCATTTCGCTCCCTACTATAAGGCGATCACCGAGGGGAAAGCGTTGTCGATAATGGTGAACTCGGGCAACAACAACGGCATACCGTTTCACGCGAACGCTCTCTATCTCACCCAATGGCTGAAGGAGGAACTCGACTGGGACGGCCTGATCGTGACCGACTGGGCCGATATTACCAACCTCTACACCCGCGAATATGTGGCTCCCGACAAGAAACACGCCGTAGCCATGGCGATAAACGCCGGGATAGATATGTCGATGGATCCTTACAGCACCGATTTCTGCGACCTGCTGATAGAATGTGTAGAGGAGGGCTTGGTAGAGATGAGCCGTATCGACGACGCCGTGGCGAGGGTGCTCCGCATGAAGTATCGCCTGAATCTCTTTGAGTATCCCGACACTAAATACACCGATTATCCGAAATACGGGAGCGAGGAGTTTGCCGCGGTTTCGCGCCAGGCGGCGGTGGAGTCGATGGTGCTTCTGAAAAACGACCAATCCATTCTGCCCCTAAAGCGGGGTAGCAAGATACTGCTGACGGGGCCTACGGCCAATTCGCTCCGCACCCTCAACGGCGGCTGGACCTACACGTGGCAGGGACATCTCACCGACAAGCTGCCTATCGCGGAGAAATACAGCACGATACTCCAGGCGATGCGCCAGAAATTCGGCACCGAAAACATAATATATGAGCCGGGAATAACATTCGGCGAGACAGAGAAATGGGTCGGAAACTGGGGCCCGGAGCACGCGGGCGATCTCGACGCTGTAGTGGCCAAGGCTGTCGACGCGGATGTGATAGTGGCTTGCGTAGGCGAAACGAGCTACTGCGAGACCCCCGGCAACATCAACGACCTCAGCCTGTCGCCCAACCAGATAGAGCTGCTTAATCGACTGTATGCCACGGGCAAACCCGTAGTAATGATACTCAACGAGGGGCGACCGCGACTAATCAACAGCGTAGTTAGCGGAGCGATGGCAATTGTCGACATCATGCTCCCCTCTAACTACGGCGGCGAGGCCCTCGCGGCGTTGCTGGCCGGGGAGGAGAACTTCAGCGGCCGCCTGCCTATCACTTATCCGAAGCATCCCGGCGCACTGGTGCAATATGACTACAAGAAAGGGGAGGTGGCGGCCACAATGGCCGGGACGTATAATTACGACGCTACGATCGACGTGCAGTGGCCGTTTGGCCACGGACTGAGCTACACCACGTTCGCGTATTCCAACCTGACGGTAGACCGCACTGACTTCACCGCCGCCGACTCACTGCGCTTCACGGTCGACGTGACCAATACGGGGAGCGTGGCGGGCAAGGAGAGCGTGCTGCTTTATTCGAGTGACCTGGTGGCAACAGTGTCGCCCGACGTGAAGCGGCTCCGCGCGTTTGATAAAATAGAATTGCACCCCGGCGAGACCAAGAGGGTAAGCCTTGAAATCCCGGCCTCGGATCTCGCCTACGTGGGCCCAGATGGCCACTGGATACTCGAAGCGGGGCAATTTCGCATCGCGGCCGGCGACCAGTCGCTCCTGGTCAACGCTACCGCTACCCATCGCTGGACGGAACCCAATAAGGAATTAGTAATTAGTAATTAGGAATCAGTAATTAGTTTATACCAATCATCATGGAAAGCTATCTTATAATAGGCGGAGGCCCCGGCGGCTACGAGCTGGCAGCTGAAGCGGCCGCTAAGGGTCATGAAGTGACGCTCGTGGAGCGCGATAAGCTCGGGGGCACCTGCCTCAACCGAGGCTGCATACCCACCAAAGCTATGGCCCACGCCGCGGATATACTCCGCGAGGCCCGCGAAGGGGGCGCCTACGGCATAAATTGCGATTTGATAACCGTGGACTTTCAGCAACTTCGCGCCCGGCGCGACGAAGTGGTCGCGGGGCTGCGCGAGGGCGTAGAAGCGCTCTTGCGCGGGGTCAGGCTCCTGCGCGGCGAAGCTAAATTCGTAGGGCCTAAAGAGGTGGAAGTCGCGACAGCCGACGGCGAAACGCTCGTTTTGACAGCCGACCGTATAGTCATAGCGACAGGCTCGGCCCCGGCAATCCTGCCGATTCCCGGCGCGGAGAACGCGATCACGTCAGACGACCTGCTGCGCCTCGCCGAAGCTCCCCAGACAATGGCTATAATCGGCGGGGGCGTGATCGGCCTCGAATTCGCTTCGATCTTCAATGCGCTCGGCACCAAAGTGACCGTCATAGAATACTGCAAGGAGATACTGCCTCAATTCGACAAAGATATAGCCAAGCGCGCGCGCACCCAGCTCGCCGCCGCCGGCATCACATTCTTAGTCGGCGCGGAGGTGAAATCGGTAGAGCCTTACGCCGTCACATACGAGCAAAAAGGGAAGGAGGCTATCTGCGAGGCCGAAGTCGTGGTGATGGCCGTAGGGCGTAAGCCTGTGGTGCCCGACGGCCTCGACCTGGCAGGGATAGAATTAAACCGCAACGCCATAAAAGTAGACCCGACCACGATGGAAACCACCGCTCCGGGCGTTTATGCCATCGGCGACGTGAACGCCATTTGCATGCTCGCCCACGCGGCTTCAGCGCAGGGGAGGCGCGTGCTGGGCGAGGAGGTTAATCTCGACGTAATCCCTTCGGTGGTGTTCACATACCCGGAAATGGCTATGGTAGGCACGACGGAGCAACGCCTAAAGGAGACCGCCGTCGACTACAATGCCTCAAAATCGTTTTATCGCGCCAACGGCAAAGCCGTCTCGATGGGGGAGACGTCGGGCATCGTGAAGCTGCTCACCTCTCCGGCCGACGGCAGAATACTCGGCTGCACAATCATGGGACCTCATGCCGCCGATATGATAGAGGAAGTGGCCGTCGCAATGGCCAATGACCTCCCTGTAGGCGCCATTTCGCGCACGATACATCCCCACCCGACGCTGTCGGAGATAGTTGCCGCCGCAGCTAAATGACCGAAAATTGTTTTAAGTGAGTTCAGAAAATTACTTTGACATGAAAAAGATACTTTTATTATTAGCTTTATTGTCGGCCGCTTACAGCGCGAGCGCGCAGGCCGTCTACACGCGAGCGTGCGCCGACATGGATTCGATCGCCGCTGCCGACGCCTGGGTCGCGTCGCGAGTATGGGCCGGAGATTTCAAGGCCAATCCCCATTACAGCGTCAATGCGCTCGATTTCAGCGAGCAGTACGCCAAAAACCAGGCTCAGTGGGACGCGATGTTCAAATGGCTCGCCGAGACCGACCTACTCAACATCGAGAAAGGGAAGTATCCGATAGGCGACACCGGGCTTGTGGCGAGCGTAGAAGACAGCAGCAACGCTCCGCTTGCCAAGCGCAAGAGCGAGAGTCACTACAAGCATATCGACTTCCAGTATGTGGTAAAGGGCACTGAGCGATTCGGCGTGATCGACCACCTGACGAGCGAGCCCAACACGGAGTATAAGCCCGACGTGATTCACTATGCCTACGACCCGGAGAAAGCGATGTTCTACGACTCCGACCCCGACTCGTTTTTCCTCTTTTTCCCTGCCGACTGGCATATAGCCAAAGTAGAGACCGAGCTGCCCGACCAGACGATACGCGTAGTAGTGGTCAAGCTCGACTATGTGGAGTAACAAGCCGCAGTCGGCCATCCCAATAAAAAGCGTAGGGCGCATGACCTCTTGGCCATGCGCCCTACGCTTTTATCTAACTGATTACGAATTTTTTATTTAGCTGCGGCTACAGGGAATTTAGAGAAGAGTACCTGCACGGCCTCGGCGATGCCTTTAAGATCGCGAAGCTGAGAGTCGCCGTTGTCGAGTATGGTGGCAACCGATGCCGAATAGAGCGGCTGCTTCTGCACCATGTTGACCAAATCCATTGTCAGCACACCCTCGCGGTAGAGGTTGGGAACCCATTGGGTGACAGTGGTATAGTCAGGCCAATAATATGAGCGCGGATATATGAAGTAAGGCACCATGCCGTTGACCGCAGGCCCCTGAGGCCCTACTGGGCCGTGCATCGGCGGGACGGGTGGCGGGGGAGGAGGAAGCGCGGGGCCGGGAGTGGGCACGGTGGTGGTCACAGGCGTGTTGACGAGCTCTTTACGCACTGTCAGGCCGAAGTTGACCAAAATAGGTGAATTCGGGTCTTCGGTGTAACCTCTGTCGACGAGCTGCTCTCGGATAGCCGCTGCGATGTTATAGTACGATACCATGGTCATGCCCGGAGGGAGCGAACCCTCGTCGGGGGTGACGATGTGGAATGTTTTCATGTCGGCAAGTTCGGGCGCGTCGTATGTCTCGCTGAATGTAAGCGAGTAGGGACTACAACCTGTAAGAAGGAGCGCGACGGCTGCAAATAATGTGCCTAAAACCCTTTTCATAAATGTGTGTGTTATAGTTGTAAAAGATATTTATATATAAAAAACGTCGGCCTCGATCAAAAAGTTCTGACCGAGGCCGACGTTTTTTGGGGGAGTATTTTAGATGCAGAAAGCGAGTATCAGGCCCTGAGCGGCCACCACGCGGAGAAACATCGTCAGCGGGTAGACGGTAGAGTAGGCCACGGCGGGAGCATCGTTGGCGGTGGAGTTGTTGGCATAGGCGAGCGCCGGGGGATCGGTGTAGTTGCCCGACATCATACCCATGATCGTAAGGAAGTTGATCTTATACTTGCCGCGGGCTATCAGGCCGGTAATGATAAGAGGAACGACGGTAATGATAAATCCGTAGATCACCCACCACATACCCTGGTCGGTAAACACGGTCTGGATAAAACCTTTACCGGCGGCTATGCCCACGGAGGCGAGGAAGAGGCATATACCTATCTCGCGGAGCATGAGCGAGGCCGACGACGAGGTGTAGGTGACGAGCTTGAAGCGGTAGCCGTAGCGGCTGAGGAGGATAGCCACGACGAGCGGGCCGCCCGCGAGGCCGAGCTTAAGGCCACCGCCCCAGTCAATTGAGCCGAAGAGGATGCCGAGGAGGATGCCGACGAAGATGGTGACGAGGTTGGGCTGGTTGAGGCGTTTCATCGAGTTGCCGAGCTTCGCGGCAAGGCGGTCGATGTCGCGCAGCTGGCCCACGACGGTGATGCGGTCGCCCATCTGGAGGCGCAGGCCGGGAGCGGCGAGGAGATCGACGCCGGCGCGGTTGACGCGGGTGCAGTTGAGCTGATAGCCCTGGTGGAGACGAAGCGAGCTGAGAGTGGTGCCGTTGAAATGGGGGTTGGTCAGCATTATGCGGCGCGACACAACCTCGGCGGGAGTGACATTGTCCCAGTTGACATCGACCTCAGGGCCTACGATGGTGGTGAATTTCTTCACATCCTGCGGGGAGAGCACCACGTAAATCTTATCGCCGACGCGGAGCTGAGTCGACGATACGGGGATAGTGATGTTGCCCTCTTTGTCCATCAATCGCGAAACGATGAAGTCGCCTGCGATGATTTCGTGAAGTTTCAGCAGCGAGATGCCGTCGAGTCGCTCGTTGGTGACTTCGAGCGTGGTAAGCTCGGGCTTGAGCTGCGAGCTTTCGTTCTCGCGGTTAATGCTCTCGATCTCGTCGTCGACCTTGATTTTGAACACCCATTTCACGATAAACATCGAGAGAATGATGCCGATAACGCCGAGGGGGTAGGCTGCGGCGTAGCCCATCGACATGGTGTTGACCATCTCGGGGTGCGCTCCGCTGGCGGCCTGCTGCGCGGCGGCGAGACCGGGGGTGTTGGTGACCGCTCCCGACATTACGCCTACGAGCTGGTCCATCGGGGTGCCGCTGATGAAATATATGGCGAGCACGATGCCCACGCTGAGCAGAACGCCCAGAACCGCAAGCATATTAAGCGTTACGCCCCCTTTCTTGAACGACGAGAAGAACGCCGGGCCAACCTGCAGGCCAATGGCGAAGATAAACAGTATAAGGCCGAATTCGCGAAGGAATTTCTGCACTTCGGGGTTGACCGTGTAGCCAACCTGCCCGAGCACGATGCCCACGAAAAGCACGAAAGTGACACCCAGCGACACTCCCCCTAACTTTATCTTGCCGATAAGAATACCCGCCGCGATGATAAAAGAGTATAATATCAGCGTTCCGGCTAAGGTGGGGTCGTCGGTCGGTGTAAGCAACGACAGAATGTACTCCATAAGAAAGTAGCTGAAATGATTATAATGAAACCTTTAATTGACAATCTCTTTGACCGGGGCAGTCGCGAGCGCTGTCGGCATAAGGGGATAGCCCGGCCAATTTTTTACCTTTTTCTTTCAAAAAACGCCGCGAAGTTAACGAAAATTCCGCTAATATCCAATATTGAAAGCGAATAGTCTACGCCATTTTGGTGAGTCCGAGCGAAATGCAGGTTCAACTGGCAAGTGCAAAATTAGCGATTTGTTTGAAGAATTCCTC
>CAZJBM010000030.1:0-28136 GCA_964544595.1 uncultured Barnesiella sp.
CGAGGGGGTTGAGCGAAGTCTGCATTATGGCGTTGCCGATACCGAGGAGCGAGAACGAGATCAGCATCACGGAATAGCTGCTGCCAAACAGGGGGACGAAGAGCGACACGGCGGTCACAACAAGGCTGACAAGAACTGTTTTCTTACGGCCTATCTTGTTCATTAACATACCGGTCGGCACTGAGAAGATCAGGAACCAGAAGAACACCAGCGAGGGGAAAAGATTGGCCTGCGAGTCGGTAAGGCCCAAATCTTTCTGAACGTAGTTTGACGCGGTGCCGACAAGGTCGACGAAGCCCATGGCGAAGAAGCAGAGCATCACGGGAATCATCTGCATGAGCTGTCCCTTCTTGTCGGATGCGGGATTATAAGTATTTTCCATTGATTTATGTTTTTCGGGATATTATTATTTATCGTTTTTGATGGAATAGATAGTCAAGTTCTTTACCTTGGCGTTGCCGCGGTCGGTGCTGACGGTCAGTTTGGTGTAAGGGCTGGTGGGGAACACGAGATTGGTCATCACGCACTTGCCGTCGTTGGCAAAGACCTCCATGCTCGACCGGTCGACGAAGATACGCACCGGAAGCGACTCCCCTTTGTTGAAAGTGGGGGCGACGGTCACGGCAGGGAAGTCGTGGCTGAAGTCGACTATACCGCTCTCTCTTCGGTCAAACGAGAGGGTCTCCTTATCGGGGGTATAGGTCATTACCGTTTTCTCTCCCTTGTCGTTGCTGAAGGTAAGCGAAACCGCTCCGGCTTTTCCGGGATCAATGTCCATGACTACCTCACACACGCCGTCGTTGGCGGTCGGGAGGGCTACGGTTTTACCTTTGGCGTTAACGCCGAACGACTTAGCATTGGCCACGACACGACCTCTGAGCGAAGTGAGCTCGGGCGAAGGGGTGGATGCGGCGTAAATCTGGCCGTCGTCGCCCTTGAAGAGGCTGATTTCGCGGGGGAGAGTGTTGGCCGAGCGGAATTGCTTGGTGGGCACCTCGGCGGCATACTGCCAGTTGCTCATCCAGCCGATAGCCGTGCGGCGGTTGGAGGGAGCGTCGCTCCAGCTCACGATAGCGTAGTTGTCTTTGCCGTAGTCGAGCCATTTCGTCACCACGTTGCCGTCGGCGTCGGTGTCGGGGGTGAAAGTCTTGCCGTCGAAGTCGCCGATGAAATATTGGATACCGCTGCCGCCGAAGGGGCCGCCGGGGTTGATGTTGCAGAAAAGCACCCATTTCTTCTGGTCGGTGCCGTCGACGGGAAGCTCAAACAGGTCGGGACATTCCCAAACGCCGTCCTGCGCGCCCAATCCTTTTCCGAAGCTGCTCTGGAGAGTCCATTCCTTCATGTCGGGCGAAGTGAAAATAAGCATTTCATGGTCGAGCGCGTGAGCGAGTATGAGAGTCCATTGTTTGGTCTCTGGATTCCAAAACATATTAGGGTCGCGGGCCTCGCTCTCGAGAGTGATAACCGGGTTGCCGGGATAGATAGTGAAGGTCTCCCCGTTGTCGTTGCTGTAAGCGAGGCTTTGAATCTGGCTGGCTCCGGCCGAGGTATACATGGCGAGGACTGCGTCTTTGCCAAATCCGGCACTGTTTTCGGTATCGATTGCCGAGCTGCCGCTGAACACCGCGCCGAGGCCGTTAGGCTCGATTGCGGCGGGATGATGCGTCCAGTTTACAAGGTCGGGCGACGAGGAGTGTCCCCAGGTCATATTCTGCCATTTCGAGCCGTAGGGGTTCCACTGGTAGTAGAGGTGCCACTCGCCGTCTTTATAGAACATACCGTTGGGGTCGTTCATCCATCCGTAGAGAGGGGTATGGTGGAATGCGGGGCGATATTTCTCATGGTTTTCGACATCGATTGTGTCGGTAAGCTCGAAGTTGCTCCAGCAGGCGTCGTCCTTAGCTTCGCGCACGGTAGAGCGGTCTTGCGACGTGATTATGTTGAGCACCACGTCGTGGCCTTTATACGGCTCAAGGTCTAACGGCATAGAGTAGTCGACCTTTGATTTGGCGAGACGCACGTAAATGGTGCGTTCGAGCTTGCCGTCGACAACCACGTTGACCGTAGCGTCGTCGTACGACTCCTGCACGGGCATAAGAAGATAGCGGGCGGTGCTGTCGACCCTCACGAGCGTATTGTTAGTGCCGAGATGCTCCACCTTCACGCCGTCGGCGGCACTGGCCGAAAAAGCAGCCGCTCCGGCCAGGGGTATAGCAATCATTGCTAAAGCTATTTTTGATTTCAGTTTCATAATGGGTTTTGTTATACAACCGATGTTTTTTCAGGTTAAGATTTATACCGCAAAACTACGATTTTTATTATTATATCCCCTATTAAAAATTGTGCAAACACTTATAAAAATTGTGCATCGCGCAAAAATTCATATTAAATGCACTGTTATTCTTAAGTTTATATTATCTTTGCATAGAAAAGACCGCGGGACTGTCTACCGCCTTTACCATATCATTACATTGCGTGACATAATCTAAGTCCATGAGAAAACCGATCATATTCAATATCATAATATCGCTGATGCTTATCTCCATGGCCGCCTGCAAGGAGCAGAAGCATTACCGCATAGGCATTTCTCAATGCAGCGAGGACGACTGGCGCCGGAAAATGAACGACGAGATCAATTGCGAGATAATGCTCCACCCCGAGGCTGAGGTCGAAATCAGATCGGCCGACGACAGCAACGAGAAGCAGATTGCCGACATACGCTACTTTGCCGAGAACGGCTTCGACATAATCATCGCGTCGCCCAACGAGGCCGATGCCATAACGCCTGTAATTAAAGAGGTGTATGAGTCGGGCATACCGGTGATGGTTTTCGACCGCAGCATCAACGGCGACTACTACACAGCCGCTCAGGACGTTGACAACTACGGCATAGGCAAAGCTGCCGCGCGCTATGCCCACAATCTCATCGGCGACAATGGCAAAGTACTGGAAATCTACGGATTGCCGGGGTCGACTCCAGCCATAAAACGCCATGAAGGCTTCCGCGACGAGGCAAGGGAGATAGGATTGAACGTTGTCGGGGCGGCGTTTGGCAATTGGAATTACGAGGATGCGGCCGTCGTGGCCGACTCGCTGCTTTCGCTTTACCCCGACGCTGACCTCATCTACGCCCACAACGACCGCATGGCCATCGGAGCGTCGGAAGTAGCGAAGAAGAAGGGCTTATCACCCAAAATCATAGGCATCGACGCGGCCCCCGAAATAGGCATAAAGGCCGTGGCCGACAACGTGATCGACGCCACATTCCTCTATCCCACCGAGGGTTACGGCCTTGTGCGCACCGCCTTGGCGATACTTAAAGGCGAACCATACAAGCGCGAGACCCGCGTGCCGGTCTCTTCGGCTGTCGACAAATCAAACGCCGACATCCTGCTGCTGCAGAACGAGTCGCTTAAAGAGGAGATGGCTAAAATCAAACTGCTGAAATCGCAGGTCGACGAATATTGGAGCCAACACTCGGCGCAAACAACGCTTTTCTATGCATCAATCGTCATCGTCGCCCTTCTATTCGGATTCCTGTTTATGGTGCTGAGGTCTTTCTGGATGCACAAGCGCAACCAGAAAATGCTCCTGGAGCAAAACAAACTCCTTGCGCAGCAACGCGATATGGAGAAAAGCCTCAACGAGCAGCTCAACGCCGCAACGCAGTCAAAGCTGATGTTTTTCACCAACGTGTCCCACGACCTTCGAACACCCCTTACCCTGATAGCCGAGCCGGTTGAGCAGCTTGAGGCGGCCGACTACCTCACGCCCCAGCACCACGCTCTGATGAAGATCGCGAGCAAGAACGTAAAGATATTGAAACGCCTTATAAACCAAATCCTTGATTTCAGGAAGTATGAAAACGGCAAGTTGCCGCTCAATCTCTCTGAGGTGCATATCGCCGAGCTGATACGCGACTGGTCGGAGTCATTCACAGCCCTCGCGAGAAAACGCGACATTAAGCTTACTATCGACATAATGGTTAAGTCGACCGAAACCATGGCTATCGACACCGAGAAAATCGAGCGCGTCTTTTTCAATCTCATGTCCAACGCGTTTAAATACACCCCCAACAACGAGAAGATTCACTTCGCCTGCTCATGCGACGACAACACCCTGGAATTTTCAGTCGAAGACACCGGGCAAGGCATTGCCGCTGAGGATATTGGCAATATATTTGACCGCTTTTACCAAGTAGATAAGATTCACCCCAACGGCTCCGGCATAGGGCTATCGCTCGCCAAAGCGTTCGTCGAGCTCCACGGCGGCTCAATCAACGTGGAGAGCGCGCTGGGCGTTGGCAGCAAATTCACCGTCCGCATCCCTGTAAAGCACGTCGACGCGACCGAAAACATCGAGGTGACCCGCGCTATCCCCGATAGCGAAATCAACGCCGAGCTCGATGAAATCGACCTTGACGCCAATAACGACGACAGCGCCAACCCGCTCATGCTCGTCGTTGACGACAACCCCGACATACGAAAGCTTATCCGCGAGCTGCTTTCTGACCAATACCGCATCATCGAGGCCCAGAACGGCAAAGAGGGCATACGTCTCGCCTCAAAATATGTTCCCGACCTGATTATCAGCGATGTGATGATGCCGGTGATGGACGGATTGGAATTCTGCCGCAGAATAAAGGATGAAATCTCCACCTCCCATATCCCCGTGTTGTTGCTGACTGCCTGCAGCATGGACGAGCAGCGCACGCTCGGCTACGAAAGCGGAGCCGACGGCTACCTATCGAAGCCGTTCAACAGCAAGATGCTAAGAATGCGCTGCGAAAACCTTATCGAGAACCGCAAGCGCATAAAGAACATACTGTCGGACAATCCTTTGCATCGCTCCGCCGCCCCAGCCACGGCAACCGCCGCCGACACTCAGTCCCCGCCCGTCGCTGATATCGACAACGACTTCTACACCCGATTCGTCAGCCTCACCAACGCCGAGATGGGCAACCCCGACCTCAATATCGACAGCCTTGCGTCGGCCCTCGGATTGGGTCGTTCACAATTCTACCGAAAAATCAAGGCCCTGACCAATTACTCGCCGGTAGAGTTGCTGAGGAAGATGCGTCTCACAAAGGCGCGCGAAATGCTGTCGTCGACCGACAAGACCATCAGCGAAATCGCCTACGAGGTCGGCTTCTCGGCCCCGGCCTATTTCACGAGAGTTTTCCGCGAGACTTACGGCGAGTCGCCGTCAGAGCTACGCGCGAGGCTTGGGGCTAAAGAATAGCCGCCGAGCGAATATACCGCTAAAGGGTCGCAGTATCGAAAAAAATACCGCGACCCTTTGATTTATCTGACAATTAGCGCTATACGACTATCAAAAATCGTGCATAATATATGAAAAATGGTGCATCGCGCAAAATTTAATATCCTTTGCAACATTAGTCCTAACCACTTAATATTACTGCGCGATAACTTTGTTGCCGTAACGTCGCCCCCAACTCCCGGCGACAAATTTTCACCCCTCGGCAACTTAACTTTAAACCAAAATAACAATAACATGAAAAAAGCAATTCTCAGTGCTATCTTGCTATTCTTTATGGCAATCGCGGCGCAAGCGCAGGACATCACTGTGCATGGGACTGTTGTTTCCGCATCAGACGGCGAGCCTCTGATCGGCGCAAGCGTTATTTCCGACTTGAAAGGGACGGCCGGAGTCGCCACCGACATCGACGGAAATTTCGTCATCACGGTTCCCGATGGTTCAAACCTTACAGTAACTTATGTAGGTTATAAGGCTAAGACAGTAAAAGCCGAGAATGAAATGACTATCGCTCTCGACGAAGACTCAGAACTTCTCGACGAAGTGGTGGTAGTCGGTTATCAGACCGTGCGTAAGGCCGACCTTACAGGCGCTGTGGCCGTCATGAACATGAAAGAGCCTTTGAGCGAAAACTCAGGCAACATCATGAACTCAATGGCAGGCAAGCTCCCCGGCGTGAACGTTATCCCCGACGCCGCTCCCGGCGGTACAGGCTCTATACGCGTCCGCGGTATGTCGACCGCCAACTCAAGCAACGACCCTCTCTATATTATTGACGGAGTGCCCACAGATAACATTAACTGCATCAACCCCTCCGACATCGAGTCGATGCAGGTATTGAAGGACGCCGCTTCGGCTTCTATCTACGGTTCGCGCGCTGCCAACGGCGTTGTGATCATCACCACCAAGCAGGGCAAAGGCGACCGCATGACTATCAACGTGAATTACGCTGCCAGCGCGCAGACCGTGGCCAAGCGCTACAAAATGCTCAACGCGCAGCAGTGGGGCGAAGCTTACTGGACCGCTTCGGCCAACTCCAACATCGCTCCCTCTCACGTGCTTTACGGCTCAGGCCCGACTCCCGTGCTCCAGCAATACGTCGACGGTAACCCCAACTACCCTACCACCGACACCGACTGGCAGGATCAGATTTACCGCACAGCATGGACCAACAACCTGACAGCTTCTATCTCCAACAATACCGAGAAAGGCTCAGTGATGCTCTCTCTTAACTACATCAACCAGAACGGTAACATCAACGACACATTCTACGAGCGTTACTCAGCCCGCGTGAACTCTCGCTACGACTTCAACAAATACATCACCGTAGGCGAGAACTTGTTAGTGGCCCGCTGGACCAACCGCGGCGTCGACGTGGCAGGTGACCGCGGTATCCCCTTCACAGCTATGAGCCAGCATCCCGCGCTTCCCGTTCGCGGCCTCAACGGCGACTGGACTCTCCCTCTCGGCCTTATCGGCTCTGACCTCGGCAACCCCGTGCAGCTCATCGCCAACGCCAAAGACAACGACTTCGCCTCTTGGCGCATCCTCGGCAACGCCTACCTCGAAGTTAAACCTATCGAAGGCCTCTCGCTGAAAACCAACATCGGTATCGAGCACAGCCAGTACTTCAACAATACCCTCGGCCGCGCCGTTAACCCCGGCGACGTCAACAGCATGTCGAGCGTCTACGGTCAGGGCGATACCTGGACTTGGACCAACACCGCCAACTACAATAAGACATTCGCCGAAAAGCATCATCTTACCGTGCTCTTAGGCACCGAGGCTATCGGCTACACATTCCGCGACCTCTCAGCTTCGCGCGAAGGCTATGCGTTTGAGGATGCCGACTTCATGCAGATCGGTTCAGGCACAGGCACCCGCAACAACGGCGGCGGCAAAACCCAGTGGGCGGTATTCTCGCTCTTCGGCAAAGCCGACTACAACTACGACGACCGCTACCTCGCTTCGTTCACAATACGCCGCGACGAGAACTCTCGCTTCGCCAAAGGCTACCGCGCCGGCGTGTTCCCCGCATTCTCTCTCGCTTGGCGTCCTACTCAGGAAGCTTTCTTCCCGAAAAACGAGATTCTCAACGACATGAAGATCCGCTACTCTTGGGGCCAGAACGGTAACGCCAATATCCCCTCGCTCTATCCTGCCTACTCTACCTACATCTTCAACACCGGCAACGGCGCGTACGACCTTAGCGGCACCAACTCGCTGACCACTCCCGGTATCACACTGGCAAGCACAGGCAACCCCAAGCTCAAATGGGAAACCACATATCAGAACAATATCGGCGTTGACTTCTCATTCTTCAACGGATCGCTCAACCTTAGCGCCGACTACTACGTCAAGAAAACCAAAGACATGCTCACCATTCCGCCGGCCCTCGACGTAGCAGGTGAAAACGCTGCTATCTGGCTCAACACCGGCGACATGAAGAATACCGGTTGGGAAGTCACGGTAGCTTACCGCAGCCCGCAATACGGCGAATTCTCATGGAACGGTTCTATCAACCTCTCGCAATACAAGAACAAGCTCGTCACCCTCAACTCTCGCCAGAAATTCATCGGCGGCGACCAGCGCCTCATCCCCGGCCAGCCTATGGGCGTCTACTACGGCTACGTGTGCGACGGCATCTTCCAGAACGCTGAGCAGGTTGCCAACCACGCCGCTCAGAACGGCGCAGCCCCCGGCCGCCTTATCTACCGCGACCTCGACGGCAACGGCGTCATCGACGATAACGACCGCTGCATCATCGGCGACCCCAACCCCGATCTGTCAATGGGTATCAATCTCGGATTCAAATACAAAGCCTTCTCGCTCGATATGTTCTTCGCAGGCGACTTCGGCTTCGACATCCAGAACCACATGAAACGTCAGCTCCTCTCAATGAACTATGGCAACCTCGCCACCAACCGCGGCGTTGACATCCTCAAAGCATGGACTCCCGACAACACCAACACCGACATCCCCGCTCTCTCGCTCACCGACGACAACAACGAGTCGCGCTTCTCTTCTTACTACGTCGAGAACGGATCGTACATGAAGATGAAATATCTCAAGCTGTCGTATATGCTGCCCAAGAATCTTATCGGTAAAATCGGCGCATCGAATATCGACGTCTACGGGCAGGTAGAGAACGTGTTCACTATCACCAAGTACACCGGCCTCGACCCCGAAATCCTCCCCGGCGAGTATGGCGCGCACATCGATAACGGCGCATATCCCCGCCCCCGCACATTCACTATCGGTGTAAACCTTCAATTCTAAGCCAACGGAATTAGTAATCATTACAAATTCATACAATGAAAAATCTTAAAAACATCATAAAGAACGCGATATGCGTCGCTGCAATGGCCTCAATGACTTTCGCCGCGACTTCATGCGACGACTTGCTTGACACCAAGCCGCAGGGCTCGTTCACCGACGACCAGATCGGCGACAAGGAGGCTGTAGACCTCATGACCTCCGCTTACGCGACTCTTCTCTGCCACTACTTCGGCAACAACGAGTCGTTTGCCGGCCCGATCAACAACTGGGTATTTGACGTACGCTCAGACGACGCCCTCAAAGGCGGAGACGGCGTGACAATGGAAGGCTACATCCACCAGCTCGAAGTAGGCAACGTGCAGAGCGACAATGACGTGGCCAACTTCAAATGGCGCAACAACTACTACTCTATAAGCCGTTGCAACGCCGCTATCAAGGGTATCGCCAACTCAGGCAGCATCTCAGCCGAGAACAAAGGCTCGTTTATCGCCGAGATGAAGACCCTCCGCGCTTACTATTATTTCGATATGTTCCGTATCTTCGAGAAATTCCCCTATTTCGACGAGACCGTGACCGACCCGAGCGAATGTTCAGCCTCGCAGTACACCCGCGACCAGATCGTAGACTTCATCAAGCAGGACCTCCGCGACAGCTACGAGCTTCTCCCCGCAAGCCAGGTTGATCCCGGACGCTTCAACAAATACGTCGCCGCCGCGCTCCTCGCCCGCGTCGATCTCTTCACCTCTGACTGGGCCGAGGCCGAAAAATACGCCGGCTACGTGATTTCAAGCGGCCAGTATGAGCTCTACCCCAACTTCCTCGACATGTCGAAGCCTGAGTTCAACAACCAGTACGAATCGGTGCTCGCTATCCAGTTCTCATCAGCCAACTCTCCCGACCAGTTCAACTTCTGCAACTGTCTTAACTGCACATGGTCGGAAGGCAACCTCTACGGCAACGGCGACGACTTCTATCTCGCTTCGCAGAACCTCGTCAACGCATTCCGCACCGATGCCAACGGCCTTCCCTATCTCGACGGATCGTACAACAACGAGAACGTCGACAAAGCCGACTATGAAGGCAACGTCGATCCCCGCCTCGACTTCACCCTCGGCCGTATAGGCATGCCCTGGCGCTCTCACCAGTATAACGAAAGATGGTGCCGCAACCTTGAGCTTTACGGTCAGTACTCAGGCAAAAAGCCTTATCCCGCACCCGAATCGCCCTTCGTGAAACCCGGTATCGTGCCCTGGGGCGCATCGTCGCTCAACTGCCTCCTCATCCGCTACGCCGACGTGATGCTGATGAAAGCCGAGGCTCTTATCGAGCAAAACAAGAATCTCGACGAAGCACGCGGCCTTATCAACCAGATCCGCGACAAGGCTGCCCGCTCGGTTGACCCCTCTTACACTCCCGTCGACTGCAATCCTATGCTCGCCAACTACTCGGTTGAGAATTATCCCGCGACAGGCTGGAATCAGGATTACGCCCGCAAAGCCGTGCGCATGGAACGCCGCCTTGAGCTCGCTATGGAAGGTCTCCGCTGGTTTGACCTCGTGCGCTGGGGCAACGTGGTCGAGACTATCAACGACTACTACGCGTCGGAAGGCAAAATCCGCACCTACTATCAGGGCGCGAACCTCACTGCCAACGAAATCTACTTCCCGATACCTGTCAACCAGGTTGACAACGCAGGTGACTTATATAAGTAATCATTAAATCACTCAAGAAAAAAAATGAAAAAATTAACTTCATATACCATCGGGATGCTCGCGATGCTTCTATGCTGCATCCTCGGCGCTTGCTCCGACTTTGAGCCGACCGAAACTCCCAAGCTCCCCAATCTCCAGAAGGCGTCTGACCTCACAGCCGAGGTTGTAGGGCGCAAGGTAAACCTTTCATGGACGCTCCCCGCCGATCAGGATATCACTGGTGTGAAGATTCTCGTCAACGGCGACAACAACTCCGCGATAACCCTCCCCGGCCGTCAGACCCAATTCACCCTCAAGGGCCTCTCGCTCGCTCAGGAATATCTCTATACCGTAAAAGTGATGTACGAAGGCGGATATGTGTCGGAGGGCGTTTCGGTCCATGCCAAAACCCCCGACCAGCTCGAAGGCGTTAAGATGGCTTACCTTCTGCTCGCCCCCGACGTGGCTTCGCTCCCCGACGACGATGAGCGCGCCGCCGCGACCTGGTTTGCTTCTCAGCCCGACGCCGAGTTCATCCAGCCCTCTCAGATCGCTTCGCTCGACACCGACTTCTATCCCGTGATTTGGATCGAAATCGACCGCGTAGGTTTGCCCTTCGGATGGGAAAACCTCCCCGCTGAGGTATCTAACGACGCTACCATCGCGGCCCTCAGAGAGTACTCTGCCAACGGCGGTAGCCTCTATCTCGCCAACATGGCCACTCAGCTCACCGTGCCCCTCGGCATCGTGCCCGACAACATGGCTCCCACCGTATTCGGCAACGGCGAGGGTGGCAGCGGCGACGACGTGTGGGTAATCAACCCCTATCTCGGTTGGGACTTCCGCAACGGCTCTGACCAGGGCTTCTACGACCGCACCTCTCACGCTATCTTCAAAGGCCTCACCCTCGAGGATCCCAACGGCTACGGCTACAATACCCTCCCCCTCATCGGCCCGGGTCAGCGCGAAGACCACAACTGCATGTGGGACTGCAACATCTATGGCCGCGGCAGCCAACCCGACGTGATCAAGAACTTTGAAGTCACCACCAACTCTCTCGTGCTTGCCACTTGGGGCCATGTGCGCGACCACTGTGTGGCAGGTCTCGTGGAATTCTTCGCCAACGCCGACCATGGCCGTTGCATCGCCAACGGGCTTGCGGCCTACGAGTGGAATCAGAACTCCGGCGCGAATCCCTACCAGCACAATGTTGAGCAGCTTACCGCCAATATCCTCAACTATCTGAAATAATCGTCGCAGTAAGTAAGAAAGAAAAATAAGATAAGATTAGATAATATAGGTTTTTTTATGGTTCTATTAAGTATGTTTCACGATTTAAGCGGCCAGGCGTAAGTGATATGTGGCTGTAAAAATCAGTGAAGCATACTTAAAAAAAGATTGTTTTTGGGTTAACTGACGATTCTATCTCAGAATTATGAAAGTGTGTCGTGCCAGATTTCATAATCTATACTATCTGCGCGCGATACACTTTTTTTTTATTAAAATAAAATCCTCAATAAATCGTTAATATAGAGACTATACCATTCTCTGAAACGAAAAAACGCGCCTGTCCGACAGCTTAATCCGAAATGAAGTCGGAGGCAGCAGCCTAATCAACAAGTTAACCGATGAAATTATTACCGATAACGAGAAATCTGGGTATGATAGCAGTGGCCGCATCGGCCGCCCTGTCGTCGCAAGCCCGCGAAGTCGCGCGCTTCCCCATGGAAAACAGCGGAGAGAAAATCACCGAAACCGTCTCCGGCGCTTCGTTTGACATTAAAAGCGCGCATCCGGCCGAGAATGTCGCCGGAGCCAACGGCAAAGCCTTGCGTTTCGACGGTTATTCTACCTACGTCGACGCTAAGGTCGGCGAGATCATACCCGCCGGATCTAAGAAAATGACCGCCTCGGTATGGTTCTCGATTGAAACATACCCGATAGTGGAAATCGACGTCAACACCTCTGAGCAGATACCCGTAGCCTCTTGCCTTGATGACAACGCGAAGACCGGATTCGGCTTTTTTGTTGGCTTCGACGGAAAGTATTCGTTTAAAACCTACGTCGGGGGGTGGCCTCTCGAATTGAAGGTCGACGCGCCCCTCAATCGCTACGAGTGGGTCAATCTCACAGCCGTCGTCGACACCGAAGCCCGTACAGCGACGCTTTACAACAACGGGGCCCCCGTCGCCTCATCAAAGGCCAATGGCGCCCTTACAGTCGCTAACTCGACCATGAGAATAGGACGAAGCTTCAACGAGCGGCTTGCGGGCCCATTCTGCCTCACATCATTCAACGGAGCGATCGACGACATCACCGTATGGGATGAGGCTATCGCTCCCGACGTGATCGCCTCATGGACTCCCGGCGGCGACACCGACCTTTCGATCCCCGCCTCGCGTTTCGCCGACGACCCGATGCGCCCCGCATTCCACGGCATGCCCGGCGCTAACTGGACCAACGAAACCCACGGCATGACCTACCACAACGGCCGCTACCACCTCTTTTTCCAGAAAAACGCCAACGGCCCCTTCATGTCGCGCCTTCACTGGGGGCATATCTACAGCGAAAACCTCTACGACTGGACCGAGGAGCGTATCGCGATAGCTCCGGGCGCTCCTTTCGACATCAAGGGATGCTGGTCGGGGTGCGTATTCAGCGACGATGAGCTAACTCAGGGAAGGCCCTCCATTATCTATACCGGCGTGGACTACGCCAAAGCCGTGATAGCTCAGGCCACGCCCGCCGACGACGACTTGGTGGCGTGGGTGAAGTCAGAGTCACCGATTATCAACGGCCGTCCCGGCGGCTTGTCAGACGACTTCCGCAACCCCTACTTCTTCCGCTCCGACAACGGCGCGTATATCATCGTAGGCACGAGCAAGGGGGGCAACGGCGCCACTACACTCCACGCCTACAACCCCTCGACCAAAAGCTGGAGCAACGACGGCAAGATTTTCTTCTCAGGCTCTAACGTCGCCACCTGCGGCACATTCTGGGAAATGCCCAACATAACCAAAATGGGCGATAAATGGCTCTTTACCGTCACTCCCCAAAACACTGCCAACGGCGTGGCCGCGCTCTATTGGGTAGGCAACATAAACGCCGACGGCACTTTCAGCCCCGACAAGTCGGCGCCAACCACTATCGAACTGCCCGGATTCGCCAAAGACGGCTTCGGGCTGCTCTCCCCCACTATCTGCCAGCACGACGGCAAAACCATAGCTCTCGGCATTGTGCCCGACAAACTCCCCTCAGCCGACAATTATCAGCTCGGCTACGCCCACACTTATTCGCTTCCAAGAGAATGGACGCTCGACAGCGAAGGCAACCTCTGTCAGAAACCCTACTCAGGATTGACGGCTATGCGCTCCGCTGAAGGCTTCTCCAAAACCGGCTTCGCGCTCAACGGCAGTATGACGATTGAGGGCGTGGCAGGCCGCGCGGTTGAGCTTGTCGGCGAGTTTACAGTCGGCTCAGGCCAATGCGGTTTCACGCTTATCGACGACGGGGCCTCGTCGATCAAGGTTTACTACGACGGCTCATCAAATGAGATCGTGGTCGACGCCCGCGGCGCGGACCGTCTCGTCAACGATGCCGGCCGATTCGACGGCTTCTACCACAGCCCTCTGCCCAAGCAACTCGCGAAAGGGGAGAAAGTGAAGCTCAACGTGTTCTTCGACCACTCGGTCATCGACCTCTTTGTCAACGACACATGGGCCTCGTCGGTAAGGGTATTCGCCAAAGGCAAAGCGCGGGAAAATGTGACCGTATTCGCCGACACGCCCAATCAGGTACATTCCGTAGCGGGGTGGAATCTCAGCGCGAGTAATAGCGCGGGGATAGGCTGCATCGTCACTGACGATACCGACTCTGAGATAACCGTAGAGTCAGGCAGCATAAAGTACAGCAACGCGAAGTATCCCGGCACCATCTCGGTATACAACATCGTAGGGGAGAAAATAGTCGAACGCCCTATCGACAGCGCGTCGGGGAGCCTCGCCACTAATCTCAAGGGGCTGTATATAGTGACCCTCCAGAGCGCCGACGGGGTAATCTCCAGGAAAATCGCGCTCTGAGCGCGACTCTTCATCAGGTCAGCTAAGGCCCTGCCACAAAAAAATCGCAACCGAGTCAACAGTCGTCGTTGCGATTTTTTTGTGTCTAAACCTTAACTTTTACTTCAACTTTTGCTTTCGGGTTTCGCGGATTTTCGCTAAATTCGCGAAAAATTGAATAATTGTAACCAAACTTTTCTATACAATGGGAAGAGCATTTGAATACCGCAAAGCAAGAAAACTGAAACGCTGGGGTAACATGTCGCGTACATTTACCCGCATTGGTAAAGAAATCACAATCGCCGCTAAAGCAGGCGGTCCCGATCCCGATACCAACCCGCGCCTCCGCGCTCTTATGCAGAACGCCAAGGCCGCCAATATGCCCAAAGACACCGTAGAGCGCGCCATCAAGAAAGCTACCGACAAGGATGCCGGCGATTATAAGGAAATCTCTTACGAAGGATACGGCCCCCACGGCATCGCGATCTTCGTCGAGGCCGCTACCGACAACAATACCCGCACAGTGGCCAACGTGCGCTCATATTTCAACAAGTTTGGCGGCTCGCTCGGCACTCAGGGCTCGCTGACCTTCCTCTTCGACCACAAATGCGTGTTCAAGATCAAGCCCAAAGAGGGCGTTGAACTCGAAGACCTCGAGCTTGAGCTCATCGACTACGGCGTGGACGAAATCGTGCCCGACGAAGAGGAAATCGTGCTTTACGGAGCGTTTGAGGAGAACTCCAACATCCAGAACTACCTCGAATCCAACGGATTTGAAATCATCAGCTCTGAATTCGAGCGCATCCCCAACGACCTCAAAGAGGTTTCGGCCGAAGACCGCGTCGCTATCGACAAGCTCCTTGAGAAACTCGAAGAGGACGAAGACGTGCAGAACGTGTTCCACAACATGAAGGAAGACGAGGAATAATCAGAAGTCAACGCTATGTTCTCAGGAATAGTTGAAGAGGCCGCAAAAGTTGTGGCCGTGGAAAAAGTCGATGGCGGCAACGTGAATCTTCGCGTCGGCTGCTCTTTTACCGACGAGCTACGCATCGACCAGTCGGTCGCGCACAATGGCGTGTGCCTGACGGTAGTGGAAATATCTCCCGACGGCACATACGTGGTGACGGCTATTCAGGAGACCCTCGACCGCTCCAACTTAGGGCTTCTCAAGCCGGGCGACCGCGTCAATCTCGAGCGCTCGATGCTCATGAACGGACGTCTCGACGGCCACATTGTCCAGGGCCATGTTGATTGCACCGCCGAGTGCGTCGACATTGAGGAGGTAGAGGGAAGCCGCTACTTCAAGTTTAAATATGCCGTAAGCCCTGAGTTGGCAGCCAAAGGCTACATGACGGTAGAGAAGGGATCGGTCACCGTCAACGGCGTGTCGCTGACGGTGTGCGATTCTGAAATCGACTCTTTCAGGGTGGCCATCATACCCTACACCTTTGAGCACACCAACTTCGGCGACATAAAGGTAGGCTCGCGCGTAAATCTCGAGTTTGACATCATCGGCAAATACCTTGCCCGCCTCGCCGAGATCAAGGGCTGACAACAAATTTAAATCTCTCAAATTAAAGATAACATCATGGAAACACTCAAAGTCAACGTAAAAGACACCCTCGGAACTATCTCCGAGGCCGACATCAAAGCACTCGATCAGGCAGCGACTTCAGCTGTCGAAAAACTTCATAACGGCACCGGCCTGGGCAACGACTTCCTCGGCTGGGTAAACCTCCCTTCAGGCATCTCGCAGTCGTTCATCTCTGAGCTTCAGGGCGTTGCCGACGATCTCCGCGCCAAATGCGACTACGTGGTGGCTATCGGTATCGGCGGATCATATCTCGGCGCCAAGGCTGTGATTGAGGCTCTCAGCGATTCGTTCGGCGCTTACCGCGACGACAATGGCTGCAAAGTGCTCTTCGCGGGCCAGAATATCGGCGAAGACTATCTCAGCGAGCTTATGAACCTGCTCGACGGCAAGCGCTTCGGCATCATCGTGATCTCTAAATCAGGCACCACCACCGAGCCCGCCATCGCGTTCCGCATGCTCAAGGAGATGCTTGAGAAGCAGGCAGGCAAAGAGGAAGCCTCTAAGCTCATCGTGGCTATCACCGACGCCAAGAAAGGCGCTCTCCGCCAGCTCGCTACCGAAGAGGGCTACAAGACGTTTGTCATCGAAGACAACGTGGGTGGCCGCTTCTCGGTGCTCACCCCCGTAGGCCTTCTCCCGATCGCCGTGGCCGGCTTCGACATTCAGGCGCTCGTCAACGGAGCCGTGGAAATGGAGAAAGCCACCAAAAACGCCGACTGCGAGAATCCCGCGTATCTCTATGCCGAAACCCGCAACGCCCTTTACCGCGCGGGTAAGAAAATCGAAATCCTCGTCAACTACAATCCCAAGCTCCACTACTTCGGAGAATGGTGGAAACAGCTCTACGGCGAGTCGGAAGGTAAAGACAAAAAAGGTATCTTCCCCGCGTCGGTCGACTTCTCTACCGACCTCCACTCCATGGGCCAATGGATTCAGGACGGCGAGCGCACCATCTTCGAGACCGTGATCTCGGTCAAGAATCAGCGCCACAACGTCGTTATACCCTCCGACGAGGCCAATCTCGACGGCCTTAACTACATTGCCGGCAAGCGCGTCGACGAAGTCAACAAGATGGCAGAGCTCGGTACCCGCATCGCCCATGTCGACGGCGGCGTGCCCAATATCCTGATCACCATCCCCGCTCTTACCGAGCGCTACCTCGGCCAGATGATCTACTTCTTCGAGAAAGCGTGCGGCATCAGCGGCTACATCCTCGATGTCAATCCTTTCAACCAGCCCGGCGTTGAGGCTTACAAGAAAAACATGTTTGCCCTCCTTGCCAAGCCCGGCTACGAGAAAGAGACCGAAGCTATCAAGGCTCGTCTTTAATGATAATATCGACTCATCGCGAAGCCGGCTCCATTAAGGGTCGGTTTCGCTGTTTTAGCGCGCTTTATTGCAGTCAAAATGCGCTTAAATGATTGATAAAAGCGATTTTTTTTGTAGATTTGCGAAAATACAGTAACTATTTATTAACCAATTTAACCTTTCACATCTCATTATGGCTTTTTTTGACACAATTCTCAAGCCTCTCAATGCTGTGCTTCATTCGATTGACAACAGCTCGTTTCTCAAAAAACCGATGACCTGGCTTTACATTATCAACGGAGTCTTATCGGCGTTGGTGCCTCTCTTTTTGATCTACTACATGTTTAGCGAAGGAAAGAATGCCGCCGGCAACCTCGTCGGATATATCGAGGGCTGGAAGGCAGTCGTATGGACGATTGAGGAAATCATACTCGTGTTGGCGCTGCTTTGCCTCTCGGTCTACGCCTTCATGTTCTGGCTCAAACGCGCCCGTCAGCTCGACAAAGATGTGCGCCGCGGCGATGCTATCGTGGCAATCCCCGTCTATGCCCACTATCTTCAGGCCGGCTTTGAATTCTGGGGCCTCCTTATCTTTGCTGTTATGGGTCTTGTAGGCGCGATGAGTTTCATATTGCAGATTCTCACCTGGCCTTTCTCTGATATCGCAGAATTCATTTTGGCGGGCCTCCTTATGCCTATCCTGATTGCGGGCATTGGCGCGGTTATCGGCTATTTCCTGATTTTCATCGGCCACGTGCTCGGCGAACTCCTCCGCGTGAAAGCTATCGTTGGCAATAACCTGCGCGATCTTGGCGACATATTCCGCGCGACAACCATGGAGGACTAAAGCCATGCCTACGATACATCTGAAATCGATGAAGCAGTGCCCCCGCTGTTTTCATCTCATCCCGGCCTCGGCCCATCATTGCCCCTACTGCGAGGGAACCGGTCAGCCGCGTCCAGTTCAAGCCATACCCGTGGCGCAGCCTTGGTCGGCCTCAGGCGACAACATCGCCGCGCCTACCATGATGCTTCCCCGCGATGGATCGGAGGGTTTTGTCGGCAAGTCGTCCAAAACACTGCTTTGGGTGATGATCGCCGCCGCTGTTGTGGTTATCGGAGTCGTTTTATCGCTGATTTTCACCAGAGACAGAGACGGCAACAAGGCTATAAACTTCGACGATGAATATACCGAAGAGGTTGCGGTGGAAGAGGCATACAGCCCCGCCGAAGTATTTCTCGGCACCTATTCGGGCTATCTCAACGGCACAATTGACATTACCGTCAGGTTGACCCACGCCGACGACCGCACCATCTCAGGCTCATACTATTATGGCAACGGAGGATACGGCTCGCTCGACCTCGAAGGCTATGTCAGCGACGATACGCTCTACCTGTCGGAAACCGACAACAACGGCCGCCAGACCGGCACCTGGGAGTGCACTAAGTATGGCGACACTCTCCAGGGCACAATGACCAACAGCAATGGCCGCTCATTCACCGTTTACTTGACCCAGATCGACTAAGGATTCTCATCCGCGAATCATTTCAACACACGTTCGGAAGCCCACGGCGCCACTCTCGCGCCCCGGCTTCCGAACTTTTTTTTCCGCTCTTGAACGAAGATTGCGAAATATTCGTTAACTTTGAAGGTTACTTTATTTATACGGTAACTCCCCTTTGAAGATGAAACAAATCGTTGAATTTCTCAGAAACCTTGAGCAGAACAACAATCGAGTGTGGTTCAACGCTCATAAGGATGAATACTTGGAGTGCAAGGCGCGCTTCGACCGCTTCGTGACAGAGCTGATAGAGGCGATCAGGGCGTTCGACCCGTCGATCGGGCCGCTCTCGCTCGCCGACTGCACCTACCGCATATACCGCGACACGCGCTTTTCAAAAAACAAGGCTCCATATAAAACCCATTTCGGCACATTCATATCGCCCGGCGGCAAGAAGTCGCCGTTTGCCGGATATTATGTGCAGATAGGCCCGGCGGATGAAGGGTTTGAGTCGGGATGTATTCTTGCCGCGGGCGACTATTGCTGCGACCCCAAGGTGCTTCGTATTCTCCGCGAGGATATTGAAGCCGACAAGGGCGAGACCTTTGACGAGGCGGTGCGCCATGCCCGGGGGTTCGCGATCGACACCGACATGTCGCTGAAGCGCTGCCCGCGCGACTTCCCCGCCGACCAGCCGTTCAGCCACTGGTTTCTGCTTAAAAACTTCTGCCTTGTCAGCCAAGTGGGCCTCAAATACATGTTACGCCCGGCATTGGTAAAGCGTATCGCCGACGACCTGCGCACCACCAAGCCGTTTCTCGACCTCGTCAACCGCGCGATCCAATACTCAATCGAAGAAGATTAACGAGACAATACTAAACAATTCAAGCTACAATTTCACAATCATTCAAGTAAATTCATTATAAAAATGCGCCATATATTCCCTGCCGCCGCGGTTTTAGCCGCCTGCGTCATCTCCGTCAGCTCGGCCACAAATAGCCCCAAACAGGAGATAAGCCGTAATCTCGACGTGTTCAACTCGATTTATAAAATACTGCAGACTACCTACGTCGACACGATCAACGCCGAGAAGTCGATCAATACGGCCATCAACGCCATGCTCCGCGAGATCGACCCCTACACCGTCTATATCCCCGAAAGCGAGCAGGAGGATTTCTTGACCATCTCCACCGGCGAATTCGGCGGCATAGGCGCCTATATCCACCAGATTCCTTCGGGCGAAACCGTAATTTCAGAGCCTCAGATAGGCACCCCCGCCGCTAAGGCTGGTCTGAAGGCCGGCGACGTGATTCTCACGATCGACGGCGACACGGTGACGTCGATAGGCTCCGACAAGGTGCGCAACCGTCTGCGCGGCCAGGCGGGCACCACTTTCACTATGACCGTGAAGCGCCCCTACGTTCAAGACTCGATACTGTCGTTTGACATCACCCGCGCGAAAATCGACGTGCAGACCCTCCCCTACTATGGCGTGGTGCGCGACTCCGTGGGCTACATCATGCTCAGCACATTCAACGAGAAGTCGGCTCCCGAGGTGCGCAAGGCTCTCACCGAGCTTCTCGCCGACGAGCGCACAAAAGGTATCGTGCTCGACCTCCGCGGCAACGGCGGCGGCCTCCTGGAGAGCGCCGTTGAGATAGTCGGGATGTTTGTTCCGAAAGGCACCGAGGTGCTTCGCACCCGAGGCCGTAATCTCACCAACGAGCGCATCTACAAGACCTCGAAGAAACCTATCGCCGCCGACATCCCCCTCGCCGTGCTGATCGACGACGGCACCGCGTCAGCGGCCGAAATCACCGCCGGGGCTCTTCAAGATCTCGACAGGGCCGTGATTATCGGCGACCGCTCCTACGGCAAGGGGCTCGTGCAATCCACCCACTCGCTTCCGGCCAACGGCTTGCTTAAACTCACTATCGCCAAGTATTACATACCGAGCGGCCGCCTTATCCAGGCGATTGACTACGCTCACCGCGACGAGGACGGTCGCCCTACCTATATCGCCGACTCGCTCACCAACGTGTTTTACACCAAAGCCGGGCGCGAGGTGCGCGACGGCGGCGGTATCACCCCCGACATAAAAATCGAGTACCCCGAGGCAAATCGTCTCGTCTACAACATTGTGCGCGACCGCTGGGACTTCAACTACGCGACTAAATATGCCGCTTCTCATCCCTCGATTCCGGCGCCTGAGGAGTTCACTATCGACGACGCCACTTACGAGGAATTCAAGCAGTCGATCGACCCCGATAAATTCGAGTACGACAAGGTATGCGAATTCATTATCGAGCAGCTCGAAAAAGCAGCTAACGACGAGGGATACATGAACGACAGCGTGCGCTCGCAAATCGACGCGCTTAAAGTGTCGCTCAAGCACGACCTCAACAAAGACCTTGACACCAACCGGGCTAAGATTTCAGATTATCTCGCTACCGAAATCATTAAGCGCTACTACTTTACCCCCGGCACGGTTGCTTATTCGCTTCGCTCCGACCCGGCAGTAGCCAGCGCGATGAAAGTGCTCTCCGATCCCGCCCAGCTCCGCGCCATCCTCTCTGCGCCGAAGAAAAAATAACATATAGTCGATGAACGGCTCGGCCGCGTTATTCAGAGAATAAAATAGCGCGACATGGGCGACGCGAAGTAAAATCCGGCGACCGACGATGAGGGGACAAGCGCGCCGTTCTCGGTAACTTTCACTCCGATTTCCGAAGGGTTGACGAGTTGCGCGAGCGAGTGCATGGTCATCTGGTCGGGCAACGACGGATAGCCTATCGCCGGGCGTATGCCACGGTATCTCCCTTGCCTTATGGCAGTCGCGTCAAGCGGCTCATCGGGAGCGTAGCCCCACAGCGAAGCGCGCGCATTGTAGTGCAGCCACTCCGATGCGGCCTCGGCCAGTCGGTCGCTTACCGACTGCAACAGCAGATGTCGATAGCTGTCGGCCTCACATGTGCTCGCGTCTAACATAGCCCGTATCTTCTCTCCTATTGATACCACAAAACACCCGACATGATCGCCATAAGAGCGCGGCGCGACGAAATCGCATAACGCTATGCGTTCGCCGCGCGTCGGCGAAGGCTTCTGGCGAGGTGTAGGAATATAGACGCCTTCCACATTTAGGCCGTCTCCTTCGGGCCATGCCCTAAAAAACCCTACCCGACAAAGCATTTTCGCTCCCTTAGCCTCCATTTCGTCAAGCATAGCGTCGGCATCTCTTCGCAGCTCTGCCGCCTCCTCGGAGCCTCGACGCACTTTCCAGCAATTATTGAAAGATATCCAGTTGATGAATTCGCGCACCTCCCCGACCGGGACCTCAACCGTTTTCACCCCGGTGAACGAAGGAACGGTAATCTGAGTCTCATCCCACAGCGGAGTGTGATTAGACAGCTGTTCCGTATCCGATAAATACGTCTCTGACTCGGCTGCTTGATGTTCAAGGCATATTTTCCGCTGCAATGCGCGTATACGGGTCGCCTCCCGCGTGAAATCAGCGAGAAAGCGCGACGCGATCACCGGATTTTGCGAAGCATCGCCAACTCTTACCACTACCCCATCGCCGTATGCGGGGGCTATACGCAGAGCTGTGTGCGCGTCGGAAGTCGCGGCTCCGCCCACAAACAACGGCACAGATATACCCGCGGCGCACAATGCCTCGGCCACATTGACCATTTCGTTGAGCGAAGGGGAAATCAGTCCGCTCAAGCCTATGAAATCAGGCTTATATTCAATCGCCTTCTCAACAATGGTATGCGCGTCGACCTGCACCCCCAGGTCGATAACCTTAAAATTGTTGCAACGCAGTATGACGGCCGCTATATTCTTGCCTATATCGTGCACATCGCCCTTTACGGTGGCGAGCATGAAAAGCCCCTTACCGGCCCCGGCTTCCATACCGGCCTCAAGCTGCGGGCGAAGTATCTCCACGGCCCGATGCATCGTGCGCGCGCTCTTCACCACTTGCGGGAGAAACATTTTTCCTGACTCGAACAGCGCGCCTACGCGCTCCATTCCGGCCATGAGCGGCCCCTCGACTACGGCGTTGGCCGAGCCTAACATCTCAACGGCTTCGAGCAAATCTGATTCAAGCGACGTGTCATTGCCGCTGACAAGCGCAGCCGCGAGGCGTTCGCTCGCCGATTGCGTATTCACGGTTGCAGCGGTCTCTGCAATTCCGGAGCCATCGGGCGTAAACTCCGGGGCATGCCTGAGAAGACGGTCGGTGGCGTCATCCCTACGGCATAAAACCACATCCTCAAGCAGCGTGAGAAGCTGGGCGGGAATAGAGTCGTAGGTGACTTTCGTGGCCGGGTCCATGATCGCCATTGTCAAGCCTGCCGCGATAGCGTGGTAAAGAAACACGGCGTGCATCGCCTGGCGCATATAGTTATTGCCTCTGAACGCGAATGAAAGATTACTCAATCCGCCGCTGGTTTTCGCTCCGGGCAAGGATTCGCGTATCCATTTCACGGCCCTTATGAAATCCAAGGCATATAGGTCGTGCTCAGGCATGCCGGTGGCTATTGTCAGCACGTTGGGGTCGAATATGATGTCGCGGGGATCGAAACCGACCTGCTCGGTCAGCAATCGATAGGCTCGGGCGCAGATTTCGATTTTACGCTCAAAAGTTGTTGCCTGACCCCGCTCGTCGAATGCCATTACCACAACGGCGGCTCCGAGCGAATGAATCATGCGGGCCTGCTGAAGGAAGGTTTCCTCGCCCGGTTTGAGTGATATAGAGTTGACAATCGCGCGTCCGGCCACATTTTGCAAAGCGCGCGCGATAGTGTCGAAATCCGACGAATCTATCATCCAGGGCACAGACGCCGTGACGGGGTCGGCGGTAAGCAGACGTAGGAAATACTCCATTTCAGCCGGGGTGTCAAGCATTCCGTCGTCCATATTTATGTCGAGAATCATAGCCCCGTCCTCTACCTGTTTACGCGCTATGGCAACGGCCTCGTCGTAGTTTTTCTCCTTTATAAGCCTGAGGAACTTACGGCTTCCGGCCACGTTACATCGCTCGCCTATGTTGATGAATCCGCGGTCGTCGTGAAACACATCTATTCCGGCGAGCCACGCCGAGCGCTTCCCCTCGCATGGCTTACGCGGGGCGGGGCGACGCGCCACAAGCTGGCTAAGCGCGGCTATATGGGCCGGCGTTGTGCCGCAGCATCCTCCTACTATATTCAACATCCCGTTGGCCAGCAGCGGCTCGATCGCGCCCGCGAATCGCTCGGGAGTCTCCGCATAGCTGCCTGTTGAATCGGGCAATCCCGCGTTGGGATAGAAAATGGTCGCGAAGGGCGAGATCGAGGCTATGCGGCTTACGTAGGGGGCCAACGACGCGGGCCCCGCCGAGCAGTTGAATCCCACCGCGAGAGGGCGAGCGCTCTCCACTATAGCGAGGAATGCCTCGGGCGTATGGCCCGAAAGTATGCGGCCCGACGTGTCAGACACTGTAATCGACAGCGCGATAGGAACATCCGCCCCGCGCTTTGCCATTGCCCTCCTTGCCCCCGCGATAGCGGCTTTCGCGTTGAGCGCGTCGAAAATGGTCTCGATAAGCAAGAAATCCACTCCTCCGTCAATGAGCGCGCCTGCCTGCTGCTCAAAAGCGTCGCTCATCTGAGCGAAGTCGACACTGCGCGCCCCCTGGTCGTTAATGTCGGAGGAGAGCGACGCCGCAAATCCTGTGGGGCCAATTGAGCCGGCCACAAAACGCGGACGATCGGTAGTGGAGTATCGGTCGGCTTCGGCGCGGGCAAGTTGGGCGCCTGCACGGTTGATTTCTTCCACAAGATGTTCAGTGCCGTATTCCCGCTGCGAGAGCACTGTCGCGTTGAATGTGTTGGTTTCGATGATGTCGGCCCCGGCTTCGAGATACTGCCTGTGGATTGAAGCGACCACTTCGGGCGCGGTAAGGCACAATATATCGTTATTTCCCTTCAGCTCGGCGGTATGGTTCTGGAGCAATGCCCCCCTGAATTCCGATTCTGAAAGCGACTGAAGTTGAATCATCACACCCATAGAGCCGTCGAGAACGAGTACCCGGTTGTTCAGGGCGTCTCGCAGACGGCTATAGTCGCGTTGCGGTTGATTGCTCGATATATTCGTGCTCATTGCAAGTATTATGACAGGTTACGATAAAGGGGTATGCCATAAAATGGCCTACCCGGCTTATAAAAACAGGAGTGCAAATTTAATAAATTTTTTTCGCTATCTCAGCCACTCCGCGAGTCGCGTGCATGGCGTAGAAATGTATGCTCGGCACGTTGTGGCGCTTCAGCTCCTTGGCCTGCTCGGTGGCCCACTCGATTCCGAGGGCGCGCACTTCATCATCGGTCGCGCAGCGCATCAGCTCACGCGAGAGCTCGGTCGGGAAATCGATATGGAATATGCGCGGTAGCAGCGACATCTGGCGCAGGGAGGTCAGCGGCTTTATGCCCGGAATTATCGGCACATCGATACCCGCCTGACGGCAACGCTCAACGAATCCGAAATATTTCTCGTTGTCGAAAAACATCTGAGTCACTATGTACGAAGCTCCGTTATCAATCTTGTTCTTAAGGTTGATAAGGTCGCTTTCGAGGTTCATGGCCTCTTCATGTTTTTCGGGGTAGCCCGCGACGCCAAATGAGAACGGGCGCGAAAGCGGCGCGCCGCAAGAGCCGTCGACCATCCTTCCGTCATTGAACTCCACTATCTGCCGGGCAAGCGTAGAGGCGTGGATATGGCCGTCGGGGCTTGTGCTGAACGACGCGGCGTTGCGCTCGCGGTCGCCGCGCAGCGCAAGCACATCGGTGATTCCGAGGTAAGATAGGTCGATGAGCTGGTCCTCGATTTCGCGGCGGCTGTAGTCGCCGCAAATTATGTGGGGTACGGGCCTGATACCGAAACGCTCCTTCAGCACGGCCGCGATAGCCACTGTTCCGGGCCGCTTCTGCGCCGACGACGCGCGGTAAGTGCCTCCGCCGACATGAATATACGACACTTCGGTGCGGTGGGTGGTAATATTGACATACGCCGGATTGAATTCCAGCAGTGGTTTTATGCCTTCGAGGGTTTTATCGATGCTGTTGCCTCGAATAGGGGGCAGTATTTCAAACGAGAACGCTGTCGGATGATCCGAAGCTAAGAATGACGCGACACTATCCATTATCAGGTAATTTGGATGATGATTATACCTTGTCGAGAGCCTGCGAAAGGTCAGCGAGAAGATCGTCGATGTGCTCGAGACCTATGCTGAGGCGCACCGTTGAGGGTGAAATATGGGCCTGAGCGAGTTCCTCATCATTCATTTGAGAGTGGGTGGTTGAGGCGGGATGGATCACAAGGCTCTTGGCATCGGCGACGTTGGCGAGCAGTGAGAAAATTTTCAGTGAATCGATAAACTTCCATGCAGCCGCCTGGCCTCCCTCTACCTCGAAGGTAAAGATGCTTCCGGCCCCTTTAGGATAATAGCGCTGATACAGGTCATGGTCGGGGTGGGATGGCAGAGAGGGGTGGCTCACGGATTTCACTTTAGGGTGAGCCGCGAGAAATTTCACCACCTTAAGCGCGTTGTCGACATGACGCTCCACGCGCAGCGAGAGCGTTTCGAGGCCTTGAAGAATCAAAAATGCGTTGAATGGAGAGATGCAGGCACCCTCATCGCGGAGCACGACAGCGCGGATTCGCGTGGTAAAGGGAGCTTGCGGCGCGGCGTCGGCAAATACTGCCCCATGGTAATTGGGGTCGGGGTGGCCGATAGTAGGGAATCGGTCGGCATATTTATGGAAATCAAATTTACCGCCGTCGACTATCACGCCGCCGAGAGTAGTGCCATGGCCGCCGAGGAACTTGGTGGCCGAATGAACGACAACGTCGGCGCCATGTTCTATCGGGCGTATCAGATAAGGCGTCGCGAATGTGTTGTCAACGATAAATAGGGCACCGTTTTCATGAGCGATGGCTGATATGGCCTCGAAATCGGTAACATCGCTATTCGGGTTGCCGAACGTCTCGCCGTAGACCACTTTAGTGTTAGGCCGGATTGCCTTGCGGAGCGCGTCGGCGTCGTTCAGATTTACTATCGTATATTCAATGCCGCGGGCGGCAAGAGTGTGAACGATCAGGTTATATGATCCGCCGTAGAGGTTGTCGGCCGCAACGATATGGTCGCCGGGAGCAAGCACATTCTCAAGAGCATAAGTCACCGCCGCCGCTCCTGAAGCCACAGCCAATGCTCCGGCGCCCCCTTCGAGCGCGGCGACGCGCTGCTCAAGCACTTCCTGAGTAGGGTTGGTCAAGCGCCCGTAGATATTGCCCGCGTCTTTCAGCGCGAATCGATCGGCAGCATGGGCCGAATTGTTGAATAGATATGCGGCAGTCTGATAGATAGGCACGGCGCGAGCTCCTGAGAGAGTGTCACCCGCGTATTGTCCGGCATGGAGTTGAAGGGTCTCGAAGTGGAGTGGTGTTGAGTCAGCCATATATTTGGATTTTTATTGTAAGTAAGTATCGTAAATTAGTTTATATTGAGATTCAGAATTGATATTAGTGAGATTTGATTTTGCGAAGAGGGAGTTATGGGGTCCCATAATGACCGATGAGTAAACTCGAAGATCGCAATAGCAAGCCGAAAATCTGTATAAACTAATTTTTGATACTTACTTATCTTACATTTCATTTGACAACCGCAAAGTTAGACACAACAAACATTTGACGCAAGAATACACTAAATTTTAGTGTTTTTGTTCATTTTTAAACCCAAAAACAATACATTTGTTCCTGAAATCGCTAATTTTGCAGTGTAAACCTTACAAATGTAAAAACGGCATGAAACTTGCAAGCGAACTCGACTCTGTAGATATAGACATATTGCGTGAACTCCAACGCAACGCGCGCATCTCGGTGCGCGAGTTGGCGTCGCGGATTCATCGCTCGCCAATGCCTGTGTCCGAGCGACTGCGCCGCCTTGAAGATGAAGGCGTCATCAAAGCATATACCGTGCAACTCGACATGGGCAAGCTCGGACATGGGTTCACCGTGTTCTGCAACGTGCGCCTCAACCATATAAACACGGAAATACACACGGCATTTGCCCGCGAGGTGCAATCGATGCCCGAAGTCGCTGAATGTTACAACGTATCGGGTGAATTCGACTATATGCTCAAGGTGTTGGTGCCGGATATGGAGGCTTACCGACTGTTCGTGACCGAGCGGCTGGGCAAACTCTCCATGCTCGACTCCGTGCAAAGTGTGTTCGTGATGGAGAATATCAAGCAAACGGTCGTGCTATTGTAGTCAATCGCGCCGAGGTGGCGACGGTAAGAGCCTGTCTTTAACATTTATTGTCGGACAGGCTCTAAGAGCCTGTCCCATAAAATATGTTAACGCTGAGGTCGCATATCTCGGAGGG
>CAZJBM010000031.1:0-27723 GCA_964544595.1 uncultured Barnesiella sp.
CTTTCTGGCAAGGCCGTAGGGTGCTGGATACCTGTGGGCGCATTCGTCATCCTCGGCTTCGAGCACTGTATAGCCAATATGTTTTTCATTCCTGCCGGAATGATAGTCGGCGGAGAGGGAATCGACTTTGGCGCCCTGATGCACAACCTTCTTCCCGTTACCGCCGGAAATATAGTCGGCGGCACACTCTTCGTGGGGATGCTCAACACATGGCTCTACCGACGCAAAGCTGCGTGAGGGTTCACTACATTTCGAAACAGTCGCGGACCGAGAGAGGCTTAGAAACGTATAACCATTTCCGCCACCAGTTTATTGCCATCCGAAGCGGTAGGAGTCACGCCGTGGTGATAGAAATATTGCTCGAAATTCAGGCGTAGATCGGTGCGTAACCCACCCGAAACATATGAAAGGGTGGTGCCCAAAGTGATACGGTTACGTGCCGGAAGCATTTCCTCGGAGTTACCGTCAAACATATCGGTCATACCGTCCCAACGGGCCTGAAAGGACAGACGATTGAAATATCCCACCTTTACTTTCATCTTATAGTCGGTCATGAAGTTGTAGGCGTGTCCTGCCTTGAACTCCTTGCCAACGGGATGGCGGTAGACGTATTCTCCTTCGAGAAGAAAGCGACCGTCGGTCCATGACACCGCACCCGAGAAGTCATTGAGACGTGTATCGAGCGGACAGAGCGACTGAGTGCCTACGAGGAAGGTATACTGCCCGTTAAGGATATAGCGGATTTTCGCCGCATACCCCAGATGCTCCTGCCATACCGAATGATTGGTAATGGCCGAGGTGTTGAACACACCGGCCTCAACGCTGAAGGGAACGGATGAGAGTTCATAGATACCCTTGGCTCCCACCTGACGGGGACTGCCCACCTGCTTGTCGTTGAAGGGACGGTTGGCAAACAGATATACGTGAGGCGGACGATATGACCCTAAGGTAAAGGGCATACGCATCTGTCCCAACTGGAGAGCGAAATTGTGTGACAGAGCTATACGTCCCCATACATCAAGACACCGCACCGAGCCGAGCTGACACAAATCCACTTCGGCACGGTAAGTAATGAAAGAGGTCATCTTGCCGTTAAGGCTCACTCGCGCGTTGCGTACCTGAAATCTCATGTCGCCCGTAGATGTCGACCACTCGTATCGCGGGCGGATTGTGCCGTTTATCTCAGGCATCCATTCGCTGCCGATCTCCACACCCTCAGCCCGTGAGGGGCATAACAACAGCACACCCAGAACCATTGCCTGAAACGCTGTAAGAAGTCTGAAAGACGATTTCATACTCTCTCTAAGTCAGAAACGTGATTAATAATGTACAAAATTACTTATTTTTCACATCTCGCGCTCCATCTGTTACGTCAAAAGGTTCTAACTTTGTATTAAATCTGTGGGACGGCGTGCTTTTACCGGCCACAGTATTACCACCATTGACATTTATGAAGAAAGTATTCTGTATAATAGCCACATTCTTGTCACTCTGCCCTGCTCTGTGGGGTCAGCAGATTGACCCTCAGCGCAAACTGCGCTTTGCCGAACAGATTATCGAGAACTACTATGTCGACACCCTCGACATGAACCATGTGGTAGAGGAAGGCATCGTGGCAATGCTAAAGACCCTCGACCCACATTCGACCTACACCAATGCTGCCGAGACCAAGGAGCTTACCGAGCCTTTGGCAGGAAATTTCAGCGGCATAGGCATACAGTTCAATCTCCTTCAGGACACTATCTACGTGATACAGACCATCGCCGGAGGTCCCTCGGAAAAGTGCGGCATCGTGGCCGGCGACCGTATCATTTCGTCCAACGACACCATCCTCTCCGGAGTTAAGATGACGCAGAGCGACATACGCCGTCATCTCAGGGGCCCGAAAAACTCGGTAGCCAACCTCAAGGTAGTACGAAAGGGGGTGAAGGATACGCTTGAATTCCGTGTGATACGTGACGACATACCCATCTACAGCGTAGATGCCTCATACATGGCTGACAAGAATACCGGCTACATACGTGTGTCGCGCTTCGCCGAGACGACACCCAAGGAGGTTACCGACGCGCTGCAGAAACTCCTCAAGGCCGGCATGACCGACCTCATTCTTGACCTTCAGGACAACGGTGGTGGTTATCTCGGAGCCGCTTATCAGCTCTCGGAGCTGTTCCTTGAAAATGGCGCTCCGATAGTGTACACCGAAGGCGTAAGGATGCCGGCCAAACACTATCTGTCGGAGACTGACGGCCCGCTGCGCAACATTCCCGTAGTGGTGCTTGTCAATCAGTATTCGGCCTCGGCAAGCGAGATTCTGTCAGGTGCCCTTCAGGACAATGACCGAGGTGTCATCGTCGGACGCCGCACATTCGGCAAGGGCCTCGTGCAGCGCCCATTCCCCCTCCCCGATGGCTCCATGATACGCCTTACTACCATGCGCTATTACACCCCCTCCGGCCGTTCGATACAGAAACCCTATACCTCGGGTGACCCCGACAGCTACCGCGATGACATTGTGGAGCGATTCAAGTCGGGTGAGCTGATGAGTGCCGACAGCATACAGTTTGCCGACTCGCTGCTCTATCATACCCTCAGGCTCAAAAGACCCGTCTACGGTGGCGGAGGAATCATGCCCGACCGCTATGTGGCCCTCGACACAACGATGTATACCCCTTATTACCGCAATCTCGTGGCCAAGGGTATCCTCACACGTTATGCCGACAATTACATAATTGACAGCCGCAAGGAACTGCAGAAAGAGTATAAGGATGAGGACCGCTTCATTGAGCGCTTTGAAGTGACCGAGCCGATGATGCAGGGACTTGTGGATTTCGCCACAGCCGAAGGCGTTGAATTCGACGCTGAGCAGTATGAGAAGAGCCGCTCCATGATTTCCACCATACTTAAAGCCATCATAGGCCGCGACCTCTTCACTCAGTCTACTTATTTCAGGATTGCCAACAGCCTCAATCCCATATACATCAAGGGACTTGAGACCATAAATGACGGCTCGTATCACAAAATCTTATCTCCAGCGCGATGATTATCCCCGATGTCAAACTCCCGCCCATCCCTTCTACCCCTGTAAAAGTACTCTTCGTGTGCCTCGGTAATATCTGTCGCAGTCCGGCAGCTGAGGCCATAATGAAATATGCCGTAGAAGAGCGCGGTGAGGAGTCGCTGTGGCATATTGATTCGGCCGGAACCATCGGCTACCATACCGGCGAGCGCTCTGACCGGAGAATGATTACCCATGCACGCCGACGCGGCTATGAGCTTACTCACCGTGCACGTAAGGTCTCGGAAAGCGACTTTGACGAGTTTGACCTTATAATAGGTATGGACGCCAATAATGTTGCCGATCTGAAACGCCTGGCTCCCACTCCCGAACAGGAACGTAAGGTGATGGCTATGGCCGACTTCTTCTCTACCCCCAAGAGAGTGGACTATGTGCCCGACCCCTACTACGAGGGCTCCGAGGGATTCGAGCTTGTGCTTGACCTACTTGACGATGCCGTCAACAATCTCATTGACACGGTCAATGCCGCACGTCCCTAATCCATTCGGTCATGGTTCACATTGAGATTGAGAAACTGATGCGCGGAATGGGCGATGAAGCTCAGGCACGTCACCTCATGCGCTTCTTTAAATGTGGCCCGGGAGAATATGGCGAGGGGGACCGATTTCTCGGAATCCGCTGCCCGCAGACACGTGAGATTGTGAAAAAGTACCGCCATGAAGCCGAGCTGTCCGACACGCTTAGACTGGTGGAATCACCGTGGCACGAGATTCGTCTTGCCGGTTTCCTGCTGATGATAGAGATTTTCAACCGCTACAGGAAGAAAAAGGATGAGTCGGGGATGCGTACGGCCGTGGCATGCTATCTTGAATCCATACCCAAGGGCAACAACTGGGACCTCGTGGACATGGTGGCACCCAAGATTCTCGGGGTATGGCTGATTGACCATCCCGAGGAACGGGAACTGCTTGACCGTTTTGCAGACAGAGAGGACTCGCTATGGCACCAACGAGTAGCAGTGGTGACCAACTGGATGCTCATACGTGACGGCGTCTATGACGACACCTTCCGTATTGCCGAAAAGATGCTCCATCATCCCCACGACCTCATTCACAAAGCCACGGGCTGGATGCTCCGCGAAGTCGGAAAACGTGGCGGCATGTCCTTACTTCTTGACTTTCTCAATCGCTACGCCACTACCATGCCCCGCACGATGCTCCGTTATGCCATTGAGAAATTCCCCGAACCCCTCCGTCAGCACTATCTCACCCTCCGTTAACCCTAAAAACGAGCTCACCATGAACTTCAAAATGTCTTTCGGTCGTGGAGCCTATTACATGATTGCCATAGGTATCGTCGTAGAGTCTCTGATGGCGATAGGAGCTTTCTACCTCGGCATAACCTCTTTAGGCATCATAATCGTATTAGGAATATTGATAATGGCAGGGTTAGCCTACACTTCTTTCTATAGGGACCGGTATGAAGTAACTGACTCAGAGATAATCACCCACGTATTTGGCTCAAAGAAAAGAGCCTACGCTATAGATAAGATTACCCTAATCCGCTACATAGACCTCGGAACCGAGTGGGGCCGCAACCCACCCAATGCAAGATACCAGCTTGAGATACACTTTGACCGGGCCTACCTGAAAAGCGTCATGCCCATCCGCTTCGCACCCGACGACCGCGATGCCTTCGTAGCCGCCCTCCTCCCCATCAACCCCACCATCTCCATCGAAAAATAACACTAACGCCCCACTGTCCCCAATTTTAGGACAGAAAACACCATTTCTGTCCCCAAATTTAGGACAGGTTGTGCTATTGCCTCAAAGCGAGGATGACGGCAAGAAACTTGAAAACTCTGTATTCTTACAGCTTTACAGACAACGAACTCCCATTGACCGGATATTTTATTACCAGGGTAAAGGCGAATGTGACTTCGTAATTCAGCTATCCAAGTCCTACCCGCATGGAGGTGGATGCTGGATAAATAGCCCGAACATATCAATAAGTGGAGAAAGATAACGAAAAGAGGTTGCATCGGGGGATGCAACCTCTTGGAAGGGTGAGGTGTGGGGGTCGAACCCACGACCTTCGGAACCACAATCCGACGCTCTAACCAACTGAGCTAATCTCACCATTTGTTGGTTTCAACGGTGCAAAGGTATGCACTTTTTTTGAAACCGCAAAATTTTCGCGCACATTTTTTATTGACAGAAATCTCTAAATCCCCTTTTTCATGCATTAGATTAATGCAAGTCAGTAAATTAGAGTGTCATTAATAAATGCGTGATAAGTCGGCTGAATTATAATTCGGCTTTGATTTTGTCGATCATCTCGGCATACTCCGCATCGGTCAGATACACTTTGCCCGGATTCATTTGGAATGTGCCTCCGTAGTCAGGGCCGTCGACATATTTCGGAGCGAGGTGGAAGTGAAGGTGAGAGAGCTTGTCGCTGTAAGCCCCGTAATTGATTTTTTCGGGATTAAATGCCTTCTGCATCGCGCGGGTCACCTTAGCTACATCGCTCATGAAAGCGTTCCGCTCCTCGTCGCTCAGCTCGTTCAGGTCATTCACGTGTCCGTTATAGGCCACGAGGCAGCGGCCTTTGTAAGTCTGCTCTTTAAATAGGAATGCGCGGCTCACCGTGAGGGGAGCTATTTCTATCATCAGGTCGTGAAGAGTTGAGTTGTTTTGGCAGTAAAGACAGTCTTTAGGATCAGAATACATGGTGATTAAATTATTGGTGTAAAAGCTTACTTATTCCCAGGGGGTGATATTAATATTATGTTTATCGAAAATCGAGGTCGCCGTTTCAACGAATTTGTCGCGTGTCGCGGTCCAGTCGGTGGCTGTTACGTTTTCGGCGGGATATACCTTATAATTGGGTGCTTTAGGCCCGCGGGGCACTACGAAGATGAGTCGATATGCGAGCTTGTCGACGTAAGCCTGTCCCGCCGCGTCGCGCTTAAGCTTCACTTGCGCCATGGCTCCGCCGCGGCTGTTGGTGTCCTGCTGATTTGAAATGAAATTTCCGAGCGAATATATCAAGGCGGTGTTGCGGCCGGTCGCGGGGTTTATCTCAAGCTCCATAGGCTCGATCACGTGGGGATGTCCTCCGTTGATTATATCCACTCCTTGCTCCTTTAGGAATTTTGCGAGGCTCTTCACTTCGGCCGGAGGCAGCAATTGATACTCAATACCCCAGTGCATCGATACTATCAGTATTTCCGCTCCTGCTTCCCTTGTGAGCTTGATGTCTTTGGCTATCTGGTCGCGGTTGATTAAGTCTACCTCGACCCCTCCGGTCACCGGAATTCCGTTGGTGCCGTACGTGTAGTCGAGAAAACCTATCTTGAAGCCGTTGACATCTTTAATTATCGGTAGACTCTCTTCGCGGCTCTGTTTGCTCGCGTATGTGCCAACATGGGGTAATCCTATAGAGTCCAGAACCTCGATAGTGCGCTTCAGCCCCTTCGCGCCGCGGTCTACGGTGTGATTGTTGGCTGTGAGCACGAAGTCAAATCCCGCGTTTTTCAGCGCGGTGGCGTAGCTTACAGGCGCGCTGAATTGCGGGTATCCTCCGTAAGCCGGCAGCCCTACCGGAGTTTCAAGATTGACTATCGCGTAGTCGGCGCTTTCGACTATTGGCTTGATTTCCGTGAAGCAGTAGTCGTAGTCGTAGGTGCCGTCGGATTGCCGCGCCGCT
Source organism: uncultured Barnesiella sp. (assembly GCA_964544595.1). GTDB lineage: Bacteria > Bacteroidota > Bacteroidia > Bacteroidales > Muribaculaceae > JAGBWK01. The sequence continues at coordinate 6,728 of CAZJBM010000031.1, forward strand.
TTAAGTTGCGGGCCGTGCTGCATGGCATCTCCGGCGAAAACCAGCGTTGCCTCTTGCGGAGCGAAAAGCTGCACCCCTATTTGAGCCAATATCGATAATATCGTGGTTGATGCCATAGTTACAGTGGTTATTCGCGGTTTTTGGCTGCTTGAAGCGTATTCTTCATCAGCATGGTGATAGTCATTGGGCCTACGCCTCCGGGCACCGGGGTGATGTATGCGCATTTCGGAGCCACGTTCTCAAAGTCAACGTCGCCGCTGAGTCTGAAACCCGACTTGCGCGAAGCGTCGGGCACGCGCGTTGTGCCTACGTCAATTATTGTTGCCCCCTCTTTGACCATATCGGCTGTGACGAAACCCGGCTGGCCGAGTGCGGCAATGATAATGTCGGCTTCGCGGCATATTTCCTTGATGTCGGGGGTGCGACTGTGGCATACGGTCACTGTCGCGTCGCCCGGTTCCCCTTTTTGCATTAGTAGAGCTGCCACTGGCTTGCCTACGATATTGCTTCGTCCGAGCACAGCGCAGCGTTTGCCTCTCGTCGGTATCGAGTATCGCTTCAGTAACTCGATGATGCCGGCTGGCGTGGCCGAATGGAAGCATGGCAAGCCTATTGACTGGCGGCCCACATTGATCGGGTGGAAGCCGTCAACGTCTTTACGGTAGTCAATCGCCTCTATCACCTTCTGCTCCGAGATATGCTTGGGCAAGGGGAGCTGTACGATGAAGCCGTCCACGTCGGGGTCTTCATTGAGTTGCTTCACTATGTCGAGCAGCTCCTCTTCGGTGATGTCGTCCTCTCTGCGTATAAGCGTCGATTTGAAGCCGCAGGTCTCGCAGGCTTTCACTTTATTGGCAACGTAAGTCTCGCTGCCGCCGTCGTGCCCTACGAGCACTGCTGCAAGGTGAGGGCGTTTTTTCCCCTCGGCTACCATTTGGTTTACTTCCTCAGCGATTTCAGCCTTTATATCGGCCGCTGTCTGCTTGCCGTCAATTATAGTCATATCGGTTTGTGTCGTGGATAAGTACTTGTTTTAGCGTTGTTTGCGTAGTTGGCGCAGCTGCTTCATGGCCGAGATCGGATTGCTCTTCATGTTTGAGGCCATCTTCATCATCTGCTGCGTCTGCGCGAATTGCTTGAGCAGGCGGTTAACGTCCTGGAGCGATGTGCCTGAGCCCATTGCGATGCGCTTCACGCGGGTGCCCTTGATCACCGACGGATTAGCGCGCTCATACTTGGTCATGGAGTTTATGATAGCCTCTATGCCTTTGAAGGCGTTGTCGTCGATGTCGAGGTCTTTGATTTGCTTCCCGACGCCGGGTATCATCGACGCGATATCCTTCAGATTACCCATCTTTTTGATCTGTTGGATCTGGGCGAGGAAGTCGTCGAAGTTAAATTGGTTCTTGCGTATCTTAGCCTGAAGTTTCTTGGCCTCCTCCTCGTCGTATGCGGCTTGCACTTTATCAACGAGCGATACGATGTCGCCCATGCCGAGTATACGGCCTGCCATGCGGTCGGGGTGGAACACGTCGATGGCGTCGAGCTTCTCGCCCGTGCCGACGAATTTTATCGGCTTCGTGACCACTGTGCGTATCGAGAGGGCAGCGCCGCCGCGGGTGTCGCCGTCGAGCTTGGTCAGCACCACGCCGTCGAAGTCGAGGCGGTCATTGAATTCCTTGGCCGTGTTGACGGCGTCCTGGCCGGTCATTGAGTCGACTACAAAGAGTGTCTCCTGGGGATTGATGGCATTCTTGATGCGCTCTATCTCGTCCATCATCTGCTCGTCTACGGCGAGGCGGCCTGCCGTGTCGACGATTACCAGGTCGAGATTGTTGGCCTTAGCGTGTTTGATACCGTTGAGTGCGATTTCTACAGGATTCTTGTTCCCCTCTTCGGTATAGACCGGTACCTGTATCTGCTCGCCGAGCACCTTCAGCTGGTCGATTGCCGCGGGGCGGTACACGTCGCATGCCACGAGAAGCGGTCTGCGACCCTGCTCGCTCTTCAGCTTGCGGGCTATTTTGCCCGAAAAGGTCGTCTTACCCGAGCCTTGCAGACCCGACATCAATATTACCGTCGGGTTGCCTGATAGGTTGAGCTTTGCCGTGTCGCCGCCCATCAGGGTCGCGAGCTCGTCGTGCACGATCTTCACCATGAGCTCCTGAGGCTTCAACGCGGTCAGCACGTTCTGGCCAAATGCCTTCTGCTTGACTGTGTCTACGAAGTTTTTCGCGACTTTGTAGTTCACGTCGGCGTCGATAAGCGCGCGGCGCACGTCTTTAAGCGTGTCCGCCACGTTGATTTCGGTGATTTTGCCTTGGCCTTTTAATATCTTGAAACTCCGCTCGAGTTTTTCGCTAAGTTTTTCAAACATGATCCTATATATGTGTTTGGGGGATTGTAAAGGGGGTTAATCTATCATACGAGCTGATTTGTGGCTGTGTCGGGGAATATGACCTTTGCCTTGAAGTCAGATGCTTCCTCGATTGGTACCATGGCGTAGCTCATTATTATTACGATGTCGCCCGGCTGCACCTTTCTCGCGGCTGCACCGTTGAGGCATATCACGCCCGACCCTGGTTCGCCCGCGATGATATATGTGTCAAATCTCTCGCCGTTGTTGTTGTCGACGATGTAGACGCGTTCGCCAGGAAACATCCCGGCAGCGTCTATTAATTTCTTGTCGATCGTGATACTACCTATGTAGTCGAGTCGCGCTTCCGTTACGGTGACGCGGTGTATTTTGGATTTCAGTAGCTGTACTTGTACCATTTTTTTGTCGAGTAAGGAAATATCCGGTGTTTCGTGATACTTACCTTATAGTATTAGAAATTAGTTAAGCTTTGGGATATTTTATGTTGTCGATGAGTCTTACGTCGCCTAAGTTTACCGTCACGCATCCTACGGCTTCTGGCTCTTCAGGCAGGGGCCACACTGCTGTCGGCTGCATCGTCAGCGAGTTTACTATCTCGTAATATTCTACCTCCATTTCGGGGTAGGAGTTGATGTTGGTGATTACGTATTCGGTTGTTTCGCCTACGGTGTGCGTTTTGGCGAAGTCAACGCTCTCTTTGAGTATTCGCGCGATGTTGGGCGCTACCTCGCGCTGATGTGCCGACAGGCGCACGTTGCGGCTGCTCATTGCGAGGCCGTCATCCTCGCGCTTTATCGGGCAGGATACTATGTCGAGATCGAAACCCTCTATTTCGGCCATTTTGCGGATTACGGCTATCTGCTGGAAGTCCTTTTCGCCGAAATACGCCCGTGTGGGCTTCACCCATGCGAAGAGCTTGCTGACAATTTGAGCCACTCCGTTGAAGTGCCCGGGGCGGCGCGCCCCCTCCATCACTTCAGCCACCGGCCCTAAGTCGAAGACTCTTGTGTCGGGCTCGGGATATATCTCCTCTACCGTCGGGATAAAAGCTATGTCCACGCCCCCTGAGCGGAGCTTTTCGCAGTCAGCTTCTACGGTGCGGGGATAGGTCTTGAGGTCGTTGGGATTGTTGAATTGGGTCGGGTTGACAAACACGCTGACAACCACCCGGTCATTTTCTTTTCGCGCCCGCTCTATCAGCGAGAGGTGTCCCGCATGGAGCGCTCCCATTGTCGGCACAAGTCCTATCGTCTGATTCTCAGTGCGATAATTGTTGCAAATATCTGTTAAACCTTTTACGGTAGTAATTACTTCCATTACGATAATATTTATTGCGCCGCAAAGTTACAAAATTTATTTTAATTCTTATGCAATAGTCAGCTTTTTAGGTTAGTTTGACAAATCGGCGAAAATGAGTAAATTCGCGCTATGGAACACGAATTTTCATCTCTCCTCCTTGAGAACGCCATTACCGAGCTGTCAAAGTTGCCCGGCGTGGGGCGCAAAACGGCCCTCCGCCTCGCGTTGCATCTGCTCCGTCAGGACGAGTCGGTTGCCGTTCAGCTCGCCGACTCCATTTCCCGTATGAGGAAGGAAATACGATACTGCAAGATATGCCACAATATATCCGAGAGCGATACCTGCCCGATATGCTCTAATCCTACCCGCGACCCATCGGTCATTTGCGTGGTAGAGAACGTTCAGGATGTCCTGAGCTTCGAGCGCACTGGCCAGCAGCGCGGGCTTTACCATGTGCTTAACGGCCTGATCTCTCCCCTCGACGGCATCGGCCCAGAGCAGCTCGAAATCGCGTCGTTGGTTGAGCGTGTCGCTTATGGTGGGGTAAAGGAGGTCATTCTCGCCCTTAGCGCTACTATGGAGGGGGATACTACCAACTACTATATTTATCGCCAGCTCAGCCGCTTCGACGTTAAGATCACTCAGATTGCCCGCGGCGTGTCGGTAGGCAACGAAATCGAGTACACCGACGAGGTCACTCTCGGCCGCTCGCTTCTCAACCGCACCCCCTTTGCCGACTCCTTTAAGTAATCCCTCCGTTTCCTTGAAACAAATATGTTTACTTAAGTGTTAAGTAAGTATAATTTAGTCATTATGCCCGATTTAGGAAAAGTCATATTCAACATCGATATTCCGACAAAGCTGCCGGAGCGCGGAATGGTTCTCGTTTCTGAGCCGTTTCTCAGAGATGACTATTTCCGTCATGCTGTGATTTTTCTCGTCGACCACGAGATCGAGGGGAAGAGCATGGGGCTCGTGATGAATCATCCTATCGGCTACACGCTTAGCGATGTGATCGACGATTTCGAGGAGGGCAGCGAAGTGCCGCTTTATCGCGGGGGCCCCATGTCGCCCGATCATCTGTTTTATATTCATCGTCTCGGAAGCCGTATCGCCGACTCTATCGAGGTTGCCCCCGGTATATGGATTGGGGGAGATTTCGAGCAAGTGAAGCGTTATGTCGCCGACGAGGACAATCCTGTCGATGGCGTGATTCGCTTCTTCTTGGGCTATAGCGGGTGGGATAGCTATCAGCTTTCTTCCGAATTAATGGACCACGTATGGGCCGTTAGCGACAAGGTTACGCCCAAGAAGATTCTCTCAGGCCATGGCGACCCCTATTGGCATAAATTCGTGCGCACTCTCGGCCCCTCTCACCGTTCTTGGCTTCTCCACCCCGAAGATTTGGCCGCCAACTGATTTTCCTCGATATTTAAGAGCCTGTCCCATAAAATCTGTTAAAGCTGAGGCGGTCGGCCATTGGCATATTCGTCCGTGTTCTTCAGTCGTGTACGTCGAGTACACTCCCTCATCACACGAACAACTGATCGCCTCAGCTTTTTTTATGGGATGGGCTATTAATGTAGTCCAGAACGCGACGGTAATAGCTCGCTTTCCATTCAATCGATCGCGGAAACGCTCTCGATGACGACGGCATTCTCCATATTCTTATTTCTCTGCCGTCGAAATAGTCTGTCACTACAAATTCTCCGATGTCTATTTTCTTGAACCCGACGATTCCGCCGAGCGTTTCCACTGCCTTCTCCCCGGTCAGCAGTATGTCGTGGCAGTGCGGTATTTTCTTCAGCAGCGCGCCGAAGTCTCGTGGTTTCACTACCCTCAGATGTGCGTCAGATGCGTTCCCCTTTTCCCTTACTACCTCCTCGCCCGTGTCGGTGAGTGCCATTCCGATAGTTTCGCAGAATTTTACGATTTTATCTTTGTCGAATGTCTTTCCGTCGGCGAGCATAAACTCATCTTTGTTGCCTGTCGCGATATACCCCCATATTCGCCACATATCGTTCTGGCGGTTAGGGTAGAAGAAGTCCATGCACCATCTTGATCGTGGCGGCGGGAAACTGCCCGACATCAGTATTCTCGCGTTTTCAGGCAGAAACGGTTTGAGTGGGTGTGTTTCGGATTCCATTTTCTTGCTAATTAGTTGATTGTGTGGGCTGGCTGCTTGCTGTCGACTGCTTTTCAGAGTCTTGGCTGGCCTTGACCGAGGCGTTGAAATTCTGTATCCAGTTAGTTATGCATACTGTGAACATCGGTATAAGGAGCATACCGCCGATAGGCAATATTACGGAAATGATTTTTCCAGCTACGGTCACGGCCGATATGTTGCTGCCTACGGTCACGGTATTCATCGCCGACCAGTACAGCGCGTCCCAGAATGTCTTTACATCAGGGTTAACCGGATGCTCCTCGGCAAAAAATACGAGTGCCATAGTGTAGACCATCGACACGAGTATAGCGCCGTATTGAATAAGTAGCGACATCGCGCGGTTTTGAGAGATGAATCTCAGCACCATCACCATCGCGTAAATACCCCTGATCAGCGGCACGAAACGCAGGTAGTAAATCTCGCCGTCGGTCAGCTGTATGTTCAACTTGCTGATTATGTTGATGTAAGGAATCGATATGAGGAAGAAAAAGAAGTTGTTTTTAAAATACTCCCATTTCTTTTCGGCTATGATCAGGTCGAGCATAAACACTCCCAAAAAGGCCATGCACACCCAAAATTGAAACATCATATAATCGTGATTGCGAAAATATGGTATGTCGGCAAACGTGTCGTATGATATATATACGATAAGCAGTATCGATAGTATCAATACCGTTAATTGCGTGAAATCCCTTAGTATTCTCTTCCATGTGTATTTATGCTCTGCCTTTTGGCCGTTTATCTTTCCCTCTGTTGCCATGATATTGCGATAGTTGAATGATACGTTATATTTGATTAACAAAAAATACTTAAAAAAGATTTGAAGCTTTGCCCGATTTTATAGGGGATTTTCAATAGAAAAATGCTAACTTTGCCGATGAAACCGTTGAACTGATTCAAACATTATATAGTAAAAATGGAACTACTTATCACTCTTTCCATATTCGACGACTTGAGCGCTAAAGCTCTCCTCGATTGGTTTATGAACAACGGCAGCTATCTTATGGTGTTCCTCTTCATGGTCATCGAGAGCTCTTTTGTTCCTTTCCCTTCTGAAATCGTCGTTCCCCCGGCCGTCTACCTCGCTCTTACCGGCAACGACGATATGAGCGTCGGCGGTATTCTCCTCTTCGCTACTCTCGGCGCGGTGGTCGGGGCCACGATTAACTATCTGCTTTCGCTTTGGCTCGGCAGACCTATTGTCTATGCCTTCGCCAATAGCCGTGTGGGCCACTTCTTCCTCCTCAACGAGGAGAAGGTGATGAAGTCAGAGGAATATTTCCGTAAGCACGGCGCTGCGTCCACTTTCTTCGGTCGCCTTATCCCAGCTGTCCGTCAGCTCATCTCTATCCCTGCGGGCCTTGCGCAGATGAATTTTTATAAATTCATCGTTTTTACCGCTTTAGGCGCAGGTATCTGGAATGGTGTCCTTTGCTTCGTTGGCTATCTCCTCAGCGGTATTCCCCGTAAGGATCTATTCGAGACTGTCGAGCACTACAACGATTATCTTACTCTCGGCGGTTTGGCCCTGCTCTTGATTATCGTGGCCTTTATGGTTTATAAGGCCCTTACGGCTAAGAAACATAGCCGCGTCGCTGAGCGATAATCGCTCGTGGATGAGACCATTTTTCTTTTATTCAACTTCTAAAAATACAGGTAACATGATAGTTTCTCCCTCTCTCCTTGCAGCTGACTTCACCAATCTTGGTCGCGAGGTCGAAATGATTAATAAATCCCAAGCCGACTGGATTCATCTCGATGTGATGGACGGCGTGTTCGTGCCCAATATCTCCTTCGGTTTCCCTGTGATTAAGGCGGTGCAACGCGTCGCTGAGAAGCCGCTCGACGTGCATCTGATGATTCAGAATCCGCAGAACTATATCTCGCAGGTGCGCGATTGCGGCGCTGAGTTTATGAATATCCACCTCGAAGCTTGTACCCACCTCGACCGCGCTATCCACGATATTCGCGTCGCCGGGATGCGCCCGGCTGTCACCCTCAATCCTTCCTCTCCGGTGGCTTTGCTCGAAGACGTTATTGGCGAAGTCGATTTGGTGCTTCTCATGTCGGTCAATCCCGGCTTCGGAGGCCAGAAGTTCATAGCCAATACCCTTAAGAAAATCACCCAGCTCCGCGAAATGATTAAGGCAAGCGGCTCCAAGGCGCTGATTCAGGTTGATGGCGGCGTCGATGCCACCACCGCTCCCATGCTCGCCGCCGTTGGGTGCGACGCTGTTGTGGCCGGGAGCTTCGTCTTTGGCGCGGAGGACCCCGCTAAGTCAATCGAGTATCTCAAAAAACTTTAATCAGAAGCCGATTATCCATTTGCCTGACACTTTTTCAGCTACTCTTATCAACTACCCATTTGCTTAGACCAATCCGATGAACGACTATACCTATTCAGGAAGTAATTTTGACAACGAAGACCCCTCCTCTCGTCATGAGATGGACATAAACCGTCTGCGCGGCGGTTATGTCCCCGATGATGCCCCGGCTGAGCCCAGGAGAGTTTATCGCCGCGAACGTAAACCCGCCGCCGCTCCCGAGGCCGCGCCCGCCGAGGCTCCAAACCCCGATATGTCGCGCCGTCAGCGTCAGCGCGTGTCGCGCCAGAATGACTCTGCACGTGACTCAGCCCGCGGCAGCCGCCCAGAGCGCGTCGATAATGAGCCGCGCCGCGAGAAGGCTGTCAGCAGCGGCCCCTCTTTCTTCACCCGCGTAGTTAATTTCATTACCGACAGCCGCACGAAAAAAATCGCCGGTGTCATTCTCCTCGTTCTTACGGCTTATCTCGCCGTCGCGGCCATCTCTTTTATGGCCGAGGGAGCCGACGACCAGAGCGTCGTTACCTCCTATACCGTCGAGGAGATCGCCTCCAACCCCGATTCGGTAGGTAATGCTGCCGGTGCGGTGGGCGCTAAGGTGTCTCATCATCTTTTCGTCGAAGGTCTTGGCCTTGGGTCGATAGTTTTGATTATTTATATCGCCATACTCGGTCTCGCGCTTATCGGGGTGAAGAAGATTCATTTTTGGTCTCTTACCTTCAAGTCGCTCCTTTTCGCTATTACCATTTCCATGGTGCTGGGCCTGCTGTGCATCAATAGCGATGCGGCTGTGCCGTTGGGAGGCTATCATGGTTTGGAAATCAACCGCCTGCTCATTGCCTATACCAATCCGATAGGCGCGATAATGGTCAGCGTTCTGCTTGTGGGCATTTTGGTGGTTATTTATATAGCAGAGCTTGCTTCCTTGTATCGCCGCTCGCGTGAGAAGATACGCACTATTCAAGCTAAGCGCGATCTTGAGATGGAGCGTCGTCGCCGTCGCGAGCAGGAGGTTAAGGAAGCTATGTCAGAGGGCCCGATTAATAACTATGAGCCCTCTGAGACCGAAAGCAATGCTGAGGTTGATGAGCCTGAAGCCATCGTGATTAACGACGATTTCCCTCAGGAAGCTGACTCTAAGCCCTCTGTCGCCGCCACGTTTACCGACCTCGAAGATATTCCCGCTGCCGCCGATGCCGATTTCATCCCCACGACAGCGATCAATGCCACTCCCGGCTACGCTGCTGCCGCTGTCTCAGCCTCAGCAGCCCCCGCTTCAGCCGAAACCGCTCCTGTGAACCCTGCTGTCGCCGCTGCCGAGGTTGCATCATCGGTTTCTGAGCCTCTTCCGGCTGCCGACGATGAGAAGCCGGCTTCCGCCGACCCTCACTTTGCCGTCACTCAGGCCGCCGAAATCGAGCAGGCTTCCGACGAGAATTCAGCCTACGAGGTGCAGGGCGAATACGACCCCAAAGCCGACCTCTCCCGCTTCCGTATGCCCCCGGTGTCGCTGCTTAAGGAACGCCAGAAATCCGACAACAATGTCGACCGTGAGGAGCAGGAAGCCAACAAGGCGCGAATCACAAAGGTGCTCAGCGACTACGGTATCGAAATCACTAAAATCGAGGCTATCGTGGGCCCCACGGTGACCCTGTATAAGATAGTGCCCGCCGAGGGTGTGCGTATCGCTAAGATTAAGCGTCTCGAAGACGATATCGCGATGAGCCTCGCCGCACTCGGTATTCGTATTATCGCTCCTATTCCGGGCGAGAGCAATATCGGTATCGAGGTGCCCAATAAGGAGCCTCAGACAGTCTCTATACGTTCGATTCTCGGCTCTAAGGCATATCAGGATACCAAATGTCAGCTCCCGATGGCTCTCGGCGCTACTATCAACAATGAGGTCTTTATCGCCGACTTGGCTAAGATGCCCCACTTGCTCGTGGCTGGTGCTACCGGTCAAGGTAAGTCCGTCGGCCTCAATACGATTATCGCGTCGCTCATTTATAAGCGTCACCCCTCCGAGCTTAAGTTTGTGCTTGTCGACCCCAAGATGGTTGAGTTTAGCCTCTACTCATGCCTCGAAAAGCATTATCTCGCCAAGCTCCCCGAAGCCGAGGAGGCTATTATTACCGACTGGACTAAGGTGGTCGAAACGCTCAATTCGCTCTGCGTGGAGATGGACAATCGCTATCAGCTCCTCAAAAACGCCCAGTGCCGCTCTATTACCGAGTACAACGACAAGTTTATCCATCGTCGCCTTAATCCCGAGAAAGGACATCGCTACTTGCCCTATATCGTGATGATTGTCGACGAGTTTGCCGACCTTATCATGATGGCGGGAAAATCGGTAGAGGCTCCTATAGCCCGAATCGCCCAGAAGGCCCGCGCCGTCGGTATGCACCTTATCATCGCTACCCAGCGTCCGTCTACCAATGTCATTACAGGTATGATTAAGGCCAACTTCCCGGGCCGTATCGCTTTTGCCGTTCGCCAGAGGGTTGATAGCCAGACTATCCTCGACTGCCCCGGCGCTAATCAGCTTATCGGTAAGGGTGATATGCTTATATCTACCGGAGGGCCGCTTCAGCGCGTGCAGTGCGCGTTTATCAGCACAGAGGAGGTCGAAGCCATCTGCCATTATATCGACGACCAGATCGGATTCCCCACCGCATATATTCTCCCCGATCCTCCGACCGAAGCGGCCGAAGGCGCAGGCTCCGGCTCGGTTTCGCTCACCGACCGCGATCCCTATTTCGAGGAAATCGCCCGCATGGTTGTGCAGAGCAACACAGCCTCTACATCCAATATACAGCGTAAATACTCTATCGGCTACAACCGCGCCGGTAAGATTATGGATCAGCTCGAATTGGCAGGTGTGGTTGGGCCGGCTTCAGGCGGTAAGCCTCGTCAGGTCTTGATGTCTCCTGAAGATGTCGAGATGCTGCTATCCACTCTTTAATATTCTTTAAGTGTGTCGTTTTGAACCTTTTCTCAATATTTTTGTCATAGAAGCATGAAAAGGATTGTAAATATATTAATATTATTTTCGGTAGCTCTCTTGCCGATGTCGGCCGAGAATGTGGCCACGGTGCTGAAGAAAGCCTCCGATAAGCTCAACGCCTCCCGCGGCACCACTGCGGCCTTCACGATTCAAGACAGCAACTCAGGCGTCTCTAAAGGATCTATAAGCATAGCCGGAAGCAAGTTTGCCCTCGCGACTTCATATAATACCACGATTTTCGACGGAAAGACCCAGTGGACTGTCGACAAGCAGGCCAAGGAGGTGTCGATCTACGACCCGACAGCTGAGGAGATAGCCCAGATGAACCCCCTCTCGCTTATCAAGTCGGCCACTTCGAGCTATAAGTCGACGCTTGTTAAATCAGCTGCGGGTACCTACAAGGTGCAGCTCATTCCGAAAGCAAAAAACGCGTCGCTGAAAAAAATCAACATCACCTTCAACAGCGCGACTTACCTCCCTTCGGTTGTCGATATGTATCTTGCCGACGGCAATTATGTGCAAATCAAGATTTCTGATGTGAAGCTCAACGTCACCCTTCCCGCTTCCACATTCTCCGTCACCAAGAAGTCTTATCCCGGATATGATTTCGTAGATCTCCGATAGCGTTTTATTTGATAATAATTAAATTCAATATTTATGGAAAACTCTGTTATTAAATGCCTTATAATCGGCTCAGGCCCCGCTGGATATACAGCCGCCATCTACGCTTCGAGAGCCAATCTTCAGCCCGTGCTTATCGAAGGGCTTCAGCCCGGTGGCCAGTTGACTATCACTACCGAGGTTGAGAACTTCCCCGGTTACCCCGAGGGTGTCACTGGCCCGCAGCTCATGGAAGATTTGCGCAAGCAGGCTGTCCGCTTTGGCGCCGACATCCGTTCAGGCCTCGTCACCACTGTCGATTTCACCAAGCGTCCCCTCGAAGTGACCGTCGACGGCAAAGAGACCCTTAAGGCCCATACCGTAATCATCAGCACCGGTGCCAGCGCCCGCTATCTCGGTATTCCCGACGAGCAGAAATACAATGGCTTGGGTGTGTCGGCGTGTGCAACCTGCGACGGTTTCTTCTATCGCAAAAAGACAGTTGCAGTGGTCGGGGGCGGCGATACCGCCTGCGAGGAAGCGCTTTATCTCAGCAACATCGCGAAAAAGGTATATCTCATCGTCCGTAAGCCCTATCTCCGCGCCTCTCAGGTAATGCAAAAGCGAGTGCTCCAGAAGGAGAACATCACCGTGCTCTTCAACTGTAACACCCTCGGCCTCTTCGGCGAAGAGTTTGTCGAAGGCGCTAAAATTGTCGAGAACAAGGGCACCGATCAGGAGCAAATCTTCGACATCAGCATCGACGGCTTCTTCCTCGCTATCGGCCACACCCCCAACACAGCCGTGTTCAAAGACTTCATCACCCTCGACGACCAGGGTTACATCGACCTCAAAGGAAAGACCACCGAAACCAACGTCGAAGGAGTCTTCGCCGCCGGCGACGTGGCCGATCCCCGCTATCGCCAGGCCGTCTCAGCCGCCGGCATGGGCTGTCGCGCCGCCCTCGATGCCGAAGCCTACCTCCTCGAGCACGAACTCTAATCCCTCGCCCTTATGATTTACAAATGAACATAGAGTCCTCAATAATTAATTTAATTATTTGGTCTCTATGTTCTTCTGTTTTAGTTACATTCATTTATTGACGATAGCTTCCTAAACATCAACCTATTGTCATTTCATTTTTGACTATTTAACCTTAACATATATTGTATAATGAGTTACCTTGTTGAAAATACTTTGCTGCAAGGAGGCAAATATAAAATTGTAAAATTTATTGGTAGTGGCGGATTCGGAATAACCTATTTAGCTGAACATGTCATGCTTGGGAAAAGAATTTGTATTAAAGAGTTTTTCCCGATCGAACTTTGTAATAGAGATTCAAACGGAAGCGTTCATGTCGGTACTGATAAACAAGTCGATTTCGTACATAAATTACTAAATAAATTTATAAATGAGGCTCGTATCTTATGTAAGTTTAATGATATTAATGGTATTGTCAAAGTAAGTGATGTGTTTTCTGAAAATGAGACAGCTTACTATGTAATGGACTTTATTGAGGGATATAATCTTGGTGATTATGTGCAAACTCATGGTCCTTTAGAAGAGAATGAGGCAATTAAGTTAATAGTTAACGTTGGAACTGCTTTGCAAGAAGTGCATAGCAGAAATTGTTTGCATCTTGATATCAAACCGGCTAATATCATGGTCTCATCCAATGGTTCGCCTGTTTTGATTGATTTGGAGTAGCGAAACAGTATGATTCAGAATCACAAAATACTTCTACGCTTATTGGTTTTACAAGAGGATATGCACCTATTGAACAACAAAGTGCTAACGTCACAAAATTCAGTCCTGCAACTGATATATATTCTTTAGCTGCGACATTGTATACTTTACTGACAGGGAAAGTGCCACCGTCGCCTGCCGATAGAATTAACGGAATAGATTTGGTATTCCCAAAAGATATTTCTTTGAGAACGCAAAATGCCATTCGATTAGGGATGAATTTTGCGAAAAATGATAGACCTCAGTCTGTTAGCGATTTTTTGTCATTGCTCACTGATACAAACTCAAATCCAGTACTGCCATCCAATCCTGTAAGTAAAGTAATCAATAATGATAGTAATGATGAAATCGATATTGATACTTATATTTCCTCAATTCTTCAAAAGAAACTTACTATCAAAAATTTAAAGGTATTTAAAAGGAGAATTTTAAAAGTACTTACTTATACAACAGCAACCATATTATATTTTTTAGTTATTAGTTCCATCGATGTGCGCAGAGATATTATTTTAGGTGATCGTGTGGACCCATTTGGCGATGAGTATTCTTCTGCAGTCGATTCTACAAATAACGAAATATTATTGAAATATGGAGGTGAAATCATCGATCGAATTCCATGTAAGACTATGGATGAATATTATAGCCCTGTTGTAGAAGTAGTTGATCTTGACGTCGATGCTGTTCCTGAATCAGTGTATGATTATGATATAGAATTGAGAGATGATGTGGCAAATTATGTTGAAGTAAAGTATAACGGTTTATATGGAATGTATCGTTATGGAAAAAAGATTTTACCCATTAATTATATATATATCAAAGCGTTAGGTGATAATTCGATTTTAGTGAGTGATGAAAATTACAATCAAACTTACGTTGATAAAACAGGTAAAATCAGATCAAAAGATATTTTGTATTATGCATTTGAGTATGCTGAATTGGTAGATATAGCCTTATTTATATTAGGTATATTAATTATTTATTCGTGCATCTTTGTATGTTTTAAATTGTGTGAAAAGAAAAAAAAGGATACATATACCCGCCCAATTACTAAAACTTAACAATAAATGCCTGAAATTTTTCAGGCATTTATTGTTATGATATTTTATAAAATCCAAATTACTATATTTATTATAATAGTCAAATTATTTTTTTCAATAAAATGTGCCAACAAATCTGTGATTTTATCGGATATGGTTATCCATGTTTTATTGAAAATAAATAATAAAACGGTTGATACTACCATTACGCTTCCCCAAAAAGTTTCTTCATCGCCTAACCCGACAGTTGACATCTGTTCCCAGTAGTATATTGTGTTGCCAATGAGCAGAGCTAAAATAATCCATTTACAGTTTCGTAATAAGATACTTAATAAGGTGAGGAACTTATTTTTATAAGCTTTCCCTTTTAATGTAATTTTCTTCATAAGTTAATTGTTAATAATCATAAGTATTTTAAATCGTTGTAAATTTACAATAAAATATTTAGGTTTCAAATTATATTTTCTTTTTTAATGTAAAGACAATGAATTTTTGTCAGTGGCGGAAATTAGGTTTGTCGGGGAATTGGTTGATGATTTTTTCGAACTCCGGCAGCCGATATTCAAGTGAGTCGTTGAAATATATGGTCACTGACATTTCACATTCGCGCTCCTCTATATCCTTTTTCAGCAGCCACTTACGTATAAAGCGGTCAGCCGGAGGATTATCAGGATTATCGTGATCGATCCGACCTTGCGAAATCCAAACGTCAGGTGAAATCTCAGTCAGTTTAAAATCCCCAAGTTCCGAGAGGAGTTGGCGTTCTTCTATTTTTAAAGTATCGCCGTAAGTTGGCTCATCGCAGAGGATTACGTCATAATACATAGCCCCCGCCGACACTACAAGAGTGGTGTCGTTGTTGTAAAACTCATTGCTATGGGCTCCCATCGTGTATTCTCCCGATTGGTTATAACCCATCCCGTCAGGCAACACGACGTAGAAGCCATGTCGGTCGTTGTAATACAGCGGTTTACCTTCGTAGGTTGAGAAGTATTTATAGTATCCCCTGTCTGACTCCGAGTCGCTTCTATGTCCTATCGCATCTGGTATTCCCGAAATCGTATCATAGAAATCATGCCATTCTTCCATAATGCCGTCTCCAATTCTAACGGCATATGGATCAGGTCGATAAGTCAGACCCTTGGCAGTGAAACTCCCCGAGGCATAGCACCTGAAAATCACCACAACCAAAATAACTACAATACTTGCGCAAATCAGACTTTTACGCTTAATTTTAATCTTTTTTTCCATTTATTGTGATATAATCTGTGATGTAATATGTTGATGTATAGGTGGATGAGGGCTTATTTGGAGGCTTTGAAGCGGAGTGGGGAGCGGAGGGTGTTGAGGGTGAGGACGGATTTGGAGTTGAGTTTGGGGAGGGGTTTGCCTTTGGGTATTTTGAAGTCGATTTCGAGGGGAATGAGGCCGTCGTCGTCCCATTGGAAGTAACGCTCGAAGTCGATGCCGTCGATGTCAACAGCCTGATAGACAGTGCCGTTTACGGTGAGGGTGGCGGAGTCGATGCGGTTGGAGGTGTGGGGGCGGCCTACCAAGTTGCCCTTGACGCGGATGATGCCGTCGTCGGGTTTATAAACCACTGAAGTGGGCTGAAAATAGAGAGACTCATTTTTATTAATCTGCACAGAGTGGTCAAAAATGTCGCTGTTTTGTATAATACTACAAAACGCAGACATTTTTGGGGCACTAAAACACGCGAGAATCGCGCAAAACGCGCATATTTTACCGAAAAAGGACATATTTTGCACTATTTTTTATGAAAAATGACACTTAATTTGCACTAAAATATTTGTTAATAAGCATACGATAGTCGTCGGAGAGCTTGAATCGCTCGATATAGACGTTGAGCGAGTCGCGCAGTAGCGAGTCGCGGGGGGCGACCACCCACGATTGAAATTGGTTGAACGAAATCTCAAGCGAGGCGTCGAGTTCGGGATACTGGGTGAGCATCGACTTGGCCGTGGTCTCGTTGACCACCACGTTGGGGATCTCGCCGAGGGCAGTCATCATGATCAGCTGCTCGGGGCCGTAGTCAGAGTCCTGAATCACGTAGATGGTGTCGCCGATTTCGTGTGAAAGGTTGCGGACACGGCTCAGGAAGGGAGAGTCGGCGGCGAGGTGGACGGTGGCCCCGCGGAGGTCGCGCTGAGTAGGGATGAAGGGATTGCCGGCTGAGTCGGTGCGCTGAACGAGCACTTGCCTGTCGGAGTAGACGGGATCGGTGAAAAGGAAATTCTCGCGCAGCTCGGTGGTGACAGGGATGTCGGAAATGACGATGTCGTATTCGTTGGCCTGAAGTTTCTCCAGGGCGTCGGCTATCTGGGTGAAGCCGCTTATTTCAATCTTAAGGTTGTTGTTGGCGGCGATCTGGCGTATCATGTCGTAGTAGAAGCCGCCTATGGTGTCGGCGGCGGTCGACACGCCTATCGGGGAAATCTGTATGCCGACGCGGAGGGTGTCGTCAAGCTCGACGGCAAGGGGGGTGGCGCGGCTGACGACGTGGCGCGCGGTGGTGCGCCGAGCCACGCATAGCCCCGCGATAGCGAATATGAGCAGCCCGATATAGACCAGCAGATTCCCTTTTTTTGGCTCAAGTTTTCTCATATTGTAGTCGTATTTTTCACGTAACTATATTTATTATAACGACTTCAGAGGACGATAGTTCGCCAAAAGCAACCGCGAAGATACGCAACTTTGCGCAAGCTACCAATAATCGAGGGGCATGAATTTTCGATGAATCGAATTTCGGAACATTGGAGAAATGGGGAAAAAGAAAGTAGGAGACAGGGCCCCGAGGAGGTGGGGCCTATCTCCTACTTTCGTAGTGGAAAAGAGAGGGGTATCAGTGCGCTCCGGATTTAATCATTCCGTAGACGGCACTGAGATAGACGGCAAGCAGAAGTCCGTTGATGATGACGTAGTATGACAGCGATTCGCAGAATTTCGCCAGGATGAAGCTGACAATAAGCGAAACGACTAAGAACAACGTCGAGGCGGTCTTTATCATCACAGCGACGCGGTCGGAAGTAGTGGATGCTCCGATACCTAACATCACTGCCGCCATGAAGCCGCCGAAGAGTCCGGCTGTGAGCTGCACCCCTTCGGGCGCCATCAAGCCTATGAAGTAGCCGAGCAGCGCGGCGATAATAAGGGCCAGCACAAGGGGTATCGGCTTGAGTTTAAGGCGAGAGGAATCGGCGTCGGCAAGGTCGCGACGTCGGTCATAATTGGTTGACATATCAGTGAATTATTTACCGTTTTAAAAGAACAATTTTGTAGATTTCGGGGATGTTGGCGGCGAGTTGCCATCCGCTCATGCCAGGACACCACATGAAGGTGTCTTCGGTGATGGTTTTGTTGTCGATAAGGCGGGAAACGTCGGCCTGGTCGAGCGGTCCGACCTGTCGCTGGTCGACAACGGCATACCAACTTTGGGAAATAGCGGGCGGAGAAGCCGTGCCCGACTGGCCGGTGGTGCCGGCGTTGACGCCGGCCACCTGTGCAGTGTTCATAGCCTTGTTCATGGTAGAGACCATTTGCTGAGCAACGGCCATTCCCATACCGAACTCCACAAGTTTGTCGATAGAGCTGAAATCAGTACTCATGTCAGTGGTGAAGTTAAAGTTAAGGCATTGGAGGAGGAGTCATGCCGCCGCCGGGCATAGGGGGAGGAGTGGCGGGGCCTGCGGGGGGAGCGAAGAGGGGCTGAAGCTCGGGAACTTGTCCGGCGGGAGCCCACTGCGGCATGCCCTGGGCCCACACGAGGGTCTGGGCATTGATCTGTCCCTGACGAGCCATATCGCCCAACTGAGCGTAGTTGTAGGGGCCATACTGCTGACCGTTGACCGCGACGGTGTACATCGTAGAGGGGGCTGCTCCGGGCATAGGGGGAGGAGTGCCTGCGCCCTGCATTGAGGCAGTCTGCTGCCACTGGTTGTTCATCTGCTGGCCCATGTTGTTGACCATATTAGCCATCTGGCCACCGATAGCGCCGCCGACAGCCATGTTGGTCATCATCTGAGCGGGGTTGAAGCCGCCGTTGCCACCCGTGCCGCCGCCAATGCCACCGGCACTCATATTCTCGGCTGCGGTCTGCATCACGTCGGCCTGACGGTTGAGAGCATGGGCGCCGATAAATTGAGTCTCGGTCTGGAGGCGCTGGGCGCGTTGAGCTTCCTCGCGCTGAATACGGAGCGTGTCTTCCATGTTGCGGGAGTTGATACGCTGCATATCGTCGAGGTTACGGATATTGACATTGGTCTGGGCGTCGATGGTCTTACTCTGCTGATGAGCAGTCACATGGCGAAGCTCTTGCCAACCCTCGCTGTCTTTGTCGGGCTCAAGGCGAGAGAGGTCGATACGGGTAAGAGCCACACCGAAGTCGGCAAAGTCGGCCACGAGGCGAGGCTTCAGTATGTCGTTGATCTCGTCGATTTTACGCTCGATCTGGACGAGTGGAATACCGTAGTCGGATGGAGCGTTTGTCACAACGTTTTTGACGCGGCGGATCACAGCATCCTTAACCTGAGTCTTAAGAGCGTCGATAGAGAAGTCGATAAGCCTGTGGGTTTTGATGAAAGTCTTGGGGTCGTCGACATGGAAAGTCACCGAGCCGCCTGCCGCGATAGGCACAACGTAGTCGAGAAAGCGGGGGTCGGCCACGTCGAAGTAGGGTATACCGAATGGCATTTTAATCACGCCCGCGAGGTTGATGAAGTAGATTTCGGCCTGGAAGGGAGACTCACCGCCAAAAGCGGCTCCAACGATGCTTGTAAGCACCGGGAAGTTGGCGGTCTTGATAGTTTCGTCGTAGGGGCCGTATATGAAGTCTTGCATCGTGCCGTCTTTCTGCTTGTAGACGAAAACGGCAACTTCGCCGTCCTTAACACGGAGCGAGCTGCCATAGCGAATGGAGTTCTCGCGAGAAGTGGAGTTGGCTTCCTGCCCGGCGGGGCGCCATTTCCACACTAAATATTCGGGTTCGTCGCAGCGGATAACGTTCATTAAGCCGCCGCCTTTACCGCGTCCAAAAAATCCCATAATATGGTAGGTTTAGATATTGAATATTGATCTCGGCTGTTAGCCGCAAAGTATAATGAGAGTCAATGGAGGAGAGGAATTGGAGAGATACGACGGGAAAGTATCAGAGGGTCATGCCGTCGGTCTTGCGAATCTCTTTGAATTGCTTGTAGGCTTTGCGAGTCAATACAATGCCCACAATGAACATAACCAAGCCTAAAAACGCAAGGAAGTCGCCTGCGGAGCCGTCGGGAGCGACAGACATAAAGATGATGCCGAGGATGATACCGCCGATACCGCTAAGAGTCAACGGCGATTTGAGAAGCTCCACCGATTTCTGATTGCGATAGTCGCTGATCTGCTTCTTGGCCTGGTCGGTTTCCTGCAAAGCGTGTTCGCGCATCGAAGCGGGGAGGTTGGTGAAGTTTTTGTATTTGCTTGGCAAGCGGCGCATGAGCGAAGCTACCATAGAGGTCGCGCGCTTGAGAGTGTCGTTGTCGTTGGCGAAAGTGATCACGATCTTCTGATAAACCTGATCGGTTTTCTGAAGCCAGGCTTCCTCGTCGGTGCCAACCACGCCGTCGTTGTCGTAAGCGTTGCTTGAGGTCATGGCGAGCATCTCGATAAGATCCTCTTTGGAGTTAGGCACGGGGAAGGTGCGGATAATGGTGAGTCGCTGATCGTGGAACTGCTTCTCGATAGAGGCGATTTTGTTGGGGGAGGTGCGTATAGCGTCGGCTTTAAGTCGCTCAACTTCTTGAAGGGCCTCGAACATCCTTTGAGCCGATTGAACAGCATCGATGTTGCGGAACTCATGGCCGCACTCGGCGCAAACAGCTGTCATCGAGGGCACGATAGCGCCACAAGAAGGGCACTTAACCACGCCACCCTGCTTGCCTGAGTTGCGGGCGGGAACGGGAGCGGGAGCAGCCATCGGGGGAGGGGTAGGAGCGTTTTTCTTGTTGTGTTCAACGATACGAGCCTCAAGTACCATTTCAAACTCATCTAAGTCGATACCGGCTTCCTGGGCTTTCTTGCAAAGAACGGTGCGCTCTTTGTCGGTAAGAACGCCATCGGCCAAGGCAAGCTCGATAAGGCGTTCGATTTTTTCGTCGTAAAGCATAAAAGTTGATTGGTTATTAGTAAGTATCCGTTGCAAATAATGGTAACACTTACTTTAGTTCTGATATAATTAGATTTAATGTATGCTATATTTTATATTTACTGTATGCAATATAAGTCACAAAGTTATATATATATATATATATATATATATCCAAATAATTATACAACAAAAATAAGTATTTAATTTAAATTTTTTTTGGAATGGATGAAGTGGATGTGAAGGGGTCAGTAGATTTTTCCGGTTGGCGGGAGAGGAAAGGTTGCCGTATAATGCTTA
>CAZJBM010000032.1:0-25949 GCA_964544595.1 uncultured Barnesiella sp.
ACTCTGCTCAATGGCTGACCGCCTCAGCTTTAACAGATTTTATGGGACAGGCTCTTGGCCGACGATTGCGGCTATATGTGAAAAGCATGAAGCAAAGTCAAAATCCTGAATTTTGACTCTGCCTCATGAATGTTGTTAGAAAAGGTCAGATGGTAGTCGCTGAGGATGAAGACGAAAGATTCATACAAGAGTATGTGACTAAGTCAACATTCCGAAATTAACGACACGGATGGCCTTTTATGACAAACCGACGTGCGGTTATGAATTGTTAAAGTAGCTATTTACTGAGCCGATGCGGGCTTGGGAGTGATGCCGAGGTCTTTCATTACCATAGTGGTGATGTCGGTTACCTGAGCAGCATCGATGTAGAGGGGCACTTCGGCGGGTATTACCATTACGAAATTGTTGTTGGCGCCTACTTTCTTGATCGCGTCCATCACCTTCTGCTGGAGGGGTTGAAGCTGCTGAAGCTGCTGGCGCTGAAGATCCTGCTGAGCGGTCTGGAGGAACTGCTGGCTCTTGCGGTCAAGTTCTTGAAGCTCCTGCAAGCGGCGCTCCTTGATGCCCTGAGGTGTGGTGGCATCCTTTTCGAGCTCTTGATATTCAGCGAATTTCTTGTCGAATTCCTCTTTGAGCTTTGTGTACTCGCTCTCATATTGCTTGGTTGCTTCTTCGACTTTTTTCTGCACTTCTGCCATTTCGGGCATTGAAGCCATGATTTCATCGGCTGATACGATAGCGAATTTTTGAGCTTGAGCGGCCAGCCCCATTGTGAAGGCTACTGCCACTGCGAGAAAAATTTTCTTAATCATTTGAGTATTGTTGTGTTAATTGTTTGTTTACTGAGTTACTGATACTTATTTAGAATATCCGAGCTTGGTAAGCACTTCGTTTGATATGTCGATACGCGGGGAGGCGAAGATGATGTCCGACGATGTCGCGCGGTCCATTATCATCTGATAGCCGCGCTCCTCGGCCACTTTCTTCACGGCGTTGTAAATATCGTCTTGAATAGGCTTCATTAGCGACTGGCGTTTTTTGTACATCTCGCCCTCCGGGCCGAAGTATTTCGCCTTTAGCTCGGCTGCTTCCTTCTCTTTTGCCACGATTTCTTCCTCGCGGGCCTTGATTTGCTCATCGGTGAGAAACACCTTGTCCGACATATATTTTTGATAGAGATTATTGGCCTCGGTGAAGGCTTGGTCTATCTCGCGCTGCCAGCGTTGCGAGAGCTGGTTGAGCTGTTCGTTGGCCATCTCGTAGTTAGGAATGTTTTTGAGTATGTATTCCATATCGACGAGGGCAAATTTCTGTGCGCTTGCGCTCGCGGCGCCTACTATCGCCAGAAATAAGGCTATAAAGATTTTTTTCATGATTTTCGCTTTAAAAGTTACTTAATATATTAGTAGACACTATTTACGATGAAAAGTTTAATGTCTCGGGATATGTTTCTTAAACAATGGGCGTTGCGTCAAGCCGAGAAGGATGACTCGCCGGCGATATTAGAATTCCTGGCCGAGGATGAAGTGGAAGTGGGAGCCGCCCTTCGTGCCGAACACGCGGTCGAAACCGTAGGCCCAGTCAATACCCATCATGCCGACCATCGGCAGGAAGATACGCACGCCTGCGCCGGCTGAACGCTTGAGGTCGAAGGGTGAGAAGCTCTTGACGTCGTTCCATGCGTTGCCGCCTTCAACAAAGGCGAGGCCATAGATAGTTGTAGTCGGTTGGAGCATGAACGGGAAGTGAAGCTCAAGGCCGAAGCGCGTGTAAGCATAGCCCTCGCGCGAGTAGGGGGTAAGCGCGCCGTTGTCGTAGCCGCGAAGTCCGACGGTCTCGGTGGCGTAGGTGTATGAGCCCGACATGCCGTCGCCGCCTACGTAGAATGTCTCAAAGGGCGACTTCAGATACTTGTTGTACGACCCGAGCAAGCCGAAGTCGGCGCGGGTCATCAACACGAGCGTATACGTGTCGTGGTTGTTGAGCGGGGTGTAGGTGCGCGATTTGAAGCGCAGCTTGTAGTACTCGATCCAGCGATACATCTCTTTTTTCGCGCTTTCCTGGAGCGCGGCGTTTTCGGTCTGCTTGGCCTGTGCCGACAATTTCTCCCAGTTGCGTCCTGGCGAGAAGAGCGATGCGGGGGGAGTGAGCTGCAGGTTGATCGAGAACGACGATCCGCGGCGGGTGTAAAGCGGGTTGTCGATAGAGTTTCGGGCGAGTGTAAGGCCGAGCACAAGCGCGTTCGACGTGCCGTTCTTCATATAGTAGAGATACTCCCAGTTTTTGAGGTAGTACCAGTTATATGACAGCTCGGTAGTGAACGTGAAGTAGTCGTCGGGCCAGCTCAGTCGCTTGCCGAAGCCGACGGTCACGCCAAGCATCTGAAGCAACTTATTGGGGTCGTAGGCGTTCTGGTAGGCGTTCTGATAATAGTCGGAGTTGTATCCGTAGCCGTAACCATATCCGTATCCATAACCACCGTAGTATCCGTAGGGGTTAGACCACTGCGAGTTGTAGAACGACGAGTTCACGCCCGTCTGACGCGAGTAGTAGGCCGATACCGAGAGCGAGTTGGGTCGCTTGCCGCCAAACCACGGATCGAGGAACGACAGCGAGTAGGCCTGATAGTAGCGGGCGTTGGTCTGCGCCGAGATGGTGAACGTCTGTCCCTCGCCCTGCGGTATAAGACCCTTGTAGGAGTCGGGATAGAAGAGGTTCTTTATTGAGAAGTTAGTGAATTTCAGGGCGAGCTTGCCTATGATACCTGTCTGGCCCCATCCGAGCGAGAACTCAATCTGGTCGTTGGCCTTCGAGGTGAGGTTAAACAGTATGTCGACAGTGCCGTTCTCTTCGTTAGGCTCGGGGCGAATGTCCATATTCTCGGGGTCGAAATGGCCTGTCTGGGCGATTTCGCGCGCTGAGCGCATAAGGTCGTTTTTGGAGAAGAGTTCGCCCGGCTTCACGCGGAGCTCGCGGCGTATCACCTTCTCATATAGGCGGTCGTTACCGTTGATAACCACCTTGTTGATACGCGCCTGCGGACCTTCAAACATACGCATCTCCAGGTCGATCGAGTCGCCGCGCACGTTGCGCTCTATCGGAACGAGCTGATAGAAGAGGTAGCCGTTGTCCATATAGTAGTTGGCCACGGCGTCGTCGTCCTCCTGTGTGCGCTTGTTGATAAGCTTCTGATTGTAGACAGAGCCGGGCTCGATGCCGAGCACGTTGTTGAGGAAGTCGGTGGTGTAGACCGTGTTGCCTACCCAGGTTATATCGTTGATATAGTATTTCTTACCCTCCTCGACGGTGAGATACACGTCGACCGACTTCTCGTTGTAGGGCACGACGCTGTCTTTTATTATCTTAGCGTCGCGGTAGCCTTTTTCGTTATATTTCTCGATGATGCGGTTAAGGTCGTCGGCATAGTCGGTGTCAACAAATTTTTTCTGGGAGAAGAGCTTGAGAATGTTGGTGATGCCGCTTTCGTTGGTTTTCTTCATCGTGCGCTTGATTGCGCCGTCGCTCATCACCTCGTTGCCGTCGATGTAAATTTTATGCACCTTTATTTTGTCGTTTTTCACGACTTTGATGTCGAGAATGACCTCATTGCGGTGGGAAATATCCTCGCGCTGCGTTACTGTCACTTTGGCGTTGCCGAAGCCTTTGTCGGCATAGTATTTCTTTACGATAGCCTCGATTCGGTTCACGATATTGGGCGTGATAGGGTTGCCTTTCATCAGCTGCAGGCGCTCCTGTATGTCGTCGCGCTCACCCTTTTTCATGCCTATGTAGTTCACTTCAGAGATTCGCGGCTGGGTGCGCATCGCGAATTCAAGCCATATCTTGTTGCCCGCTATCTTCTCAACCTTAATCTGCGCCTGGGCGAAGAGCGTCTGGCGCATGAGGCGTTTGGCCGCGGTTGAGATGTCGGCTCCGGGCACCTGTATCTCCTGGCCTATGCGCAGGCCTGAGTAGCCGATTATGATGTAGTCCTCGTAGTTGGGCGCGCCGGTCACCTTTATGCCGGCGAGCTCGTATGTGCGGGGCACGCCCGAATAAGAGATGGGCGGATTGTAGATCGTATCGACTTTCTCCTGAGCGGCTACAGAGCAGATTGATGCGATAATGACGTTGACTATGAGAATTAGCTTCTTGTAACTCATGTTGGAACTTGATGGTTTAAAAAGCGACCCGGTTGGTGGGCTAACTCGCTTTTCTTTATTTAAACGCGCGGGGGAGAGATTTGTGACTGTATGGTTTATGTTTTACTTTCGGAAGAATGGTTGACTTGCTCCGACGTCAGGCCGAATCGCCGTTCGCGCGATGAGTATGCGGCCAGACAGTCGATGAAGTCTTGCTTGGTGAAATCGGGCCAGAATTTTGGGGTGACCATGATTTCGGAGTATGCTATCTGCCAGAGCAGGTAGTTGCTGATGCGGAAGTCGCCCCCTGTGCGTATAAGCAGGTCGGGGTCGGGGATTCCAGCTGTAGCCAGATTGGCTGATATGGTCTGGTCGGTGATGTCGTCGGGCGAGAGCTTCCCTTCGGCCACTTGCATGGCTATGCGCTTGCAGGCGTTGGTTATTTCCCAGCGCGACGAGTAGCTCAGCGCGAGGTTGAGTTTCAGACCGGTGCAGTGAGCGGTGTCGTCCATGCATTTTTGCAGGCGTTCGCGGGCAAACTCAGGCATGCGTTTGATGTCGCCTATCATGCCGAGACTCACGTTGTTGCGAATCAGATCGGGCGTCTCGCGCTCGATCGACAGCACTATCAGGCTCATAAGCGCGTCGACCTCCTCTTTCGGACGATTCCAGTTCTCGGTCGAGAAGGTGTAGAGAGTGAGGTATTTAATGCCTATATCAGAAGCGGCCTCGGTGATGTTGCGCACGGTATTCACCCCTTCGGCGTGGCCCATGCTTCGCTCAAGCCCTTTGGATTTGGCCCAACGACCGTTACCGTCCATGATCACTGCCACATGGACGGGGAGATTGTTGATATTCACGTTGGTTAAATCCACTTTTTCGAGAGTTTTTGTTTATTTTGCACTGAGTTGATTCGCTGTTGAATCAATCTTGATAGTGGCAGGTGATGCATCGCTTGCCGAATTCGTATGTCAGAGAGATTTGGATGTTGGAATACCAATCGGTATTTTTTATAAATGAGCTTTCAATCATATATGGGTCGTCGATTTGGTCGATTTTGTCGCCGAACACCTTTGTCATTGAAAATTCTATGCCTAAGTTAAGCCTCTCTTTCAACTTGTATTTCACTCCTACGGCCATCGGCAGCGTTGGGGCGAAGGCGGTTTTGCCGTCGCAGGAGGCGAACGAGGCTCCGAGACCCAAGGCGAGATAGGGGCTCCATCGGCGCAGGTTCTTGTAGGTTTCGCCTATGCCGTAGGGGAAGAAGTTGAATTCGTAGCGCACCGAGAGGTCGACCACGGTCGACGAGAACTTGTATTGCGCGTCGGCGGGCAGCACATTGTCGAAGTCGGCCGTGTTGCCGCTCAGCCCCATTACTCCGAGCACGCCTCGGAGGGCCATACGGTAGTTGGGCAGATAGCGGAACGAAACGCCGGCTCCGAAGCCGGGATGCTTGAAGATGCTGCTTCCGTTGGCGTCGCCGAGATAGCCCGACATGCCGAGCTGACCGCCGAAATCAAATTTGTAGGCGGGAAGCTCCTGAGCCTGCGAGTTATTGGCCGCAAGCCCTATTGCCATTAATATTATGAGAAGTAGCTTTTTCAAAGTAAGAAGTAATATGATTTGTCGGTTTCTTTCGGGTCAAGGCGCTTTCACCTTTTCGAGGGCCGCAGGAGTTACTGAAGCGGCTTGAAAGTCAATCGGTTGATTGTGCCTTTCCAAATGTCGTTATAGAGGTTGCCGCTGATGTCGTAGCCGCCGAAGAGATAGATGTAGGGGCATTGCCACTGAGTGATCGGGGCTATCGCCCGCGAAGCGGGGCTGTCGGCGGGAATCCACCAGCCGGGAAGCGCGATCGGCTTAATCGCTTGCCATGCGTCGCTTGCCGAGCGCGAGTCGGCTTTGAGTGTCGACTCGAATATCAGCGGTTGTGCCGATTGGCGGGGAGCGATATAGGCGGGGAGCTGAAGCAGGTTGTCGGCCTGCTTCCATGTCATGCCCATGTCGCGCGATATGTAGGTCGCGCTGTTGAGGCCGTTCGCGTCGCGTCCGCCGAAGAGCAGCAGGGCCGGCATTTCGGTCACTGTCCAGGTGACTGAATCTGTGACCGCGATGTCAAACGACAGCAGCGAAGCGCTTGCCGTAGCTTTGGGCATGTCGTTGCCAAGGCGAGCCCATGAGCGGCCGTCGTAGCCCCAGATTGAGGCCGAGAGTGAGCCGTCGGTAAGTTTGCCGCCCGTCATGATCAGCTGCGGGTTCGCGGCCCACTTGTTGCTTATTTCAATCGCGTTGCTGAGGTCGCTGATGGGAAATCCGGCAGCGATTTTCTTTTCGGGGGTATTGGCTGAAGGGAAGGTGGTGTGGTAATATTCGCCGCCATCTTTGCGCAGGCCCAAAAGTGTCGATTCGTATCCGCCGAGTATTGTCGCCCATTTGCCGTTGGTCAGGCAGTCGGTCCAGTTTTCGCCGTCGGTCGAGGTGTGGAGTGAGCCGTCGGTCGAGAGTATGAAGAGGGCTTCGGAGGTGGCGGCGAGCGAGTTGACATCGGGGGTGAAAGTGAAGTTGGCGGTCGCCACGCTCCAATCGTCGGCTGCGGGGTCGGCGGTCGAGGCGATCGCGTATGAGCCGTTGCCGTTAGAGGTCAGGCAGTAAGCTTTTTTGCCGAGTTTCACCGTTTTCTGCGCCTTCGGAGTCAGGTTTGAGGGGAGATTGCGGCGCGCTACCTTATCCCAGTACAGCGAGTCGGGAATCATCTTGTGCACGTTCACCTCGATCATGTAGTCGCGTTGCTCCTGGTTGTCGAACGAAACGACGTGGAGTTTCACCGGGCCGTGGGCGAAGTTGATTGAGTCTGTAGAGTTGGTAAGGTAGTTGATAGTTGTGTCTGAGCCGTTGTCGAGACGCATAGTCAGCTCGATGACGCGGCAGCGGTCGGTGGTGATGTTTACCGGCAATTTGTTGATTTTGGTGCCGAATGGAAGGGAGTCGGCGTTGAAAATACGCGCGTTGACGAGGTCGATTGAAAAAAACACCGTGTCGAGCGATGTGAGCACATTTTTGTTCTCCTTGAGGTTGAAATGCGTGACGATGGTGCTCGAATACTGAACCGTCTGATACGAGTAGTCAGAGTCGCTGTTGCAGCTCGCTATCGATGTCACGGCGACTACGCCAAGTATTAACAATGCTAATTTTTTAAGCATAAGCCTGATATAAAAAGCTGCTTTATAAACTGTTACGCAGCCGATTCTTTAATTTGGTACAACTATCGGTTGGCCGCGGGTAGATTATCGCTTGCGGCGACCGACTACACGTCGGCGCACAATAATCCCTTGCGGACAATATTTCAAACTGCAAAGTTAGAAAAAATTTCGTTAGTTGCAATGACAAAACCGCCGCGCAGTGTTAAATAAAATTATGATAGAGCGCTCTTGTCGGGTTTCTCCACCGGGTTGGAATATATCATCAGTCGGTTATGCCCTATCTTGCGGTCGTCGACGAGGATAGCCGAGGAGGGGAGCGACGGTGCGGGGGCGATGCCCTCGCTGCCGAGCAAGTCGGCCGAAATCTCCACTCGCGCTTTGTCCCATAGTCCGGAGTCGATCACGGCCTGTAGATAGCGTGGGCCGGCTTCAATCAGAAGCGAGGTTACGCCCTGCTTGTAGAGATAGGCCAGTGTCGAAGCTATGTCATTGAAATTCAGTATTTCAAATCCTTCAGGCCCAGGCGTGATGGCGCAGCTGCGGTCGACGATGAATCGCCGGGGCGAGGGTCCGTCGTATTCGCGGGTGGTAAGCGAGGGGTGGTCGGCGAGATAAGTGGCGGCGGTAGTGAGGATCGCGTCGTGCATGGCGCGCTGTCGGTGAGTCAGCATAGTGGTGGCGTGGTTAGAGAAACGGTATGATTTCCCCCCGGCGAGAGCTGAGCGGCTGTTCATGAATCCGTCGGCGCTTGCCGCCCATTTGATTGTCACGAAAGGACGGCCAAGCGTGTGGGCGGTGAAAAACCGCTCGTTGAGCGCACGGCTCTCGTCGGCAAGCACTCCGATCGTCACCTCGACGTCCGCTTCGCGCAGCATGCGTATTCCCCTTCCGGCCACTTTCTCAAAAGGGTCGACCGCACCTACTACTACCCGCGGAATTCCCTTGTCGATAATAAGTTGGGCGCAGGGCGGGGTCTTGCCGTAGTGTGAGCACGGTTCGAGGGTGACATACATGGTGGAGTCTTTCAGAAGCTCGGGGTCATTGACCGACGCTACCGCGTTGACCTCGGCGTGCCCCTCGCCGCAGCGGCGGTGGTATCCTTCGCCTATGATTTTCCCGTCGGGGCCTACGATTACAGCTCCGACCATGGGGTTGGAGTGGGTATGGTAAGGTGATTTCGCTGCCAGCTGAAGAGCGCGGCGCATATATTTTTCGTGGTCAAACATTTTTTTGATTAATCCAACATTTAATTGACGAAAACCGGGTTCCACTCCATGCCGTAGCGGTCGTAGGGCGCGACGGCGAAGCGATACCCGCGAGCGTATTTCTCAGGTATAGTGTATGTGTCGGAGTAGGTCATGGCGATGATGTAGTCTGATGAAAGCCCCTCAGATTTGTCGGATATGGCGTCGATAGAGCCTACGGCAGTGGGGATAGCGTAGACCACGTAGCGGCAGTCGCCGTTGCGGTTCCACAGCAGTTGGTCGCGGCGATGCTTAAGGCCGCGGAGCTCCACCTCCTTCACCTGTTTCTTCCATTTCATCGGGGGCATGAGCGCTTTCGACTGATAAGCCTGCTTGGCGAGGTAGTCGCCGAAGCCCTTGCATTTTGGCCCCGATATGTATGTGGCCGAATAGAACACGGTGCCGGGATAGGTGTCGGAGGCGTATGCGCGGTTGTCGTTGAGTTGAGCGAGCGACTCTTTCCAGAATTCAAGGCTGTTTTTGTTGCCGAAGCGGGCTATGATCGCGCTCGGAAAGCAATGGCGCGAGCAAGCCTTGGCCGTGTCATACCACCATCGGCATAATCCTGTGTAGCCATGCCTCGGATTGTCGCGCGTCCAGTAGATTTGCGGCGATATGTAGTCGACACATCCCTCAAGCATCCAAGCAACCGGGTCGCAGTAGATTTTTGAGTACTGGCTGTCGCCTGTGACCACTCCGTAGCGCGTAAGCTTCGGTATGCCCGATTCGGCGTGCGCGCCGTTGCCCCCCGCAATCCCTTGCGGGGCAACCCCGAATCGTATCTTGCCGTTTTTTATCTTAGCGAGCGTCGAGTAGACGAGGCTTATCGTCTTGTTGACGTTGTCGCGCCTCCAGTCGGCTATCGCGCCTTTGTAGCCCGAGCTTTTAAACTGCTTCCAATCAGCCGCCTTCTCGTTTTCCGGCAGAAACTCAGGACTGTAGAAATAGTCGTCAAAGACAATTCCGTCTACGTCATAGTCCTCGGCTATCTCTTTGACCACATCCGCGATGAGCCGCCGCGCTTCGGGCAGCCCGGGATTCATTATCGAGAAAGGTTTGCCATCCTTTATGTTGGTCATCCAGAGATTAGAATAGTCTGTTTCATCCTTGGCAATTAGCTTTTGCGGCACGATACGGAAGGGGTTGATCCAGGCGTGGAGCTCAATGCCGAGCGAGTGGCAGCGATCGATGGCATATTGAAGGGGGTCGTAAGCCGGAGTGAGGCCGCGTTTGCCGGTGATATGGTGGCTCCATGGCTCGTAGGATGATTTATAGAGCGCGTCGGCCATAGGGCGCACTTGGAGAAACACGGCGTTGAAGCCCGCGCGGCTCAGGCGCGTGAGCATCGTGTCGAGCTCGGCTTTCTGCGTTGCGGCGATTTTCTCGGTGGCGCCGCGCTGCGATGGCCAGTCAATATTGTAGACGGTGGCGATCCAGGCGCCGCGCATCTCGAATTTCGGGCATCGATCGGCTATGGCCGTCATGGCGATTAAGGTAAATATAGCGAGTAGGGTGTGCTTCATGCCCCCAAAGGTAATGATTTTTCTTAAATAGCGTTTGCCGCAACCCGTAAAAAAATCCCGAAGCTCGCGGCTTCGGGATTTTATGGCGTGCATTGGATAAGGTTTAGCGGGCGGCGGAGCGTAGGAGCGAGCCGGAGGAGTGCGCGGTCATTTCGGGAGCGTACTGGCTCTGAATCGTGGCCACGCCCGACGAGTAGCTTCCGGCGTTGTTGACATACATTTCATACTCTACAATGTATTGCCCCTTAGGGAGATGAGATATGAATAGGTTGGTCGCGGCGTCGCGGTTTTCAAGGTAGAAGAAGATGCCGTCGCAGTAGACCGGGCGCGGGGTTTGAACCACCGGCTCCATCATTGCGGCGCGGTTGTCGACGATGGTCACATAGTCCATATCGCGTAGCGAGTTGATGATAAGTCTTACCTTAACCGTTTGGCCAACTGTCATTTCGTTGGTGTCGACCCATTGACCGTAGACGTTGGCAAGCATCTGTTTCTGAATCGACAGCTCAGGTATCGAGTGAGCCTTGATGTCGGTCATTACCTGGGTTGAGCGGGTCATAACCGCTCCCCATGCAGGGCCTTGGTTGCCGCGGGCGATGGTCAGATCGCCTGAAGGATGGTCGATCGCGGTGTGGAATGCGCCCGTGAGCGTATCTATATCGGTAGGTTTAATCGGTGCGCCTCCAACGGCGATTTCAACATTGCCCGGCTTGTAGAGCCAGTTGGAGCCGCATTGAAGAATCGAGGCCACGCAGGCCGAAGCGTTGACCGAGGTGCCCCAGTCCTGAACCACTTTGTTGAGTATGAGCCACTGACGTATACGGTCTATTTCCTTGCATCCGGGGTCGACGGTGTTGAACGCTTCGAGTATGAAGACTGTCTGACCGGTGGTGGAGAGGCCGAATATCGAAGAGCCGTCGAGAGAATCCCACCACATACCCAACTTAGGATTGTAAGTAGCGAATTCGCGGAGCGAGTTGAGCACGTTGCCGGCCTCTATTTTGCGCCCTGCGCGGTAGAGCATAAGCGCGGCGGCCGCTTTCTGCCCGGTGGGGAATTTCTTCCATGCGGTAGCCACAGATTTTATAGTGGCGTCGAACGCTTTCGTCGCGCCGACCGACATTGCAACCTCCGGATAGAGTCCGCGCACGTAGGTGTAGAATAGGAAATCGCCCGCGGGATGCTTGGCATAGACCTTGGCTACCTCGGCATCGACATATTTCAATGCCTTCTTCACCATAGGCTCAAGCTGCGAGGGGAAGCAGTCGAGCTGACGAAGTTCTGCGAAATTGTTGAGAATTTCGAGTGTCACCCATAGCGACGATTCCTTATAATAGTCGGTCCAGCACCATCCGCCATCGGCGCATTGCAGTTTAGATAGCTTATCGGCATTGCGGCTGATCGCCGACTTGATTTCGTCGCGGTCGAAGAGGAGCGCCAGGCGCGAAAGGCGCTCGGCGTCGCTTTCGGCATTATCGATCCAAGGAGTTGAGGCGAGGGTGAGTTGCTTGAGGTCGTCGTTGCGGTTGAGCATTGCGAGGAGCGCGCCGTCGCCATTGGCGCCGTCGAGCCATTGGCGTAGCCCTTGCTCCACAGTCGGGTTGAGGTCGAGCACCTTACCCGACACCGCAGCCGAGAAAATCGCGGCGGAGGCGGCGAGCGATGTTGACGACTCCTCGGCGCGCAGGCCCGGGAGTGCCGACACTACTTCCCAGGTCGGATTTTCGCAGAAGCTTACTATCGTGGTCGCGTCGGCTATGTCGCTTTTAGGCAAGGGCATGGAGAAGTTCATCTCGTCGGGGGTGAGATAGAAGGTCTCAGAGTCCATGACCTGCTGCGAGGCGGGGAGAACGGGGAGAAGGGTCTGAACGCCGTCGGTGTAGGTCGAGTTTGAGGCTTTTACGCGCACGAGCATATTAGACGATGTGGCGTCGGTCGTTATTGTGAAATCCACTGCTTCTGATGAAGATGGCGCGAGAGTGAGCGACTTTGTGAACGATTTAGCGACGCTCATGTCAGCCGGGTTGAGAATCTCGAACAGCACTTCTGCTGCTTGCTCGGCGTCGGTGGAGTTCATCACAAGCACGCTCGCCTGCGCTGTGTCGCCTTGACGGATGAAGCGCGGGAGGTTGGGCTCGACCATGATAGGCTTCGACGAAATGATTTCGGCTACCGAGAGGTCGGTAAGCATAGCCTCGTTGTAGGCCAAGGCGTAGAGTGCCCAAGTGGTGTTGGCGTTAGGCACTGTGAAGCTGTATGTCATGTTACCCTGGGCGTCGGTGGTGAGGTTGGGGGCGAAGAAGGCGAGCGCGATGTCAGAGGGGCGGTATTGTTGCTCCTCACTTGTCACTGTGCCAACTTCTACAATTCCATCTCCCGCTCCAATGTCGACGTCGTCATGTGCTATCCCAACAGCAGCGCCGGTCATAGCCGATTTGTACTCTGTGACGACCGCGCTTTCCTCAAGAACCATATCGTTTGATTCCATCTTTGACATCATGGGAGCCGCGGAATTGTATGTTCCTCGTATCATAATACGATCCATCGACATTTTTGAGCCAAATGTGTGTCCGTATAAATTGAAAGATGGCACGAAAATAGGGTTAGACTTATATTTATTGCCTCTGTTGGCAAACCACGACCAGTCAGATGACACTGACGTGGTCATGGGGTTGTAGCTTGAAAAAGACAACGACGCGCTGTAACCGCTTCTCGGGAAGAAATGCCATGAATGGCTTTGCAGCGAGTTAAGAGCCTTGGAATACATATCGAGAATCAACGCCGACTGCACCCCTTTACCGCTTCCGTCGGTGACTTTTACTGTCACGGTCTCTTCGGAGAGGGGCGAAACGCGGTCGCGCATACGCTCTATTTCCACATTGAGCGTATTAGCCGGGTTTTTCACCTCGATGTCAATATCTTCTGTATAGGACTGGTAGTCGCAAACGGTGGTGAGCAGCACATTCGCGGTTTCGACTCCTGCGGGAATTTCAACCGTAAGTTTGTTGACTCCCTGCTTCGGGCGCAACCACTTGCGCGACAATACTTTGTCGGAAGTGTACATGGTCATTTGGACGTAGGCGTCGGGCTGGCTGACCGCATATACGATTTCGGCTTTGCGCTTGCTGGCCGCGTTGATGGTTATATGATTGTCGAGGATCCATAGATGAGAGTCGGAGGGCGAATTGGAGTCCGCGGAGTTATAGACGCTTACTTTAGAAAGTGTTACGGTCTCGGCGTCGGTGCCAGGCGCTGATATTTCAACTTGATAAACACCTGAATGTAGGCCGGAAAGATCGGCAGTCGCCGAGGCAGTTCCGGCTTTAGTGGTCGCTGTGATTTCGCGCGACTCACCGCCGCGGGTGAATTTCAGCATAAGGGTGCCGTCGACCGATTTGTTGACGAAATTGAAAAGTCCGTAGTGAAGTTTTGCGTCGGCTACCGCACGGAGAAGACCCTCGGAAGCTTCGATATAATAAGATTTACCGATAGAGAATGTGGTCGACGCCTCGTGGCTCTCGCCTGAGGCTGAAGTCGCGGTGACGTCGGCTTTGATTGTTCCGCCGGGGAACGGAGTGGTGGCTGCGATTTCGGGAGTGACGCGTATTGCGAACTGGCCCGATTGGTCGGTTGCAATGGTATCGGTGTAGAATTCGACACTTTGCGGTAGGAACCAAGAAGAGCGCGACATGCCTGCGAGCGCTACTTTGACCGATGCGTTCTGAATCGGGAATCCGTTGTAGCCCATGGCTTTACCCTTGACTATCACGTCGGAACCTTCTATCTGGGGAGTGTCGAGCGTAATCTCGAAGGTAGGGAGCTTATAGTCGCTTACCATGAACCGCTCGGTCGCGAGATACTTGTCGGAGGCTTTGGCCGAAATGCGGTAGTTGCCGGTAAGGCCGTCGGTAGGGATGTGAAACGACGCGCTGGCGCGGCCATATTCATCGGTGACAATAGAGATTGTGTCGAGCGCCTGATTGTTAGCGTTCTTGATAATAAGCTCGGCAGAGAGTTTTTTCAGCGGCGATTTAGATTTCGCATTGTAGCTGTAGAAAATCGCGACGATATTGACCGTGTCGCCCGGATGATAGATCGGGAGGTCGGTGTTGATATATGCCGCTTTGTTGGTCTCGTCGCGTGACTCAGAGAGATATTCCCACATCGAGAGAGCGTATTTGTCGTCGCCTTTAGAGGCCGAAATATAGTAGCTTGATGGTGAGCGAGGGGGCGTCACGGCGCCATCGCTGTCGGTTGTTTCGGTTTTGAGCACTGTAATGTCGAAGTCTCGTTGCTCAAATTTGACTTTTACGCCCGGCAGAGGCTTTCCAGTAGCGGGATTTACCGCCCAGACGGCGGCATCGGTATTAACGTCGTTGGAAATCATGGCGATGTCGGTGCACCGAAATATGTTAACGTTATTGCGGTCGGGCTTTTCGCCATCGAGGGCCAAGCGGTAGATGCCGTAGCGCGAGAGCGTGAATTCGGCCTTGATATTATCTGAGAAAGGAATGGATTTGTCTGACTTCACTGTTGTCGAAAAGCATGGGGTAGTTTCAAAATCGGTGATTTTGAAGTTTTCTGTCTTAGTGATGCCTGATTTCATCCGGTAGATATGCACGGTGGCTTCCGGTGCGTTGATCAGTTTGACATTCAACTCGGCGGGGCGGTCTTTTGCCACCACTGCGGGCACGTCGGCGAGGACATTCTCTTGCGAGAGAATCGCTTGAGCCGCTTTTACCGCGTCGATACGTATATAGTCGGGGTGGTCGGTGATGAATTTGGATAGTATGCCGTAGACTTCGGTTGCATTTTTCCCTGAAATCATGGATGAGGCCGTGTCGAGAATGAGCTCAATGGCGTAGGGATTCGACACGTGGTCGCGATATGCCTTGATAGCAGGGGTTATATAAGCATTGGAGTTGCTTTTGTTAGCCAAACAGCGGCTTAGGTATTCGCTACGGGCGATGAGGGCCTGTATGTAGGGGGCTGATTCAGCGGAGTGAGCCGCTACCCAGTTGTCGGCTATCTCAACGATCGATCGGTTGGTCGGGGTGAGTATCTGGGGAAGAGCCACTTTGTTGAAAAGGGCATTGAGCGGGAATACTCCCTGGCGGGATGAAAGCGCGTTGAGCGCGTTTATTGCCTTGTTTGAAGCGAAGTCGAAGAGGGTGGGGTAGAACGTGTAGGTATAGTCGCCCGAAGTGATTATTTCGGGGTAGTCGGCTGTCTTAGCGGCCAATAGCTCTTCGCGTGGGCTAAGCGCGGCGAGATATAGGCCGCGGATTTTGTCCTTGAATTGCGCTCCGCTCCAAAGCGTGAAATCTTTTTCTGCGGCGAGGGTGGTGCGCTCGTCGAAGTTATGGCGGTTGGCGGAATAATAAGAGTTGTATAGGTCGGCGAGAAGCATCTGGAGCAGGCTGCGCACGGCTGGTTGGGTCTCCTTGTCGATAACTGTCTCTACTTTCTTTATCACGTCGGCATAGTTGTCGTTGCTGATCGAGGTTTTGGCTAGCCCGTACTTGATAAGGGCGTTCACTACCGATTGACCGTCGGCGGCCTTCAGCGCATCGTTGAGTTGGGTCTCGGCGTTGGCGATTACCTTTTCGGGGTAAGCGAAATCGGGTGCGGTCGACGGGGAGTTTTCAGAATTCATTGCCAAAGGGATTACAATCGCTGCCACTGCTGCGATCAATCGGGTTATAAGCGAAAAATGTCGATTCATAATCGAGAGGTTATTGACATGGATTGACTTCAAGAAAAATAAACATGGCGACCCCGCGAGGGAGCCGCCGTGTCGTGTATAGATAAGAACATTGTGTGCAATCGCGAAGCAGGCTTGCCTGCTATTTCTTTATTTTGCGGTGCTGGCGCATGACTTGCATACGGAATTCCTGCTCGGCGGCCTTTAGCTCGAAAAGCTGTTTTTTTGATAGCACGTTGCGCAACTCGGCGTAATAACGCTTCTCGATTTCACATTCGCGCCCTTTGAGGTCGAGTTGCGACTGTATGGCCTGGTCGTAGTCGACATCGGTCACTTTAGCCGCCGGGGTGGTCTTGATTTTTCGTTCAAGCTCTCGGTTCTCGGCGTTGAGGCGCTCAAGCTCTTCGTCCATACGGTCGTAGATGTCGAAGAATTTTTCGCGCTGCTGGTCGCTGAGTTTGAGCTGCTTAGCGAGGAATTCGTGTTTAAGCTCCTTCATCTCCTCAAACCATTTCTGACGCTGGTTTCGGCCCGGGTTCTGAGCCGAGATAGCCGTGGCCATAGTGGCCGCGATAATGAATAGAATGATAGAAATCCGTTTCATAGATTATTCGTTGGTTATCGGAGAGTAGAGTGGGTCTTGGTCGTCGGGGAGCGCTTCGGGCTCGACTGTTAGGGTCGAGTCGGAGGCTTCGTCGAAAAGTTCGTCGGGGTCGAGGCCGCTGTCGTAGAGGTCTTCGAGCATGTAGTACTCGTCGGTCGATGGGCAGAAGTAGTCCTTTACCACATTTTCGTTGGCGAGGGCATTCTGAAATTCGGGGTAATTGTTAAGGTCGATATGGCTGCTCGACATCATGCCGAACATCTGCATCATCAGCCAAATGCCGCAGAACATCGCTGCGAGATAGGTGTAGGGCCTTACCCTGAGCCAGAGCGACCGTTTAGCCGGCTCCTCAGCTTTCTTGAGCGGGGGGAGCGATTGGGCCATGCGCGAGGCAAAA
The DNA here is from genome assembly GCA_964544595.1 of uncultured Barnesiella sp. GTDB lineage: Bacteria > Bacteroidota > Bacteroidia > Bacteroidales > Muribaculaceae > JAGBWK01. The sequence goes on from CAZJBM010000032.1 coordinate 16,815, forward strand.
TCCGCGAAGTAGCCGTCGGGCACTGTCATGCCCGATTTGCGGCCGATTTTGTTGAGTATTTCGCTGTTTTTATCCATTTCGCACTATTAAGTCGTGGTTGTTTTTGAAGCTTGTATTATTGTTTTGTATTTGCTTAGACTCGCGAGAGAGCTAAAAGTTTAATCTGATTCAGAAAAATATTGCTCGATTTTTTTGACGGCGAGGTGATAGGAGGTTTTGAGGGCTCCGACTGAGGTGCCGAGAATTTCGGCCATTTTTTCGTATTTCATCTCGTCGTAGTATCGCATATTGAACACAAGGCGCTGCTTCTCAGGGAGCTGAGCGATAGCCTTGCGCAATTCGAGGGCGAGCTGGTCGCCGTCGATGTTTTCGTCGGCCTCGATCGCGTTGACGAGCATTGAGGCTTCGTCGTCGATAGAGACGTTGAGGCGTTTCCGCTCTTTGGCTATGAAAGTGAGGCTCTCGTTAATGGCGATTTTATAGAGCCAGGTCGAGAGCTTCGCGTCGCCGCGGAAGTTCTCAATCGAGCTCCATGCCTTAATGAACGTCTCCTGAAGGATGTCGTTGGCGTCGTCGTGGTTCTCGACCATGCGGCGTATCTGCCAGTACAGCGGCTCGGTGAATTTGGCAATGACTTCGCCAAAAGCGTCGCGACAAGTCTCCGGGTCGCGGAGCCTTGCTATCAGTTCGGGTGATTCTTTGGGCGTGTCTTTGCTCATTTGGAGGTTGAAGGTTTGTTGGGGGTAAAGTTAGTGATTTTTTCGGTTTTGAGCAAATTGTGTGAAAAAAGTTGACTATCTTCGCGCTTTCAAAATCAATCATGAGCACAAATTTTGTTAAATACGCGTTGACCGCCGCTATGTTGGGGGCGGTTTCAGCCACGGTGCACGCCGCGCCGGCTCCGGCTGAATATGCCGATTCGGTAGTAGGACTCGACGAGGTGTCGGTCACAGCGATTAAGGCGACCTCCGCGGCCCGCTTCCCCGCTGCGGAGACAGTGGTGGGGCCGTCGCAGATCGAGACCTACGATATAGTCGGGATAAGGGGAGTGAGCGATCTTGTTCCCAACTTCTTCATGCCGCAATACGGCTCCCGCATGACCTCTACTATCTACGTGCGCGGACTCGGCACGCGCATCGACCAGCCTGTTGTAGCGCTTAACGTCGATAACGTGCAGATACTCAATAAAGACAATTTCGACTTCAATTTCCCCGACATCGACCGTATAGAGATGATACGCGGCCCGCAGAGTATACTCTACGGCCGCAACTCGATGGGGGGCGTGGTCAACGTCTCGACGGTCTCGCCTTTAAAATTCAGCGGCGTGAAAGCTCTCGCCGAATACGGCTCAGGCAACACATGGCGCGCCTCGGCGTCGGCCTATAAGCATCATGCCAACAACTTCGGAGCCGGATTCATCGTGTCGATGAACTCTACCGACGGCTTTTTCCGCAACAGTTTTACAGGCAAAAAGGTCGACTTCGAGCGTCAGGGACTGGCTAAAATGAAACTTTCGTGGCGCGCGTCGGAGAGGGTGCTCGTGGAGAACAGCGCCTGGGTAGCGTTGTTGCGCCAGGGTGGCTATCCCTATGAGTCGGTCGAGTCAGGGCTGATCAATCATAACGATACCTGTTACTACAACCGCACGACGGTAGTCGACGGGCTTACCGTGCGCTACTTCGGCCGCGACTTCTCGCTGTCGTCAATCACCGGATTTCAGTATCACAACGACGATATGACCCTCGACCAGGATTTCATGCCCGAGGATTACTTCACGTTGTCGCAGCGAAGACATGAATGGTCGCTGACGCAGGATTTCGTGGGTAAAGGCTCGGTAGGCGCGTATACGTGGCTCGGAGGTCTTTACGGTTTTTACAGGCGATACAATATGGCCGCGCCGGTTACTTTTGGCAACGATGGCATCGAGCGGCTTATTGAGAATAACATCAACTCGGCATTGCCCCCGACGCTCGGCATGAAGCTTATATGGGACGAGCGCGAGATGCTGCTCGACAGCCATTTCCACAGTCCTATCTGGGGGTGGGCCGTCTACCATAAAAGCGAATACACTTGGCGCGAATTCACCTTCTCGGCAGGCTTGCGACTGGCTTTCGAGCGCACCGACCTGCGCTACCGCAGCCAGGTTAACACGTCGGCTACGATGTATCGGTCGGTTGCGACTCCCGCCGGGACTCAGCTTGTGCCGATAATGAATCGCGAAATCGACCTTGTCCTTGCCGATGCCATGCACCTCACCTCACTGCAGCTGCTTCCCGAATTCAAGGTGGCCTATCGGGTGACCCCCGATGTGGCGGTCGGCGCGATCGTGTCGAAGGGCTACAAGTCGGGAGGATACAACACTCAGATGTTCTCCGACATACTCCAGCAGGAGATGATGAAAGCCGCCAAACCATCGACCGGCGGCATGCCCGCGGCGGGCGAAGAGGGGTATGATACGGCCGATATAATTTCTTACAAGCCTGAGACTTCGTGGAACTACGAAATCGACGCCAAGGCCAACATCCCCTCAGCGGGACTGTCGCTTGAGTTCTCGGCTTTCTATCTGCAGTGCCGCGACCAGCAGATGACAGTGTTTCCCGACGAGAATTCGACTGGGCGCATGATGGCTAACGCGGGTAAGACCCGCAGTTGCGGCGTGGAGCTGTCGGCGGTCTACACCCCGGTGAAATCGCTTCGCCTCGCGGCATCATACGGTTTGGCCGACGCTCGCTTTGTGGATTTCAACGACGGCCGCAACGACTACAAGGGAAACCACGTGCCTTACGCTCCTCAAAACACCCTTTTCGCCTCGGCTACCTACAGCCTCTCCACTCCATGGAGCGGGCTTACGGCAATAGAGCCGACGGTGACGTGCCGCGGCGCGGGGCGCATATATTGGAACGAGCAAAACACCCTTTCGCAGCCCTTTTATGCCCAACTCGGAGCTTCGGTGACTTTCCGCACACCCTACGCCGACATCGACCTATGGGGCGAGAACCTCACGGCCACGAAGTTCCATTCGTTTTATTTCGAGTCGATAGGCCATAGCTTTCTCCAGCGCGGCAATCCGCGCAGGATAGGCGTAACTGTCAGATTCTCGCTGTCGTTCGCACAATAAACCGCCCGCGCCCGACGTTATTTACCGTAGGAAACTAATCTCTCAATATAGAAAAATCACATAAACCGATGAAAATATCAAGAGCAACCCTTATCGCTTGTGCGGCGGCGTTCGCCATGACTTCGTGTCTCGACGACGACACGCCGACCCAGACCGTGCAATACAATCTCAACTATAACGCAAGCCTCGTGACCGATGCCCAGGCCGCCGAGGCTGCCCCGATGCTTTTCGCCGGGGCTAAATATGAGTTTGAGTTTAACGTGACCGCCTCTAAAGTCGATGTCAACATCAAAGACCTGCAGGTTTCGCCGACCGGGGCGCGCTACAGCTTCACTATCGCCGACCAGAAATACACGGTCGACAACGAGGGTTTCGTTGTTCTGTCTATCCCTAATGCCACCGTTCCCACCACCACGGGAGGGCCGGTCACTGTTAGTGCGTTCAAGATGCGACAGAGCGGCGCTACCATTAACGCGACCCAAAGCACGGTCTACTACGATATTGAATACACGTTCAACGACCGTTACGACGTACGCGTCATCCAGACGTCAAACGTCTTCAACGCCAAAGTCACCGTGACCGACACTGAGACAGGCGAGGCGAAAACCTCCTACACATCGTTTGCCGGCTACAAAATCGACCTTGAGAAGAACGTGGCTCAGGTGTCGCTCGGCAATGTCAATATCGCGGGGATCAGCCGCTCGGAAATCAACTTCTTGGCGCTTCCGATGAGCCTCAACGTCATCTCAGGCGTTCAGTTCTCGCCCGACAACGCTTCGCCCCTGGCCTACGACTATGCCAATAAGGAAATCAAAGACTTCGCCGTGAGCGATTTCGCGTCGCGACTGTCGTATCTCCCCGAGATGTTTATGCGCTTTAAAGTCAACGACAAGATCTCGGTTGAGGTGCAGGCTTCCTACAAGTCGCTGCAGCCTGCCGACGACAATGCGCCTAAACCCTCCTCCAAGTAACATACTGAACCCACTCATAAACCGATGTGCCCGCCGCGGATTCCCCGCCCCGGGCACATCGCCGTTTTTTTTGCGGCGCAATCGTCGCGATTCGCGGCGAAGAAGCGTAATTGACCGAAATGTTGGAAACTTTGGTGAAAAGTTGTTAATATTAATTTTGTCAATTGGGTAAAAAAAGCTACCTTTGCGAAAAATTGTGAAAAATCACATTACGACATGACATCATTAGCAATATTCGGAATCGAAAACAACGGCCTGCTCGCCCTGACCGCGCTCCTCACGGGTGCCGCGCTGGTGTTCCTGGCCATGTTTATCGCGAAGCTTATTTCCCCGAAATCGTTCAACGTTCAGAAAGGCGAGGCCTACGAATGTGGTATTCCCACCCGCGGCGAGTCAATGACCCGCTTCTCGGTGGGATATTATTTGTTTGCCATTCTCTTCCTGATGTTCGACGTGGAGGCCGTGTTCCTCTTCCCGTGGGGCGTAGTGATGCGCTCTCTCGGCCCCAACGGCCTTCTTAGCATTGCAGTATTCCTCGGATTCTTAATTCTCGGTTTGGCCTACGCATGGCGGAAAGGAGCTTTGAAATGGAAGTAAAAGAAGTCACTACCAAAAGCATGCCCTACGAGGCATGGAAAGATAATGAATATATCGAAAGCTTGGTGAAGCAGCTCCAGGAAAGCGGCACTAACGTGCTCGTGGGCTCGCTCGACAAGCTGATCAACTGGGGGCGGTCTAACTCACTCTGGCCACTCACCTTCGCCACCAGTTGCTGCGGTATCGAATTCGTGTCGCTTGGCGCGGCCCGATTCGATATGGCCCGTTTTGGCTGGGAAGTAGCGCGCGCCTCGCCGCGTCAGGCCGACTTCATGATGGTGGCCGGAACGATTGTGCATCGCATGGTGCCTGTGTTCCGCCGTCTCTATGACCAGCTCGCCGAGCCAAAATACGTGATAGCCTGCGGCAGCTGCGCGATTTCGGGCGGTCCGTTCCGCAATTCGTATCACGTGGCCAAAGGCATCGAGGATATCGTGCCGGTCGACGTGTTCGTGCCCGGTTGCCCTCCGCGTCCCGAGGCGATGATTTACGGTATCATGCAGCTCTCGCGCAAAATAAAAGTGGAGCGATTCTTCGGTGGTGTCAATCGCCAGGAAAGCCAGCGTCGCTTCCTTGAAGAGCACCCGATCGACTGATCGCGCGTTGCCCTTATATAAATATGTATATTAACCAATCGCTCATGCTCGGCTCCCGCAACGGGGCGCGCAGTGTGGGATAAGGCAGGAAATCAGCCGATTGTCAATCAAAGGAATGAACCCGGTGCCAACCAATCACTGATTCTGCTATAAAAATTATAATTACTGCTATTAAGATATGGCAACACTGCAGGATAAAATCTCAAAGCTCTTCCCCTCAGCCACTTTCGAGCAGGGCGAGATGCTCCAGATTACTATTCCCGACGCCCAGCTTCACGACCTGGCCAAGACGCTCCGCGAAGACGCGGATTCGCCGTTCGATTATCTGGTGACGATTGTCGGCATGGACTGGAAGGACAAAATGGGCTGCATCTATTATCTCACCTCGTCGGTAACCCACGACCAGGTGTCGATAGTGGTGACCACCGACGATGTCGAAAAACCAATGCTCCATTCGGTCAGCGATATATGGTCGATTGCCGGTATCTTTGAGCGTGAAGTCTACGATTTCTTCGGCATTATTTTCATCGGCAACCCCGATATGCGACGCCTATTCCTCAACATCGACTGGGTTGGCTATCCGCTGCGCAAAAACTATGACGCGGACCCCGAACTCAACCCCGTGTCGATCGAGAACGAGCGCCAGTCGGACGGCACCGACATGTATGTCGAAAATGCCGACGGAAAGGTCGAGAAGAAGCATCGCCTTATCTTTGCGAAGGACGATTTCGTGGTGAATATCGGCCCGCAGCACCCCGCGACTCACGGCGTGCTCCGATTCCGCACCGCCATCGACGGCGAGACCGTAAAGAAAATCGATGTATATATGGGTTATATACACCGCGGCATTGAGAAACTCTGCGAAAACCTCGGCTATCCCCAGACTCTCCATTTCATGGACCGTATGGACTATTTCTCGGCCCATCAATATCACCACGGCCTCTGCCTATGCTACGAGAAGGCTCTCGGCATTGAGGCCCCGATTCGCGCGCAGTATATCCGCGTGATCATGGACGAGCTTTCGCGTATAGCATCGCACTGTCTTTTCGCCGGCACGTTCTGCATGGACCTCGGTGCGACCACGATGCTGTTCTACACGCTCCGCGTGCGCGAGCAGATACTCGACATCATGGATAAGACCTGCGGCGCCCGCATGACGTTCAACTACGACACGATCGGCGGCGTCATGGCCGATCTTGATCCTGACTTCGTGAAGGACGTTCACGCGCTTCTCGACGTAATCCCCCAGAACATTAAGGAATACAATAAGATATTTACAGGCAACGTCATAGCCAAGAACCGTATGGAAGGCGTAGGCGTGCTTACCCGCGACCAGGCAATCGACTGGTCGGTGACCGGGCCTTCGGGCCGCGCGTCGGGTTGGGCCTGTGACCTTCGTAAGAACCGTCCCTATGCCGTCTACGACAAGGTGGAATTTGAGCAGGTCGTTATGACCGCGGGCGACGCGATGGCTCGCTTCAAATGCCGTATCGCCGAAATCCAGCAGTCGGCCGACATCATCGCGCAGCTTATCGACAAGATTCCCGAAGGTGAGATACAGGCCAAGGTGCCTAAGGTTATCAAGCTTCCGGCCGGCCGTTGGTGGCAGGAAGTGGAAGGTTGCCGCGGCGTATTCGGCGTTTACCTTGAGAGCGACGGCACCAACAAGCCTTACCGCCTGAAACTCGCCCCCCCCTGCTTGCCTCTCGCGGCTGTGATGCCTACCGCGGCCGAAGGCCAGAAGATCGCCGACCTTATCACTATCGGCGGCTCCTTCGACTACATCATCCCCGATATGGACCGTTAATGTCAATAAAGTAAACCATCATTCATCTTATGAACGAACATATATTTAACTTCTCGGTAGTCACATCGTGGATCCACGACCTGCTCGCGTCGTTCATGGCGCCCTGGCTGGTGACCTGCACCGAGTGTGTGCTTATCGGCGTCGGGCTTCTGCTCGCGTACGCGTTGCTCGCTCTTTTCTACATCTACTTCGAGCGTAAGGTCTGCGCTTTCTTCCAGTGCCGTCTCGGCCCCAACCGCGTAGGCCCCTGGGGACTCTTGCAGAGTTTCGCCGATATGTTTAAGATACTTATCAAGGAGCTTATCAGCCTTAACCATATCGATAAATTCCTCTTCGCTCTCGCTCCCTATCTGGTGATTATCGCGTCGATGCTCTCGTTCGCGGTGCTTCCCTGGGGCAGAGGCTTGCAGGTGATAGATTTCAATATCGGCATTTTCTTCCTGATCGCCGTTTCGTCGATCGGTGTGCTCGGTATTCTTATGGCGGGTTGGTCGTCTAACAATAAGTTCACTCTCGTCGGAGCTATGCGTTCGGGTGCGCAGATGATCAGCTACGAGCTGTCGATCGGCCTGTCGGTGCTTACTATGGTATGCTTCGCCGGAACTATGTCGGTCACTAAAATCGTTGAGGCTCAGGCTAATGGTTGGTTTATCTTTACCGGCCATATCCCCGCGATTATCGCCTTCATCATTTATATGATCGCTGGCACAGCAGAGACCAACCGCGGCCCCTTTGACCTCCCTGAGGCTGAGAGCGAGCTGACTGCCGGGTATCACACCGAGTATTCAGGTATCCACTTCGGCTTCTTCTATCTCGCCGAGTACCTTAACCTTTTCATCGTGGCCGGCGTGGCGACCCTCCTTTTCTTCGGAGGTTGGATGCCGATTCAGATTCACGGATGGGACGGTTTCAACAACGTGATGGCCTACATCCCGTCGCCCCTCTGGTTTATCGGTAAGGCTGTGATCCTCTCGTTTATCATAATCTGGTTTAAGTGGACTTTCCCCCGCCTCCGTATCGACCAGCTCCTTTCACTTGAGTGGAAGTATCTGCTGCCGATCAATCTTTTCAACCTCGTGTTGATGGCTCTCGTGATTGTCTACGGACTCCATTTTTAATCATATCGCGATAACTCTTAGTTTGAAATTCTTACTCTATATCCAATGAGCGAAAAATACGGAAAAATTGCCCAGGTAATCGGTCCTGTGGTCGACGTTATCTTCGAAGGCGAAGACAACATTTTGCCCCCGATTTATACGGCGCTTAAAATCGACCGTCCCGACGGCTCGATGCTTATTCTCGAAGTTGAGCAGCATATCGGCGAGGATACGGTGCGTTGCGTTGCAATGGAAAGTACCGACGGACTCCAGCGCGGCCTCCGCGTTGACAATCTTGAGCGCCCGATTGCGGTGCCCACCGGTTCGCAGGTGAAGGGTCGTCTACTCAACGTGATCGGCGAGGCTATCGACCACCTTCCAGAGCTTAACCGCGACAATTTGCGCCCCATCCACCAGCCTGCCCCGACATTCGAGGACCTAACCATCGGCACGGAGATTCTCTACACCGGTATCAAGGTGATCGACCTTCTCGAGCCGTACAGCAAGGGCGGTAAGATCGGCCTCTTCGGCGGCGCCGGCGTGGGCAAGACCGTGCTCATCATGGAGCTTATCAACAATATCGCCAAAGGCCATAACGGCTTCTCGGTGTTCACCGGCGTGGGCGAGCGTACCCGCGAGGGTAACGACCTCCTCCGCGAGATGATCGAGAGCGGCGTAATGAAATACGGCAAGAAATTCGAGGAAGGCATGGAGAAAGGCCAGTGGAATCTTGCCGATGTCGACATGAAAGAGGTCAACAACTCTCAGGCCGCGCTTGTGTTCGGCCAGATGAACGAGCCCCCGGGTGCCCGTCTGCGCGTGGCTCTTACGGGTCTTACCGTGGCCGAGCAGTTCCGCGACGCTGACGGTGGCGGCAAGGAGATTCTCCTCTTTATCGACAACATCTTCCGTTTCACTCAGGCAGGTTCGGAGGTATCGGCGCTTCTCG
>CAZJBM010000033.1:0-23155 GCA_964544595.1 uncultured Barnesiella sp.
TGCTCCTGCTGCTTGTCAACACGGAGGAAGAGGTGAAAGTCGCGTACAAACGCGTTGTCGATTGATGAGAAGGGGATGTCATCGGCATTGAAGCGTTTGCGGATGAATTCTCCCAGATAACGCTCGGCTCTCTCGTTGCGGAGAACGGTGTTGAGCACCACATCACCGATTTCGAGTCGCTGGCGATACTTCTCGTTGTCTGCTCGGAACTCCTCGCAGAGCATTTTGGGCTTTTCCATTCTTCCTGCCCATTCATCAAGAATGGTCTTAGGATTGATGATTTTCTTTTCATCAACGAAACGCTGATGAATTTTCAGGAGTTTTGTAAGAGTGTCATCAAGGTAATCGTTTAGTTCGAGTGAAAGACGGTCTCTACCTGTAGAGCGCTGCTTCTTCTCGTTCCAAGTCTTCGGGTTTACACCTCTTTTGAGGGACGCTTCAAGGAAACGGCCATCGACGGTGACGCGCATATACACCGGCGCATCACCGTTTTTCAACAGCTTCTTCCTCTTGATGTAAAAGAGGATGCTGAAAGTCGATTTTCTTTGTTGCATGTCAAATAAACATTTTTGATTAAATAATAGTTCTTTGACAAGTGAAGAAAATTTGCGTGCAACTATAAGTGGGTCAGAGGATTATCAGACAATCGATGGACATTGTCGGACAAAAATAATGTCCAACGGATAGTCCAACGCGGAATGCCTAGTTTTGCCGGTTTTTGCGGTGTCGGGGAAAAAGAAAGAATCCCGAAAATCGTTGATTTTCAGGATTCTTGCGCGATTTGCTTTCGCTGCTGGTGGTCCCACTTGGGCTTGAACCAAGGACTCCCTGATTATGAGTCAGGTGCTCTAACCAACTGAGCTATAGGACCTTGCGGGTGACTGTCGGTCGACATCGCCTGCCGCTTTTGACGGCGCTATGGCGGGCGAACTGGTGTCGTTGCCGCTTTTGACGGTGCAAAGGTAAAGGTTTATTTCCGATTTTCCAAATTTTTCGGTTTTTTTGAGGCGTTTTTTCGTTTTTTTCCTTATATTCGCAATCTTAATATTATGCCCATCCGCCTAACGTCGGCCAAACGTCGGCCAAACGTCCGCTAAACGTCTGCCAAGTCTCCCCCTAAAGGCAGCCAAGAGGCTTCCAAGCGTCAGCCAAACGCCAGCCAACCGGCAAGCAAAAGGCATCCAAACGGTCGCCATGCGGTTTGCCGCCCGTGTCGCGCTTTATCGCCGCCACGCTATGGAGTCGCCGCCGGGCTCGGGCTTAATTAGTTGATGACCATGAAGTTGAAATTTGATAATAAGACGTTGATGCGCGGGGGCGTTTTCGCCATCGCCGCGATTATTATAGCGATTTTCATGCCCCGGTCGGGCACCGTGAGGTATAATTACGAGATGAATCGCCCATGGGAGTACCCTCTGCTGCAGGCCCCGTTCAATATCCTCGTCTATCACGACGACGCTACCCAGCAGCGTCTTACCGACAGCATCAACGCGTCGATAATACCGATATTCAAGTTCGACTCGACCCCTAAGGCCAAAGCGCGCGAGGCGGTGCTCGCCAACACCGACCTGACCGACGCGCAGAGGCAGTTCACCGTCAGGGTCATCGACGGGCTGTTTGCCGACGGCATTGTGGAGGCCGAGATCGCCGACAGGGTGAAGTCGGGCAATCTCACCGACATTAAGGTGCACGACAACAATTCGAGCCAAACGTTATCCACCGCGAAGATGCGGTCGCAGCGCGCGGCCTACCAGCGGCTCGACACGATCGTGTCGGCTCACTTCGGCGACATTATGCCCGCGTTGCGTAAAATGCGCATCGACAATTATCTCCAGCCCAACATCATAGTCAACGAGCAGGAGACGGAGCTTCTGCGCAACGAGCTGCTAAGCCCGGTGGTGGCCGCGCAGTATGAGATACAGCAGAACGAGAAGATCGTCGACCGAGGCGAGATCGTGACCCCTCAAATCTATCAGGCGCTGAAGTCCTACGAGAAGATGCAAGCCGAGATGGACGCCGCCGGCGGGTCAAACATCAACATCGCTATCGGCCAGCTCGCGTTTGCCGTCATCTGCATGTCGATTATGTGGTCGTATCTCTACTTCTACCGCCGCAAAACGCTCTGCGATATGCGCCGGGTGATATGCTTGCTGAGCCTCTTGGTCGGCTTTTTCGTGTTTGGCGTGTTTATGAACTCCGTGTTCTCGTCGGGGTTGTATATCGTGCCGTTCGCCATACTGCCGATCGTCGTGGTGGTGTTCTTCGACTCGTCAATGGCGCTGTTCATGATGTTGATGGGGGTGATCACGTGCGCCTCGTTCGCCAACTTCCCGTTTGAATTCGTGTTTGTGGAGGTGGTTGCTGGGCTTACGGCGATATTCTCCACCAAAGAGCTGTCGAAGCGCAGCCAGCTGCTTCGCACGTCGGCCTACGTGTGTCTGGCCTACATTCTCGCCTACTGCGCCGTCGAGCTGATGCAGGAGGCCACGCTGAGGTCGTTCTCATGGAAGCTGATCGGATTCTTCGCGGTCAACATGGTGCTCACCTCGTTTGCCTACATCCTGATATTCGTGATCGAGAAACTCTTCGGATTCACCTCTGTGGTGACGCTCGTTGAGCTGTCGGACATCAACAACCCGCTTCTCCGCGACCTCTCGGTGGAATGTCCCGGCACGTTTCAGCACTCGCTTGCGGTCAGCAACCTGGTGGCCGACGCGGCCCGCGAGGTAGGGGCCAACGTGCAGCTCGTCCGCGCCGGAGCGCTTTACCACGATATAGGCAAAATCAAGAACCCGGCCTTTTTCACTGAGAACCAGCATGGCGTCAACCCCCACGACGCCTTGTCGCCCATACAAAGCGCGCGTATAATCATAGGCCACGTCACCGACGGCCTCAAGCGCGCCGAGAAGGAGAATCTGCCGCGGGTGATCCGCGACATGATCGCGCAGCACCACGGCAACGGCCAGGCGAAGTATTTCTATACCACCTATTGCAATCAGCATCCCGACGAGGATGTCGACCCGGCTCCGTTCACGTATCCCGGCCCCAACCCGCAGAGCAAGGAGGCCTCGCTGCTGATGATGGCCGACGCCGTGGAGGCGGCCTCGCGCTCGCTCCCCGACCATAGCCCTGAGAAAATCGAGGCTCTCGTCAATCGGCTTATCGACGGCCAGGTAGCTGCCGGGATGCACAAGGACTCCCCCCTTTCGTTCCAGGATATAACCACGATCAAGAAGGCGTTTATCAAAGCGCTCCGCACGATGTATCATGTGCGCATAGCTTACCCTGAGGCTAAAAAGAAGGGCTGACCGCAGTCCCTCTTTGGCATATTAGAGCCTGTCCCATAAAATATGTTAAGACTGAGGCGGTCAGCCATTGAGCAGAGTTGTTCGTGTGATGATGGAGTGTACTCGACGTACACGACTGAAGAACACGGACGAATATGCCAATGGATGGCCGGGGCGATGGTAATTACCACCTCCCTCTGTCTAACGCTGACATGTTGAAGCGCGGAGCATTGGCGAAGCTAAATATGTTTTGGCAGAATCACATCGAGGGGCAAGCCGTCGCTCGGTCACAATGCGACGGCGTCGCTCCCTCCCGGCGTCTCCAAAATCCCTCCGAGATATGCGACCTCAGCGTTAACAGATTTTATGAGACGGGCTCTAAAAAGTCAGCGCCGCTCAACTTCGGAGGTTGGGCGGCGCTGATTGTTAGCACGTATATTGAATTTATTTATTCGTGGCGGGGTTCGCGACGAGGTCCGCGAGGTCCGCGGTCGCCATCGCGACGGGGTCCGCGACCTTCGCCGCCTTCGCGGCGGGGACCACGCGGGCCGCGATCGCCGCGGGGCTTACGCTCAGGCTCTACGTAGCCTTCGGGCTTGGGCTGAAGAGCGCGCATCGAGAGGCGGAATTTGCCGGTCTTCTTGTCGATTTCGATAAGCTTGACCTGGAGTTCGTCGCCCTCCTTTATGCCGGTGTCTTCCATGTTCTCGATTCTATCCCAGGAGATTTCAGAGATGTGGAGGAGGCCGTCGCGGTTAGGCATGAACTGAACGAAGCAGCCGAAGTCGGTGATGGTCATAACCTTGCCGGTGTAGACTTTGCCCTCTTCGGGGAGCTCCACGATAGCGTTGATCATCGCTACGGCCTTGTCCATGGCTTCCTTGTTGTTGGCGGCGATTTCCACGTGGCCGCCCTCGGGGATCTCGTCGATCGACACTGTCGCGCCGCTCTCTTCCTGGATGCCCTGGATGATCTTTCCGCCGGGGCCGATTATAGCGCCGATCATTTCCTTAGGCACGAGCATAGTCACGATGCGAGGCACCTGAGGCTTGTAGTCCTCGCGGGGAGCGGGGATGGTCTCGTCGATGATGTCGAGGATATGGAGGCGACCTTCGCGGGCCTGATTGAGGGCGCGCTCGAGAATCTCGTAAGAGAGGCCGTTGCACTTGATGTCCATCTGGGTTGCGGTGATGCCGTCGCGCGTGCCGGTCACTTTGAAGTCCATGTCGCCGAGGTGGTCCTCGTCGCCGAGGATATCGGAGAGGATGGCATATTTAGGCGAATCGAAATCCTTGATAAGACCCATGGCGATACCTGCTACGGGGCGTTTCATCTTCACGCCCGCGTCGAGGAGCGAAAGGGTGCCCGCGCATACGGTAGCCATCGACGACGAGCCGTTAGACTCAAGAATATCGCTGACGATACGGCATACGTAGGGGAAATCGTCGGGGAACATGCGCTTGAGGGCGCGGTGAGCGAGGTTGCCGTGGCCGATCTCGCGACGGCCCACGCCGCGCACGGGGCGCGCTTCGCCTGTGGAGAACGGGGGGAAGTTGTAGTGGAGGAGGAAGCGCTCGTGGCCGGTGTTGAGCACGTCGTCGAGAATCTTCTCGTCGAGCTTGGTGCCGAGGGTGACGGTCGCGAGGGCCTGGGTCTCGCCGCGGGTGAACACGGCTGATCCGTGGGGATACTGGAGATAGTCGGTCTCGCACCAGATGGGGCGGATCTCGTTGGTCTTACGGCCGTCGAGACGCACCTGCTCGTCGAGCACGCAGCGGCGCATAGCCTCTTTCTCCACGTCGTGGTAGTAGCGCTTCACAAGCGGAGCTTTCTCTTCGCGCTCCTCTTCGGGGAGCGACTCGATATATTCGTCGCAGATAGCTGCGAACGAGTCGGCGCGCCAGTGCTTGTCGGCCGAGCCGGCTTTAGCTATGGCGTAAGCCTTGTCGTAGCATTTGTCGTGAACGTCCTTGCGGAGCTCCTCGTCGTTGACTTCGTGGCAATATTCGCGCTTAACCGTGGCGCCGGCCTCTTCGGCGAGCTCCATTACGGCTTTGCAATGCTTCTTGATCTCGTCGTGGGCCACTTTGAGGGCTTCGAGGAGCACCGACTCCGACACCTCGTTCATCTCGCCCTCTACCATCATGATATTGTCGTAGGTGGCGCCGACCATGATCTCGAGATCAGATTTCTCGATCTGCTCGGCGTTGGGGTTGATGATGAATTCGCCGTCGACGCGGGCCACTCTGACCTCCGAGATCGGGCCGTTGAACGGAATGTCGCTGACAGCGAGAGCGGCTGAGGCGGCGAGGCCGGCGAGAGCGTCGGGCATGTCTTCGCCGTCGGCCGAGTACATGGTTATGTTGACAAAAGTGTCGGCATGGTAATTATCGGGGAAAAGCGGACGGAGCACGCGGTCGACCAGGCGAGAGGTGAGGATCTCGTAGTCCGAGGCGCGGCCTTCGCGCTTAAGGAAACCGCCGGGGAAGCGTCCGGCAGAAGAGAATTTTTCTTTGTATTCAACAGTCAGGGGCATGAAATCGACCCCTTCGCCAGCTTCTTTGGCGCTGACAACCGTAGCGAGCAGCATGGTGCCTCCCATGCGCAGCTCTACTGCTCCATCGGCCTGCTTGGCGAGTTTGCCTGTCTCGAGGGTGATTTTTCGCCCGTCGGGAAGCTCGATGGTCTTCTTGATTGGATTCATAAATTTCTTATTAACTAATGTGTTTGTTTTTTCACGCTAAAAATCACGCAAAGTTACAAATTTTTTCCGAGATGTTAAAATGCTGAACTATAATTTTTTTCGCCGAACGAAAAATGGCCGAAAAAAAGAGGGATGTCCCCGGCGGGAATCCCTCTGATTGTGGCTTGAAAAAATGTGCGGATAGGGGGACTCGAACCCCCACGTCGCGAGACACTAGATCCTAAGTCTAGCGCGGCTACCAATTACGCCATATCCGCTTTTGCTCGGCAAAGATACGCGTTTTGGTAATATCGCGCAAATTTTGCGGCATAATTTCCGCCAAGTTGGCTTTGCGAGAAAAATTCATCGCCGATGATTAAACTATCGCGGTTGCCTTGAGTCTTAAATGCAGTTAACCCTAAATATTGTCTTAATACCATCTTTATGCGCTTTGCTGTCAGTCTGCTCGTCGCTCTGTGCGCGGGCTTTTTGTCGGTTGCCCATGCCGGAGTCACTTACCATGAGAAAGAAGCTGCCGGGGGCTACAACTATGTGCTTTACTCCCCCGATTCAGTCCAATCGCCCATGCCGCTTATAATCGCCCTGCACAGCCGTAGCGCGGCCGGTAATGACCTGAAGGAGGTGGACCGTTTCGGCACTATCGACGCGCTGCGGTCGGGAATGAGAGTCAATGGATATGTGTTGGCCCCGCAGGCCACGGGCGACCGATGGGATGCGGCGAAAATCATGAGCGACGTTGACCGCGTTGTCGCGACAAACAATGTCGACCCTAATCGTATCTACGTGATAGGCATGAGCATGGGAGGGAACGGTGCGGCCGACCTTGTGGCCGCCTATCCCGACAGAATCGCGGCCGCCATCATTCTGGCGGGAGCGTCCGACGGCGACCCCTCGGCGATGAGCAAAGTGCCCCTTTGGGTAATCCGCGGCCTCGACGACAGGGAGGAGGCCATAGCGCGCACCGATGATATGGTGGAGCGTATTCGTGAGGTCGACGGCTCGCGGATAGTCTATTCGCGCGTCAAGGGAGTGGATCATCGCCAGCATGAGCGAATACTGTATATGCCATATTTCTACGAATGGCTTATGTCGCACAACCTTAATGACATAGGTCGCCCCGTGAACACTACGGTCGACCTCACGGCCAAGACGATCGACAAAGCCTACAAGGGGCTCAAGCTGCGCGAAGAGTCGGCCGCGAAGCGCAAGAGCCGCGGCCCCCGGCGCGATGGCCCCCGCGGTCCCCGGCGTTGGTGACAGGCTGTTATGATGTAAAAAACTTTCGCTCGGCAATGGCAAAACTTTGAAGTGGCTATTGATTGTGAAAAATAATTTGTAAATTTGCATTTGAAATAACGGAAGCAGAGGCTTCTAAAGAAAGTTAATAGCGTTTGCTATTTGTTCCAATCAGAATGAAACGTCGGAAATTTCATTGTATTATGAATGGGGAACAAGTCGCTAACGTCCGTGTACTGCATGGGCGTGACTTGCCGTTCATAACACCAACCGACGGGTGCATTCTGGGCAGTCATTGCCCATGCTTTTGCATTCGTCAAGTTTGATTTATGAACATTGGCATTCGCACAAACGATATGCCAATGTTTATTAATCGATTGGTGAGTGGTCTCATGATATATGGACTTCTTACTTCACCACACTGTGGGCTCGCCCAAACAGCCAATTTTGAAGAATCATCATCCCTGATTTTTCAAGAGTCGCAAAAATCTACAGATGTTTTGGAGAATGATAGTATTGTTGTTTACAATCAGACAGAAGCTAATTGTTCAAGATTTAAAGCTCAACAACTCATTTTGCCAGGAGTTTTTATCGCTGTCGGAACATTTGGAGTATACAATAGGAATCTTCAAAAGGTTAGTGCGAAAATAAAAAACGGAATGGATAATCTGCGCGGAGACCATTTTTTCCGCGGAGACGATTATATCCAATATCTCCCTGCTCTATCATATCTTACATTTGGAGAAATCGGGATTAAGTCAAAACACAATTTTAAAGAGCGGTTAGTGGTAGAAGCTACCTCCTATATAGCCATGACCACCATGACGAATATAGGCAAATATTCATTTAAGGAAAAAAGGCCTGATTCCAATGCAAGGAATTCGTTTCCGTCCGGGCATACCGCCACCGTGTTTACTGGAGCGGAATTGATGAGAGAAGAATATGGACTTGGCATAGGTATTGGAGCTTATGCAGTTGCGACAGGTGTCGCTTTTCTACGACTTTATAATGGTCGCCATTGGCTAAATGATGTTATTGCAGGAGTTGGAATAGGTATTTTGTCTGCAAGAATAGGCTATTGGATGCTTCCTTTTTATCAAAAATGGTTTAAATGGGATTGTACGTGTTCTTCTTTAATGACGCTATTGCCGGCATATAATTATGCGGAGCAAACAATATCGATTAATTTTATATGTGTTTTTTAATTAATCCTAAGATGTGGTATGCTGAAAGAATAGAAAGTCGGGTTGACTCTATTCGTTTGAGGGTCAACCCGATTGAAAACATTAATTATTATCAATTCGCTGTAATAATAAACTATAGTTTTCTTCACTTATCCATCCGTCTGATACGCCTTCCCAATGGTATTGGTAGGTTGCGGTTTCTCCATCAATTATAAATTTCCCGATAGTTTGGTCGTCGTTAAATATCATTATCAAATTATCGTTTTTAACTTTCCATATATTATTTCCGAATGTAGATGAAATATTTAAGCTGCCGTTCTTATGAAATTCAATCACACTGCCTGATCTGAAATCAAAATCGTTAGATGAAGTGATTCTCCACGCAGTGCCTGAAATGTCAGTTAAAAGAGCATCGTCTGAATCATCACTACATGCAGTTATGCTCACTGCGAATAAAACTGCTAATAAAGAAACCACGAATAAAAAATACTTTTTCATAAAATAGTTGTTAAGTGACCTTACAGTCCCATTGGCCAGTTGCTGAAAAATGAAACGTGGACTGTTTACCATATCTCCTAATGACGGTCCTGAGAAAACCTTGTACGCGAGATATAGGTGAGCAGCCCACGTTATAGCGTAGGAACCGCTTTGTTATCTCTTGCGTACGTAGAAAATTTCTCAGGTTTTCATTAGCAAGATAAGCAAAACGCTTCTTCAAAAAATGTATTTTGTCAATCAAAAGATTGACATGGCAAATTTACGATTTATCTAAACATTAACAAAACTTTCGCTCGGCAATGGCAAAAAAATTTGGCATTGCCATACCTTATTCGTAACTTTGACCCGACGTTACGCCCGCCATGATAATATCGGAGCGGGCGGCAGAGCGGCTTCGGCCGCATCGATTACCTAATACCACTGATAGCCAATGTTGAAAATCGACAATAGAAAATTGTGGGTCAGCGCGAAAGACTATTTCTTCATAGCTTTCGGCTTGCTCTTGTACGCTTTCGGATTCTCGGCGTTCGTAGCCCCCGAGGGCGTCATAACCGGTGGCATGGCCGGTATCGGCCAGATCGTTTACTACGCCACGCTCAAGGCTTTCGGGTGGGGCGTCCCGGTAGCCGTGTCGATGTACGCGTTCAACGTGATTCTCCTCGTGATTGCCTACCCCATAGTCGGGCGAACGTTCGTGGTGCGGACTATTGTCGGCGTCACGCTCGTGTCGGTTTTTATCGGCGTGTTGCAGCCGATGTTTCCCGAGCCGCTCGTCAACAAGGACAACGCGATGTTTATGAACGTCATCATAGGCTCGATCATGTGCGGCGCCGGGCTCGGACTTACCTTTGCCCACAACGGCAGCTCCGGCGGCACCGATATTGTGGCCGCCATGATGGTAAGGCGCACCAACGTGTCGATGGGCCGCACGATGCAGATGTGCGATATTTGTATCATATCCTCGTCGCTCCTCATATTCGGTCTCGGCGAGGCCGGATTCGAGAGGCTGGTCTACGGTATGGTAGTGCTTCTATTGGTATCATTCTCGGCCGACTGGGTGATTAACACCAACCGCCAGGCCGTGCAGTTCATTATATTCTCCCCCTCGCATTGGGAGGAGATCGCCACCGCTATCAACAACGACGCCCACCGCGGGTGCACGATACTCAACGGCATGGGGTGGTACTCAAAGCACGATGTCAAAGTGCTTCTGGTGATGTGCCGCAAGATCGAGTCGCAAACCATATATCGTATCATCCGCTCGATCGACAACGACGCCTTCATAACCCAGGCCAACGTCAACGGCGTCTATGGAAAAGGCTTCGACGAGTTGAAGATGCGTATGCCTAAACCCGGAAATCATTCAGGCCACGGCATCTCGTCTCATTCTCATGTGAGCGCCGCCGATAAAACAATGTCATCTGGCCACCCCTCATCAATGATGTAATGCTCGATCTAACAGTTATCATACTCACCAAGAACGAGCAGTTGCACCTGCGCCGCGTGCTTGACAACGTCAGCCCGATCGCGAAGCGCGTTATCGTTGTCGATTCAGGCTCGACCGACTCGACAATCGATATAGCCCGCGAATGTGGGGCCGAGGTCGTGGAGCGTGCGTGGCCCGGCAATCAGGCCGCGCAATTCAATTGGGCAATCGACAATCTGGACATTTCGACCGAGTGGATTCTCCGTCTCGACGCCGACGAGTATCTCACGCCCGAGCTTGTCGACGAGCTCCGCGAGAAGCTACCGGCTGTTGACCCCGACGTGTCCTCTGTATCGCTGAAACGAGCCCGTTGCTTCGCCGGGAAGCGTATACGCCACGGCATCGTCAACACGGTGAGTCTCGTAAGGCTCTTCCGCCGCGGCGCCGCCCGCTACGAGAACCGCCTCATGGACGAGCACCTTAAGATAATGACCGGACGCACCATCGAGATGCGCAATAAATTCATCGACGACAACCTTATGCCTATATCCGATTTTATCATCAAGCATATAGGTTACGCCAAACGCGAGGCCGCGACCATGCTCGACGCCAAATATGGCCTATCGGGCAACGCAGCCGCCGGCGATGAGCTTGGCGACAAGGCCGCCGGAAAGCGTCGTCAGAAACTCCGCTACTCAAAGATGCCGATGTTTTGGCGCGCGTGGGCTTATTTCGTCTATCGCTATATATTCCGCCTCGGATTTCTCGACGGCACCGAAGGCTTCCTTTGGGACTTCATGCAGGGATACTGGTACAGGGTGCTGGTCGACGCCAATATCCGCGAAATACTCAAAGCCTCTGGCGGCGACCGCGAGATCATGAAGCGTATTATCGCCGAGCGAGGCGTGAAACTTTAGTAAGAACACACTCAGTGGGGGGCAGGCGCGCAGAGCCTTTCCCCGATAACTAATATAAAGAAAAATTGATTTCGATAATCACGGCGACATATAATTCGGCCGCCACGCTTGGCGACACTATCAGGTCGGTCCTTTCGCAGTCATACACCGACTGGGAGCACCTCATAATCGACGGGGGCTCGACCGACGGTACCGTCGCCCTGGCCGAGTCTTACCGCGACCGTTACGGCGATCGTCTTCGCATAGTCACCGGGCACGACAGCGGTATTTACGATGCCATGAACAAAGGAATCGCGCTCGCCGAGGGCAATATCATCGGGCTGCTCAACTCCGATGACTTCTTCTCCTCCCCCGACATTCTCGCGGCTATCGCCGAAGCTATCGGCCTCGACGCGGGTCAGAGCGAAGTCGAGGCGGTCTATGGCGACGTCGTTTACGTGAGCCGCGACGACACGTCGAAGATAGTGCGCCGCTACAGCTCGCGCGGATTCCGCCGGTGGAAGATGCGTATCGGCCTTATGCCGGCTCATCCGTCGTTTTACTGCCGCAGGAGCGTTTATGACCGCTGCGGGCTTTTCGACCTTGATATGCGTATAGCGGCCGACTTCGAGCATCTGCTCCGAGTAGTCTACGTCAACCGTGTCAATTGCCGCTATCTGCCTCTCAATTTCGTCACGATGAGGTCGGGAGGCGCATCGTCGTCGGGGCTCGGCTCTCATCGCCAGATACGTCGCGACCACCTGCTCGCGTATCGAAAGAACGGTCTGCGCGGCGGCTCTCTGCTCGACCCTCTCCGCTACCCCGCCAAGATTATCGACCTCCTGATGGCTCGGCTGCCAGGCCTCCACCGTTAAACGCAACAATGATATACTCCCCCCGCACCGCACATGAAGGATATAGAACTGATACTGATAAATATATCGGGCAACGACCGCTCGGGAGTCACTGCCTCGCTGACCAAGATACTCGCCGATCACAACGCGTATATACTCGACATCGGCCAGGCCGACATACACCATTCTCTCTCGCTCGGCATACTGTTTCAGACCACAAGCGACGTGTCGGGCCTGATAATGAAGGAATTGCTTTTCAAGGCCGACGAGCTTAACGTCACGATACGCTTCAAGCCCATCACTATCCCCGAGTATAACGACTGGGTCAACCGCCAGGGTAAAAACCGATGGATTATCACCCTGTTGGGCCGTCAGCTGACGGCTCGCCATATAGCGCTCGTGTCGGCTGAGGTGTTCGCGCAGGGACTCAATATCGACGGCATACAGCGTCTCACCGGGCGCATGCCCCTCGACCAGCGGGAGACCCCAAAAGCTAAGGCTTGCGTCGAGTTTTCGGTCCGCGGCACTCCCGACGACGCGACTGCCATGCAGCAGCGATTCATGCAGATCTCGGCTGCCGAAGGCTTCGACATATCGTTGCAGCAGGATACCATGTTCCGTCGCTGTCGCCGCCTCGTCTGCTTCGATATGGACTCCACGCTGATCGAAACGGAGGTGATCGACGAATTGGCCGACCGCGCTGGCGTCGGGCCGCAGGTAAGAGCCATCACGGAGAGCGCCATGAGGGGCGAAATCGACTTTACGGAGAGCTTCACGCGCCGCGTGGCCTTGCTCCGCGGCCTTGACGAGAGCGTCATGCGCGAGATTGCCGAGTCGCTCCCGATCACAGAGGGGGTTGACCGCATGATGAAGGTGCTGAAGATGGCAGGCTTCAAAACGGCTATACTTTCCGGCGGTTTCACCTATTTCGGCAACTATCTCAAGCAGCGGTTCGGATTTGACTACGTGTATGCCAACGAGCTTGAAATCGTCGACGGTAAACTTACCGGGCGTTTCATCGGCGACGTGGTCGATGGGCGTCGTAAGGCTGAGCTTCTGCGGCTTATCGCGCAGGTAGAGAACGTGAATATTCTTCAAACCATAGCCGTCGGCGACGGGGCCAACGACCTCCCTATGATTTCCACCGCCGGTCTCGGCATTGCGTTCCATGCCAAGCCCAAGGTAAAGGCCACCGCCGAGCAGTCTATCTCCACTATCGGCCTCGACGGAATCCTCTACTTCATCGGCTTCAAAGACTCCTTTATCTCATAATTCTTTGGCACTACATTGTATTGGCATAAAAAAAGCCGCCTGCAGGCGGCTTTTTTTAGAGCCTGTCCCATAAAATATGTTAAGGCTGAGGTCGCATATCTTGGAGTGATTTTGGAGGCTGCGGGAGGGAGCAATGCCGTCGCATTGTGACCGAGCGACGGCTTCGAAAGCGCCCAAGAGATGCGAGACGGAGGTAATGCATGGCTCAATCGTTTCCGCAGGTTAAGCCGCGGCGACGAGCAGCTGCTCACCACGGCGACGGCGATGACGAAAATGGCCTTCATGATGATTCTGCTCAACCATATTTAGCTGCCGCAAGCCGTATCGTTTCAACATGTTCACATATTAAGTTCGGCAGGCGATGGAAGCGACCGTCGCCTCGGCCAGCCATTGGGATATTCGTCCGTGTTCTTCGGTCGTGTACGTCAAGTACACTTCCTCATCACCCGAACAACTCTGCTCAATAGCTGACCGCCTCAGCGTTAACAGATTTTATGGGACAGGCTCTTATACTGTCATAGCTGTCAGTTGCCTTGCAGCAGGCGGCTATAGCGGGCCGGGTCGTTGATGAGGTCGAGCGCGGCGCGATAAATGTCGTTAAGCTCCGGGTAGACGATGCGGGCGTAGGCCGAGCTGTCGTAGAGGTCGCGGGCTATCAGGCCTTTCACTATGATGCGCATCATCTCTTTAGAGCGGTCATATTGCTCCTGGTTAAACTCGATACCCTCTTTCGTGGCCATGTCGGTAAGCGAGGTCATCATCTCGTCGGTCACCTCGAAGCCGGGAATAAACTTCTCGATGTCAGGGTATTTCTTGTTGAGCTCCTTGCGGTTGTTGTTGACGTATTTGTAGCAGAAGTTGGAGATTACGCTCTTAGCCACCAACTCGCGGTAGTAGCGGGAGTTGGCCGTGGTGTCGATCGGCACGAAGAGGTCGGGCATGATGCCTCCGCCGCCATACACGGTGCGGTGGTTTTTGAGCGTTTCGTAGCGGAGCGAGTCGGGGAAATGGATTGAATCGGCGCTCATAAACTCACCGTTTTCGTAGCGATTGACCATGTCGTTATGGTATGCCTCGTCGTCGCCGAGCTCGTATGGCTTTTGGATCACTCTACCGGAGGGGGTGTGGTATCGGCTGACTGTAAGCTTGGCCATAGATCCGTCGGGGAACGGGAAGGGTCGCTGCACGAGCCCTTTGCCGAATGTGCGGCGACCTACTATAAGGCCGCGGTCATTGTCCTGCACGGCGCCCGAAAGGATCTCGGAGGCCGAAGCCGAATACTGGTTGACGAGAATCACCACTCGGCCATGGCGAAACGCTCCGTCGCGCTTAGCCACATAATCGTTGCGCCCCGTCTTCGGACCCTCGGTGTATGTGATCATGTCGCCGTTGCTGAGCATGTGCTCGGCGAGCTTGACAGCCGAGTTGAGATACCCTCCGCCATTATCCTCAAGGTCGATGATGAGATGTTTCATCCCCTTCTTGAAGAGTGTATTGTAGGCTTCGATAAATTCCTCGTCGGTGGTTTCCGCGAATCTGGTCACGCGGATGTAGCCTATGCCGTTGGCCGGATCGGCCATGAAGTAGGCGTCGATAGAGTTGATAGGGATGTCGTCGCGGACAATGCGGAATTTCAGCGGCTTGTTCTCGCCGCGGCGTAGCACCTCGATCATTACCTCCGACCCCTTCTCGCCGCGGAGAGTCTTGAGCACGTCGGCATTGGTTTTCTTGGCGCCGGTAAGCTTTACCGTATCGGCGCGGAGGATGACGTCGCCCGCGAGTATCCCTACCTTCTCCGACGGGCCTCCGATAGTGGTCTGCACCACGTTGAGCGTGTCGTTCTGGAGGTTAAACTGGATGCCGATGCCTGAGAATTTGCCGTCGAGAGGCTGGCTGAACTCCTTAGCCTCTTCGGCGGTATAGTAGGTCGAATGTGGGTCGAGTGTCTTGAACATGCCTGAGATAGCGGCTTCGGCGAGTTTCTCCCCCTCGATGTCTTCGAGGTAGAATTGCTCGATAATAGCCTCGGCGCGCGATATTTTCTCGCGGGGAGAGATGCTGCTGTTGCCGAAGTTGAACTGTGCGGAGCCGTATTGGGCGCATAGAGAGAATATTGCCGTCAGGGCGGCTGTCAGAATTTTATTTCTGTATTTCATTTTAAGAAGTGATTTACGTTTAATGCAAATTTACGCCATAAATATCTAACGTCGGCAAATATATATTCGTTTTCTTACGAAACATCATATTTTAGTGACGAACCGGGCGGATAGCGGGAGCAAACCCCCTCTACGGCCTGAACCGGGAAGCATCGTGGCCGAAATGCTCCAGCTCGCGAACGAGCGAAGAGCTGACTATGGATAGCTCGGGGCGCGTGAACAGTATGACGGTATCGATACGCGAAAGGCGGAAATTCACCTCGGCCAGCTCCTTCTCATATTCAAAATCCTTCACGTTGCGCACTCCGCGCAACAGGAAGTCGCACCCGGCCTCCTTAGCCGCGTCTACCGTCAGCCCGCTGTAGTGGATCACGCTGACGCGCCGATCGGCCGCGTAGAGCTGGCGTATAGGCGCGGTCAGAGCCTCCGTGGCCGACTCGTCGGCCGATTTGTCGATGCTTATGCCAACGGCTATCACGACCTCGTCGAAAATCTCGAGGGCGCGGTCTACCAGGTCGGCGTGGCCTATGGTGAAGGGGTTGAACGACCCCGCGAAGAATGTTCTGCGCATTGTTCTGCGAATTTTAAGGGTTTGGAGGTTTCGGGCGGCGGCGAGTCGACCGGCGTCTCGTCAAAGCATCTCGGAGTCGTCCTCGATCACAAGGTTGTCGATGATGAAGTTCTGGCGCTCGGAGGTGTTTTTGCCCATATAGAATGAGAGCAGCTGGGCCACGGCGTCGTTTTTGCGCAGGCTTACAGGCTCAAGACGCATATCAGGCCCGATGAAGTCGCGGAACTCTTCGGGGGAGATTTCGCCGAGACCTTTGAATCGGGTGATTTCGGCCTTGCTGCCAAGCTTGGCGATAGCGTCGAGGCGCTCCTGGTCGGTGTAGCAATAGTAGGTTTCCTCTTTTGCCTTATCCTTGCCGCGGCCGCGCTTGACGGTCTCTTTGTTGCGCACGCGGAAGAGCGGCGTCTGGAGCACGTACACGTGGCCCTTCTTCACCAGGTCGGGGAAAAATTGCAGGAAGAACGTCAGCATAAGCAGGCGTATGTGCATTCCGTCGACGTCGGCATCGGTGGCTATGATGACGTTGTTGTATCGCAGCCCGTCGATACCCTCCTCAATATTCAGCGCGGCCTGAAGGAGGTTGAACTCCTCGTTCTCGTACACGATTTTCTGCGTCAGCCCGTAGGAATTGAGCGGCTTGCCTCGGAGCGAGAACACGGCTTGAGTGTCGACATCGCGGATTTTGGTGATTGAGCCCGAAGCCGAGTCGCCCTCGGTGATGAAAATCGACGACGCCATCTTCTTCTCCTCGTCGCCGCGGGCATCGTTGAGATGCACTCGGCAGTCGAGCAGCTTGCGGTTGTTGAGGTTGACCTTCTTGGCCCTCTCGCGGGCCTGTTTCGATGCCCCGGCCATGGCCTTGCGCTGGCGCTCGTTGTCCTGCACTTTCTTCAGGATAATGTCGGCCACGTCGAGGTTTTTGTGTAGGTAATTGTCGAGCTCCTTCTTTATGAAGTTGTTGATGAACGTGGTCACCTTCGGCTCGCCCGGACCCATGTCTGACGAGGTGAGCTTGATTTTGGTCTGCGACTCGAATTCGGGGTTTTGGATGCGCACCGAGATAGCGCCGCAAAGGCCGTTGCGTATGTCGGCATACTCATATTTCTTATTGCCGAAATATTCGTTGATGGTTCGCGCCACCGACTCCTTAAACGCCGAGAGGTGGGTGCCCCCTTGGGTGGTGTGCTGCGAGTTGACAAATGAATAGTACTCCTCGCCATACTGGTTGGAGTGGGTGAAGGCGATCTCGATATCCTGCCCTTTGAGATGGATAGGGGGGTAGAGCGGTTCGCTTGTCATGTTCTCCTTCAGCAGGTCGAGCAGGCCGTTGCGCGATATGAATCGCTTGCCGTTGAGGTAAATGGCGAGCCCTACGTTGAGAAACGTGTAGTTGCGTATGAGCGGCACGACATATTCCTCGAGAAATCTGTACCCTTTGAAAATCGTGTTGTCGGGGGTGAACTGTATCATGGTGCCTGTCGGCTCGTCGCATTCAAAGGGGGGCTCTTCGGTCACGAGAATGCCCTCGGCAAACACGAGCCTCTTTTTCAGGCCGTCGCGCACGCTCTCCACGATGAAATCCTTCGACAGATAGTTGGTGGCCTTGATGCCGACGCCGTTAAGCCCTACCGACTTCTGAAACGCCTTCGAGTCGTCAAACTTGCCCGAGGTGTTCATTCGCGAGACGGCGTCGAGCAGCGAGCCGAACGGTATGCCGCGGCCGTTGTCGCGGATAGTGGCGGTAGTCTCGGTCACGTCGACCGTGATCTGCTTGCCGTAGCCCATCATGTACTCGTCGATTGAGTTGTCGAGCACCTCTTTGAGCAGCACGTAGATGCCGTCGGAAGCGCCTGAGCCGTCGCCCGTCTTGCCGATATACATCGTCGGGCGTATGCGCACGTGGGAGCGCGGGTCAAGCGATTTTATGTCTTTTTCGGTATAATTCACTTCGGGCTGAGCCTCGAAGTCGAGGAGATTAGTGTCGTCGGCCATTTTCAAAGGGGTATTTTCAACGCGAATTTACTAATTTTTTTCGACCAAATAACCCCTAATTTAATGAAAAATCCCTCTAAAAAGCGCGCTTTTTGCACAAAAAAGCGCGCTTTAACGCGACATTTTACACCAAAAACGCGACATTTTCGCGCAAAAACGCGGCATTTTACACCGAAAACGCGGCATTTTCGTGCAAAAAAAGGGGGCCGCACACTCAGTTGCAGCCCCCTTTCTGAAAAAAATAACAGCTATCTATATTCTATCTATGAATTCAGAAAGAGATTAAACGCACGCCGGCGAGGAAATTGAACGCTGAAGTGCCATGGGCGAGGTAGTCTTTGTCGTAGAAGTAATCCGCGGCGGTGATGCCTGCGGTGGTCTTCTTGCCGAAGCCCTTGTTGTAGTTGTACTCAACGCCTACAAACACAGAGAGTTTGTTGGTGATATTAACCTGGAATTTGGCGCCGAGGTCGCCGCGAACGCCAAAGAATTCGCCCTTGTTGTCCTTCGACAGGTCGATATCGCCGTATCCGCTATTGATGGGGACGTACATGCCATCTTCCGCACCGGCAGCGCTGCCTATCTCAATGTCCTTTTTCACTGAGAGGAAGGTTGTGTAGGTGGCGCCGATACGTATGTAGGGCATTACCTGGAAGCGGCCCATGAAGTTGTAGGCCACGCCGTAACCGACGCCGAGACCCGCGCGGAGAGGATTGGGGTGGGTAGCGTAGAGCTTACCGTCGGCCACGCTGACGTAAGAGATGGGTTTGTCGTCAACAGTAAATAGAGTCTGACCGCTGCGGCCGATGAAGTCAGCGTCTAAAGCGGCGAGGAAGTGACCGCTGACACCTATCGGAGAAAGCCAGTGGAGGAAGTCATATTCAACTCTGACGCGGGGATAGTTGCCGTTTTTCTCAAGACCGTAGAGACCTGAGATGCTGAACGCGCTGCGTCCGCCGGGAGTTAACACCGCGTAGTCGCCGCGTTTTTTAGAGCCGGTGCGACCGAAGAGCGAGTAGAGCTGGATAGTATCCTGGCCGATGAGGCGGGTCACGTAAGCTGTGCCGATGTTCTTTGAAGCGAACTGGCCATCTTTCTCAACGGTGCGATAGATGTAGAAGCGCTGGAGCTTGGAGTTCTTAGCAGCCTTGGGCATACGTGCGCGGAAGGGGTGAGAGTTGATCACCGGGCCGCCGATAGCGAGGTCGGGCACTTCCTTAACAAGACGACGGAACACGGCATAGCCGGCTTCGGGATTGTTGTCGGTAAGAGCGTTCTGATACTCAGCGTCGATGGTGCTCTGATCGTACTGGCCCGCTTTGATAAACTTCATGGGGATGAGAGGAGATGCCTCGTTGGTACCCATTACGTTGATATAGGCGTTGTAGAGCTCGGGAGTGAGCTGGATTTTGTAAATTTCCCAAGTGGTTTTGCCTTTTTCGTTCTTGCCGGTGAAGAGGACGTAGTTATTGCCAAGACGGCGGGAAAGAATGTTGTTGATCATGGCGTCCTCGCCCAGACCGCTGATCGCGGACATATCGAGGTCGGCCTGAGTGATACTTTTGCGCACATCCTCTTTCATTTTGTCGAAAGTGGTCTTGTCGGTGATGTAGGCAGCGAGAATCTGAGCGCCGGTATTATTGGCATTGAGCCAGTTTTCGCGCTCGGCGATGGTAGTGCCGGCTTCATTGAGTTTGGAATTAATCGGGAGGTTGAGCACTTCGACAAACTCGTTGGTTTCAAACTCGGGGAGCACCACGCCGCCGATACCTGGCTGAGCATACTCGGTGCTGATCGTCTGGGCAGAGGTGGAGAACAGGGTAAGCGCCACTGCCATTGATGTCAATAAGCTTTTTGCTTTCATCATTAGGTAATTGATTGGTTAGTTGAACGTATAATGTATAATGTATGGATTAATACCATGAATGGACGTGGTAGACCACGCTGGGACGCGATGCCGCGTAAGCTTTAGCGACCGAGGCGGCCGCGTTGTAGCGGGCTTTCTCTACCGAGGCATCAGCCGAGATTTCCGACATACGTTCCGAATGACGGTTTTTTTCTTCGGCAAGGCGAGCCTGGTATTCGCGGGTTTCGCGAAGGGAGAATTTCGTGTCCATGCTCTTCATGAGCTTGTCCATCTCTGCCTTTTGAGCGGGGGTAGGATTGCTGACTGAGCTGAGGGCCTCGATGGCAGCCGCCGCCCCCTCTT
The DNA here is from genome assembly GCA_964544595.1 of uncultured Barnesiella sp. GTDB lineage: Bacteria > Bacteroidota > Bacteroidia > Bacteroidales > Muribaculaceae > JAGBWK01. Next base: position 20,286 of record CAZJBM010000033.1, read on the forward strand.
CGGTAGGATTGGCGTTCCAAGCCTGCTCGGCGGCGCGGATAGCGTTGTCGTTCTGGCCGTTGTAGTATTTCAGGCCATATTCGCCGGCAAGCTTTTGCGCTTCGGCATAGTGGGAGCAGGTAGATGGGATGGCAAACAGGGCTGTAATGGCGCTGTCGTATTCATGGCTCTGGGCGAGCGACTTCGCCGTGTTGATTATAGCCGGACCCTGCTGCTCGTAGTAATTCACGATACGCTCTTTGCCGATATTCACGAAGTCTTGCATCTCACGGCTGCGGGTCGGAGCCTTGCGTAAAGCGGCGATGCGGGCTTGCTCCATGTTCTTGCCGATGCCTTTGACGGTGAAGGAGGTTGTGGAGAAAAGCGTTCCGTTAACGCCGTCGCCGATGATGAGGTCCACGTCGAGCTCGACTACGGCTTTTGAGTCGAGACCTACAACCTCGCTGCGCGCATCCCTGATATTGGGCACAACGATAAAGCGATTGTCAAAACCTCCGCCGGCGCAGCCGTAGGTGGTCATAAGGCGATTGAGCATCGAGGTTACGGCCTCAGCCTCTTTGGGCGTTAGATTAGCTTCCTGAGGCACATAAGCCGCGATGGTGATGTTGTCGGTGGGGTCGGCTTGCATCTTAGGCGCGAACAAGCTTGCCGCCGCCAAAACTATTGCGCTAATTCTGTATTTCATGTCTATGCGGGTATCAGGTTAGAAGAGGTTTAGAGGCCACCAAACACGCAGTATACCGTACCGATGCCCTTAGGCGAAGTCGACACCGAAATGCCGTAAGGCTTTAGGAATTTGCCGAGATCGCTGGCGAAGTCGGCTGCGGAGATGCCTTTTTCGCCACCGCCGAATTTGGCTTTGCCGACGGTAGGAATACGCAGCTGCTCGATTTCCATGAGGTTAGCGCTCTTGTTGCCGATAGAGTATGAGCCGTTGACCGAATGCTCGTTGACCCAATACTCGATGAGGTCGGCAAGCTCGCCGGTGTCGCCATTGAGCTCGACCTCGCTCTCGAAGTTGAGGGGGCAACCGTCGCCAAGCATGCAGATCATCTCTACCTCGCGGCCATTGGCGTGGATGTCGTCGAAGTGGGTCTGGATTTTATCGATCATATCGTCGGCGAAGGTGTTGACCGCGTCGGCGACCAGTCGCTCGATTGCTGCCGACGAACGCGCCGACACGTCGGATTTCGACATTATCGATTTGGTAGTCGCCGCGTCGCAGACTTTGATAAGGTATTTCACTTGATTGAAAGCGCCTCGGCTTATGGGGGTGATTTCGAGCTCAAGATAGATGTCGGCTTTCACCTCGCGGATAAGGGCCTCGATGTCGTCTTCGACGGGTACGCTCCCATCTTTGCCTTGAAGCACCATTGAGCGCGAATTGCGTTTGGCGATTTTGTCTATGGCGCTTGAGAGGTCGGAAATTTTATATTCCTTTTCGGCGAAAACGTTTTGAATACCGGCAACGGCGTCGCGGAATATCTCGTTTTCAAGAGCCATGCTCATGTTAGGCGCGAAGCGTCCGTCTTCGAGACGCTGTCCGTGACCGTTAGCGGCGCACCATTGCTTAGATGGAACTACCATTAATATCGGTTTCTGGGCGGCTCCAAAGGCATCGAGCGCCATGCAGAGCACTAATGCCAGCAGAAAGGGTAATTTTTTCATATCGTATAGGAAATGTTGATTAGATTGGTTATGGTTTATTAATTTAATTTTAATAATGTGGTTAGAATCTGAGTTTATCGCCTTTCACTTCAATGCCGTTCTGTTCAAGATACTGGGCTAACGCTTTGGTGTTTAGGATGTAATAATCGACGATGCGGGTGCCTTGCTTGGTCTTGACATTGTTTTCGCCGGTAGGGTAGTCGGTCATGGCGCGGCGTATATATTGGTTGAAGTCACCCTTTTTGAAGAAGTTGTCGAAGAAGTCTTTGTGGGCGGTGTAGCCCTGTATGCCGGAAGGAATCATGGCTTTCATTTCGGGCACGTTTTCCTGGCTTATGGGGTCGATCGAGCCGGCAATTCCGCGAAACAACGCGTCGGCCACGGCGCACATGGCGGCGCGATCCATCGCCTTGTCGAAGTTCTTATCGACAGCGACCACGCGGATAACCTTGAAAGAGGGATCTTTGTGCTTGCGAATCAACTGGGTCTCAGCAGTGTCGTCAATGTTGAATTTGTAATTTTTGGCGTTTATTTGAGGTGCGGCCAAAAAAACAGCTACCATTGTCATTAGCAGGATGCAGGCTTTTTTCATGATATAAAATAGTAGCCAATAGCATCCCGGAATTCAGCTGTATTAAATTGTTAAATAGGGTATAAATAAAAGACGTGGGATGCTCAATCCTGCTTATCCCACTCTTGAGGCCCTGAGACTGCCATGCGGAAAGGATAAGCAGTCGTCAGCCCACGTACAGGTATATATCACGCCCATAATGGTAAGTCGCAACACAGCGGCTTACCACCCGGGGAATAGTACAAACTACCCTGAACGCCTTCTTACTGCTCTGTCTTCATTCCGCGTTGAAATTTCTCAGGTTTCAAGAGTTGAAGACAGCGTATGGAAAAACGCCTTTTTTATCTTAAATTTCTCCTCCCGCCGCGACTATTGGCCGGGCGAAAGTTTCTCACAAACAAGGCTGATTAGCCTTTGCTCTGCGCAAAAGTATGCATAATTCCGCAACTACGCAAATTTTTCGCAGTCCAAATCAGTCCTTTTTATCCAGGGTCTCCATTCTTTATAAGATTTATAAATTTTATAAGTTTTATAAGATGCATATTCACTCAAGCAATGGTAGAAAACATGATTGCGTGTAGAATCCAAATCGAAGTGCAAAATCTTCGCACTGACTAGCCCCATATTTTTG
>CAZJBM010000034.1:0-23107 GCA_964544595.1 uncultured Barnesiella sp.
CAATACCGAACTCTCCTTATAACTGGTTAATGTTTAACCCGTCCAACTTTTGGGGGTCACTTCAATGGAAGCAGCCCTACTGTTCGCGGGTATTGTCAGCGATTAATTTAGGCGTGGGGGTTAGGCTGCTCCATGGAAGCAGCCCTACTGGAGCCTAAAGACGGCGCTACATATCCGATTCATGGATTTGTGAATATTTGCGGGGAAGGGTTAGGTATAAGGCGGGAATTTAGTATATTTGCGATTGGAATATTTGCTGTTATGAAAAGGTTGATATGTAAAGTAGCAATGGCGACGGGGCTGATGCTCTGCTTCACGACCGCATCGAGGGCCGCTAACAATCGCGACTCGATATTCAGTGTGCTCTCAATGGAGATAGGGAAACGAGACGGCTACTTCGCAGACAAAGAGGCGAAGATTGCCTCGATTCGCAATGACTACAACCGCTCGACGACTCTGCGAGGCAAATTTGATTCGTGCCGGGAGCTGTTTGACGAGTATCGCTGCTATCAGTCGGATTCGGCTTACCATTACGCCGCGCTTCTGAAATCGTTGGCGACGCAAAGCAGAGACGCGCAAGACGTCGCCGTCGCCAATATGGCACTGATGGACTATTACACGTCGGTAGGGTTTTTCAAGGAGGCCGCTGAAATCAAAAATCAGATTGTGGCGAGCGCTCTACCGTCGAACTATCTGCCGGATTACTACTATCTCTGTGACCGATTCTTTCAGAACATCTGCAGCTATGTCGGCGGCAGATCGACAGCATTGGGCGCGGAATACGACAAAGAGCGAAGGGAGTATCTCGACTCTCTGATTTCAGTGACCCCTCAGCACACAGCTATGCACGATGTCGCGCGGCTTGAGCATGATCAGATGCTCTCGCCGTCGAAGCGGAAGGCTATAGACGAGCGTCTGAGAATATTGCGGCGATATGATCTCTCGGATCATGAAAAGGCGGTGCTCTATTCCTACGTCGGGCGGTTGTCGATGGAGCTCGGAGAGAAGGAGGATGCGAAGTGCTACCTGGCGCAGTCGGCGATACACGACATCCGCGGCAACATCCGCGAGACCACCGCAGCTAAGATGCTCGCCGAGCAGCTATTCGCGGAGAGCGATATAGACAGGGCTTACGACCTGATTCATATAGCCTTTGACGATGCGGCGTTCTACAACTCACATCTGAGAAAAGACGAGACAAGTTCGATCATGAGAATGATCGAGGTGGAGAAGCACCATGGGCTATCGGGGCGTATGTGGAAGATAGGCATAGCCTCGGCCGTGATTTTCGTGTTGCTGGTGCTGACACTTTATAGTCTCGCCAAAGTAAGGAAGAGGAAGCGCGAGATAGAGAAGGCCAAGACCGCGGTAGAGCAGAAATCAAGAGAACTCGACAGCAAAAACAATGAGCTCAACCGCGTGATAGGGCAGCTGCATGAGGTGACGGCAATTAAAGATGAATATATTATGCAGTCGCTATATCTCAACACAAGTTTCGTAAACAAAGTGGAGGAGCGCGCCCACAACATACTTAAGCTCCTTAAAGAGAAGAAATATGACGAGCTGAAGTTTGTCCCCTATGAGATGGGTATCAAAGAGGAGCGCACGCGTATCTACCACTCCTTTGACAAGGCGTTTCTATCACTCTTCCCCAACTTCATCGCCAGCTTCAACCAACTCTTCAAGCCCGAGGACCGACTGATCGACGACGACGCTCAGGAGTTGCCCGTAGAAGTAAGAATCTTCGCATTGCTTCGACTCGGCATATCCGACACGAAAGAAGTGGCTAAATACCTTAACCTCTCGGTCAAGACCGTCTACGTCTATAAAACCAAAATAAAGTCGAAATCGATAGTCAATAACGCGGATTTTGAAGACCGCGTCATGGCGATTCCCAAGGTATAACAATCGATGTTTTCCGCGCTTTGAAGCATTATAATTTCGGGTGGCGAAATGTTTAATTTTCGCGCGTCATGCTAATACGTAACTATCAGATATGCAATAACAAAGAGTTTAATAATAGTTTAATTCGTGTTTAAAACTATTGATAAGGGTGATTTCATGGGATAATTTTGCGTCAAACTGCAAAACTAATCATCATGAAAAAATCACAGAGAAGAAAAGCATCGCGGCTTCTTATGGTCATTATGATGTGCGCGTTTCCGATGTTAACGCGCGCTCTCGACTTAAAAGGAGTGGTGATTGATGCTAACGACAACGAGCCTCTGATAGGGGCCTCAGTCCAAATCAAAAACAAACCGCAAGGCGCCGCCACAGATTTCGACGGCCGATTCAACATTACAAACGTTGACCCCAAAGCCACTATCGTAGTAAGCTATGTAGGCTACGCGACGCAAGAATTGCCGGTCAACGGAAAGGATTTTATCGAAGTAGCCCTGAAAGTGAACAACGAGGTGCTCAACGAAGTCGTTGTAGTGGGCTACGGCACCATGGACAAGAAGGAAGTAACCTCGACTGTGGCGCATATCAGCTCAGAGGATTTTCTCGCGTCAAGCTCGCTCGACCCCACGATGATGATACAGGGCAAAGTGCCAGGCGTATCGATTACAAATACCGGCGTGGGCGACCCAAACAATCAGGCTTCGATACAGATACGCGGCGTTTCGTCGCGCTCGGCCGGCCTCGGCCCGCTCATCGTAATTGACGGAGTTCCTGGGGGCAACCTGACTAACCTTAACCCCAACGACATAGCGAGCTTCGACATCCTGAAAGACGGCGCGGCGGCAGCGATATACGGCACACGCGGCTCCAATGGCGTGATCGTGGTGACCACCAAAAAAGGCGCGCGAGACGGAGCTGTCCACACCACCTATATCGGTTCAGTGACAGCCAACGTGGCTAACCACGAATTGAAGATGCTCAACGCGGAGTCGTACCGCGAGCTGCGCGCCGGAGCAGTCAACGGCGTCGATCTTGGCGGCAACGACAACTGGCTCGATGCGGTTACCCGCACCGGCTGGGGCACTTCCCACACGATAAGCATAAACGGCGGCAGCGAGCGTACGAACTATAGGGCGACTGTCGATTACCGCACCCAAAACGGTGTTGACCGCTACTCCAGCCGCGAGGAATTCGGCGGACGCGCCTCGATCAACCATACTACCCAGGGTGGCCTTTTTACTTTCTCGCTCAATGTCGCTCCCCGCATAATCGAGCGCAAGATAGCATCGTGGGATGTGTTCAGAAACGCTCTCGAAGCCAACCCGACGACCCCGATTTGGGACGAGGCTCGCGCGCAATACACCAATTTCACCGGCCAGACAGCAGGGTACAATCCGGTAGAAATGATGGCATTGGAAGACAACTCGGCGACTACCAAGCTTCTCGAGACCGACGCGACCGTAAAACTCAATCTGCTCCCGCTCTTCGCCAAAGAGTCGTGGCCGTCTCAGACGCTCAGTACTCAGGTGACACTCGCCGACCATGAGGACTCCAATTTCAACTACTGGTTCCGCCCCTCGACAGCGACCCTGGCGCAGAACAATGGCTACGACGGCGAAGGATCGCGCAGCTATTCCAAAGGGTTTCAGCGCAGCCTTGAATGGCTCGCCAACTACACCGGCTCGTTCAATAACCACAATGTGAAGGCCATGATTGGCTATTCATATCAGTATAGCCAATATTCGGGCGTGAATGCCGACAACAAGGATTTTCCCAACGACGGACTCGGCGCCAACAACCTCGGGTCGGGCCAATGGGCAGTCGAGGAGGGACACGTAGGTATGGGATCCTACAAGAACGACTGCAAGCTGATAGCGTTTTTCGGCCGCGTAAGCTACGACTGGAATGGGCGATACATCGCGACCGCCTCGCTTCGCCATGAAGGCTCATCGAAATTCGGCGCGAACCATAAATGGGGTAACTTCCCCGCTATTTCGCTCGGATGGCGTATCTCTGAAGAGCCTTTCATGCGCGGAATCGAATGGATCAACGAGTTGAAAATCCGCGGCGACTACGGCGAGACAGGTAATCAGGATTTCGGTAACTATATGTCGCTCAACACTATGAGCGGATTCGGATATTACTACTACCAAGGCAAGTATTACCAGGTATGGGGTCCGGGCAAAAACGTGAACGCCGACCTCCACTGGGAGAAAGCCAAAAACTGGAACATCGGCGTAGACTTCTCGCTGTTTAACAACCGATTGTCAGGCTCGCTCAACTATTATACCCGTAATCAGCAGGATTTGCTCGGCGATTATGACGTGTCGGTGCCTCCGTTCCTGTTCAGCTCCACATTTGTCAACGTAGGCACAATGCGCAACTCCGGCTTTGAGTTTGACTTGCGTTGGAACGCCGTCAATACCAGGGATTTCACCTATACAATCGACTTTGTGGGCGCGACGATGGACAATAAATTCGTCAACTTCAGTAACTCGGAGTATGTAGGCCAGGACTATTACGACATGGTTGGCACCGAAGATCCCTATCCTTTCCATAATCTCCAGCGCATAGAGCAAGGTAAACGCTTAGGCAACTTCTATATGTATCGCTACGCCGGCATCGACGAGAACGGAAACTGGGCTATCTACGACAAAGAGGGCAATATTAAGCTCGCATCTGAGGGCACCGAAGAAGATCGCCAGATCGTAGGCAACGGCCTCCCCAAATTCACCGCCTCGATGACCCATACGTTCCTTTACAAGAATTTCGACCTCTCGCTCTTCTTCCGCGGCGCGTTCGGCTATGATATTTTCAATATACATGACTTCTACTATGGCCATCAGTCGTTCAACGGAAACGTGATGGAGAAAGCGTATACCAAATACGCTCCGCTTCAGGGTAGCCAGGAAGTTACTGATTACTATCTCGAGAAGGGCGATTACGTGAAGTTGGATGCACTGACCCTTGGCTACACTCTCAATCTCAAATCACGCTTCATAGAGAAGCTTCGCCTCACTTTCACCGGCAAGAATCTCTTCACTATCACATCTTACAGCGGAGTCGACCCGTCGTCGTTCCAAACCAACGGCCTCACCCCCGGCGCTACCGGCTCGCGCACATATTATCCCTCGTGCCGACAGTTTATCTTAGGCGTTCAACTCGATTTCTAATACCTTAAACAAGAGCAATGAAAATAACCTCATATATAGCGGCCGCAATGATGGGTTTCCTTACCCTGTCGAGCTGCACCGACCTTGATGAAACCGTCTATGACCAGGTTTCAACCAACAACTATTACAACACGAAGAATGATGTGATTCGCGCTGTTTTCCGCCCCTTTGAGCATGGTTTCTGGAGCATTCAGAGCCGACACGTGCTCAATGAGCTTACCGCCGACCAACTCATCACCCCTTCGCGCGACGGATGGTGGGACGACGGTGGCCTCTGGCGCCGTTACCACTATCATACGTGGAACATCGAGGAGGGCACGATTGAAACGGAGTGGAACGGCTGCTTTCAAGGCATCATGCAGGCCAACTATGTGATTGACGATCTCCAGGCTCTCTCGGCCTCGCAATTCGGCTTCACCGAGGAGGAATTCAACAACCTGAAAGCGCAGTGCCGGGTGCTCCGCGCGTGGTTCTATCTTCGTCTTATCGACAGCTTCCGCAACGTGCCTTTGGCAATCAGCAAAGACGTGAGCCTGAACTCCAAAGGGCAGGTTTCGCCCGAAGAACTCTTCAACTTCATCGAGGAAGAGCTAATAGAGTGTGTTCCGCTCCTCGCCCAGAAAATCGGTACGGAAGGCAACGGTATCTATGAGGCCCAATGGAATCAGGCGGGAGCAGCTGCTTTGCTTGTGCGTCTCTATCTCAATGCGGAGGTCTACACAGGCACTCCCCGCTACGAGGATTGCGCAAAATGGGCTCAGGACATTCTCGACGGCGAATTTGGCTCTTATACATTGGCATCGCGCTGGGATGAGCCATTCGATTGGGACAACGAAAACTGCGCTGAAGTGATTTTCGCGTTCCCCGCATCGCAGGGCTACACTTACTGGCACTATCAGGGCGACACATATTGGTGGACAACGCCCTCGCAATTCCGCTACTACGTGGGCGACACCAAGGCTGAGGCCGGCGACCATAACTGTAAATACGCGTGCACGCCGAGCTACGACCTCAACGGCAAGCTGTATGACTATAAACTCGGCAGCACGGTTGAGAAGTTCCGCGCCTATCCCGATGACGTGCGCCTGAAATTGTACAGAAATCTCGGCAACAGCCGCCGCGAAGGGCTTTTCATCTTCGGCAAACTCCCCTCGCTGAAAGATGGGGAAGACTTCGTGACGGATCCATACGGAAACTATGAGCTCAATATCCGCGATGCGGTAGGCCATTTCAGCGGTCTCGCGGATGACGAATGGCCCGCCGATAAGACGAGCAACCTCCAGTCGGGCGACCATAACTCGGGATACCATTTCGCGAAATACCCTTTCTATTCTGATTCCGACGCCGGGCAGATTGAATCAGATTGCGTTGAGATTCGCCTCGCCGAGATAGTGTACTCTTTGGCTGAATGTAAATTCAGAGCCGGCGACGCGGATGCCGCGGCCAAGCTTCTCAACAGTGTCAGAAGGCGTAATTATCCTTCCGCGGCATGGGCCACATCGCTGTATGCTCCCGAAGGTAACGCAACCCTTAGCGAGCAGGAATTGCTCGATGAATGGGGCAGAGAATTCTTTGCCGAGAGTCGTCGTCGTATCGACCTTGTTCGCTTCGGGAAATTCACATCCGGTGCATGGTGGGACAAGCAACCCGACGCCGACGGCCACACTTGGATATTCCCTGTGCCGAGAAAAGCGATTGATACCAATCATAATCTTAAACAAAATCCAGGTTACTAAATAATAAAATCAATAAATCGGTGTTATAAATATAAGAGAGATGAAACTGCATAATATAATTCTTTTTGCCCTTCTGTTGGTTGGCGTGCTGACAGGTTGCGACAACGATAAGGAGCTTAACATAGTGGAAATACCTGTAACTCCTTATGAGATCGAGAATCTGTGGATGGTAGGTAATGCGACTGCAGCCGACTGGAATATTGACAACCCGGTGACAATGGATAAAATAGGGGATAACACATTCCAATATGAAGGTCAACTTAACGAAGGCGAGTTTAAATGCCCCATGGAACCAGGCAACTGGGGAGGCGCGTTTATAATGCCTGTAAATGGCGGGACAATTATTAATTCAACCGGAGTGGCTTCCGAGGACATTTCCCTCATGCCCAACGGTAACCCCGACAATAAGTGGCAAGTGACGGAGAGCGGTATTTATAAGATAGTAATCGACGGCAATAAGCATAAAATCCATGTGACATACCTTAAATAAAATCAATGAATACTCTTAGATCAATTATATTGGCGATGGCGATTTGCCCGGCTTTACTTGCGGGGGCAAAGCCAATCTCGGTCGCTTCGCCCGACGAGTCGATAAAACTCGACTTCGACGTCAAGAACGGTGTTCCTCAATACTCCGTAAACCGCGACGGTAAGCCTATACTCAACGCTTCGCGATTGGGATTGAAGCTGAAAGATGCGCCCGACTTTACCGACGGCGTGTCGGTTGCCTCGATCGCGCGCGACTCCCGCTCCGAGACCTGGAAGCCTGTATGGGGCGAGGAGTCGGAGATAGCTAATAACTACAACGAGCTCAGAGTGTCGTTGCAGCAGAAAAAAACTGCCCCCGGACGCAAGATTGACATAGTGTTCAGAGTTTTTAACGATGGCATAGGTTTCCGTTACGAATTTCCGCGACAAGCTAATCTTCAGGATTTCGTCATAATGGACGAAGTCACGGAGTTCGCGTTCAATGAGTGCCCTACGACGTGGAGTATTCCCTCCGAGGGGTATAGATTCTATGAAGCGATTTTCCGGGAAATGCCTCTCGACAGTATCGGCAAGGTTTCTACCCCTGTGACGATGCGATGCGCCGATGGAACTCATCTCGCGCTTCATGAGGCAAACCTTACCGACTATGCGGCTCTCAATCTTGCGGCCATCCCCGGCAGCAACACCCTTACGGCAACCCTTACCCCATGGCAATCGGGCGAGAAGGTGTTTGTCACCGACGTCAGGGTGTCGCCGTGGCGCACGCTAATTATAGCTGACAATGCCGGAGACATGGCCCTAAGCCGTATCATGCTTAATCTTAACGAGCCTTGCAAAATCGAGGATGCAGAGGAGTTTTGCGTGCCGCAGCGTTACTTGGGCGTATGGTGGTGCTACCATATGCGCACCGCAACCTGGGAAGCAGGCCCCAACCATGGCGCGACGACAGACAACGTGAAGCGCTACATGGATTTCGCTGCCCGCAACAATTTCGGCGGAGTGCTCGTCGAAGGGTGGAATCCCGACTGGGCAACTTGGGAGTTTGACTTTACCAAGCCCTATGACGACTTCGACATTGCCGAAATCAACCGCCATGGCCGCGAAATCGGTGTGGCTCTGATCGGACATCACGAAACCGGGGGCCGTATCGCTAATTATGAAAACCAAATGGAGCAGGGCATGAAACTCTATGCCGATAATGGCATGCATTATGTCAAGACAGGCTATGTAGGCGATATGCTCGATGATAAAGAGCTTCACAGCAGTCAGTTCGGCGTGCGCCATTACCGTAAGGTTATCGAGACCGCCGCAAAATATAAATTGGCTATCGATAATCATGAGCCCGTGATGCCTACCGGCCTTCAGAGAACTTACCCCAATCTTATGACTCAGGAGGGTGTGCGCGGACAGGAATATGACGCTTGGAATCCCGATGGCGGCAATCCACCGACCCATACGATCACCTTGCCGTTTACCCGCGGACTCGCAGGGCCGATGGATTTCACTCCCGTGACATTCCGCTTCGAGAATTCGGTCGTGCCCCAGACCCGCGTCAATACCACGCTCGCCAAGCAACTCGCCCTCTTCGTAATACTCTATTCGCCATTGCAGATGGCATCTGACGAAATAGAGAATTATGAGGCAAACCCCGGCCCGTTTCAGTTTGTGTGCGATTGCCCGACCGATTGGGATAAAACCTGCTATCCCGAAGCTGAAATCGGCAAATACGTGACCGTCGCCCGAAAGGGTAAAGGTGAAGACTCATGGTATATAGGCAGTGCGACCGGCGACGAGGCCCGCACGGCTCATATCGATCTGTCATTTCTCGACCCTGACGCAAAATACCGCGCGACGATATATCGCGACGGCCCTGATGCCCACTACGACACGAATCCTTATCCCGTCGTGATAGAGCAGCGCGACGTGACCAGTTCGACGGTTCTCGACATTCCGCAAGGCCGTAGCGGCGGGTGCGCTATCAAAATCTCAAAAATTTAATCCGCAATATGAAAACTACAGTTATCACAGCTATATGCGGCTTGCTCGCGGCTGCTTCAGCCTCAGCGTCCGACATAGTGAGAACTCCGGCTTACCGTTGGTCGGGCGACACGATATTTCAAGATGAGTTTATCGCCACGGCTGTTTCCCCTTACGAGATCAAGTCGACCTACTCGGCCCGTCCCGGCTACTTCATGCCTGTATCCAAAGAATGGAAAAAGAAAAACGACCTTACGCCGTATCCCGCGCTCAAATCGGGCAATAAGCTGCATGAGGCGGTCTACAACATGGCCCTCGACGAGATGGTCAACGCCGTTGAGCCCGACACCACGCTACGCACCGGCAAAGAGTGGTCGGGAGTATGGACCCGCGACGTGAGCTATTCAATTCTCCTGTCGATGGCCTATCTCCAGCCCGAGGCATCCAAGATTTCGCTGATGAAAAAGGTCGACCCGCTCGGACGAATCATTCAGGACACAGGCAGCGGCGGCGCGTGGCCCGTCTCGACCGACCGCGAGATCTGGTGCATCGCCGCATACGAAGTTTACAAAGTGACAGGCGACCGCAATTGGCTCGAATATATATATCCGATTATCAAGCGATCGCTTGAGACCGATGCCAAGACTGTCTACGGCACCGAGACCGGGCTCGTCAAGGGGGAGACCTCGTTTATCGACTGGCGCGAGCAGAGTCACCCCAAATGGATGCAATGCGCCGATATTTACAATACCGAAACGCTCTCGACCTCGATCGTTCATGCCCAGGCATGGAAAGTGCTTTCGGAAATCGCCTCGGAGTTAGGCCATAAAAAAGAGGCCAAAGAGGCGTCGGAAATGTCGGAGAAGATTGCCTCGGCAGTCAATGATCACCTCTGGATGGACGACAAGGGATACTACGGAATGTATCTTTACGGCCGCGACAATCTCATCATGAACCCCCGCGCCGAGACTCTCGGAGAGTCGCTCGCCATAGTATGGGATGTGGCCGATGCCGACCGCGCCAAGACCATAACCGAGAATAATCCCACAACTCCTTTCGGCGCCACCGTATTTTACCCCCAGATAGCCGATATGCCCTCATATCACAATAATTCGCTATGGCCATGGGTAGGAAGCTGGTGGGCGATCGCCAACGCGAAGGCCGGCAACGAGGATGGCGTGATGCAGGGTATAGGCGCGATTGTGCGTCCCGCCGCCCTTTTCTGCACCAATAAGGAGAATTTCAACCTCGACAACGGCGACATTTTCACAGAGCTTAATTCCTCGAATATGCTTTGGTGTCTGAGCGGCAACCTCGCGTTGACCCACAAAATACTTTTCGGCATAGAGTACGGCAAAGACCGACTGCTGTTTCATCCGTTTGTTCCAAAAGCCCTTGCGGGAAATCTTCAGCTCGATAATTTCAAATACCGCGACGCCGTGCTCGACATTACCGTGAAGGGCTATGGAAACGAAATAAAATCGTTCACCGTCGACGGCAAGGAGCAGGCCCCCGAAATACTCGCCAAGAAAGCGAAGGGTCATCTTAAAGTGGTTATTGAAATGGCCGACAATGAGATTAGCGCGATGAAGGTTAACAATGTGGCCAACGAGAAAGCCCCGCTTACGCCCATAGCTTGGCTTGAGGGCACAACCCTTTGCTGGAATCCGATCGAATATATCAACCACTATGTGATAATCAAAGACGGAAAGCGCGTGGCCGAGACCCGCTCAACCACATTCGACGCGTCAGTTCCAGGCGAATATCAGGTAATCGGAGTGGCTGATTACGGCACCGAGGGTTTCGCTTCCGAACCCCGCTCAACCCGCCCCGTCATAGTCGCGCAGATGCCAGGAGAGTCTACCGAAGTTGTCTCGACAGAGGTAGCCTATAAGCCTGAGCGTGAAATTTCAGGCTTCAACGGTAATGGTTTCGTGGAGCTTGATAAGAGCTCGGGCGATGTTGAGATGCCGCTTGAAGTCACCGACGATGGCATATACAGCCTTCAGCTTCGCTACGCCAACGGCAACGGCCCTGTCAATACCGAGAATCGATGCGGCATACGTACAATCAGCGTCGACGGCAGCGACAAGGGTATTGTGGTGATGCCTCATCGTGGCCGCAACAATTGGAACGACTGGGGATTGTCCAATAATCTTTTAATTGACTTAACAAAGGGAAAACACACAATATCGATAAAATTCCTTCCCGAAGACGAGAACATGAATATCTCTACCAACCATGTATTAGTTGATGAATTAAGATTGACAAAGGTAAGATGAGAAATCTAAGGTACTAAAGATTTCATTTGAGGCGACAGTGGGTACTAAAGTAGTCGCCGTTTGGAGAGCGCGGTTCAGTAAGATTCATTATGAAGAGCGCACAATCTCCGCAAAGGCTCGTGTACGGTATGTATGCGGGCCTTTTCCTGTGGACGGAATAATAACGAAGCCACCCTGCGTTGCTCAGCAAGGTGGCTTCGTTATTATGTGACAAGTTCTTATTGCTTGTTGGCGGCGAGGTATTCGTCGTGATATGAGTCGAGAATCTTACGCACGGCTTTTCCGATAACCTGGTAGTCGTCGGTGGTAAGATTAGCAAGCGAGGCGCGAACGCTCCAGTCGGGGCCTGCGAATCCGCTGCCGTTGAGCAATACAACAGAGGTCTCTTTCGCGAGACGCAACACCACGTCGAGCGGCTCGTAATTCTCGGCCAACCACTTGCAGAAGTCATCGCCGTAGAATTTCTTACCCCAGACCATGATGTCGATTTCGGAGTAATACCCGACTCGGTCTTTGTCAGGCACAAGGGTGAAGCCGGCTGAGTCCCACAGCGCGTCGAGGCGGGCGTGGATCATTGACTGCATCTTCTGCTTGTAGGTGTCGTCCTTATCTATCAGGCAGAACAGAGCGAAGAGAGCCATCTGTATCTGCTGGGGGGTGGAGAGCCCGGCCGTGTGGTTTAAGGCCACGGCGCGCGAGTCGGCCACAAGGCGGTCGATAAACGGTATTTTGTCGGGCGAGGGCGTAAGCGAGCGGTAGCGGTTGAAGAGGTCCTTGCGCTGTATTTCAGGCAATTCGGCAATCAGCCTGTTGTAGATGTTTTCTTTCGCGAGACCTATCACGGCAAGGCGCCATCCGGTAGCGCCGAAATATTTAGAGAAAGAGTAGACGCAGAGGGTATTCGCGGGGAGCTCATACATCAGAGAGCGGAAATCATCGGCAAAAGTGCCATATACGTCGTCGGTCACGATCATGAGGTCAGGGTTATCGTTCTTCACGATCTCGACGATGCGGTCCATGCAATGCCGCGACAGCTTATATGATGGAGGATTGGAGGGATTGACAAGGCAGAGAAGCTTAATCGACTTGTCGCGGAGCTTGTCGAGCTCCTCGTCGGGATATTGCCATACGTGGTAGCCGTCGGCGTCCATCTGCTTGGCCTCGATATTGACCACGTCAAATTCGTAGCGGTCGAGTTCCGGGATTTCTAGGTAGGGGGTGAAGATAGGGGTCATGAGCGCTATGCGGTCGTGATTGTTGACAAGATGGTTGGCTTGCAGCGAATCGAAGATATAGCACATAGCCGCCGTGCCCCCCTCGGTAGCAAAGAGGTCGTACTCGCGCCCGAGTCCGGGAGCCTTGTTGCCCATCTCCTGAGCCATGTAGGCGCGGATTATATCTTGAGTGTTTTCGAGAATACGCACCGGGGTAGGGTACTGGTCGCCGATGATGGCTTCGGCCCACTCATAGGCGAGCGCGTCGGGGTCAAGGCCGAGGGTATCGACGCAATAGTCAATTGCCTTATCGAGCATAGTCGCTCCTGGTCGGGTGGAATTCACCATAAGGAAATGTTTCAGGCGCTCCATCGCTCCGTCGCTTGCGGGGAGGCCGGCGATGCCGGGAGTGTCCTTATAAGTGCGTTCACATTCAGTGAGCGCCCATTGTCCAAGTAGGAAGAAAGCCTGACGCGGCTCCGTCGCGATCCAGTCGGGGTTACCGCGACCGGCGTTGAGAAACTGGTCAGTTGACTTGCGTGCATCCTTTTTTGCAAGTTTTATCAGTTCGTTTTTGATTTCAAACGGACTCATCTTCGCGAGCTCGCGTTCTTTCTTTGATGTTGAAGAGTTCATATCGTTGATTTTGTTTATTTAAATTTACATTACGAATACCATCACGAGGCCGCAGAGTATTAGCAGCGTGTTGCCTATGGCGTAGGTTATGGTGTAGCCCATCGCAGGCACTGTGGATTGCAGTGAATCCTGAATTGCGCCGAGGGCGGCGGTTGTGACGCGGCTTCCGGCTACGCAACCGAGGTTAATTGCGGGATGAAACTTGAATATTTTCGCTCCAACCCATATGCCGATGAGCAGGGGCACGGTCGTGGCGATAGCTCCGGCGAGGAGGAGTTGCCAGCCTACTTGCGCGAGACCCGACACGAAAGTCGGTCCGGCCGAGATGCCTACCACGGCGATAAACATATTCAGGCCGACATTATTGAAAATCCATACCGCTGACTCAGGAATACGTCCATAAGTCGGGTGCTTTGAGCGAAGCCACCCCAAAACGAGTCCGGCTATAAGCGCGCCGCCGCTTGTTGATAGGCTGATAGGTATTCCGCCGAGATGTAGCGTGATGGCTCCGATCAGAGCGCCGACGGCTATGCCAATGCCGATGAATACCATATCGGAAGCGGTGGTGGGCTTATCGGCATAGCCGATGTAGGACGCTGCCGCATTGACTGAGGCGGTAGGGCCGTTGAGCGTCAGCATATCGCCCCGTTCAAGTCGTGTCTGAGTGAGGACAGGGATTTCAACTCCCCCGCGCTTTATGGAGCTGATCATTACGCCGTGGGTGTTGGGCGAACGGCGGAATTCATCAACCGTAGAGCCGATCACACGCTTCGAGGCGACCATTACAGGTATCTGCTCGACGGGGAACGACAGCAACTCGGCGTCGGAAATTTCCTCGCCTATCCACGATTCGTCCTCGATAATATATTCGCGCCTGCCTGAGAGCACTACCTCGTCGCCCTTGTGCACGACGAAATCTGCAGCAGGTTGTGATACGATTTCTTTACCTGAACGTATGCGCTCAATGAAAAGTCTGCGACCTTGCGACATGAGATATTCCTCAATCTCGGCCACGCTATGGCCCTCATTGAAATAGTCGTTGTCGGCCTTATAAGCGCGATAAACCACCGGAGCGTAGGCGTTGACCATTGCCGGGTCGGAAGCTGTCGGGTCCTGGTTCATGCTGCGCTCAAGGTCTTCGGTCTGTTGGCGCACCTTCTTCAGGCCGCCAAGCATCATGGGGCCGAGCGAGCCGAGAATCCAGGCCGACCCGATTGTGCCGAAAATATATGTAACGGCATAAGCCACCGGAACAAGATTGGTCCACTCGGTTTTCTCAGCCGCTGACACGCCGAGAGTCTGAATCGTATCGTCGGCGACGCCTATTACAGCCGAAACCGTCTGTGCCCCGGCAAATAGTCCGGCAGCTTCACCGGCATTGTAGTGAAACAGCTTGGCAACCACGATGGTGGTAGCAAGCACTATGCCGCACATCACTACCGCGAAAGCCACCTGCTTAAGCCCCGAGCCGCGTAGCGACGCGAAAAATTGAGGGCCGACACTATAGCCGATGGCGAAAAGAAACAGCAGGAAAAACACCTGTTTCAGCGGGCCAGGCACGGGGATGTCGAGCTGCCCCATCAGCACGCCCACGAGAAGCACCGAAGTGACAGTGCCGAGCGAGAATGTCTTGTACTTAAATCGGCCTATCCAGAAACCGATGCCGAGTGTGAGAAAAATCGCGATTGCAGGGTTGTCGCGCAACGTCTGCACAATCCAATCAATTAATTCCATAGTTGAGACGTGTGTTAATAGTTTTAGATGTTGACTTCAATTATAACCGCTGCCGCATATTAAAAGTTTGGTAGCGAACCATATTCAACAAATTATATTCCTTCACGGCCACTTTTCGCGACAATAGAGAAAAGAATTTTATATACATCTTACGTGAGGAGTTTGAATGATTATTGAATATGAACCAACATTGTCGGCGAGACGTTTAATAGATAAACAAACACTTCTTCCCTCCGCAGCGAGGTTTATCTCAGTTCACGAGCTTTATGCTCCGCGGATATTACGACACAATCCCACACCCCGAAGGAAAGAGGCATAAATTAAACTATAAGAATTATGGATAAATTTATTGGCTCTCATTTTATTTACACCTACGACAATGGGTGGATGTACGAACTTTATGTGAAAAACGAAAACACCGTCGACTACCGAATCCACAGCGGAATGGTAGGCGGCCGATGGGTCAGAGACCAGAAGGCCGACATTGTGAAGCTGGCCGACGGTGTCTACAAGATTTCTTGGACTGAACCTACCGGAACCGACGTGAGTCTTAACTTCATGCCGGAGCAAAATCGACTCCACGGAGTGATTTTCTTCCCGAAATGGGTACAGGAGCATCCTGAAATCACGGTATGCTATCAAAACGAGCATATTCCATTGATGGAGGAAAGCCGAGAAAAGTATGAAACTTACCCCAAATACGTTGTGCCCGAGTTCGGTAAAATCTTCTATTCAAAGAATGAAGGCGTAAACAACGAGAAGGTAATATCGCAAGATCCTTACGACGGTATGGTTGACGATATTGTCAGCGGTAAATTGAGCTTTACGGATTAGGCCATAATCGCCCACAAAAGAAATATTTCATAGGCAGATTTCCTGAGTTGTCAGGTGATTTGCCTATTTTTTTGTCGATATACAAGCGGAATGGCCGATTAAAAGGTATAGCGCGGTTAAAAAACATTTACCGTCGAACAAAATTATACCCAAATTTGCTATTGTAATATGTAAAAGAATTAAATATGGAAACAGGAAAAACGAAAAAAGTGGCCGACCAAGTGGCCGAAATGATTGCAGACGCGGGAGTGAAGCATATATATGCGATAACCGGCGATAGCCTTAACGATTTAACCGATGCGCTTTCAAGAGACGGACGCGTGAAGTTTGTGCATATGCGCCATGAAGAGTCGGGCGCTTTTGCTGCGAGCGCTGAGGCTCAGTTGACTGGGCGCCTCGCGGCCTGCGCGGGCAGCAGCGGCCCGGGTCATGTGCATCTAATCAATGGCCTTTACGATGCGCAGCGCAGCAACGCGCCTGTGCTGGCGATTGCCTCGACGTGTGCGTCGGCTGTTTTCGGCACCGACTATTTTCAGGAAACAAATCCGACCCTGCTATTCTCCAACTGCAATGTATATAACGAGATGGCAACCACTCCGACGCAGGTGCCCCACATGCTTCAGGCGGCTATGCAGGAGGCGGTAGGTAGAGGAGGGGTAGGCATCGTCGGTCTACCCGCCGATGTTATCGGTCAGCCGGCTGTGGACTCTTACGCGTCGACGACACCTATCTACACCGAGCGGTTGCCCGAACCATCAGGCGATGAGATCGAGGCGGCCGCTAAGCTCATCAACGAGGCATCGACCGTAGCGATTTTCGCCGGGTCGGGAGCAAAGAATGCCGCCGCGCTCGTCAACGAACTCTCCGACAAAGTTAAGGCTCCTGTCGGCACAACCTATAAGAGTCAGCTTGAACTTATGGGAAAATGCAAGAACTACGTCGGCCATATGGGTTATCTCGGTATGTGGTCGGCTGAAGACGCGATTGCCTCGGCCGATGTGCTTATACTTATCGGCATGAATTTCCCTTATCCCGGTTTTTTCCCTACAGATAAGAAAATCATTCAGGTTGACGTGAGAGCTGAGCGTCTCGGGCGTAAGACGAAGGTCGACGTAGGCGTTAGAGCCGATGCATCATTATTCCTGTCTGCCCTTCTGCCTAAAGTAAACGCAAAGGCCGATACCGCATTTCTCGACAAGGCGCTCGCCGACTATGCGGCAATCAAAGAGAAATTCGCCGAGCCTGTGGCAAAGCCGGGCGTTAAGGGTGCGATACGACCGGAGTTTATGATGAGTCTTCTTGACCGATTGGCCGATGACAATGCGGTCTTTACAGTCGATACAGGCATGAACAATGTGTGGTCTTCTCACTATCTGACTCAAAAATCCGATCGCAGAATGATAGGGTCGTTCTCCCACGGGTCGATGGCTAATGCGATGCCTATGGCTATAGGCGCGAAGTTCGCGTGCCCCGACCGTCAGGTGATAGCGCTGTGCGGCGACGGAGGTTTCGCCATGCTTATGGGAGAGTTGCTTACTATTGTTCAATACAATCTACCAGTGAAACTTCTTGTGGCCGACAACCGCAGTCTCGCTTTCGTTAAGTGGGAGATGCAGATGGCTGGTCTCACGCCCAACGAAACCGAATTGAACAACCCCGACTTCGGCAAAATGGCTGAAGTGATAGGTTTTCATGCCGAAACGGTCGACGACCCCTTGCAACTGGAGGATGCTATGAGACGTTGGCTTGCTGCTGACGGACCGGCGCTCTTGTCAGTCGTTACCGACACGAATGCAGCCTCGTTCAGCTTCTCTGAAAAACTCATGGACTCTGCCAAGCCAGGCAATCCTCTCAGTAATTTTGCACCTATCGGCAGCTGATAAATTCATGGCTCAGACATATAAAAGCAATCCCCGGGAAGGCTACTTTGATAGTAACTTCCCGGGGATTAATGTTTTTATTCAAGAAAAATTATTGAGTGACGAGCATGCCTGCGGCTACCGACTGAGCAGCTTCATCTCCCTTGGTCGCGCGGATTATCTCAATGGCGAATGGCAATGTGGTGCCTGGACCTTCCGACGTGATAAGATTCTGTTCTGTAACAACTGTCTGCTTGACATACTCACCCCCATTGGAATTAATAGCATCTCCAAGCCCTGGATAGCAAGTTGCTTTCTTGCCTTTTAGCACTCCGAGCGGCGCAAGAACCACTGCCGGGCCCGCGCAAATCGAGGCTATACGGCCATTTTTCTGATAATGAGCTATTATCTTGGCCTTCAGTTCATCATTGGCGAATAGATTCTGTGCTCCGGGGTCGCCACCGGGAATAATTAACCAATCGGCCTCATCTGTATTAACCTCTGAAATCAGGGAGTCGGCAACGAGGGTTTGCCCGGTTGCCCCTTTGATCTGCAGGTTATCTGATACCGCTACTGTTGTGACGGGGATGTTTGCTCTACGGAGCGCGTCGATTGTGGCTGTCGCTGCGACTTCCTCAACACCTGGTGCGAGAAAGATATAAGATGTTTGTGCATTCATAAATACTGTTCCTAATAAAATTGATAGTGCCGATAAGGCACCTCTGAAAAATGATTTTGACATATTAATAAGTTGTTTGTTGATTTATCGGTAGTGTTTACGTGCCAGAGTCCTTTTTGAAGTGGACTTGGCAAGCTACGGGCCCGGAACACGCCAACGGATACTCCCGATGTCGCTCAAACCAAGTTACAGCGTATGGGCAGGTGGCAGCTATCTTATTACCATTCTTCAAGATAGTGTCGGCGGCAAGTTCCACTAATTTTCCGGCCACACCTTGACCTCGAAGCGATGGATCGACAAATGTGTGATTTATCACCGACACTCCGTCAACGGTAGGAAACGTCACTTCCGCTATCATTTTGCCCGCCTCATCGGTGGCATAAATTCTGTCTTTTTCTGTTATGAATTCCATAGTACAACGTTTTTTATTCGTTAAACACATTTCAAAACGCGTAAGTTCAAGCTCTAAGAGCTAAAAAAGAGTTTACATACGCATTGCCCGGCTTTATGTTCCAGGCCATCCAAGAGCCTGTCACATAAAATCTGTTAAAGCTGAGGCGGTCAGCCATTGAGCAGAGTTGTTGGTGTGATGAGGGAGTGTACTCGACGTACACGACTGAAGAACACGGACGAATATGCCAATGGATGGCCGGGGCGATGGTAATTACCACCTTCCTCTGTCTAACGCTGACATGTTGAAACGCGGAGCTTTGGCGAAGCTAAATATGCTTTGGCAGAATCATCATGAAGGCCAGCTTCGCCATCGCTGTCGCCGTGGTGAGCAGCTGCTCGCAGTTGCGGCATAATCGGCGGAAACGATCAAGCCAAGCAATCGTGCGCTCGACAACCCGGCGACCCTTCAGGGGGTGGGAGACTTCGACGTGCCGAAATTGGATTTAACGCACCGCATATCAATCGCCATGGCTTGCTTTGCGACCTCGATCAGTTTGCCTCTGTAGCCGTTGTCGGCTTTTATTGTCTAGATGTTCATTCGAGCGCTGAACGAGGAGAGCCAGCGCTTTTGTTTGGGGTTAAGGAAAGAATAATGATTCACATACCACTAACGTGCCGCTGCGCGGAAAATCACCTCCGTTTCGCATCTCTCGGGCGCTTTTGAAGCCGTCGCTCGGTCACAATGCGACGGCATTGCTCCCTCCCGTCGCCTCCAAAATCCCTCCAAGATATGCGACCTCAGCGTTAACATATTTTATGGGACAGGCTCTAAGTATCGTGTGTTTCCGAAAAAATAAATTTGAATCTTGTCAGCGCCGACGGCCAAAACGTTGATACAAACGAGATTTTACCATTCCCGACATCGTGAGGTGATAATGGGTCAGTGAGTAGCGGTAGCTGAAAATGCGGAATCCGAATGATTTCATGAACCTCACGGCACGCGGATTATCGGCTGAGGAGCTGATGATTTTTGCGCCATTGGAGAGTAGGCGGGAGAAAAGGAAGAACAGACCGCGGTATATGGTCATACGGTCGGCGGGGCTGTTAGCCCATGCCCCGCCGTGAATCGCGACGGTGCGCGGGGAGAAAAACATGAGGGCGACGAAGCCCAAATATTGGCCTGAAGCGGTGTTTTTTAGCAGCAATATCCTTAAAGACTGGCTTGAGTTAGATACAAACTGCCTGAATTGCTGCTCTGTTGGATACATCGGGAAAATCTTGAGCCAGTCTGATGAGGAAAATCGGTCCACAATGTGGTCAGCATGGGTATATGCTGTCCATTGCAGACCGGATTTCTTTAAGGTTTTGCCGAGAAATTTGTGTATCACTTTCTCTTTTTTGCGATTTCCTTAGCGCGGGCAAGCCCCTCTTTATGGCGCTCTACCTCGCTTTTGAGGCGTGCGATATCAGCCGTACCTTGTGCGCGTATTTGCTTTTTTCTGACTGGATCCGAGGTGCGTTCAAGGTCACGCTTCATGCTTTCTTTTCTGCTTGCCAATTTCTTCTTTGCGTTTTCAAGACTGAATTTCGCATCTTCCACATTTGATGTTCCCATATTAAAAAAAGTTTAAATAAAAAATCGACTGACAGCTATCGACGTATAGCCCGCTTGGTTAGATGCGGAGATACATTTCAATAACTTGTCAATCGGGATGACATCAAATATGTGTCAAAGGTGCAGAGCCGATCCATCCCTTTCGTCCCGAAGATGTCGAGTTCCTCTTCCTGGCGAATCGCCTGAGGGGATGTAAGCACCCGATGAGTAGTAACGCTCATTTTGCACCACAAAATTACAAACAAATATTGGAAAACCAATAGCGCCGGGAATTTTTTTCATGCTATGTCGACTCATACACCGAAGTTGGCAATATAGAGGGTTACCGCGCGAGTAGGTTGCATAGGTCATCGAAAAGGAAGTGGTATTCGGCGCCTTTCTTTTCCCCTAAGGTCACGAAGATGAGGTTTTGCTCAGGATCGCAGAATATTACTTGTCCATACAGGCCAATCGCGAAAAAGCGAGGCGTCACAACGTCGATGCCGTCAATGCGGGAGATTATGTTGTTCCACCCCAAGGAGTAGGCTTCGTTGGTCAGCGAGGAATGGATCGAGCGGTCAATCCATTCCTTACTCACTATTTGTCTGCCGTCGTAAAGGCCGCCATTGAGATAGAGGCGACCGATTTTTGCCAAGTCTCTGACGTTCGACACCAGTCCTCCGTAGGCTTTCGCATTACGATGCTTGCTGTCGTCGAGTGTTATATATGCTTTGGATTCCATGTCGAGCGGTTTCCAAACCTTTTCCTGCAAATATTGCGAATAAGGAAGGCCGACGGCTCTCTCTATGGCCACTCCAAGTAGAGCCGTGGCCATTGAATTATAATAGTGCGTTGATCCCGGCGACGCTTTGAAACGCAGTTTTTTGAACTGACCGACAACATCTTTGCCGTAATACAATTTCGCCATTTTTGAGAATGGGTTCCAACCGTAATTCTCGTCAAAATCAAGCCCTGTGCGCATATCCAGCAGGTGCTCGATGGTAAGCTCTTTGAACAATGGGTCGGCGTTATTAAGTTCAGGAATATACTTCGTCACCGGGTCGGTAATCGAAATATAGCCTTCATCGACTGCTATGCCGCATAGCAAAGCGGTGACTGCTTTTGTGATAGAAAACACATTTGAGGGGGATAGTTTTGAGAAGTTGCCGTAATATTCCTCAATCAAAATCGTATCGTTGCGGACAATAAGCAACGCACCGTCGCCTCTGACGCGAGAGAAATATTCGCCGATTGTTTCCCCATTGAAACGACCGCCTGTGAATTTTGACTCCTCGAAATATCTGTCGTGGTCGACCGACGAGATGAGCACTGCTTTCCCTGTGTCCGAGGAAGCGACTGTGTCAAGGGGGAAGTTGAGGTAAGTGTCGGGCTTTGGGTTGCCGCATTTTATTGATTTGAGCGTCGTGCAGCTCGAAATCACACCAGCGAGCAGCGACAATATGAATAATAGACGTATCATATCGCAAAAATAACATATTTTTTCCGTTTTGGGCCAAAAAAGTGCCGAATTATGGACCTTAATATGACCTATGAAGCAACGGAAATTGCACGTTAGTACGGCTAATGACGAACATAGGTATTGGTTTTCACGTTATATCAATAATAATTTAACAAATGATTTTATGCGCGTTTTATCCTATTTATTTTTCATTGTAATGATGATGACAAACACTATGGCTGCCTCCGCGCAGACCGATTCCACTTTTTATATCAATGGCTCGCAGGGGCGGCTTTACACCCGCCTGCAACTCCCTGAGGGACAAGATAAATGCCCGGTTGTAATTCTATCGCACGGCTTCGGCTCAGACATGAATTCGCCTATAATCGCCGCTCTCGCCGAAAAGCTCCCGGCTCAGGGTATAGGCGTGGTAAGATTTGATTTCAACGGCTGCGGCAAAAGTGACGGTGAGTTTCAGAATATGACCGTTCCTAACGAAATCGAAGACTTGCTTTCGGTAATAGCATGGACTCAACAGCAACCTTTCACAGAGAGCTTATCGCTTATTGGACATTCTCAGGGGGGTGTCGTGACCGGTATGGCAGCCGGAACATGCGGTTCAACTCAGATCAAATGCGTTGGGTTGCTCTCGGCGGCGGCAGTGCTAAGAGAAGATGCGCTCCGGGGAAATACCCAAGGAGCAAAATACAATCCGTGGCATCTCGATGAGCCTTATTATATCATACCCGGCCGTAATCTGAAATTAGGCAGAAACTATATTCAGACAGCGATGAATCTGCCAATTTTTGAGACTACCGCTAAATACAATGGCCCTACGCTCGTTTTAAACGGCATGGCCGACGTGGTTGTGCCATACACTTACGGAGAACTATATCACAAGGTGCTGAAAAACAGCACTCTGGAGCTTATGCCTGGTCAAAACCACAGCCTCACGGAGAACCTCCCGCTCACCACCGAGATAATCGCCAATTGGCTCGTCAAGCAGTTGAATCAGTAAGTTTTTTCTATCAGCAAGTTGCGGTCGGCATACAAAAAAGAGGTTGGCATTAAAATAATGTCAACCTCTTTTCTTGTGTCCGAAATGAGACTCGAACTCACACGAGCGAAAGCTCACTACCCCCTCAA
>CAZJBM010000035.1:0-20845 GCA_964544595.1 uncultured Barnesiella sp.
CCCCCCCCCCCCCCGCGAGTTCTGAATCAAGTAGTCGGATATGAGCAAATAAATGCCGGACCCTTAACCTCTATCACTCAGTTCAACGAGTTGACGCCCTTTACCGCTGGCTCGGTCGAGTCAAGGTCGATGGCCGCTCGCCATGTTAAGCCGCTTGCCGAAGGCTCCAATGGCGTTGAATATACCGACTGGAGCGCGGTTGAAGGAGACTGGAAATACGTTTCGCGATTCACCGGCAAAACCTATGACACGAGCGTGCGATCTTGTGAGATGAAATTTGATGGCCAACCGTCTAATTCAATCCTTATAGAAATTTCTAACGAGCTTTTTGGTAAGGCTTATATATCACAAAATACTGACTTTGGGCGATTAGGATTTACTAATCCATATTCTTCCGAGCAACCTTACCCTGAAGTAAAGGGCTACACTATTGATGATCAGCAGGTATATGCATCTACAATTACTACTCCTGTTAACCGAGCGCCTATCAACTTTTTTCAGTTCCTCTCCTCTGGGATGCTTCAACTCCCTACCATGTACTTTACCTATGATGAAAATGGTAATATGGAAGATAGATTTACGGCATTATACGATTACCTCTACGACGCTTCAGCGCAGAGCGCGAAAATCAGTGCCACATTCCCCAAACTTAGCCATGGAGGGTCGCTTAAGGTTGATTTGACAAAAGGCGCAGGCGTAGATGAAATATATTATGCTGTTATTCTCGAGCCTCGCGACGAATCGAAACTTTTACTTAATGGAACACCCGAATCGGAGGTTAAAGAGTATGGCTGGGCGTATTCGTTTAAAAATATAGCTCCTGAAATAAAAAATTTTGCCGAAAAGGGCACGCTTAACCCCAACCTCCTTCTCGGAAAGGTGGCTGAGGGAGCTTCGAGCTTCGAGGTGCCCCTTACTTGGGAAGGCATGAAATCTATTGTGATAGTCGCCTATAAAAACGGCGAGATATGCGATATGGTTTATGATTTTATCGAGAATCGCACTGAAGAAGGGTGGCAGACGATTGGTGAAGTTGAATTGGATTTCGACGTTAATTGGTGGAGAGACCAACCATGGCCGAATATTACTAACTTGACTCCCGATAATTACTCTCATGCAGGCAAAGTGCCTGTTGAGTATCGCCAGTCGACTCGGCAATATCGTTATGTCCACCCTTATAATGTCGGAAGCGATAAGGATTATATCTATGTAAACACCTCGTATGGCGATGATCAAGCTTATATTGAGGCAAGCTACTCCCCCTATGAGCTCACATATAGCTATACCGATCGAAATGGTAATACAGTCAACGAATTGCAGTCTCAGATTATGCTCGATATAGCCACTGCGAATATTATTCTTTTTGGGATTGCTCCCGAAACCGCTCTTAGATACGGTGGACTGACTTTTTCTCCTGAATGTTTTAAGACCACAAATACATTCTCAATTCCGTTATCCACTATATTGGTTGGCACTTATTATAGCATTATTTTATTAACGGAGGCTCGAATATTACGCTTTCGGCAATTGCTGAGGATTATGTTGGGGTAAGCATAAAAGACTATGTTGTTTCTTTTGCTCTCGGCTCTAAAATCAAGTCGGTAGATTATCAGTTTGTTGACAATAATGGGCAAAACGCCTCTTCTACCTTCGTGTTCACCAATGGAGACGCAGATCCTTCGCTGCTCGATTATTACAACTCTAACGCAGTGACCAAAGACATGACGAAATTGCTTTTTAAGGGTCGCGACGCTGCCGGAAATGTTGTCGGTGGCGGAAGCGTGGATCTTCCGAAATATCCGATGCAATGTGAAGTGACTGTGACGTTCGACGAGAATTTCTCTCTAACAACTTCTGGTAAAAGAGAAGCTTATGTTTTAGATAAATACAAATACGAGGGTCGCATTGGATTGTGTATTCGAGACTTTGCGCAAGGTTTCTATGAAGGTAATCTAATAGTTACGATTGATAAAGACGACAAATGGATTGATTGTAATCCGTTATACCAGGGTAGTTATAATTTCAGTGGTATTGGTAAATGTCCGGTTTATGTAGAAAACGGATACAACTACAATTTGGGAGATGCACCTTATATGGAAGGCAACACTGTGATATTTCCTCAGTTAGTCTGGGTTGTTTATTATGGTAATAGCAGATATCTTTATTGCGATCCTATCCAAATGGAGATCGAGCTGCCGCAAGAGGTTATAGATATGCTGAGCGGGGTAGAGGAAGTGGTTGTCGACGAGTCGACCGACACCCCTGTCTACTACAATCTGCAGGGCTCGCGCATAACCAATCCCGCCAAAGGCTCGATAGTGATAGAGCGACGAGGTAACTCCGCGCGCAAAATACGCTATTGAGACCGAAAATATTATCGCACAAAAGGTTGCGCGAGTGAAATTTAATTGCTACCTTTGCGTCGCTTTTGCGCTTATGCGCCGAAGCGGCGCAAATTTATCTCTGCGTCAAGATTTTAATTAACCCTATTTATTAACCATTTTTTTTCATGACTGAAGAAGTTAAAAACTCTCCAATCGCCGATTTCGATTGGGAAGCCTACGAAAAAGGCGAAACCATCGGCGCTAAGTCTCGCGAAGATCTTACCAAGACCTACGACGAGAGCCTTAACACCGTAAAAGACAAAGAAGTAATCGAAGGTACCATCATCGCCCTCAACAAGCGCGAAGCTGTGGTTAACATCGGTTATAAATCCGACGGTATCATCCCCGTCAACGAATTCCGCTACAACCCCGACATCAAGGTGGGCGACGTTGTAGAGGTGTTCATCGAAAACCAAGAAGACAAAAAAGGCCAGCTCATCCTGTCGCACCGCAAGGCCCGCGCTTCTCGCTCTTGGGAACGCGTCAACGCCGCTCTCGACAACGACGAGATCATCAAGGGCTTCATCAAATGCCGCACCAAAGGCGGCATGATCGTCGACGTGTTCGGTATCGAGGCATTCCTCCCCGGCTCGCAGATCGACGTTAAGCCCATCCGCGACTACGACATCTTCGTGGGCAAAACCATGGAATTCAAAGTCGTTAAAATCAATCAGGAATTCAAGAACGTTGTCGTTAGCCATAAGGCTCTTATCGAGGCTGAACTCGAGCAGCAGAAGCGCGAGATCATCTCTAAGCTCGAAAAAGGCCAGGTGCTCGAAGGCACTGTCAAGAACATCACCTCTTACGGCGTGTTCATCGACCTCGGCGGCGTAGACGGTCTTATCCATATCACCGACCTCTCTTGGGGTCGCGTAAACCACCCCGAAGAAGTCGTTTCGCTCGACCAGAAGCTCAACGTGGTTATCCTCGACTTCGACAACGAGAAAAAACGTATCGCCCTCGGCCTCAAGCAGCTCATGCCCCATCCCTGGGACGCTCTCGAAGCCAACCTCAAAGTCGGCGACAAGGTTAAAGGTAAAGTTGTCGTTATGGCCGATTACGGCGCGTTTGTTGAAATCGCTCCCGGCGTAGAAGGCCTTATCCACGTAAGCGAAATGTCTTGGAGCCAGCACCTCCGCTCAGCTCAGGACTTCATGAAGGTAGGCGACGAGGTAGAAGCCGTAGTCCTCACCCTCGACCGCGAAGACCGCAAGATGAGCCTCGGTATCAAGCAGCTCAAGCAGGATCCCTGGGAAAACATCGAGACCAAATATCCCGTCGGCAGCAAGCACACCGCCAAAGTGCGCAACTTCACCAACTTCGGTATCTTCGTTGAAATCGAAGAAGGCGTTGACGGCCTTATCCATATCTCTGACCTCTCTTGGACCAAGAAGATCAAACACCCCACCGAATTCACTCAGATCGGCGCCGACATCGACGTTCAGGTTCTCGAAATCGACAAGGACAACCGTCGCCTCTCGCTCGGCCACAAGCAGCTCGAAGAGAATCCCTGGGATGTGTTTGAGACTATCTTCACCGTCGGCTCTGTTCACGAAGGCACTATCGTGGAAATGCTCGACAAGGGCGCTGTTGTAGCCCTTCCCTACGGTGTTGAAGGCTTCGCTACTCCCAAGCACCTCGTTAAGCAGGACGGCACCACCGCCAAAGTTGACGAGAAACTTGAGTTCAAAGTTATCGAATTCAACAAAGACTCTAAGCGCATCATCCTCAGCCACAGCCGCATCTTTGAAGACGAGGCTCGCGCTGAACGCGCAGAGGCTAAGAAAGCTACTCGCCGCGCTCCCAAGAAAGAAGAGCCCGCTCTTCAGGCTCCCGCTGTAGAGAAAACCACTCTCGGCGACATCGAAGCCCTCGCAGCGCTCAAAGAGAAGCTCTCTAAGTAATCTGTCACTCCGTAGCAGCCGCTGGCTCGCTCCGGCGGCTGCTTGAAGAAATACCCAACCCAAGAAAAGGTCGTTGTGATAACGACCTATTCCCCTCCCGGGACGCGCCTTCACCCCATTTCAGGCGCGTCCCATTTTTTTGCGTCTCATTTTTTTTATGGTTATGGTAGCGTGATATTCGGTGGCTTCGGCCTGTTGTGAGAGCGGCGATCTTTTAGGGAACTTTTTGCTGCCGAGGGTTGTTGGATTTATAGGCGGTCGCTTATTGATGGCGGCCGATGTTTCAACAATAAAATAAGTTTCAACTTTAACCGATATGAGGATTATGACTGGCAGTATAGTTCCTTCGCACGACATCGCGCAATTGCTGTTGATGTCGATTCAAAAATTTCTGAGTAAAATAGGACTTGGCAACTCCCCGCTGATCGAGCAGGTGGTTTACGTGGCTGTGATCGCCGCGGTCGCGCTTGTGCTCGGCTTCGTTGCCCGCAAGATCATCCTTTACCTTGTTCGTAAGGTGATTTCGCTTCGCAAGAGCCCCGCCGCGCAAGAGATTCTGAAGCAGAAGGTGGTGTCGAAATGCACCCACATAATCCCCCCGCTGGTGTTTCTGGCGCTTGTTCCGTTCGCTTTCCATCAAGATTCTCATGCGTTGAGCATTA
This sequence comes from uncultured Barnesiella sp., assembly GCA_964544595.1. Taxonomy (GTDB): domain Bacteria; phylum Bacteroidota; class Bacteroidia; order Bacteroidales; family Muribaculaceae; genus JAGBWK01. The sequence goes on from CAZJBM010000035.1 coordinate 4,951, forward strand.
TCTATCGCCTGATATTCGGGTATCTGGTAGTGATGTTCGGCATAGGTATTTGCTCGATAATCGATTTCATATTTGCCAACTACGACCGCCGAGCCAATAAGGCCAACCACCCCCTCAAAGGCGTGTTGGCGGTGTCGAAAGGCATCGTATGGATAATCATAGTGATTATCTGCGCGGCGATACTTGTCGAGAAGTCGCCTATGGCGCTGCTCGGAGGCTTGGGCGCCTTCGCTGCCGTGCTGATGTTGGTGTTCAAGGACCCGATTCTCGGCTTCGTGGCGAGCATACAGCTGTCGTCTAACGATATGCTCCGCGTGGGCGACTGGATTGTGGTGCCCTCTACCGTTGCCAACGGTATCGTCGTCGACGTGACCCTTACGGTGGTAAAGGTGCAGAACTTCGACAACACTATGATTATGCTCCCGGCATATTCGCTCGTCAGCTCGCCTTTCCAGAATTGGCGCGGCATGAGTGACTCGGGCGTTCGCCAGATCGACCGCAGTATCCTTATCGACTCGTCGACTATAGTTCCGGCCGACGCGAAGTTGCTCGACTCGGTTCAGGCCGCGTTCCCAGAGATGAAGGAATATATCGCGGCGCGACAAAAAGACGCTGCCGACGGCCATCCGATGGTATTCAACGGAGGAGTCGCCCCCGTGAACGGCACTATCGACACCAATCTCGGTCTCTATCGCGCGTATATGTGTAAGTATCTGCTCGCTCACCCCGCGATCGCCCACGATCAGAACATCATCGTGCGCATCATGCAGACCACTCCCGAGGCCACCCCTCTTGATCTCTATTGCTTCACCAACACTACCGACTGGCTCGCGTACGAGGCTATCCGCACTCAGATCACAGAGCACGCCATCGCGGTTGCCCCGCAGTTTGGCCTTACGATTTACAACGCTACCGACCGGGGCGTGATAACCATGGCTAATAAGGGCTAAATTATCACTGACGGAAATAAGGGGCGTCGGCATCGGTGATTATCAGCACCATGTCGACGCTTCCGTCGTTTCGCTCGGGATCCGCCGGGCGGAATTCGGCATGTTTTGAGCCGTCAAACTCGCCGATAAAGCTGAGAACTCCGTCGGCCGGGTCATACCACCATGCGTTTTTGCGCTTGCCCGAAATCTTCGCGAGGTCGACTTTAACAGGCTTGCCGCTGTAATCGTAAAGAAGCATGTAGTCGTTGCCGCGATTGGCGATAACGCGGTCGTAGCGCTCGCCGTTCGCTCCGACAATCACGCTCTGGTCAGCGACGCCGTCGCGGAAGGGGAGCGAGGTCATAAGGTTTTTGAGATGAATCATGGATTTGTAGCCGGGGTCGCCGAGAGCCTCGATCCAGGTCTTCTCGGCGCCGTAGGCTGCGGGAACTCCGTCGCGCTTGAATTGCATTATTGAGCTGTGGCCGTAGGTGTGTCCGCAGGCTCCCGCGAGCACCGACCAATAGGCGTAGCGGCGCGCGTCCTGTCCTTCCCATCGGGGGAGCGAGGGGTCGTGAAGGCCGTGGGGGATATGCTCGTAGCTCGGCTCAGCGTCGAGCACGGGCTTGGCGGGAGATTTTTCGCGGGCATTGGCCACGTATCTCCAGCTATCCTCGTTGAAGGCCGCGGCTCCGCGGTCGTCGCCGTCACCCTTGATCTGGTCGTATGCGCGGTGGCCGCTTTGAAACATATTGAAGTCGAGCCAGGGCGCGTCGTTAAACCATTCGGCCGAGCACGTGCGACCGAAGGGGTGAAATGTCATCAGGTGGTTGCCGTCGATTGATCGGATGGTGTTGGCGAGCGTCTCCCATACCTCTGTCTTGATGTCGCCGCGAATATCGCCGCCGATGATCCATACGATATTTGGGCGGTCTTTGTAGCGATTGGCGAGAAATTCGCCGTAGGCTTTGGCTTGCTCCTCATCCATTGCCCCGGCCTTGACGAGTCCACCCCATATGCACACCATCCCTATGTATATACCGTTGGCCTCGGCCAGGTTCACGATATGGTCGAGATGATCCCAGTAGCCGTACACGCCGGGGCGGTCGATGCCGCTGAAGTCGAAGCCGTCGATATTCGACATCTGCCCGTAATGGTTTATTGCCGGAACTCCGTTGAGAGTCTGCACCTGAACGACGTTGAAGCCCGCTTCTCTTGCCGAAGCGAGATAATAGGCGGCCTCCTCGCGGTCGAGCCGCTGCGGTAGCAACCAGCCCGTGTCGCCGAGCCAGAAGAATGGGGTGCTGTCGCGGTGCTCCAGAAAATGGCCGTCGGCGCTTACTCTCAGCGGCCCGTGTTTCCACGGCTTCTCTATCTGCGGTTTGGCCGACAGCTGCGACGCTGCTAACACCGCGACGACTACAATAGCGGCTATGCGCCGCGCGAGTTTCGTTATACTTTTTGTGATATGCATTATAGGGCTGGTTATTTACGATTTTTTCTTCTTGCTTTTCGGGAAAGGAAGCTCCTCCCAAAGGGTTGAAATGACCTCGCGGGCTTTGTTTTGGTCGTCAAACGACAGTATGTACCCCTCTTTAGCGCCGTCGTAGGCGCGGCCAACCTCCGCATCGGCCATCAGATGGCTTATGCACGGCAGCTTCTTGATGAAGGCCATATTGTCGCAAGCGGTGATGACGCACTTGTCGTTGACATAAATCACGTAGTCTCCCATCATTTTGCGGGAGCGCACTTCGCCGAGCGGCGAGAGCGCGTCAATAACGAAGTCGATAAATTCAGTAGAGCAGGCCATAGCGCAAAGATAGCACTTTTTTCGCTAAGAAAGTTGCTTTAGGGCGTCGGAAATCGCGTCTTTAAGGCTGCAGAAAACATCAAAAATATTTTGGATGCTCGCCAATTTATGTAAATTTGCAATTGGATTGCAGATTTACTTAAAACGCGATGAAGTATATATACCGTGATCATGCGTGATAAAATTGCTAAAAGAGGAAATATGACTCGGTGCGCGATGGTGATGGCGGCGCTGATAGCTGTGTCAGGGCTTATCGCGGCGGCAAAGGAGCGATGTGATGTGACGGTATATTCGACCGCCGACGGGCTTTCGTCCAACCTTATCTCCTGCGCCGCCCAAGACTCCGCCGGGCTGCTATGGTTCGGCACGTGGAACGGCCTTTGCTGCTTCGACGGCTATCGCTTCATCAACTTCCCGACCGGCAACGACGGCGCGGGCGCAACCCTCCCTACCAACCGCATCCAGACCATGAAGCCGGGCGCCGACCGCAAGCTATGGTGCGTCACCTACGATCAGCGGCTTTATGCCTTCGACTCCTCTACCTGCCTGTTTACCGACTTCACGCGGCTTATCGAGGAGCAACTCGGCGCCGCCCCCCCTACGCGTAACATTTATCCTCTTCCGTCGGGCGACGTATATGTGGTAAGCTACGACAAGTCGCACGCGCTGATAAAGATAAGCCGCCGAGGGGAGATCGTCGACCTCACGTCGCGCTACAGCCCCGGCGGCGAGAAAATCTATGAGGTGGAGGCGGCGCCCGACGGCCTTACGCCGATTGTCTACACCTCGTCGGCAACCGACGACGACATCGCCCTCAAATACGTAGGGGAGGGGAGACCCGCTAAGATCGAGGTCGGCGAGCTGCAGCGGCGCAAGCAGAGATTTGTCGACAACAAGGGGCATAGATGGGTGGTCAATCCGTCGGGAGTGACGCGCGACAACGTGCCGGTGGCTTCAGCCCCGCGCCCGCCGCTCGCAATGAACATCACCGCCACGATGGATTTCCCGATATTCTTCACCGACCGCAACTCGACGATATGGCTGGCAGCCGACGGCGAGCCGCTGGGCTACTACGATTCGGCCTCCGGGAGCATTATACCTGTCGAGCCGGCCATGCACAATCCCTCTACCTACGATATGTCGCGAATCAGCAAATGGTTTGTCGACGATCAGAGCAATATATGGAGCATCGGGCAACACTACCTATGTCGTATCTCCCCCGCCAAGAGCAAAGCCGACTATCATGAGACCGGGATGCGCCGCGACGTCAGAGGCATCAGATTCGCCTCCGACGGCAATGTGGAGTATGACGGCACCCATGACGATGCCGCCGCATACACCCTTTTTGTCGATTCAAAAGGTCGCCGTTGGGAGGGATACAAGGCCCAAGGCTTATATATGACAACGCCCGACGGCGTTACCCGTCATTTCACGCCCGAAAACTCATCGCTCGAAGGCTCCGATGTGTTTGATATTTACGAGGATTCGATGGGCAACGTGTGGGTGGCCTGCTACGATGGCGGCTTCAATCTATATAATGAGAAATCAGTATCGCCCGCCGACGCGTTTTTCAACACCGCTAACTGCTTCAGAGGTTTTCCGACCGAGCGCCATATAAAAGTGCGACGTGTCACTCAGACCCCCGAGGGAGTGATGATACTCTCTACCGCCCAGGGGCTTGTAGCCTTCAGCAACAGATTCGCCGACCCCTCGGCTATCAAATTCGTCTCCTACGAGGCGCAGGCCGGCAATCCCGACGCGCTCCGCGGAGGCAACGTCATGCAGACGCTCGTGAGCCGCCGCGACGGACGTATCTATATCTCAACGATGGGCGGGGGATTGTTCACCCTCGATTCGGGAAAATTGCTCGACGGCACCGCCAAATTCGCCCCGGTCGACGGCACATTTGAATATCCGGGTATCATCCAGGCTATGATTGAGGACACTGACGGCAACTTATGGCTCGCCCGCGAGAGCACCCTCCAGAGATTCGATCCCGCGACGGGGCAGGTGCTGACGTTCAGCCGCCGCGACTTTGGCCGCGATGTGGCCTTCTCTGAAGCCCTCCCGGCTATCGACCCCCGCGACGGGCGCATAGCGATGGGGGCCTACGGAGGATATGTGCTGTTCAATCCTAAGGATATGACCAAGAGCGACTACGTGCCCCGCATACTATTCTCCACCGTGCAGTATCATGGCGAGGACACCCGCCACCCGATTCTTTATGCCGACGAGCTCGACGTGGCAGCGAATCGGCGCAATCTTACTATCTCGTTCTCGGCCCTCGACTATCAGGATAACTCACTGATACGCTATGCATATCGCCTTGACGACGATAAGGAGTGGCATTATGTCGACGAGGGTCACTCGGCCTCGTTCAATCCGCTTCCCGCAGGGCATCATACTCTCTACGTGCGCTCTACCAACGCCGACGGCGTGTGGGTCGACAACACGGCGTCGCTGCGCATCTACGCTCACCCGACTTTCTGGGAGACCCCCTGGGCGTTGCTGCTGTATATTGCCATTATCGCCGGAATACTGTTTGTCGTAATTTACATACGCCGCATGCGCTGGGAGCGTCAGCGCGACCGCGAGGCCATGGAGCGCCGCGTAAGCTCGCTGCTTGAGCAGCTTAGCGAGGCGAAATCGTCGGCCGCGGGCGCGTTCGTTTCGCCCAACCGCACCCCCTATCAGCTCCCTGAGACCCCGATCGAGGATGCCGACAAGCAACTGATGGAGCGGTTGATGGAATACGCCGAGCAGCATATCTCCGACCCCGATCTGAAAATCTCTGATATGGCCGCGCACCTCGCCTTAGGCCGAACCACCCTCACCGAGCGCGTAAAGGAAATCACCGGGATGCCTCCGGCCGATTTCATCCGTTATCTGCGTATTCAAAGAGCTTGCCGGCTTATCTCCACTACCGACCAGACCCTCTCGCAGATAGCGTATGCCGTAGGATTCTCTGATCCCAACTATTTCTCAAAAGCCTTCAAGCGCGCCACCGGACAGACCCCCACAGCCTACCGGAGTTCAGGCGCGATTCAGGTAGTTTAATGCCATTTTTGATGCCATTTTTGATGCTTTTTTGAGTAAAAATGTGCACATAAAGGCATTTTTTCGTCCATTTTTAGGCAAAAAAACGGTAAATTTGCACTTAAAATAACCTTTTTTGCCATGAAAAAACTGCTATTCGCGGTGCTGTCGATTGCGATAGCCCTTTTACCCATATCAGCCAACGCTAAGAAACTCCATACGATCGGAGACTCCTCGATGTGCGACTACAATGAGGAAACCACTAAGAAAGGGTGGGGGCAGATGCTGCAGCAATATCTCGTTGGTATCCAGGTGAATAACCGCGCTAAGAGCGGCGCTTCGTCCAAAAGTTTCTACATCGCTCCCGATTACTGGGCCTCGTCGGTGAAAAAGCAGATTTCACCCGGCGACATCGTGATTATTCAATTCTCTCACAACGACGAGAAGAGCGACGGCATGGACGGCGACGAGGTGATCGCCTACTATAAGTCGATCGGCGACAACGCGAAAGCTAACTCGGCCGACTCGCGCGGAACGTCGCCATTCAACACCTATAAGCAGTATCTCAGAAAATATATAGAGGAAACCCGCTCTCTCGGCGCGGAGCCTATACTTGTCGGCTCAATATGCCGTAATAACTTCTCGGGCTCGACCGTCAGACGCAGCGCGCGCCACGATCTCGGCGATTCGTTCAGCATACTTACGGAGAACGGCCCGGTCGGAGGGCAGAGTCTTCCCGAGACCGACCACACGATGGACTATGTATACCACATGCGCGAGGTAGCCGAGGAGATGAATGTGCCCTTCGTTGACCTCACCGCCGCCACCAAAGAGCTTTACGAAAGCTATGGCCACGCGGTTACGACCGATCTGCTCCTTTGCGTCGAAGACCAGTCTCACCTCAACGCGCGGGGAGCGACGGTAGTGGCGCGCCTTTTCTGCGAACTCGCCATGCAGCAGGGACTCCTCTCGGAGTATATCAGGCTAACGAGCGAATTGACCTCCTCTCCCGCTGCGATCGATTTCGGCAACGCCTATAAAGGTTACTCCAAGACCCGCGAGATCTGTATCAGCGGGTTCTCGTTGACTCCCGCATCGGGCGATATAACTGTAACCGCTCCTGAAGGATTGATGCTCTCAACCGATAAAATCAATTATTCGCAGCAGGTTGTGATACCTTACACCGACGGCACGGCAATCGCGACTGTCTACGCCACCGCCAAATTTGATGAAGGCACGATCACGGGCCAGATCACCGCCACCAACGGCCGCGAAACCCTCGTCATACCTTATTCAGGCACGGGTATCGCTCTCGGCGGCGACACCGAAGCGTCGGCCTACTGGCGCCTTGAGAGCGACGATAACTGCTCGGTAAGCGGCCCCCTAACCTCGCTTGGCCAGCAGCTCGTAGGCATGGAAGTGCAGGGCTACAAGGCTCCTAACGCCAACACCGTGTGGCCAGAGGAAACAGGTTTCACCGCCGACCGCAAAACTCAGCGCACTATTATAGCGGGAGGGGAATGGCCCGGCGACGATATCGACGAGGTGCCTACCCGCTATATAGAATATGCGGTCAGAGCAACCGACGGCAACACCGTGAATATCGACCGAATCTCCATGTATCTCTGCGGTTGCGGTGGCAACGGCATGCGCTGCAAGGTCTATTACTCTAAAGAGGCCGACTTTGCCAACCCCATATTGATGAAAGCTTACGCGACGATGCCTGCCAACACGATGCTACTGACCGAAGCCGTACCGGTGTTGACCCTCGCTGGCGACGAGGTGTTGCGCGTGCGTATTTACCCATGGTATAGCGGAGCGGCATCGGGGAAGTCGATTTGCGTCTCCGACGTCACTATTCACGGCATGGGTGAAAGCAACGGCGAAAACTCGCGCGCTACGGGCACGGTCAGCTGGCCGCTTGACGACGGGGTTAACTCATCGACCGATGCAGAGACCACCGTTCCCGACCTTATATCATCCGCGTCATTGAGCCTGGGCGACAACTTATATATAAAAGGCGTAGGCACGGTAAAAACCACCGGCACGACTCTTACTACCCTAAGCCCGGCGGAGAGCGTCGGCGGCGCGGTTGACGAGAACACATATCTGCGGCTGACAGTCAATCCCATGGAGGGGGTGATGTTTATTCCGACCCGATTGCGATTCACTGCCGCCCGATTCGGCACCGACGGCGGTTATATAGACGTGGTTGCCGTACGCGACGGAGTCGAGACCACTATCGCCAAGACTCTTAATCCTAATCGCGAGAACTCGACGGATGGGGAGTCGGTCTACGACCTGGATCTGTCGGAAATCAACGTCGGGAGCACTCTCGACATATACCTACGCATCTATAAACTCAACGACAATAAGCAGATCGGCCTTAGAGACATCGCGGTTGAAGGCGACTTCTACGGTAAAGCCGCCGGCGCCCCTGTCGAAATCGCTCCTGAGGTAATCGCTGACGCGGAGCCAATGTACTATAGTCTGCAAGGCATCAGAGTGGAGTCGCCGGCGCGCGGGCAGGTCTACATCGTGGTCCGCTCAGGCAGAGTGACCAAAGAACTGTATCGCTAAAATCGCGATGCGGGCTATAATAAACCACGTATATAAGTCGTTACTAAGAAACACCGATACTTACTGACCTTGCATCGGTAATACTCACCGATAATATGGTAATTGCTGCTCAACGGATGATTTTCACCCTCCGGGCGGCAATTTTTCACCCCTTTTAGGGTGTCATCACATATTATATTTGCAAGCAAATTAACCTAAATTATAAACCAACCATGAGAAAAGTCCTCTTTTCGGCGCTATCACTTCTGATAGCCTTATTGCCTTTCACGGCAAGCGCGAAGAAGCTCCACACCATCGGTGACTCCACAATGGCCAACTACAACGAGGAGTCAACGATCAAGGGATGGGGACAGATGCTCCAGCAGTTCCTCGAAGGAATTGAGGTGAACAATCGCGCGAAAAGCGGCTCATCATCCAAGGGCTTCTACAAAGCTCCGGAGTATTGGGCCTCTTCAGTTCAAAAACAGATTTCGGCAGGCGACATCGTCCTGATCCAGTTCGCCCACAACGATGAGAAAAACGGCGGCATGGACGGCGACGAGGTAATCGCCTACTACAAGTCGATCGGTGACGAAGCTAAAGCTAACTCAACCACCAGCCTCGGCACCACCCCCTCAGGTACCTATAAGGAATACCTTAGAAAGTATGTTGAGGATACCCGCAAACTCGGCGCTGAGCCTATCCTCGTGGCTCCGATTTGCCGTAAGTATTTCACCGGTTCAACAATCCGCCGCAACGGTCGTCACGACCTCGGTGACTCGTTCGACAAGCTTACCGCCAACGGCCCCGTAAGCGGCCAGAAGGTGGCTGAGAGCGACCACTCGATGGACTATGTCTATCAGATGAAGGAAGTGGCCAAGGAGATGAACGTTCCTTTCGTTGACCTCACCACCGCCACAAAAGAGCTCTACGAGAGCTACGGCGACACCAAGTGCACCGAACTCCTCTTCACCGGCGGCGACGGCACTCACGTTAACGCAATGGGCGCCACGCTCATCGCGCGTCGCTTCTGCGAACTCGCCCAGGCTCAGGGTCTGCTCACCGAGCATATCAAACTCACGAGCGAACTCACCTCGTCGCCTTCGGTTATCGACTTCGGCAACGCTTACAAAGGTCAGTCGATGACCCGCGAATTCTACATCAGCGGTTTCTCTATGACCCCCGCTTCCGGCTCCCTGACCATTACCGCTCCCGAAGGCGTCAAGCTTTCTACCGATAAGATCAACTATTCTCAGCAGGTAGTGATCACCTACGAAAAAGGCTCGGTAATCGGCACTGTTTACGCAACCGCCAAATTCGACGAAGGTACTATCTCGGGCGACATCACCGCCACTAACGGTACCGACACACTCATCATCCCCTTCACCGGCACAGGCATCGTGCTTGGCGGCGACACTGAAGTTTCAGCTTACTGGCGCCTTGAAAGCAACGACAACTGCGACGTGACCGGCCCCATCACTTCACTTGGCCAGAATCTCGTAGGCATGGAAGTGCAGCGTTACTCTAACCCCAACGCCAATACAGTATGGCCCGCTGAATCAGGCTTCATCGCCGACCGCAAAACTCAGCGTACAATGATTGTTGGCGAAGTATGGCCCAACGATATCGATGAGGTTGCCGACCGCTATATCGAATATGCAGTTAAAGCAGCCGACGGCACCACTGTCAACATCAACAACATCTCGATGTATCTCTGCGGATGCGGTGGCAACGGCATGCGCTGCAAGGTGTACTACTCTAAAGAAGAGAACTTCGCCAACCCCGTGTTGATGAAGCACTACGACAATATGCCCGCCAACAATATGCTCCTCACCGCAGCTACCCCCGTATTGACCCTCTCGGGCGACGAGGTGCTCCGCGTGCGTATCTATCCCTGGTACAACGGTGGCGCATCGGGCAAAACAATCTGCGTATCTGACGTGACCATCAGCGGTATGGCTGAAGGCAACGGCGAGAACTCAGGCACTCCCGGCAGCGTATACTGGTCGTTCAACGAGGGCGAAAATTCGTCGACAGTTGCCGAAACTACCGTTCCCGACCTTATCTCATCCACTTCTTGGAGCCTCGGCGACAACGTGTTTATCAAAGGTATCGGCACCGTGCAGTCTACCAAGCTCAACAGCATGAACCCCGTTGAGACCGTGAGCGGCGCCGTAGACGACAAGACTTACGTTTGCTTCTCGATTATCCCCAAGAAGGGCGTACAGTTTGTTCCCACCCGCTTCAAATTCTCGGCCGCTAAATTCGGCACCAATGGCGGCGCGGTCGACGTAGTCGCTATCCGCGACGGCGTTGAAACCTCAATCGCCAAGAACCTCAGCCCCAACCGTAACAATGCTGAAGAGGGCGCATCGAACTACGACCTCGATCTCTCAGCCGTTAACCCCGGCGGTCGTCTCGACCTCTATGTTCGTATCTACAGCCTTGCCAACAACAAGCAGCTCGGCGTAGGTGAAGTGACAGTTGAAGGTAACTATTACGGCACCCCCGTTACCGTGCCTGTATACACCATTTCGGCCGAAAGCTCAGATCCCGAGGCCGGCTCAGTGACCACCAACCCCCTCGGCGCATCATTTGACGAGGGCACCGAAATCACTGTCACCGCTTCTGAAAACTTCGGCTACCATTTCCAGAAATGGATCGACGCCGACGGCAAAGAGGTTTCTACCGCCAACCCCTATAAGTTTGAACTTAACGCCGACACTTCGCTCAAAGCCGTTTACACCAAGAACAACGTCTATGCAGTGAAAGTGGCTCTCGAAGGTGGCGCTAACGTCAACCAAGTTCAGTTTGCCCCCGAAGGCAACGTGGTTGACGGCATCCACTACTACGAAGAAGGTGACGAAATCACCCTTACCGCTATCAACAACCGTATCCTTACCTTCACCAACTGGGAAGACAACAGCACCGACGCCGCTCGCTCGGTTAAAGTGACCTCAGATCTCGACCTCACCGCTTCATTCTCTGCCGAGGATTACATCGTAGGTTGGGACTTCTACTTCGACGAACCCGGATCAGAGCGTCCCGCCGACTTCAAGGCCGACTCTGAAAACGCTGGTCTCCTCTCGCTTCACAATGCTGCCGGTCAGACTTCAGGCTGGCTCGCAGGCGGCGTGAACAAGGGCGGTCAGCGCGGCAAATACTGCGCACGTATCTGGAAAGCTATGAGCGTTGGCAACTACTTCGAGATTTCTTTCTCATCTGAAGGCTACAGCAACCTCAACCTCTCAGCCTTCTGCGGCAACGACTTCATCAGCTACGCGAAATACGACGTTGAATACTCAATCGACGGCGAGAACTACCATAAGTTCGGCGAATATATCCTTCCCAACCGCGGCTGGGTAGGCGGCGAAAACAAGCTCCCCGCCGAAGCCGACAACCAGAAGCGCGTATGGATCCGCTTCATGGCCGACAAGGAATATAAGAGCGCCGACACCGGCTCGGTATTCACCGGCTCAGGCTGGGATACAGGCCACGCAGACAGCACCGACGGCTTCTCAATCGCCGAAGTGTTTGTCCTCGCCGACTCTGACAACTCTACCGATGAAGTAGCTCCCAAGCTTCTCGTCACTATCCCCGAAAACAACTCTGTAGGCGCATCGGCCAACGGTCAGGTAATCCTTACCTTCGACGAGCGCGTGGTACTTGCTAACGACAACGCTACCCTCAACGGCGAGCCTATCTCCGGACAGGTAACCGGCAAGACCGCTACCTTCAAGTATGCCGCTCTCGACTACAACAAGCAGTACACCTTCACCCTCCCCGCCGGATCAATCACCGACCGCAGCGGCAACGCCTTTGAAGGCACTACCATCACCTTCACCACTATGGAGCGCGTTCAGCCCGATGCCCGCCTCTTCGACGCTATCGTGGCTCAGGATGGCTCGGGTGACTACCGTACAGTTCAGGAAGCTATCGACGCAGCTCCCTCAGGCCGCGCCAAACCATGGCTTATCTTCATCAAAGAAGGCTACTACAAAGAGCACGTCGACGTGCCCTCAAGCAAACCTTTCCTCCACTTCATCGGTGAAGGCAGCGACAAAGTGCGTATCTGCGACAACCGCGTATCGGGTGGCGATGGTGCAGTCCATGTATCGATCGGCGCAACCGTTGTGGTTAACTCCAACGACTGCTACTTCGAAGGCATCTCTATGGAAAATGAGTATGGCCGCGACAACAACAGCGGTCCTCAGGCACTCGCCCTCAACACCGGCGGCGACCGCATCGCGTTCAACAAGGTCAAGATGATTTCTTACCAGGACACCTGGATCACCCCCGGCAACTCTAAGGCTCGTAACTATGTAACCAACTCGTTCATCGAGGGTGCTGTAGACTTCATCTACAACTCAGGCGACGTGTTCATCGAGAACTCGATCCTCAACATCGTTCGTACCTCAGGCGGCTACATCGTAGCTCCGAGCCACGATAGAGACGTTGAATGGGGCTACGTGTTCCTCAACAACAAGATCACCGCTCCCGGCGTTCCCTCTAAGACTTCTATATGGCTCGGCCGTCCTTGGCACAACTATCCCAAGACCGTGTTCATCAACACTATCGCCGAGGTTACCATCCCCGCTACCGGCTGGTATGAGACAATGGGTGGTCTGCCCGTTATCTGGGCCGAGTACAACACTGTTGACGGCAACGGCAACCCTGTTGACCTCTCGCAGCGTCGCGACACTTACTACAAGACTGATGAGAACGGCAACAAGGTTTACGGCAAGGCTAAGAACGTTCTTACCGCCGAAGAAGCCGCTCAGTACACTGTCAAGAACGTGATGTCGGGCACCGACAACTGGCAGCCTAACGTCATCGCAGAGGCTTGCGCCGCTCCTACCGTTAAGTACACTCAGGGCAACGACGGTATCGTATGGGAGGCTGTTCCCTACGCTATCTGCTACGTTATCCGTCAGGACGGCAAGGTGGTTGACTTCACTACCGACACCCGCTGGGCTACCGCAACCGCCCGCGCTAACGCTAAGTACACCGTACAGTCAGTAAGCGAATATGGCGCACTCAGCCCCGAGGCTGAAGTGTCGGGCGTAGACGGCATCGACGGCATTGAAGCTGACGCCGCTAACGGCGAGGCTGAATACTACAACCTCCAGGGTATACGTATCCAGTCGCCCGCTGCCGGTCAGGTCTACATCGTGGTTCGCGGTGGTAAGGTTTCTAAAGAACTCTATCGCTAATCTCCTTGATTCATAAATCAGTCGGAGGTGTTCCCGCAGGGGGAATCACCTCCGACTTTTTTTATGGGACAGGCTTTATGGCCGGTCGTCGCGGTAGCGCGTCGGCCGGTCATTTCAATATGCCCGACGTCACGCCCGACTGCTGCGAGGCTTCGTTGCCGCGCTCCACTTTCTTGCCGAATCCGAAAGTGTAGGTGGCCGTAAGTCTAACCGAAGCGTGGTCGTTGATCGAGGTGGTCTGCTCGGTTTTGTCGTAATATCGGCTGCGGATCACTTTTTTGTCGCTCTGCCAGTTCCATCTGCCGAAGTTGAAAATGAAGAGCTGAACGTTCCACGACGCGTTTCCCCAGCCCGCTTTGAGCATATAATAGGTCTTAGTCGTCATCCATGCGTCGCTTTTAGCGCCTAAAGGTATGCGCTGAGGAGCGTAATAGATGCCGGAGAAAGAGAAATTGCCGATATAATAGTTGGCTTGAAACGCGTAGACGAAGTTGGTGAAGTCGTGATTGAACGGAGCTCCGTTGTGAACGCTTACGGCATTGAGCTGCGCGGTGAGTTGCAGTTTCCTTTCAAGCAGCCTTGCGGTAGCGTAGATGCCGTAGTCCGATTTGGAGTATGCCCCGCCGGGTTGCTCGATTTCGCGCAGAATACCGGTTGAGGTAGGCTTGTAGTTATAGACATACCTGTTGTCGACAATCCATGTCGAGGCAAAGACCGAGAAGTTGAATTTGTTGTTGGGAATATACGTGTAATTCATGCTCGCGTCGTAGCTGCGGTATGACAGGAGATTGGGATTGCCGGTATAGCTCATCAGCGGATTGCTCTGAATGACGGCTGCCGACCGATCGCTCGCCGCCGGGGCGAGGGTAGAGTGGTGAAACTCGGCTATCGCCGAATGGCGTTCGTCGGGAGAATATTGGAGTGAGAAATCTATCCAGGGCGTTAACGTATTCTTCTTAAAGTCGACATACTCCTGGCGGTCCCAGTTCAGGCCTACATCGAGCGATCCGTAGAAGTTGCCTTTCGAGAGGCTGTATTGCGCGTCGGGACCCAGCCGGTAAGCCGAGCCGTAGTCGCTTCGGTTGGCTGTCCCCGCATAGTTGGTGTTGTTTTTGTTGATGACGCCATGGAGCGATGTGTTGAGGTTACCCCAGTCTCCGAAGGAGTGGCTGAAAGTGAGCTCGGCGTCGGTGCGGTGGGTATTGTCGGTCGCGGCATTGAAATATGGGTCGCTCCCGCTCTCGGCATACAGGCTCGAAGTGTTGGTATGGGAATAGGCGTAACTCGGCGAAAAGGTTATGGAGTTGTTGTCATCGAGGATGAAATTCCATAGCCCTGAGTAGGATATTGAATTAACCCTCGACGCATCCCGCTGCCCGAAGTCGGTAGGCGAGGCAAGCGCAGGCTCGTAATAGATGCGGCCCGAGGCGTTGTCGGTGTGCGTGTTGTCGAAATTCGCGCCTATCGTGTTCTGGATAGTGATTTTATCGGTGGCATACAGCGCCTTGAAGGTGGGCCAATAAGTGCGTCGTCGCTTCGATCCGTCGTCTTGAATCGAGCGGCGGGTGAAAGAGTTGACCGTGCCGTCGGGCTGCGGCAACCGGAATGTCTCGTTGATGTCGGAGCCGCAATGATTCTGATTGATGTAGAACGCGCCGGCCGCTATGTCAAATGTCATTCGCTTATATTGCAATTTGCTGTAAAGACTAAGTTGGCCGGCATTGGTGGATATTTCCCAGCCGTAGCTTTTCACGTAGCCCCCGTATTCATATTGTTGCATCACGAAATTCACCACGCGGGCCTTCCCCTGGAAGCGGGGGTCGGAAGGAAAAACGTAATATTCCACCTTTTTCACGTCCTGCATCCTCATTCCCTCCAGAGTCTCTTTAGATGCGGGCAGATAGTCGACGAATATGTCGACGCTCCTCCCGGCTAAATCCTTGATCTCGTCGTTGGCCGACAGCTGCAACTGCGGTATCGCCATGCGGTTGAGGAGGTCGGTGGCTGTCTGCGAGGCGTTTTTCTGCTTCGGGGTCGGAATGTAGGTCGACACGTCGGCGCCGAGCCTCTGGTTGCTGCTCTCTACGACCACTTCGTTTAGTTCTTTTGTCGCAATCGAGTCATTGTCAACTGTTTGCGCCGTTGTGATTGCTGCCGGGAAGGCGCATAGAATCCCTATTGTCAAACGTTTCATTGCTTGCCATTAGTTAAGAGCCTGTCCCATAAAATCTGTTAAAGCTGAGGCGGTCAGCCATTGAGCAGAGTTGTTGGTGTGATGAGGGAGTGCGCTTTAGAAGCCGTCGCTCGGTCACAATGCGACGGCATTGCTCCCTCCCGTCGCCTCCAAA
>CAZJBM010000036.1:0-20160 GCA_964544595.1 uncultured Barnesiella sp.
AAAAATATGGGGCTAGTCAGTGCGAAGATTTTGCACTTCGATTTGGATTCTACATGAGTCCGAGCGAAAGCACGCTGATTTTGGCTCCGGGGGCATTGCGGAGTATGGTCTGAGCTGTCGCGAGAAGCGTGGCTCCGGTCGTGATCACGTCGTCGACAAGCAGTATATGCTTGCCTGCGATCTCGCCGGGGCGCGCGACAGACATCGTTCCGGCCACGTTGGCCTGGCGCTGGAGCGCGTTTTTGCGCGTCTGGGTCGAGTGGCGCGCGGCGCGGAGGTTGTCGGCGATAGGCAGGCGCGCTATTTCGGATATGCCGCGGCATATCATCTCGGCCTGATTGTATCCGCGGCGGAATTTTTTCCACCAGTGGAGCGGCACCGGCTGGAGAGCGTCGATGCCGTCGAAGAAGCCCGCCCGCGCAAGCTCGGCGGCAAACATACGCCCGAGAGCGGCGTCGATGTTGGGGCGGTCGCTGTATTTCGCAGCCTGTATAAGCCGGGCGTAGGGGTTGTCGCGGAAGTAGTAGAAAAATGAGGCGGTGCGCTCTATCGGTATGCCGGGCTGGGCGAGGCGGCGGTGGATTTCGCTCG
This sequence comes from uncultured Barnesiella sp., assembly GCA_964544595.1. Lineage (GTDB taxonomy): Bacteria > Bacteroidota > Bacteroidia > Bacteroidales > Muribaculaceae > JAGBWK01. The sequence goes on from CAZJBM010000036.1 coordinate 592, forward strand.
TCTCGTCGACGTGGGCGTTGACGCGGGGAATATTGTGGCGGCAGTTGAGGCACAGAAGCTCCTCGCCGTCGATAAGCGGCTCGCCGCACACCTCGCATACGGCGGGGAACACCATCTCCGCCGCGCCTCTTATCCAACGCCTTATTTCATCTGCTAAACCCATCGGCCACTATGGAGTAAATCGTTATTGTCGGGCGCGCCCGCTCAGGAGTCTCTCGCCGCCTTGATAATTTCGCGGAGCTGACGGCTGACGAGCTCCGGCTCGAACCCGCGCGAAACCCCGAAGCGATACACTTTGGTGCGCCCCTCAAACGTGTCGCTGTCGGCAGTGCGGGCCAGTTTCAGCTCCAATATGTGACGAAGCTTATCCTCGTAAACTTCCTGGTCGATTTCCGACAAAGCCTCGTCGATAACATCCCGGTCGATGCGCTTGGCCATTAGCGCCAGGCGTATTTTGTAGCGTCCGTGCCCGGCAAACCTGTATTTGTCGCTGACGAATGAGCGGGCAAAGCGTGCGTCGTCGACGAAGCGGTTGGTGCGGAGGCTTTTGATTATGCGCTCGCGATCGGTGTCGGATATGCCCCAGATGACGAGCTTGCGGCGCAACTCATATTCGCAATGCTCGCCTCGCGCGCAGAGCGTTTCGAGGCGGAGAAGCGCGTTCTCGGGTGTGATAGGTTTGCGCTGCATAGAAGGGCTAACGGCGGTTAAGGGTGGCTATCGCAAATCGGTCGCGCCCCTGATAGTCCTTGACTATCTCAACCGGGTCGAAATCGGCGGCAGAGAGGGCAGAGCGGATTTGGTCTTTGCACATCGGGTTGATTTCAAGATATATATTCCCCTTGTCGGCGAGATGCTTCGAGGCGAAACTGATAATGGGCGAATAGAAGCGCAGCGGCTCGGCGTCGGGGACGAACAATGCGGTCGAAGGCTCATGCTCAAGCACGTTTATGTCCATGCTCTCGGCTTCCTTCATAAGTATGTATGGGGGATTGCTGACGACGATGTCAAATTCGCCGAGCTTATTCATGCCCGCAGGATCGAGCATGTCGACCTGAAGGAAGCTGACTTTGGCTTTGAGGTTTTTCGCGTTTTCCTGGGCGACATTCAGCGCGTCGGCCGAGATGTCGATTGCAGTCACTCGCGAAAACGGGAGGTTGCGGGCGAGAGCGATGGCGATGCACCCCGAGCCGGTGCCGATGTCCAGCACGCGGAGGTCGCGCGAGTCGCCTTGACGCTCCTCGATGATGTCGACGAGTTGGGCTGTTTCAGGGCGGGGAATGAGCGTGGCGGGCGTCACCTTTAGATCCATGCCGTAGAAGTGCGCGGAAGAAAAGATGTATTGGATAGGCTCGCCGGCTATGACGCGCTTAAACGTGTCTTCAAGCTCGCCGATAATGAAGTCAGAGACCTCCTCGTCGCGGCGAATGGCGATTTGCACGCCCGACCATCCCTTGAGTTGCTCCAGCGCGAAATAGATCATTTGAGTGGCCTCGCGCTCCCCATATTTCGGTGCGAGCCCATGGCGTAGGCCGGCAATCACGTCGCCCAAGCGATGAGAATTGTATTTGAAAATATCCATATAAAGTCTTGTGGCGTTAAGGTTTTTAAGCCGTTGGATGTCGCCTCGATAGGGGGCGGCAACGGTTTGCCGCACGTAAAATTACGAAAAAATATGGATAATTTTGTCATTACGAAAATAAATTGTAACTTCGCGGCAGTCAAACCGCCCGCAGGCGGCAGCGACGGCGGGGCGTAGCGCAGTCCGGTAGCGCACCTGGTTTGGGACCAGGTGGTCGCAGGTTCGAATCCTGTCACCCCGACTTAATCGATTGGAAGTCAGTTTTATATTGATTTCCAATCTTTTTTTGTGGCTGATTGCGGCGACATTTATTTAATATATTCTCCTATTGAGATAAATTGTCAGGGAATAAGGTTAACTCTGGTAGGGGGAACACCCTCCATTTTGTAGAAGACGATGATACGTGATAAATCGAAAGTCCTTTCGTACTGAAAAGTCTTGCTTCGACCGCCGAGGTAAGCGAAGTAAGGAATTTTTTCTTTAAAAATTCTCGGTAGATTCGATGTGTCAGGCACGAATAATAGGCTTACTTTCTTGCCGAAAGCTAATACATCAAAAAAGACTTCAATGGACTGTCTTAATTCAATTTCGTCGCCGGGACGAAGTAACCTGATAGTCTCCACATTTCTGCGACCAGATGTGTATATGTCGAACACTTCGGCCGAGTAACCCTCGTATTGGGCGACAAGCCTTTCCATGGCCCTGACGTTCTCGCGGTCCCTTTCGGTGGGGGGCTCTGGCGGCGGGTTAGTAATAATCTCTATCATCTCCTCCGTAGACATTCTGGGCGTTTTGGGTCTTGTCTTATACATGTAGACGATGAACACGACGATAAGGAGGACGAGGACTGGAAAAGGCATTGGAGCATAATACATGGCTATATACGATTTTAAGGGAGATTGAACGTGTTATTGCAAATATAATAAAAGATAGCGACACCTGCAATGAACAATCGTGCAAATCTTTCACAAAATAGCGACAAAAATGCCCCCGTCGTGATGGACGAGGGCGGAGCCACTCTTAAAATGAAATGGATCGCTAAATCAAACAAGACGAAGGGCGGCCAGTTCTGAGCCGAGGCGGTGGATGCCTGCCTCAATCTTTTCAAGCTGTTTGTCGGATAACCGAGCTTTTCCGGAGCGATATTGACGCATAAGGCTGTCGTTGATTCCGAGGTAACGTCCGAGGGCGCTGACGTTGAGCATCGAATAATACTCAAATAGAGAAGAGATGTCGAAGCGAAATTCGGGTTCTTTATTAAGAAATTCGGGGATTTCATCGCCAATCACTTTGTATGTCTGAAGAACTTCATCAATAGAGTTGAAGAAGTCCTCCCTGGCTTCCTTTACGGTGTTGCCAGTGCCGATAATCTGCACCTTTTCGCCGGAGGTGTTATAGGCGATGTAAGTGCCGTCAGATTGTTTCTCAATACTTACATTCATGTCGAGTGGATGTTTTGGGTTAATAGTCCTTTTAGAAGAGAGGTCGTGAAGTATCGTTCGACTATCAGAAACTTGCCGTAGCTGTAGAAGTTATGTTTATTACTGTAGGCGTACAATTGGTAGGGAAGCCCTTTTGGGTAACGATCTTAATTAGTTCGTTATATTTCATTTGTCTCGTATGATTTAGCATACGCAAATGTATAACAATTACGTTATATTTTCAAATAATTTTGCGTAAAAATAACGAAAACGTGATGCTTTTTTATCGCCTATACGGTCGATTACAACAAAGCAGCAGGAAAGGCACGAGTTAATAGCATTGACTATTTCCTATGCGGTTGTGAAAGGCTTTCGCTCCATCACTTTCGCTCCATCATAAGAAATAAGCCCTCGCCGTGATGGGCGAGGGCGGAGCCAGACCATAAAATAGGGTGTCAAACTAAACAAGTGATACTGGCCTATTTCGTTAAGGAAAGCACGGACTCTTTGCAACTTCGACTATGGAACAAAATTAACGCTTTAGAATGAAGTTGGTGTCGAAGGGTTGGGTGAAATGAAGCACTCCGTCGGCTGTGCTGCCTTTGTCAGAGGTTTGATAAGTGAATACAATCCCTTGCGGTGTAAAAGCCGGGCGAGGATAAATCCTATTGTCAATAGTCTCATATAAGATTTGGTCATGTGTATTGTAGTAATACTCGTCGTTAAGGTCGGCGCTAAGATATAATTCGTCGGTCGAGGAGTGACTAAAATAGTCATTGAGTTGGATTGTTAATTTCTCAACAGCTTGCTTGAATTCTTCCTCGGTGTAGAAGTCGGCCGCCCCAAGTATGCGTCCCGATTCGTTGTCAAAAGTAAGATAATATTCAGTATCTGCGCCGTGGGCCCCGCCCATGTAGCTGAAGTTGTAAAATTTCCATGTGCTAAGTTTTGAGTCTTGGCTTTGCCAGACGGGGTAGGCATAAAATTGATAGGAATACCAACTTCCGATAGCTGGACCTTCATAATCGGCTTCGGGCTTAAATTCCTTATCGTAAAGGTTGCGGAATATAGAATAGTAGTATTCCATCATCTGATCCACAGTGCTGTTCTGCATTTCTTTCACGGGCACCAATAGTTTTTGGGAATTATCATCGCCGCTGCTATTGAAATATAAAGAAATATCGTTGCTAATCACTTTGCTTATGAAGTTCTCAATATGCAGAGCCTTCTCATCGGGTAGCGCAACATTAATTTGAAAATCAGTGATTTCGGAGCTGTCGGATAAGGCATAGTGACGTGAAAGCCTATATGTTTTGCACCCGGGCAGTGCGTCGCGGTATCTGAGATCCAACACCTTGGGCAGAGAATGCAGTATATCGATTTTCACGGTGTCGACTCCTATCACCGCCCGACAATCAGCCCCATTTGTTAGCAACCTGAAATTAGGTCCAACAATCATCATTGAGTCTTTAGGCTCATCATTGACAAATCGGACCAAATAATACTCTTCCTTTGCGGTTATGTCATCATTATATTTGCCATCTTCAATAGATAAATGGATGTCGGTGAACACTTTGACGTTGCCGTTTACGGCAAATGGCTCTCCAAGAGGTTGAAAGGTTTCGGAGTCAAATTCGGTCATCTGTACCTCTTTTTTAGAAGAATTGTCGAAAGCGTTGTGGGCCCAAGTAATGAGGGCAACCGATATAATTGACAGTACTAATGTGGCGGTTTTTAAACTTTTCATTTTGCGAATCATTATTGAATTAGGAGAAGACTTCCGCAGTTGATATAGGCTGTGCTCATGATTATAGGTCTCATTTTGTGCAAAGAGTAAATCTTGGCCAAATGTACAACTTTTCCTCGATATAATCAATTAAAATCACGCACGATCACGCACGATAAAGAATATACGAGAAATGCGTAGGTTTATTATTTTTGAGGTTGTAGAAGGGTTAGGGGAATTTGGGGGTGAGGGAGAGGAAGAGCTCGAAGTTGAGGCCGGGCATGGGGCGACCCATGATGGACTGGTAGGTGGAGTTGAAGAGGTTGTTGACCGATAGTTTCACCGAGAGGTCGGCGGGGCGGAAGGATAGCTTGCGCTCAAGGTCGACGTTGCTCATCACGTAGTCGGGGAGCGAGCCAGATATCGCGTCTTCGTTTGACGACATTGTGTAACGCTTTGAGTAATAGCAAAGTTTGTAGGACACAGCCCATCGCCGCCACGACAGCATCGCGGTCAGCGATGAGGTGTATTCAGGCACGTAGGGGAGCTGCTTGCCAACCGACGCGTCGTATTGGTTGAGGGGAGGGGAGACGTTGACCGAGCGAGTCCACGAAAACGCGCCCCGGAGGTTAAGCGCGGCGTCGCGGAAAGGCTGAAGCCCGACTCCGGCCTTAAGCTCAACGCCGTAGCTGTGAACGGCTTTGACGTTGCGGGGCGAGAAAAATCCCTTTATGGTAGGGAGCCAGAGAATCCAGTCGTCGATGCGCGAGTCAAACCATGTGGCACCGCCGTTCCATGTCACCTTGCCGCTTGTGGCTGAAGCCTCAAGCCCCAAGTCGCCGCTCCACCCGTTTTCGCTCTTCAGGGCGGGGTTTCCGCCGGGCTGGAAGTAGAGGTCGTTGAGCGAAGGCGCGTGAAAATTCCTTGCCGCGGAGCCTTTAAGAGTGAGATTAACAGGGGTGAAAATGACGAAATCGGCAAAAACGGCTCCTATAGGGGCGTTGATTTCGCTCCCGATAACATCCTCGCGCAGCGTAGCCGAAAGACCGAGGCGCGAGGAGGGTTGCCAGCGTAGTGAGGCCGAAAGGTCGGTGTCGGTGCGGCTTTGGCTGAAGCCGACGGAGGAGTTGAGCGACGCCAGGTCGCGGGTGCTGACGCGGTTGTGCTCAGAGTTGAGCGTAGCGTCGAAAAAGAGGTTGGCGGCGCAGTTCCACTTGAATTTCGCGCCGCCGATAAGCGAGTTGACGTAGGTGCGCGACCGCGTGATTAAGTCGAAATCCCCGTCTTCGAGCCGCGGGCCGTAGTCGTAGGCCGTGCGGCTATAGATGTATCCCGCGTTGAGGTCGAGTCGCCATCGTCGGCCGGAGTGAGTCCATCGCGCGGCTACGCGGGCCGCGTCCTCGCTCTGGTTGTTGCGGTAGTCGCGGGTGCCGTAATTGGCCATGAGGGGGGCGATATTGCGGTCGGAGAGTGTGATCCACGCGTTAAGCCCAAGGCGATCGGCAGGGGCGGGGCGGTAGTAAAGCTGCTGAAGGAGGTGGAAGTCGCCGTACTTGCCGTTGAGGTTTCTGTCGCGCGGATGTCGCCGAGAGGCGATGGAACCGTCGGGGTTGTAGGTGTAGACGTAGCGGTCGGTGTTGGTGAAGCGGAAATCGTTTTTGGAGAATGAGTAGACGGCCCGCGTCTGCGATTTCCATTTCTCCCCCCCATAGCCTATGCGCAGAAACTGGTCGAGCGTGGTGAACGACCCCACTCCCTGCACGTATTGCATCGATAGCCCGTCGGCGATGTCGGCTTCAGAGGTTGATAGATTGACCATTCCCCCTAATCCGCCGGATGTCTCGGCCATCGACGAGGCGCCGTGGAGCAGCGCCGCGCGATCGACGAAATATGCGGGAATCAGGGAGAAGTCGGTCATGCCGAGCGCCGGGGAGTTGATAGGCAATCCGTTCCAGCTCACGGAAGTATGGGAGGGTGCGGTGCCGCGAAACGACACTGTCGACAGCGTGGCCCTGCCCGATGATTTCACGAATACCGGGGTGTTGAAGCTTAGCACGTCGGCCATCGAGAGGGCGATATTCTGGCGCAGAGCCGAGGAGTCGACCGCGGTCTTGGTCACGCCAATTTCGGCCACCGGGCGCCGCGACACTACCGTCACTTCGTCGAGCCGCTTGCTCTGAGCCCGCGCCGCCGTCTGGCCGAGCGCGATGATAAGCAATACCGATATGTTAAGAAATTTTCGGGCCATAAAGTTAGCTAAAGCCGCGCCTTAGAGCTTCCAGGCGAAGCCTGCGGGAATGATGCCGGCCTTGAAGTCGCCGAGTTTATTCCCCGCTATGTCGTAGCGGTAGATTACGCCATTCTGGGTATAGTCGATCGCGTCGGCCACGTAGATGTCGCCGTTGGCGGGGCAGATAGTGAGGGCGTAGATGCCGTATGACGATATGGCGATATGGTCGGTCACCGCTTTAGAGGCGAGATCCATTTTGGTCACGCCTTTGCCAGCCGTCAGCCAGTAGAGCGCGCCGTCGTGGTAGCAAAGCTTGCTCGCGCTGCTCATCGGGAGGGCGATTTTCTGCTTTATGGTGAACGAGGCGAGGTCGATCTCAACGAGCGACGGAGCTTCGTAGCCCACCGGGTTCTGCTCCCAGCCGCCGCCGTCGCAGAGCACCCAAAGCGAGTTTGAGGTCTCGCAATATGCGATCGACTCGGGCTGAATACCTACCTCCAGCTCGCTTACGACCTTATCGTCGGCGATGTCGATTTTGGCGACGGTCTTGCCGTAGCTCCAGGCGTTAGTGTAGGCGTAGTTGCCGGCCACGAGGATGTTCTCGTTGCCACCCGCGGCTGCGGTCACCTCAATTTCTTTCACATATTTATATCCGCTCATCTCCTTCTCGTAGACGCCGATTTTGCGGCTGCTCATCTGAGAGAGATAATACTTGTCGTCGGTAATTTTAGCGAAGAAGCGGGGAGAGGAAACGTGGTCGGTGATTTCCGATTGGATTTCATAATCGTTTGAGTCTATGGCATATACTTTGTTGGAGAGGTTGACTACCACGAAGGTGCGGTCGCCGTCGACGGTCACCGACTGCGCCACTTCGCCCAGGGGGATTCCGTTGGCGGCGGAGAACACGTTGTTACGTATAGTGCCGGTGGTCAGGTCGTAGAACGACAGCGACGCGTTGGGGGTGCCGTAATTGCCGTTGTTGACGATGAAAAGGCCGGGATTCTCGGCGGGGCATATCACAGGCTTGGGATCGTCGTTGTCGTCGGAGCAAGAAGTGAACGCAACCGCCGCGAGAGCGGTTACGGCGTAGGCAAGATACTTTCTGAAATTCATGATTTATAAATAGTTAAAAATTAGAGCACGTTGATATGGTTACGAAAAAATCCCGACGAAGGCCATGATATGGAGGACCTTGATCGGGAGCGCCGCGAGCGGAAAGCCTGTTGAAGCAGGGCCGTAACCGCTTGACTGATTGGCTGAAGCCCAAGTCCTCGTAGGCTTGCCGCGTATGAATCGTTGCAACGGGTTTTCTGACTTGTCGCTCCGCTTCGGCGTCTTCTCAGCCTGATAATCAGGCCAATGACATGGTGCCGGGCGGTGTCGGCGCGACTTACAGCAGCGGGTCTGTTGTGGATTTTCACCACATTCCCCTGATGCAGCGACGCGAATTTACTTCATTATGTCAATATTTGCAAACGGTAGTGCATATTTTCATCAAACATTTCGTATATTCGCGCCATCATTTTATCAATCATGACTATGGATAAGGACGCGATAATGGAATTGACCAAGGACCCCGACGGACTCCTTACCTACGAATACATCGCCAACAACATCGGTGACATTGCCGACGACTTAGACTTCCTGATCGAGAACATGGCCCGTGTCGACGCTACCGGGCAGTTTGTGGTGAGCGCCGCGCGCTATCTCAACGCTATCGACCGCGAAGGCTTCTCTGCGGCTATCAGCCGCCTCGTGGCTTTCGCCATAAGCAAAGACCGCGAGCGCCGCTATCTCCCGGAGCTTATGGAGAGCCTCTACGGCGCCGACTATAAGGCCCGCGCCGAGGAGCTGAGCGCCTCCGACGACAATTTCCGACGCATATTCAAGCGGCTTTTCCCCGCAGCCGGCATTTAAGCCATATATTTTTAACAACCTCTTATTGAGAGAGATGAAAAAGCAAATGATTCTCTTCACGATCTTCAGCGCATTGATGCTGTTGTCGTGCAAATCCACCGACGCTAAAGCCCAAGACTCAGGTATGAAATCAAATGTGACACAGGTGCCCGCAGGCGGCGTAGCCAACGACAAGCCCGCGACAGTTAAAATCCACACCACGGCCGGCGACGTCACCGTGATGCTCTACGGCGACACTCCCCGCCACCGCGACAACTTCGTGAAACTTGCTAAATCAGGCTATTACGACGGGGTGTTGTTCCACCGCGTGATCAGCGACTTTATGGTGCAGACCGGCGACCCCAATTCAAAAAACGCCCCCCAGGGGCAGATGCTCGGCGGTGGCGACCCCGGCTATACTATCGAGGCCGAATTTGTCTATCCCAAGCATTTCCATAAGAAAGGAGCGCTCGCCGCGGCGCGCACAGGCGACCAGGTCAACCCCGAGCGCCGCTCGTCAGGTTCGCAATTCTATATCGTGACCGGGCAGGTCTACGACCCCTCGCAGCTCGCCCGCATCGAGCAGCAGCTTCAGATAGCCCAGAAGCAGTCGATATTCAACAACCTCGCCGCCGAGCGCATGGACTACATACGCCAGCTCCAGATGGCGGGCGACACCCTCGCTCTCCAGCAGCTTGAGCGCGAGCTCGCGGCCAAGACCGAGGAGATGGCCGCGGCCAATCCCGCGACGCTCACCCAGGCCCAGCGCGACGCCTACACCACCGTCGGCGGCACTCCCAGCCTCGACGGCACCTACACCGTATTTGGCGAGGTGATCGACGGCATGGACGTGATCGACGCGATCCAGTCGGTTGAGACCGACCGCAACGACCGCCCCATCGAGGATATTAAGATCATCAACATGGAAGTGTTAGAATGATTGAGGTAAACCGATTCACGTTGCCCAACGGCCTCCGGGTCGTGCATAATTACGACGGCGCCACCGCGATGGTTGCCGTCGACGTGCTTTATGGCGTAGGGGCCCGCAACGAGTCGCCCGAGCTTACGGGGCTCGCTCATCTGTTTGAGCATCTGATGTTTGGCGGCTCGGTAAATATCCCCGACTTCGACGCGGCTATCGAGCGCGCCGGAGGCAAGAACAACGCGTGGACCTCCAACGACTTCACGAACTTCTACGACGTGGTGCCCGCCCAGAACGCCGAGACCGCCTTCTGGCTCGAAAGCGACCGCATGATGGGGCTCGCCTTCAGCGACAAGGCTCTCGAAGTGCAGCGCAGCGTGGTGACCGAGGAGTTTAAGCAGCAATGCCTTAACCGCCCCTACGGCGACGAGAGCCACTATCTTCGCCGCCTTGTCTATACCGCCCACCCCTATCAGTGGCCCGTGATAGGCAAAACGCCCGATCATATCGCAAAAGTGACGCAAGCCGATGCCCGCGACTTCTTCTACCGCCACTACGGCCCCGACAACGCGATTCTCTCCGTGTCGGGCAACATCACCCTCGACCGAGTCAGGGAGTTGGCCGAGAAATGGTTTGGCCCGATTCCAGCCATAGGCTTCACCCGCCCGGCGCTTCCGGCCGAGCCTGAGCAGACCTCGCCCCGCATGGCTGAGGCCACCGGGCGCGTCCCCTCGACAGACATAGTGATGGCCTATCGCATGGATGGCTATGGCACAGAGCAATATTTCGCAGCCGACCTGATTACCGACCTTCTCTCCAACGGACAGTCGTCGCGCTTCTACCGCAATCTGCTTATCGCGACCGGCCTTTTCAGCTCGGTCGACGCCTCGATTGTCGGAAGCGAAGACCCCGGTATGCTCCTCATCATGGGCCGCTTGGCCAGCGAGGGCCCCGAGGCCGAGAAAGCCGCCGCGGCAGCTATTGATAGCGAAGTCAAGAAGATTATCGACGGCGACATGACCGATTTTGAGCTGACGCGCGCGGTCAACCGCATGGAGTCGGCTCAGATGTTCGACAACCTCAGCTACCTCTCGAAAGCGCAAAATCTCGCCCTGGCCGAATACCACGGCGAGACCCTCGACGGCAACATTGCCCGATACCGCGCTCTCGACCGCGAGGCGGTGGCCGCTCACGCGGCTGAAATCTTCAACCCCGCCCGCCTCTCTACCCTCATCTACCGCCCCGCCTAATCCGATACCGCTATGGCAAAGCATGATAAAGACAAAATAGAGAAAACCAACGCCGCCCGTCTCCTCGATCGCGCCAAGATTAAGTATCGGCTCGTGCCATACCAATTCGACCCCGACGATCTGGCCGCGGAGCACGTTGCCGCAGCTCTCGGCGAGGATATCAACCGCGTGTTCAAGACGCTGGTGCTCCATGGCGACAGGGTCGGCCACTTCGTTTGCGTGGTTCCGGGCAATACCGAGGTCGACCTGAAGAAAGCGGCTAAAGTCGCCGGCGCGAAGAAGGCCGATCTGATTCCTATGAAAGAGTTGCTGCCGCTTACGGGGTATATACGCGGCGGATGCACCTCGATAGGCATGAAGAAGAAATTCCCCACCTATTTCCACTCCACGGCTCTGAATTTCGACACGATTTACGTGTCGGCCGGGGTTCGCGGGCTTCAGCTCGAAATCGCCCCCGCCGATATTATCGCTTACACCGACGCCACGGTCGCCGATTTAGTCGGCGACTTAGTCGGCGACTGATAAGTGGCTGTCGGCTAAAAGTATAGAGTCGAGAATCACGGCGGCAGCCATCGCTTCAACCACTGGCACGGCGCGGGGCACCACGCATGGGTCGTGGCGTCCGCGGGCCTTGAGCGTCGCGGGGTTGCCCTCGGTGTCGACCGTGGCCACATCGCGCAGCAGCGTCGCTACGGGCTTGAAGCCTACCCTGAAATATATATCCTCCCCGTTGGAGATACCCCCCTGTATGCCTCCCGAATGGTTGGTCAGCGAGCGTATGCGGCCACTGTCGCCGCTGAAGTTGTCGATCATTTCGCTTCCGCGGCGTGTGCATCCCTCAAATCCCATGCCGTATTCAAAGGCTTTCGCGGCATTTATCCCCATCATCGCCGATGCAAGCCGGGCGTGGAGCTTGCCGAACACGGGTTCCCCTAAGCCCGCGGGGCAACCTTTTATCACGCAGCTCACCGCGCCCCCGATAGTGTCGCCCTCGGCCTTCACGTCGAGGATAAGTCGGCGCATCGCTTCGGCCGCGGCGGCGTCGGGACATCTTACGTCGTTGCTGTCGACCGCCGTAAGGTCGAGTTCGCCGTATGGCTTTTGTAAGGAAATGTCGCCCACCGCTGAGGTGTAGGCGGTCACGGTGATGCCTCGTTTCGCGATAATCTGAGCCGCGATTGCCCCGTAGACCACTTGCGAGAGCGTGACGCGCGCCGACGACCTCCCTCCCCCGCGGTGGTCTCGAAGGCCGTATTTCGCTTGATAGGTGTAGTCGGCGTGCGAGGGTCGGTAGAGGTCGCGCATGTTGTCGTAGTCGGCCGAGTGGTGATTGGCGTTGCGCGTGATGAAGCCTATCGGGGTGCCGGTAGTGCGTCCCTCGAAAATGCCTGATAGGAATTCCACGTCGTCGCGCTCGTCGCGCGAGGTGGTTATGGCCGATTGGCCGGGGCGACGGCGCGAGAGCTGACGCCGCAGTTCGTCGAAATCGATAAGCGCGCCCGCCGGGCAACCGTCGATCACGCCCCCGATCGCGGGGCCGTGTGATTCGCCGAACGAGGTCAGTCGATATATTTGGCCGAATGTGTTCACGATGTTGAGTGTTAGGCGTTGGCCGGGGCGAGAACGAGCTGCCACATGGCGGCGTGGGTGAGTAGAATCAGGGCGAGGAGTATCCACGTGAGGGCTGTGCGCTCGCCGTAGCATTTCCATGCCAGGAATGAGGCCAGCAGCACGTAGAAGGGATACATCCATAGCATCACCCGATGATCGCTTATGGCGGTGCCGCTCCAGGAGAGCATCGTCGGGAACGCCAGCACGGGCAATGCGCATATAATGATGATAGCGAGCATCCACCAGGGCACTCGCCTGTAGTTCTGAGCCATAACTAACTTAATTGCAGGAATATGTTGATGTCGGTGAAGCGCGCCCCGGCTATGTCGGCCACGCGCGGGTTGGTCACCTTGCCCAGGAACGTGATCACGCCCCGGCGCAGCCCCGGAGTCAGCTTCAAGGCGTTGGTGAGCCCCTCGCAGGTGACGATGCTGTCGAGCATGGTGTAGAATGTGTTGCTCAGGGCCATGGCGGCGGTGCGCGGAACGGCGCTCCCGGCGTTGATGTAGCATACGCGGCGCCCTGAGTTGATGTCGAGCGACTCATGGGCCGCGGCCAGGTCGATCAGCGGCATCGAGGGGAACACCCGCCCCGGGCAGCTGGTCAGGTCGAAGGTGACGACCCCTTTTTTCATGCGCGAAGCCTCGTCGGCGTCGACCCGCAGACGCTGCGGGGCGCAGGCGGCGATGACCACGTCGCTGGTGCGCAGCGCGTTGTCGACCACGCGCGGATGAAGTACCGACCCTATCACCTGCGGCCCCAGGTCGCGCACGGCGGCGCGGAGGGCATACACGTCGTCGTCAAACATTCGCACGATCGTCCCTAAGCCGCAGGCCGACCTCGCGGCCGCGATAGCCGCGATGCCCGACCCGAAGATCGTCACCTCGCAGGGATTGATGCCCGCGATGCCTCCGAGCAGTATTCCCTTGCCGCGGACGGCGTCGGCCAGCAGCGACGAGGCTGTCGCTATAGCGGCGCGGCCGTCGATTTCCGAGAGAATGTCGGCAAACGGGCGGTTGCCCCGCTCGTCGGTGATCAGGTCGATCGACACCCCGATTATCGCCATGCGCGTCATCTCGGCCACGGTGGCAGCCGAGAGCGATTCGGCGTGGAGCAGCGTCAGCAGCATCGCCCCGCGGCGCATGCGTCGTATGTCGGCCGGGGGTAGGGGAGCGAGATGGATCACGATGTCGCACCCCATCGCTGAGGCGCGGTCGGTGATCTCGGCGCCGCATTTGATGTATGCCGCGTCGGCATAGTGGATGTCGCTCGCCGCGTCGCGCTCCATCTTTATATGGTAGCCCTTCTCGGCGAGAGCCTTTACCCCCTCGGGGGTGAGTGGAAATCGCCGCTCGTGGGGATCGGTGCAGGCGGGGAGGCCGATGGAGAGGCGTCGTCGCGAGGTGGCGACGGCGGCGGGTTGCTCCTGGGGTGTGGCGTAAGGATTGGTCATTCTGTGGGGGTGCTTGCTTAGAGCTTTAGTAATCTGATGAAATCTGAAGCCGTGGCCTCGACCTCATCCTCGGTTTCGAGGCGGTCGGAGCCGAAGGTTATCGAGGCTTTGCCGTAATGGGCCATGCGCTTGGCGAGGTTGGCGGCGATGAAGTCGACGAGCTCCGCGTCGGAGAGGTCGGCGATGAGCGGGCGCGCGGCCCGCTGCAGCAGCAGTCGCCGCTTGAGCGTCGCCATCGAGGCTTCGAGCAGCACTGTGGTGCCGCGGGCGTTCATGTAGTCCATGTTGTCGAAGTGGCATGGGGTGCCCCCTCCGCAGGCTATCAGCGCGCTGCCGGGGCGCTCGGCGAGCTCCCTTAGCGCGGCCCTCTCGATGGCGCGGAAGCCCTCTTCGCCGCTCTCGGCGAAGATGCGGCTTATCGACTTGCCCTGCGACGCCTCGATATAGTCGTCGAGGTCGATAAAATCAATGGAGGCGCGCCGCTCAGCGACAGCGCGCCCCAGAGTGGTCTTTCCCGACCCCATGTAGCCGATCAGGAAAATCTTGGCCGAGCGCTCCATGTCAGTGTGCGCCTCGGGCCGGTTATTTATTCACCTCTTTCTTAAGCAGGTCGCGGATCTCGGTGAGGAGCACTTCCTCCTTGGTAGGCTCGGCGGGAGCCGCGGGAGCTTCCTCCTCTTTCTTCTTGAACTTCATTATCACTTTGAGGGCCAAGAAGATGCTGAGGGCGATGATGATGAAGTCGACGATGTTCTGGATAAAGAGGCCGTAGTTGATGGCGACTTCCTCTATGATGTCGGTGCCGTCGGCAGCCTTTTTCCCCTCGGTGATGATGTATTTGAGGTTTTTGTAGCCGTCGCCGCCGGTCACGAGCGACACTACCGGCATGATGATGTCGTTGACGAGCGAGCTTACGATCTTACCGAAAGCGCCGCCGATGATCACGCCGACCGCCATGTCGACAATATTGCCTTTCATGGCAAATTCCTTGAAGTCTTTTAAGAATCCCATAGTTGTTATTGTTATTTAGTTTGTGGTTTTGCTGAGATTGGGGTTGGTTGCCCTGACCCGGTCGGCGATGATGCCGGCTATCGTGTCGAGGGGTATGCGCGAGGAGTTGAAGGTCATGTCGTAGCTCGCCGCGTCGCCCCATCGCCTGTCGGTGAAGAAGTTGTAGAATTCGGCTCTGAGCTTGTTGGCCTTCTCCATCATCTGGCGGGCCTTCGCGCGGTTGTCGACGTCGCCTCGGCGCATTATGCGGTCGAGGCAGTCCTCCGTCTCGCCGTGGACAAACACCCTCAGCGTGTTGCGGTTGTCGCGGAGTATGTAGTCGGCCGTGCGCCCCACTATGACGCAGGGCCCGTCGGCGGCGATGCGGCGTATCGCCTCGCTCTGAAGGCTGTAGGCCGACTCGGTGTTGGCCCCTCCGCCTGTCTGATACCATGAGATCCCCGACATGCCCATCGCCATAGGCAGCGGGGCCCCGAACATTATCGGCGCGCGCTCGTCGTTGTCGCGCAGATACTCCTCCGACACGCCCCCTTGCTCGGCGGCGCGGCTCAGTATCTCCTTGTCGAAGTAGGGTATGCCAAGAAGCGACGCCACCTTGCGGCCGAGCTCGCGCCCTCCGCTGCCAAACTGGCGCCCTATCGTGATTACCGCGTTATCTCCCATTGACAGTTGCGTTTTGATGATACAGACTCTATTTTTGATGCAAAGATATGATTTTTTTTCGGGAAACTTTTGCATTACCCGAAAAAAGTTGTACCTTTGCGGTCGGGTAAGTCCTACACGGCAAGCTCCCCCCGAACTCCGCCAGGTCTTGATCGAAGCAACGGTAGGGGGTTGTAGCGGCGCGATGTAGTAAGCTTACCCTTTTTTATTTCCCCTCGGCCGAGCCGTCGCGCCCCGCCCCCGCGGTCGGCGCCCCGTTAGGCCCTCCGATTCAGTAACTCGTTAACACCCTCATATCCAGTGGCCCTCAAACAGAAACCCGGAGCCGAGCGCCGCCGCTTCGCTCCCGACGTCATCGAGACATACAAAGCCGCCGCCGAGTCGACGCTTCTCCCTTTCCTCATCGAGTCGATGCCCCAGCGCAAGCGCACCAACGTTAAGGAGCTTCTCAAGCACAACCAGGTGAAGCTCAACGGCGCCGTCTCCACCAAGTTCAACGACCCTGTCGCCCCGGGCGACACCGTCATGGTCAATCTCACCCGCGAGTTCCCCCAGTTTAAGAACCATCGCCTCCAGATCGTCTACGAAGACGACCACATCATCGTCGTCAACAAGGGTTACGGCCTCCTCTCTATGGGCAACGACCGCATCAAGACCGGCACCGCCTATACCATTCTCAAAGACTACGTCAAGTGGGTCGACCCCCGCCAGAAAATCTTCATCGTTCACCGTCTCGACCAGCACACCTCCGGCCTCATGATGTTTGCCAAAACCCAGGAAGCCAAAGAGAAGATGCAGCACAACTGGAACAACATGGTGCTCAACCGTAAATACGTCTGCGTGGTCGAGGGCACCGTTGAGCCTACCGAGGGCACCGTCAAGAGCTACCTCGTCGAGAACTCGCGCTACGAAGTCTATTCCACCGACAATCCCGAGCAGGGGCAGCTCGCCGTCACCCGCTACAAGGTGCTTCAGCGCCGCGGAGGCAAATCGCTCCTCGAAGTCGAGCTCGACACCGGGCGCAAAAACCAGATCCGCGTCCACATGGCCGACATGGGCCACCCGATCGCCGGCGACCGCAAGTATGGCGGCAAGCCTTCGTCGATTCGTCGCCTCGCCCTCCATGCCCAGACTCTCCGCTTCGTCCATCCGATCACGCGCCGCGAGATGAATTTCTCCACCCCAATCCCCACCTCCTTTGGCCATCTCCTCCATTGACATATATTCCGCAGATATAAGATTTTGTTAAAATTTGTTAAATAACTTGCAAAATCTTCTATATCTGCAAAAAATTTGTAAATTTGCTGCCGTTAAGACCGTATAACGGCTGCGCGGCAACGCGTTTCAACGTCACAACGTTTCAACTTCGGCGCAGCGACACACCGACACACGCACCTTTATTTTTTATTTACCTTATAATACCAAAACTAACTCAAAAATCATCATGAAAAAGCTTTACTTTTTGCTGATTGCATTGCTGACAACATTAGCGGCAAGCGCATCAAAAGTCTACTTTGACAACAGCGAAACAAATTGGGCTAAGGTTAACGCCTACGTTTGGGGCGGTAGCGTTACAGGGCAAGCTGGTTGGCCTGGTAATGCAATGACTCTTAATGCTGACGGCCTGTATGAAATTGAATTCAATGGTACACCTGCGAACATCATTTTCAACAATGGCTCAAAACAGACACTTGATTTAACTTTCGTTGATGGTGCTACTTTCAATTTCAATGGCGTTAAAGGCGCTGAATTGAAAGATTATCTTATCGCTCGCTTTGACAATGCCGAAAGCAAATGGGCCAAAGTGTATTGTTACACTTTTAATCCCGAGTCACTCGGTGGATGGCCTGGCAAACAAATGACCTTGAATTCAGAAACCGGTCTTTATGAGGTTTATCTTCAAGCAACTGAAGCACCTGCTGCCGGTAAGGTTATTTTCAACAATGGCTCAGGCACACAAACAGGTGACTTGACCCTCGTACTTGGTGAGACTTACACCAAAAACGGTCTTAAGAGCGATCCCGATCCCGACTACGCTACATGGTATGTTAACCTCCCCGGTGATCACAACAGCTGGGTAGACAACGGCGTTCAGCCCGGTCGCAACCCCATCGTTACATTCAATGTGGCAAGCTACAGCGGCAAATTCAGAGTTAAAGTATGGAACGGCTCTACCGACCTCGTTTACTCAACTAAGGGCGAAATCGCCGCTAACGAGTGGGTTACTCTCCCCTTGATTGAAGGTACTGTTGATGATCTCGGCTACGAAGATATGTGGCTTCCCGAAGGCGCCGATGGCCAGCCCGTTACTTTCAAATTCAATGTTGAGACTAATCAGCTTTATGCTGAGGTTGAACTCAAACAGGTTATTCCTACCGCTTACAGCGTTTCTTACGACAACGGCTTGACGGCTTGGAACGAAGTTTACGCTTACGTTTTCAATGGTGAAAAATACGTTGCAGCTTGGCCCGGTGTCAAGATGACCGCTCCCGCTGAAGGCACTGTTTGGACTTACGACTTCGAGACTACTATCGACCCCGCTTATATCGTGTTCAACGAAGGTGTTGACGGTGGCGCTCAGACCGAAGACCTCGCTTTCGAAGCCGGTAAAGTTTACGGCGATCCCGCTCCTATCGTAGAAGAAGAAGTCCTCGTTAAGTGGGATAACAACGACGCTAACTACACCAACCCCTACGCTAACTGGTCAACCGAAATCAACGGCACCGTTACTTCTGTTCCCATGACCGAGCTCATCGCTGAGGTTGAGACTCCCGACGTTCCCGAGCCCGAGCAAAAAGTTGTCACCTACAATTTCTCAGAATTCCCCGCTGGTGACTACACTGCAGAAACCAAAGAAGGCGACATGACTATCTACGCTTCTGAAAGCGCTAAGATAAGCATTGATGGAAGCAATAAGACTATCGAAGATGTAGCTTATACCCAGCGTCTCAAATTCGGTGGCACAGCAAGCATGAAGAATGGTGTTCCTTCTCGCGTTATCGGCTTCCCCGTTGACGGTGATTGCACTATCGTAGTAGCCGCTACTTCTTCAAGCGGTTCTGAAGAGCGCACAGTGAACGTTTACGATGCAGCCGGCAATGTACTTCAAGCAATCGCAGCTCCCGCAGGTGATATAAATGTTGCCTCTGTTGAATACACAGGCGAAGCCGGCGAAATCTTTATCGGCTCAGCTAAGAGTGGTTCAAACATCTATTTCGTAAGAGTTGAATATCCTGTAGCTGCCGCTACTCCCGCCGCTATCGAATATGTTCATACCGGCATCTGGACAGCTCAGCTCCCCGAAGAAGCTAAGTATGTTTACTTCACCGACGGCGCTTCTGAAGAACGCGGCGACAACAAGCTCTTCGCAGTTGAAGACGAGAAGACCTACACTCCCGAGACCGAAGCCGTAACCGGTGTTGAGGCCGTTACTATCGACGCTAACGCTCCCGCCGTTTACTACAACCTCCAGGGCGTACGCGTGGCTAACCCCGCTGCAGGTCAGGTTTACATCAAGGTTATCGGCAAGAACGCTTCTAAAGTTCAGTTCTAATCAGCCAACTGATCCCACCCAATACTAAAAGCTCCCCTCGGGGAGCTTTTTTTTATGCCTGCTATAAACAATATGCAAGGCGTTGTGTCCTCAGACAGTAGGGCTGCTTCCATGGAGCAGCCTCCACAAGTATCACTGTGTCAATCGAATAGGGGCGAATATGGAGCGCACGTCTTCAGGCGTGCGAAAGATAAACAGGCGTTGTGTCCTCAGACAGTAGGGCTGCTTCCATGGAGCAGCCTCCACAAGTA
>CAZJBM010000036.1:20260-20478 GCA_964544595.1 uncultured Barnesiella sp.
TCACTGTGACAATCAAATATGGGGCGAATATGGAGCGCACGTCTTCAGGCGTGCGAAAGGGAAAAAGGCGTTGTGTCCTCATCCAGTAGGGCTGCTTCCATGGAGCAGCCTCCCTCCCCATGTGCCTCGTAATCCATTGACAATCAAAAGGATGCTCCATGGGGCACTGCTGTCCCAAGAAAATATTAACAGTCAATTTTTGGGATTTAACTCTTCTA
>CAZJBM010000037.1:0-19259 GCA_964544595.1 uncultured Barnesiella sp.
AGAGGAATTCTTCAAACAAATCGCTAATTTTGCACTTGCCAGTTGAACCTGCAAATGCTACTGGCCCTACTAAAAAATCAATTTGGAAACAAATAATTGAAGGCAAAATTTCAAATCAGATTGCAGTCCTAAAAAACACAGGTAAACAATATTCAATTTTACTTAATTTTTGCAAGAACGTCAGGAGCGATGACTGCACTAATCGTGAAGCGGCAGCGGCAAAATATTATTGGCGTGAACTTTTCGGAAGAGATTTTATTCGTGATAGAAATGGCAATCAACCCAATTCTTTATTAAATTATGGTTACTCTATTCTGCGTTCAGCGATGACGCGTGCAATTATTGGAACAGGTTTACTCCCCGCGTTGGGAATACATCACAGAAATAGGTATAACTCATTCCCTCTTGCAGACGACCTAATGGAACCATTTCGTCCATGGGTAGATAATATAGTTTATAATATAACAACATCTAACAACAATGAATTTAATAATGAAACAAAACAGCAATTAATTAATGTATTATATGCAGATACAATGGTTCAATCCCGCAAACACCCCCTTAATATAGCTCTATCCTTATTATGCAATTCAATTATTGAAGTTATGCAGAAAGAAACCACCGAGATTAAAATACCTCATTTTATTGACATAAAATAATTTAATTATCTAATCATGAGTTATTTAGTTATAAGTTCATATAGAATCATGTGGTTATTTGTTTTTTTTGATTTGCCTGTTAAAAACAAGAAACAAAGACGAGACGCTACTTTATTTCGTAAGAATTTAGAAAAAGATGGATTCTCCAGATTCCAATATTCCACATATTTGCGTCACTGCCCATCTAAAGAAAGTTTGCAAGTTCATATTCAAAGAGTTAAAAAAATAATTCCGAACTCAGGTAAAATATCACTCATGAGTGTTACTGATAAGCAATATAGTAATATAATAAATTTTAGTGGCAGAGACCGTGAACCATTACTAGAAACTCCTCGCCAGCTTGAATTCTTCTAACTCTACTAAATAGATTATTCATTTTATTACGTAATACTCATTAAAAAGACTATAAAAAACAATCATACTGCATTCATTTTTACTTCAATAATTATGTTTTTTTATCAATAATGATTATATTTGCAGTGAAAAATTCTAAATCATATTTAAACACTTCTAATGTTTTATTAAAATGTTTTCAAAGAATCATTTGTAATTAAATATTATTCAGCATTTTAAGCACCATTAGTTGTGATTTGATATAGAATTTAGTAACTTTACAACCAATATACCGACGATGAGCTGCTTGTCGAGGTTGTGATTTGATATAGAATTTAGTAACTTTACAACTCGGACGGCACTTACCCGATAAGGGTGAAGTTGTGATTTGATATAGAATTTAGTAACTTTACAACGGCGTCACGCCGATGGTGATAGAGGAGTGCGTTGTGATTTGATATAGAATTTAGTAACTTTACAACAGCAGAGGCAGCAGCAGATAGACGCGTTGGTTGTGATTTGATATAGAATTTAGTAACTTTACAACTTAATTTGAATTATCCCCGCTTAATCTGTGTTGTGATTTGATATAGAATTTAGTAACTTTACAACGACACCGATACAGGGTTATATGACGTTGTGTTGTGATTTGATATAGAATTTAGTAACTTTACAACTGTTACGGTCCTTAGTTGCAATAACACCAGTTGTGATTTGATATAGAATTTAGTAACTTTACAAAAAGGCAGTGGGCACATTAAAGCTCCACACGTTCCGATTTGATATAAAATTCATACAGCCCACGGATTCATCCTTATTTTAGACGAATTATCAAACCACGGCAATTTTTCAAACACGGAGCCAATGGATTTCCGCAGATTGAGGTTTGTAGGCCTAATGAATAGATTAGTTAGAGAAATTTGGGCTGATCAGGGATCGGAAAAGAGATTTTGGATCGAGGGGAAAACTGAGGGACACGGTTTCTATTTAGCTCGAGTAATGTCATGCACTACATATTCGTGCCAAAACTTAATAACAATTCGCGGGAATCGGCGGGCGGTTAGGAAACTGGCTGAGATAAAAAATCGCAGGGAGCGACGAGCTATTGGAGCTGTCGGATCCCTGCGATGATACGTTTGGCAGTCGCCTGATTATTCGGCTGCTGCGAGGATTGAGGGGGCGGTGTAGGTGCGGGCCGCGAGCTCGGTGTTGAGCATATAGAGCCCCATTCCGTCGTTGCCGATAAGGGTGAACTTGTCGATGAGGGTCTGAGCGGTCTCTTCCTCCTCAACCTGCTCGTTGACAAACCAAGCGAGACGATCGCGGGTGGCGTAGTCGTGCTCCGACTCGGCGAGTGCATAGAGATTGTTGATAAGGGAGGTCACTTTGCGCTCATGAGCGAGAGTGTCTTTGAACGCGTCGAGGGGGGTAGCCCACTCTGTAGGCACTTCGGCGATAGGCTTAAGCACCACGCGACCGCCGCGCTGATTGACATAGTTCATAAAAATCTCGGCATGGGCCTGCTCTTCCTTGAACTGGATTTTAAACCAATTGGCAACGCCTGCCAAACCGGCGTTTTCAAATTTCATGCCCATTGAGAGATAGAGATAAGCCGACCAAAGTTCAGCGTTAATCTGCTCGTTGAGAGCAGCTTGCATTTTTTCACTTAACATATTTATAACCGTTTTAAAAGGTACTGGTGCCATCAAATCGCATAACACCTAATTAAGTAAACGCTTCAAAGTCGATTTTGTTCACTCCGGCCTAATTTTTTTCAAAAATTTTCGTCACTACTTATCAAGCGACCCAGCAAGCAGCCTCATCACAGGCATCTAAATAGGGATGAATTAATTTTGTGTTGATGAAATTTTGCGCGATTGGCGAATAATGCTTAACTTTGCGTGCAATAAATTTTAAACATAGTTTATATGTCATTTATTGCTGACCGAGTTAAGATGGACGGACTGACGTTTGACGACGTATTGCTGATTCCGGCCTATTCAGAAGTGTTACCCCGCGAGGTTAACCTGAAAACAAAATTTTCCCGTAACATAACTCTCAATGTGCCAATCGTTTCGGCCGCCATGGACACCGTAACCGAAGCGCCTTTGGCAATCGCCATTGCCCGCGAGGGTGGTATAGGCGTTATCCACAAAAACATGTCGATCGAGGAACAGGCCCGCCAGGTGCACGCCGTAAAGCGCGCCGAAAACGGCATGATTTACGACCCCGTCACCATTAAGCGAGGCAGCACCGTGGCCGACGCTCTCAGCATGATGGAGGAATATCATATCGGCGGCATACCGGTAGTTGACGACGACAAGAAGCTCGTAGGCATCGTGACCAACCGCGACCTCCGATTTGAGCGCGACCTCAACCGCACCGTCGATGAGGTGATGACCTCAGAGGGCCTTGTGACCACCACTGAGCTCACCGACCTTGAGCAAGCCGCCCAGATACTCCAGGAGCACAAAATCGAGAAGCTCCCCGTAGTCGACGCCGACGGCAAAATCATCGGTCTCGTAACATATAAAGATATTACCAAAGCTAAGGATAAACCCAACGCCTGCAAGGATTCGCTCGGCCGACTGAGAGTAGCTGCCGGCGTGGGCGTGACAGGCGACTCAATGGAGCGTGTTGACGCGCTTGTGGCAGCGGGAGTAGACGCTATCGTCATCGACACCGCCCATGGCCACAGCCGAGGCGTGATCAACGTGCTTAAGGACATCAAGGCCAAGTATCCGCAAATCGACGTGGTCGTTGGCAATATCGCTACCGGCGAAGCTGCCAAATACCTCGTTGAGAACGGCGCCGACGGCGTGAAGGTAGGTATCGGCCCCGGCTCGATATGCACCACCCGCATCATTGCCGGCGTAGGCGTGCCCCAGCTTTCGGCTGTATACGACGTTGCCAAAGCTCTCGAAGGCACAGGCGTGCCTCTGATCGCCGACGGCGGTATCCGCTATTCAGGCGACATCGTCAAGGCTCTTGCCGCGGGAGGCTACTGCGTGATGCTCGGCGGAATGCTCGCAGGCGTAGAGGAATCGCCCGGCGACACCATTATCTACAACGGACGTAAATACAAAACATATCGCGGCATGGGCTCGCTCGAAGCTATGGAGAAAGGCTCGAAGGACCGCTATTTCCAGGGCAATGTGACCGATGCGAAGAAGCTTGTTCCGGAAGGCATCGCCGCCCGCGTGCCCTTCAAGGGATCGCTCTTTGAGGTGGTTTACCAGATGCTTGGCGGTCTCCGCGCAGGCATGGGCTACTGCGGAGCTAAGGACATCGACGCTCTCCATCAGGCCAAATTCACCCGAATCACCAACGCCGGCGTGGCCGAGAGCCATCCCCACGACGTGGCCATCACCGCCGAAGCGCCCAACTACTCAGCGTCGCACCAGTAATCAATCGTCGCTATCACATAAATGAATTAGTGTTGACTCATAACTCCGCGTTGTTATGGGTCAACCTTTTTTAGAGGGATTTGAGAATGTGCGCCGCAGCCCTCGGGCGGACGAAAATTTTATAGCGAGAGGATATAATAAAGTAAAGAAGGGAACGTTATATCAGTTAGGTGAATATCGCATCGATCGGGCCACGTCACCGATTTGCCCTTCATTACGACACGCGAAATTCACCGTCAACTATCGAAAAATCAATCACTAACCATAAAAACGTAATGAAAAAAACGCTTTTGACACTTTCAATCGCTGCTATCGGCGCCGTGAGCCTCATGGCGAAAGGTGGCAAAGACCCGGTGCTTATGACCGTCAACAATAAGCCGGTAAAGCTCAGCGAGTTTGAATATCTGTATCAGAAGAACAACACCCAGCAGTCGGCCGTGCAGCCTGTCGACGAGTATCTCGACCTTTTCGTCACCTACAAGCTTAAGGTGGCCGACGCCGAAGCCAATGGCCTCGACAAGTCGGAAGCTTTCCAGAACGAGTTTGCCGGCTATCGCCGCGACCTCTCAGAGCCTTATATGAAGGACGAAGCCGCCCGCGACAGCCTCATTCACCTTATTTACGACCGCCTCGGCGAAGAAGTGAAGGTGAGCCACATAATGATTCCCCTCGGCAAAAACCCGCTCGACGACGACGCGCAGATAGCCATGCTCGACAGCATACGCAGCGAGATCGTGGCCGGACGCGCCGATTTCGCCGACATGGCCGACAAATACTCTATCGACCCCAGCGTTTCGCGCAACCATGGCGTTCAGGGCTACATCACGGCCAGCGCTTTCCCCTACACCTTTGAGGACGCGGCTTACACAACCGCCGTGGGAGAGATTTCGCCCGTGATCAAAACCCCCTTCGGCTACCATATCGTGAAGGTGCTCGACCGTCGCAAAAACCGCGGCCGCGTGCGCGTGCAGCATATCCTTAAACTCACTCAGGACCTCCCCGAAGCCGAGCAAGCGGTTAAGAAACATCAGATCGACTCAATCTACAATCTCCTTATGGCCGGCGAAAACTTCGACTCTATCGCCATTAAGGAGAGCGAAGACCCCGGATCGGCGCGCCGCGGCGGCCATCTTGACTTCTTCGGTTCAGGCCGTATGGTCCCCGAATTTGAAGAGACCTCCTTCACCTTGAAAGACGGCGAGATTTCCAAGCCCTTCAAAACCGACTACGGCTGGCACATCGTGAAGCGTCTCGAAGGCAAAGGACTTGAGCCTTACGACGAACTCGCCCCCAAAATTTCCGACTTCATCGACCGCGACGAGCGTCAGCAGATACCCGTGCAGGCTCGTCAACGCCAGCTCCGCGCCAAGTACAACCTCAAATACAATGACAAACTCATTGCGGCAATTCGAGGCGAAATCGCTGCCGCCGGAATGCTCGACTCAACCCTTATCGATAAATTCTCGGCCGACAACCGCCAGATTATCACGTTAAAAGACAAGAACCACTGCGCTACCGTTGCCGACCTGTTTGAGACACTTCCCGCCAACATCCACACCCTCACTGCCGAGCAAGCATCCTCGCTGCTCGACAAACGCCTTGAGGCCGTGGCTGAGCAATGTGTCGACGACGCCGAGCGCGACTACCTTGAGACCGAGAACCCCGACTACCGCAACCTCCTCAACGAGTATCGCGACGGTATGCTCCTATTCGAGATTTCAGACCGCAACGTATGGTCAAAATCAAAGACCGACACCGATGGCCTCAACAAATTCTTCGAGGACAACCGCGCGAAATACGCCACTTGGAAAAAGCCCAAATTCAAAGGCTACGTGATTTTCGCCACCTCCGACTCTATCTCAAATCTGGCGCAGAAATATCTCGCCGACAACAAGGTTGACAACGCCGACCTCGTCGAGACGATGCGTAAGCAGTTTGGCAAAGACATTAAGGTTGAGCGCGTGCTCGCTGCCCAGGGCGACAACAAGATCATCGACGGGCTCGCCTTCGGAGGCCAACGCCCCGACCCCGTAGGCAAATGGATTGCTTACTTCGCCTACGACGGCAAAATCATCGACCAGCCCGAAGAACCAGCCGACGAACGCGGCAAAGTGACCACCGACTATCAGAACGCTCTCGAAGAAGCGTGGGTAGAGCAACTGCGCAATACCTATCCGGTGAAAATCAACAAAAAAATACTTGAAAACTATAAAAAGGAGTTGGCAAAATAGTCGTTGCCGACCCTCTATTGACCCTCTTGCGGGCATGGACGCACACTTGCATCCATGCCCGCCTTGTTCTTTCACAACCTCCGTGGCGCATAATATAACTCCCCGCAGAAGGCCAATTTCATCCATGCCGATAAAAACTATTCCCCCTCAAATTGCCGCTTATCGGGAATTTTGTTAAATTTGCAATTTGAAAAACAAGGCTGCATCAGTAGCAAATCTTGGATTTTTATTACGATCTGAGCATTTAGCAAGCACTATAGCCAATATAAGTTTATTCGATAATCATAACCCGATGAAAAAGCGCATCCTTATTATCGTTTATATCGCATTGACTCTCTGCGTCTTGCCTGCGTATTCAATTATATTTCCCGACTTTACAACCACAGACTTTGGTTTTAAAGGCCCGGTGAAAACCGTATCTTCATCGTCGGTATCCACCGAATACTTTGACGACAAGGGCAATCCAATATCGTCTTTAATTGCGACCTACGACTTTGATAAAAAAGGCCGCGCAATAAAAGTCACCAAAGACCTTGAGGGCACAACTGATTACGTCTACGATAATCAGGGGCATCTCACAAGCGTAAACACAATCCGCGAATATGGTGGAAAAATCATAAAACTGATATATGAAGGAGATAAGATTGTACGCGAGGAAAGGTATCGTCCCGACGGAAAAACCCCTTTTTCTTACTCCATATTCGCCTATTCACCCGAAGGGGATTTAAGCTCAGTTACCAGCGTAATGGTCGATAAAGACAAAAAAGAGACCCCTGAAGGAAGCGCTACTTTTTTATATCTCGGCGACACGATAACAATGACTAAGCTTTCACCCAAGGGCAATCCATTGATTATTGAATCTTACGATAAAAACCGATCTGAGAAAATACCGACTGAGCTCACGGAGTATGACCCCGAAACTGGCTTGAAAACAACGATGGTTTTAAATACCTTTAACCCCGACGGCAAAATCACGAAGACAATCCGCATGGATGGAAATGGGCGAAAACTCAGCACAACGGAATATAAATATGATACAGCCGGCAATGAGATCCTTCGCTCCGAAACCAAAGTTGACGGCACTGTCAACACCGTGTCGACCACGCGCGACCAATATGGCAACCCACTGATTGTCACCGATTCTTCCAAGCCCAAATATAAGACAACATACACTTACACCTACTATTGACACATAGTCGTAAATTCTTCTGAATGGTAAATATTGAACGCAATATAAATGCAGCGGCTATCACTACGTTCGGCATAAAAGCTAACGTTGCAGCGCTTGCGCAATATGACAACGCCGAGGATCTGCTCGCTATTCTACGCGACTCCACCCTCCCCCGCCCTTTCAAGCATATCGGGGCCGGGAGCAATCTGCTCTTTGAGGGTGACTTCGACGGCACTCTCATCCATTGCTCCAACAGGAGCGCATATTTCCGCGAGCCAGAGAATGACGAGGTTATCGTCACCGCTTCAGCCGGATTCGTCATGGACAAGCTCTGCCTCGTCGCGGCTTCGAGAGGCTATTGGGGGCTTGAGAATCTGTCGGGTATCCCGGGCGAAGTAGGAGCTTCAGCCGTTCAGAATGTCGGGGCCTACGGCGTTGAGGCTGCCGACCTCATCGTTATGGTCAAGGCGATTGATACCGCGACACTCGAAGAACGGCTTTTCAGCCCTCAGGATTTGGAATTCGGCTATCGCGACTCGATATTCAAGCGAGCCGAAAACCGAGGGCGGTACCTGATCACTGAAGTTACTTACAAACTCTCCACCCTCCCCGCCCCTAATCTCGGCTACGCGAACCTCCAGGCCGTGGTCGACGAATTAGCCGGCACCGAGGAAGTCACCCCGATGATCATACGCGAGGCCGTTATAAAGACGCGCGACGCAAAGCTGCCAGATCCCGCCGAAATCGGGAGTGCCGGAAGTTTCTTTAAAAACCCCGTTGTCGACAAGTCGGTTTTCGACGACATCTGTCGACGCTACCCCGACGCTGATATACCGCATTACCCCGCCGACCTCGGTAAGATAAAAATTCCCGCTGCTTGGCTCATTGACCGATCAGGATTTAAGGGGAAAACCCTCGGCGGAGCGGCCGTGTGGCAGAAGCAGCCCTTAGTGTTGGTCAATCTTACCGGATCGGCAACCTCGGCCGATGTGCTCAGCCTCGAAAAGGAGATAATCGAAACCGTCAGCGAGCGCTACGGCATCACGCTGTCGCCCGAAGTAGAGCATCTCTGCGCGGCAACCCGCTAATGAAATAAGAAACACAACATATATTTAATGAGACTATGAGTTCATTCATAATAGAAGGAGGGCATAAGCTCTCCGGGTCGATAAGACCGCAAGGAGCCAAAAACGAGGCCCTCCAGGTAATCAGCGCCTGCCTGCTCACCAAGGAGTGCATCACGATTGAGAATGTGCCTGACATACTCGACGTGCGCAATCTCATCGGCCTTCTCGAAGGCATGGGAGTCGAAGTGAAGCGCCCCAGCAAGCATACCTACAGCTTCCGTGCCTACGACCTCGACCGCGAGTATATCCACTCCGTCGAGTTCATCACCCGATGCGCAAAGCTCCGCGGCTCGGTGCTTCTTATGGGGCCGCTGCTCGCCCGCTTCGGTTTCACCTATTTTCCCAAGCCGGGCGGCGACCAGATAGGCCGACGCAAAGTCGACACCCATATACAAGGTTTTATGGCATTAGGCGCCACCGCCGACTACGACCAGGATCTTTCATCATTTAAAATCTCCGCCCCCGACGGACTCCACGGCACATATATGCTCCTCGAGGAGGCCTCTGTGACCGGGACCGCTAACATCATCATGGCCGCCGCTCTCGCCGAGGGCAAGACCGTTATTTACAATGCCGCCTGCGAGCCTTATCTTCAGCAACTCTGCCGATTGCTTCAGGCCATGGGCGTCGAAATCGACGGTATCGGCTCAAATCTGCTGACAATACGTGGCAACCGAGATCTCAAGGGTGCCTCCCACCGTATCCTCCCCGACATGATTGAGGTAGGCAGCTTCATCGGCATGACAGCCATGACCCAAAGCACGCTGACAATAAAGGACGTGTCGGTCGAAAACCTCGGCATCATCCCCCAGGCTTTCCGCCGCCTCGGCATCACCGTCGAGCAGCAGGGCGACGACCTTTATATCCCGGAGCAAGACACCTACGAGATCGAGACCGGCCTCGACGGGTCGATTCTTACGATAGCCGACGCGCCCTGGCCCGGCCTTACCCCCGACCTTATCAGCGTTATTCTCGTGGCGGCTACGCAATGCAAGGGAAGCGTGCTGATACATCAGAAGATGTTTGAGAGCCGACTCTTCTTCGTCGACCGCCTTATCGACATGGGCGCTCAAGTGATCTTATGCGACCCCCACCGCGCGGTTGTTGTCGGGCTCGACCACCGCTGCCAGCTAAGGGCTCGCCGCATGTCGTCACCCGACATTCGCGCCGGCATCGCCCTGCTTATCGCTGCCATGTCGGCCAAAGGCACCTCAATTATCGGCAACATCGAGCAGATACAGCGCGGATACGAGGATATAGACCTTCGCCTCAATGCTTTAGGAGCGCAGATCCTTCGCCAGAGCTAAAAAAACCTGTCGGCGATAAAATCCTGTTTCGAGAAAAAAGAGTGGTCAGTAAAACTTTTATTTGCGAAGATTGTTCTTTAAGTATAAGAATCTTAATCAAGCAAAAACAATAATTAATATGACTGACCGACTCTCATACGAAGAAAAGAAGGAACTTCCCGACAGCGTATTCGGACTTCCCGAGCGCCGCGAATACCCGATGCCTGATGCGGCTCACGTTCGCGCTGCCGAGGCTTATTTCCGCTACTGTCCCGAAGACCTCAAAGGCAAGCTCGCGCGAGCCATTCTTGAGAAAGCCAAGCAGTTTGGCGTCGACGTGGAGAGTCCCACCGTGCTATCTTACGCCAAGTCATAGACGTTAAGAAATACTACCAAAAACACTTCAACTATTTTATTTATAACCCAGAGAGGGCAGAACCAAGAGAGAGGTATTCCCACCGCCCTATTGCCGGCAAAGCCGGCAGGGCGGTGGGGGAACCAAAGGTTACCGGGAATCTAATCCCGGGCGTGCAAGAAGACTTCTTTATATAATATATTTCGACCTTTACTTGACTCGCGATGAGACAATAGAGGCGTAGCGGTAGACGATACATGATATATCGGCTATCATTTTTTCTGTATCCGATAAGCTCTCGCCCGATGTCTTGACGAATACCGCCAAAGCATAGCTCACGCCGTCGGGAAGCACCACGAAAGCCACATCGTTGACTCCAGTTGGATTCCCGTTTTCATCGTCGAAACCAGTGCCGGTTTTGTGAGCCACAATGACACCATGCTCTTTGAGCGGGGCGGGAATACGATTGCCGCCGGTAGAGCAATAGGCCAAAAGGCCTCCTACTTGCGAAGTGTTGAAATCTGAAGAAAACATGGCCGTCTCGAACACCGTTTTCACTAATAATGCCGCGGAAAGCGGGGACACAACATTCTCTAAGCTGCGGTTATGATCGGCATGCATATCCTTTTCTTTCCATTTAAGCTCGAAGCCGTTCAAACCCCGATCATGCCAATATGAGCTGACCGAGTCTATCGCCATGACATGGTCAAACATCCAATCGCAAGCATTATTATCGCTCATCGAAACGGCATATTCCATAATCTTACCGTACGGTAGTCTCAGTGTGTCTGAAGCGTCAAAATCGAGCATTGGCGACCATGTGTCGGGATCCAATTCGCTTCGGCTAACAGACACTATCGAATCCCATCTGATGCCGCAGGCCGATAGGCGTTGGGCCGTCGGCAACGACTGAAACAATTTTAGCACCGAATTCATAGGATACATCCCGTCATTTACAACAACAGTGTCGCCCTTAGGAAACAATACCGCCACTCCTATCTCCGCATTACACTTATCAATATATTCCGTCAACGCTTTTTCAAGAGTCACAGTCTTATTCGAGCAAGCACACATAAAAAAGGCACAAACTAAAATCAACGTAACCGCAAAATATTTTTTCATCTTAAAATTTAAATTCAGATTTAACGTAATCGCGAAGATAGCGAAAAAACAGTTCCAAAGGCCGTATAATAAACCCTATTCATTGAAACGTTGAGCCGGGATTGTGAGCCCGGCACAAATCATTGCCTTAGCATGATAATTTGGAATAATGGGGAAAAGGCGTTAACTTTGCGATAATTTTTAAAAATCGGATCATGTCAGTCAACAAAGTTATACTCGTGGGCCACGTGGGCAAGAAACCGGAGATACGCTATGTGGGCTCACGCCCGATAGCCTCATTCACTCTGGCCACCAACGAGCCGGCGCGCGTCACGGCCGACGGACGCACGCTCCCCGAGCGCACCGAGTGGCACAATATCGTGATGTGGGACGCCGCTGCCGAGACTGCCGAACGCTATATCGACAAGGGCACGAAACTCTTCGTCGAGGGCAAACTGCGCACTCGCCAATGGCAGGACCGCAACGCCATTACCCGCTATACCACTGAGATTTTGGTTGACCAGTTCGACATACTCTCGCGCCTTACCCCAAGCCAATCATAAGCTTATAATTAATCCCTTACAATACATAATGAACAATCCCGACAACAACACCAAGCCCCTGCGCGATTATAAGCGCGACGCGTCGATAGTCGATGCCCCGGGGGCCGATGCCGAGGTTTATGCCGATGCCGACCCCGCGTCGCTTCCCGAAAACGCCTTCCGCGAGCTCGGAGCCAACGAGTCATACCGCCCGATGATGCACCCGGCCCGCGACTACCGCGAAGTTACCCCCTACTCCGTGACTCTCGGCCTTATTCTCGCCGTCATATTCAGTGCGGCTGCCGCCTATCTCGGCCTTAAGGTAGGTCAGGTATTTGAAGCAGCTATCCCTATCGCCATCATCGCCGTAGGTCTCTCCGGCGCGCTTAAGAAGAAAAACGCTCTCGGCCAGAACGTGATCATCCAATCGATCGGCGCCTGCTCGGGCGTGATAGTCGCCGGCGCTATCTTCACTCTCCCTGCCCTCTACATCCTCCAGGCCAAGTATCCCGAAATCACCGTCGACTTCCTCCAGATATTCCTCAGTTCGCTCTTCGGAGGCGTGCTCGGCATACTTTTCTTCATTCCTTTCAGAAAATATTTCGTGAAGGATATGCACGGCAAATACCCCTTCCCCGAAGCCACCGCCACCACTCAGGTGCTTGCCAGCGGCGAGTCGAGCAGCGGACAGGGGCAAGCCAAGCTCCTTCTGGTGTCAGCTCTTGTGGGTGGTATCTACGACTATATAGTCGCCACCTTCGGATGGTGGAGCGACGTCGTCACCACCACAGCCTATTCATGGGGCCAGACCATTGCCGATAAAGCCAAAGTGGTTGTTAGCTGCTCTACCGGCGCCGCGGTGCTCGGTCTTGGCTACATTGTCGGCCTTAAGTATGCATTCGTCATATTCGCCGGATCGGCGCTCGTATGGTGGGTGATAATTCCCCTCTTGGGCGCTTACGGCACCCCTGAGATTCAAGCCATGGCCCCGTCGGCAATATTCGGCGGCTACGCTAAGATGATCGGCATCGGCGGTATAGCGATGGCCGGAATCATCGGCATCGTGAAGTCGTGGCCTATCATACGCCAGGCAGTCGGTCTTGCCGGCAAAGAGTTCAAGGGCGGTTCGCAATCAGCCCGCCCCGTGCGCTGGCAATGGGATATATCGATGAAGCATATCGTGTTTTATATCGTTATCGCTCTTATCTGCGTGTTTGTGTTCTTCTATCTCGGCGTGATAGGTAACCTCTGGCAGGCTATTATCGCTTGGGTAGTAGTGACTATGATCGCGTTTCTTTTCACTACCGTAGCGGCCAACGCTATCGCTATCGTCGGCTCAAACCCCGTGTCGGGCATGACGCTTATGACCCTTATCGTAGCTTCGGCGATATTTGTCGGTATCGGCCTTAGCGGCACCAAAGGCATTGTCGCGTCGATGGTGATCGGTGGCGTTGTCTGCACCGCGCTTTCTATGGCCGGAGGCTTCGTTACCGACCTCAAAGTCGGCTACTGGCTTGGCTCTACCCCTAAGAAACAGGAAAGCTGGAAATTTCTCGGCACCCTCGTTTCGGCCGCTACCGTCGGCGGGGTGATTCTTGTGCTCAACAAGGTTTACGGCTTCACCGACCCCAACGTCATGGCCGCTCCTCAGGCCAACGCTATGGCCAGCGTGATCGAGCCTCTGATGATGGGCGGCGACACTCCCTGGGTGCTCTACGCTGTCGGCGCGGTGCTCGCCCTGCTGCTCAACTGGCTCGGAGTTCCTGCCCTTGCGTTCTGCCTCGGTATGTTCATTCCGCTCCAGCTCAACGTTCCTATGCTTGTGGGCGGTCTCGTCAACCATTTCGTCAACAAGAGCTCTAAGGATAAGGCCGTATGCGCCCAACGCTCAGAGCGAGGCACCCTCGTTGCTTCGGGCTTCATCGCCGGAGGCGCGCTTTTCGGCGTGTTTGCCGCGATCACTATCATGTGCGGTATGCCTATCCCTGAAAACGGTAACGACTTCGCGCCTCAGATTCTCGGACTTGTGGCCTACGCTGCCATCATCGCGTTCATGTATCTGGCGTCGGTGAAGAAGAAATAGCATCCGCTTAGCACAGCATTGAACAACATTCTGAAAATAGCAATCCCCTCGATAATCGCCAATATCACCACTCCTCTCTTAGGAATGATCGACATGGCGATTGTCGGCCATATGGGAGACGCCGTATATATTGCCGCCATATCGCTTGGCGGCATTATATTTTCTATGATTTACTGGGTTTTCGGCTTCCTGCGCATGGGCACGTCGGGGCTTACCGCACAAGCTATGGGCCGAAACGACTCGTCGGGGCGCGATACGGTGCTGATGCAGGCGCTCTCGCTGGCGTGCGCTCTCGGCCTGCTATTCATCTTACTGCAGGTACCCATCCGCGACCTGATGCTACGCTTTCTCGGCGCCGACGACTATACCAATCGGCTTGCCGCGCGATATTTCGACATTCTTATTTATGGCGCGCCCGCAACGCTCGTCACCTATTCTTTCAATGGCTGGTTCATAGGTATTCAAAATACTAAAGCCACGCTATGGATTTCGCTCACCATCAATATCGTCAACATCTTAGCGAGCGTTCTGTTGGTGTATGCGCTCCGTATGGGCATAGCCGGAGTAGCCACCGGGTCGCTCATAGCGCAATGGTCGGGCGTGGCGATGGCAATAGCTTTGTCGCTGCGCTGCGGAGCGGCCTACAGGTTTTCTTTCGCCATGCTGAAGGGTGAGCGGCTTTCGCGGTTTTTCAAGGTTAACCGCGACATATTCCTCCGTACGCTATGCCTCGTCGCCGTGACCGTATGGTTCACACGGGCCGGGGCGCGGCAGGGCGACATAATCCTGTCGGTCAACGCGCTGCTTATGCAGCTCTTCTTGCTGTTTTCTTACATCATGGACGGATTCGCTTTCGCCGGCGAAGCATTGGCAGGTAAATTGGCGGGCGAGATTCAGTCGGCAGATAAATCTGAGATGAAATCGCTGGGAAATCGGCGTAAGGCCCTGCTTAAGTCGCTGTTTCTTCATGGCGTGGTTATCGCCGTCGCTTTCACGGTAATATACTTCGCCGGGGGTGAGACCCTGTTGTCGCTGTTGAGCGACGATCCGGGCGTGGCTGCCGCCTCGGCCGACTATCGATACTGGGCAGCGACGGTGCCGCTTGCCGGGTTCGGGGCATTCATCTGGGACGGTGTTTTCATCGGCGAGACCCGCACGCGCGGCATGCTCGTATCCATGGCCGCGGCTATGGCGGTCTACTTCATCGTCTACTTCAGCTTTCAGCCAACTTTGGGCAACCATGCTCTATGGCTCGCGTTTGTGCTATACCTATGCGTGAGGGCAATAGCGCAGACGATACTGTATTTCCGCCGATAGCATTTGACCGCGATTTTCACAAACGTCGCTGTTTTTGAAAACCAAACAGCCTGATACGTTGTTAATAAAGTGGAAACACTAAGAAAAACACACACAATTCCCTCGCGTTTTGCAGGCACTACATCTTACGTTTCCTTTATCTATTTATTTATGTATTTTTAAATTCACGCACTTATGTCAGAAATCAAGTTACCGCAAACCGCACCGTCAACAGCCTCTTTAGGCTCAGTTTCTCTCAATGACACAACCAACGACGTAGAGAAAGCATACGCAGCCCGCGACCTGCTCGAAGTTGCAGCCTACCGTCGCTCGCAGCCCCTTGGCGAGAAGTCGCAGGAAATCGAAAATCTATATAACGAGCTTCGCAAAGACGAGCTTAAAAACATGATCGCTCACCCCTCGCGCTATTCAAAGCAGCGCGTCACCGAGCTGGTCAACAACGGCGTCTTCTCAGTAGAGGAGCTCAAGGAAAAAGGTCTTATCACCGACAAGAGTTGGGCCGGAATGCATCTTGAGCGCGATTACCTCCCCGACATGAACTATTTCAAGGGCAACTACGACCTCCGCGCTCCCGAGCAGGGCACCGACGTTTATTTCTTCGGAATGCCGTCGTCGGGCAAAACAACCATGTTAATGGGTATAGCGGCCGCCAACGGCCAGGGCTACACCATCGATATGCGCACCAACGGCGGCCCTTACGCCGCAGCCCTTCGCCAGTACACTCAGGCGGGCATCATACCCGGTCGCACCAAAGGCAACTTCGTGACAGTCATTTCAGGGGAAATCAATGAGGAGAATCGCCGCGGCAAGGTAAATCAGCGCAACATTAATCTCATTGAGATGTCGGGCGAGGAATTTGCCCTACGTATCGCAGAGACCAAAGAACCCTCGCTCGCCAATATGGGCACCGGCGTGACCAACATACTCCGCAATGATAACCGTAAAGCCTTCTTTATCGTCATCGACGCCTCGCGCCCGAGAGTTAAGGTAAGCTATCTCGACCATGAGATTGAGGACGACGGCGTTCAGCGCGTTAAGACCCGCTATATATCGCAGCTCGACATTCTCGACAAATTCATCGTGCTGATGTCGCTGCCCGAAAACCGCGAAATCATGGAGAAGGTCGACGCCATTCACTTCATCGTCACTAAAAGCGACGCGATGGGGTCGCCTGAGGAGCGCGACGAGAAAGCCGCCGAGATGATCCATTCGCAATATATCAGCGTCGTGGAGCAGCTTAAGAACTTCTGCCGCTCGACCCGCCGTATCAACCGCAATTACGACTTCGAGCCGCAGATATTCACATTCTCGTTAGGCAAATTCTATCTTGGCGACGTGTTTGTATTCGATCCTACCGACACCCTCAAGATCGTCGACGCAATCCGCGAGTCGTCACACCGCAGCCGTCTGCCCTTCTTAGCCAAATTGGCAGAATTCTTCGGCCTCAGATAGCGAAAACATTTTCTTCTGTCCTTTATACACAGAAAGCGCCTTACACCGGCAAAAGACGGCAAAGGCGCTTTCCTTATTTATTATTAGATGTTAAGTCAATATATAAGACATCAGAGAGTATCATAGGGCGATTTCGTGAAATTCTGACCGCGTTTCGTCCATTTCTCGCGTATTCTTTTCATAGCTTTCTTAGCATCCTGTACTGATTGGGCTGACATTGTCTGATTGCCGGCATAGTGTGAAGCGAGTTGACTCTCATAGCGCTCGTAAGTACGTCGATCAGTCTTATAAGCTTCGTACTCCGAAGTACTCATCTTGCCGCTGCTGGCTGAACTGCGGCTCGAAGATGATGACGATGATGACGACGAACTGCCTGAATATGAGTCATAAGAGTTTGATCCGCCTGCGGCAGCCATAGTATTAGCAGTAGATTGCATCACTCCACCAACTATTTCCATACCTGTTAAAATATTATCCCAATTCCAACGGCGCATCGCTCCTAATCCGAAATTAAATCCAATAGTCACCTGAAAGGTATTTCTATATTGGTCGCGAGGGCCATTGTAAAACACAGGATTTTCCCACGAAATGCCATATGACATTTTTCTGTAGCGATATGCGGCCGAAACCACCAGGCCTGCTCCCCAGGTGTCACCATACTCGTATCTTACAGCCGACGAAATATATGGGCCAACGGCAAATTCGAGCTGACTCCTTTTGTTTAAGCGATATGCGTAGCCGAATTTAACGGGAATCTCAAGTATACTTACCTTTCCGTAATCGATATAATCTTTGCTACGCGGATAATTGTTGACGAAATTTTCAGAAGAGAAATCAAACTCTTCGCTGACTGATAGTTGCGGTTTATACAACCATCCTAAGCCTGTTTCAATGAAGAAAGGGCTCGTTTTTCCTAAAGGAATCTGCAAAAATACTCCGAGACCAAGATTATAATCGCCGCACTTATCAAGGGATTCGCTGCCGTAATCGCTGAACTTCTGGAAATCCCAGGTCTTTTGGTACATCCCCCCTGCTTGTAGTCGCCAATTGACTTCAGCATTGGCCGTCAACGTTGCCGATGCCACTACTGAAAAAAGCATACATTTTTTCAAAACTTTGGTGAATCTCATAATTGATTGGTAATTAACGCCATTGGCCCATCTGGCATGTTGTTAAATAAAAGAAGCGTGGGCTGCTATGCCACGCCTTAAGATGAAGGTGGTAGGAGTACCTTTGAGAACAGGTGTGGGTATAACAGCTCCACGCCGGATGACGTGGAGACAGTTACGACCTCTCTTGTTCTCGATGGTAAGTTTCCTACGCTTTTCATCTACAAGAAGAAGACATAACGCCTCTTGATTGTTTATGTATAACTGATACCCCTCTGGGTAATCGTCGCAAAAATAACAAATTTATGACACCCTCACAAATTTGGTCACACAAATCTTCTGAATTTTCCGCGAAGGGGCACAATTAATGC
Organism: uncultured Barnesiella sp.; assembly: GCA_964544595.1. Classification (GTDB taxonomy): domain Bacteria; phylum Bacteroidota; class Bacteroidia; order Bacteroidales; family Muribaculaceae; genus JAGBWK01. Next base: position 18,545 of record CAZJBM010000037.1, read on the forward strand.
TTCCTAAAAGAATACTAACGGCTATTTAGTAGAATCCATAACCCAACGAAGCAATACCTACTATCGCCTTATCATCCTCGATGAAAAAGCACAACCACCCGCTAATACAAAATGCCATAAAAACGCTGAAATTTTAGCAAATCGCAGTCAAAAACAACAAAAAAGCGACCAAAAGCGTGAAAATTTGTTAAAATAATAGATTTTTTAACCAAATTATTTTGCAGGCTCGCGAAAACCGCCTACATTTGCAATGTGTTTTTCATGGTATTAGATTTAAGGTTAACAAAGATTGGTTGCCGGGATGGCAATCAATTTCTTTTTTATACCTATGCCAAGCATTCAAGCAAAGTGCAAATTAACCTTTAACATTTTTTAACCCAAAAATATTTGCACGATACGACTGAAAGGCGTACCTTTGCACCCGTAAACGAAACACCGCGGGGTGGAGCAGTGGTAGCTCGTTGGGCTCATAACCCAAAGGTCGGAGGTTCGAGTCCTCCTCCCGCCACCAAAATCAAAGCAACTCATCGACAAGGCCGTTGAGTTGCTTCTTTTTTTATCTACGATTGCCCCCATCCCCTCACCACTTCCTCCAGTGCCACGACGACCGACTGCCCCTTTGTCATGTCAGAAAGTTTTTGTTACTTTGCGACCAATAAACGGGTCAGTAGATTTTTCCGGTTGGCGGGAGAGGAAAGGTTAACCGTATAATGCA
>CAZJBM010000038.1:0-18966 GCA_964544595.1 uncultured Barnesiella sp.
ACGACACCTTCTTGAAACGCCGTGTAGATTCTTTCTCCTGAGTCAGATAAGTGAGATATTCTCCCGAAATCGGCTTGCCGTTTACATCATTGCCGGCAATCGAGGCCACAGTTCTCGGCCACGTAACATAACGTGCTATCCCAAGGTCAATCCACTCCTTGTCAACAGGAGTTTTGCCCTCGGCCTTAAGGCGGCGTTCCTCTGTATCGCCAACTTCGTTATTCGTAACCATAATACAACGGCGGTTGCCGCCATCTTCCGCATTCAGTAGATTCACTGCATGAAGCGTCGTGCCAGACCCCGCAAAAAAGTCCACAATCAACGCATTCGGCTTGTTGGCGACAAAGAACCGCAGAGTATCGTGTACGGCGTAAAGGGATTTGGGGTACTCAAAACGTTTATTTGCTAAAAATTTGCCAATCAATTGTGCTCCAAATCTTGTAGCGTCATGAGATGGAATTTTCCAAATAGTACCAGGTATAAACTTTGGCTTACAATTCTCATCTAATATTACAGAATTGTCATGCCTCCGTCCTATTATAGGTATTTTACCAGACTCAATGTCTTCTCGGTTTGTCTCTGCAATATATTTAATTGCAGTATTATTCTCTTTCCATTTTCCTAATCGAATAAAACCTTTTGCGAATAAATCTTTGAATTTCTCGCCAGAAACTTGCCATCTCCGAAGTTCGCTATTGCGACCAATTGGCCATATGGCTACTGTGCCTTTGGGAGTATCAATATTCAGGTTATCGCCAAAATAAGGCTCGCCAATAGAATGGATTATTGGACCAGAGTCAGTATTATAAATAAAAATAGGATAGAACATATGTGGTCTATCAGATCTTTTTCGTTCTGACCCAGTTCTAAGAAGGGATACCCAATTTATATTTTTGTCCTTATTATCCCCTGTTCCAGTCCTCCAAGTTTCATCTAATGGTAAAGACAACGCAGTAGACGCACCAAACTGAACAAAGAATATCATCTCACTCGTACGATAAAATTGTTGAGCACGAGGATTTCCTTGGGGTGTAATTTGTGTGCTAATCATCTGCATCTTGGCATTCGGAAATAAATCTTCCAATAGTGCACCGAGATGCACGTACTCCTTTTCGTCAATAGTGACGATTAAGACGGAATCTGCCGGATTGAGCAGTTTTTTTGCAAGCAAAAGGCGTTTCTTCATCATCGAAAGCCATTTGCTATGGCGGTAGGCATCATTGCTATCTACATAGTCGTTGTTGTATTTCCAGTCGCGGGCGCCAGTGTTGTAGGGTGGGTCAATATATATACAATCGACCTTGCCTGGATAGAGATATGCAAGAAGTTGAAGCGCATGATAATTATCGGCCTCTATAATCTCATGCCATAGTGGAGAATCCGGTGCTGTGGAGATTTTGTCTATTGGTTGAAGATAAGGATAAATCGGATCACCAAAATCAGCAAACGGCAGAAGCTTGTCTACTGTGATATGGTTCGAAGCCTTGGTATTAAGTTCGGAGTACGAAACCAATTCATCTACGGCTATATTCTCTGTGTGTTCAGGTTCATCGAGCGACACACACTCAGCAATGCCATTGCACAGATTTACGACCTCAAACTTTTCCTTCAAAGGTTCATCTTTGAGCGTGACCTTCTGCCCGCGGCGCACCTCAACTTCATAGAGGAGAGTGGCATCGGGGAAATGCTCCTCAAAGATAAGCCCAAAGCGCTGGTCATTCTGCAGCCGGCCGATTTCAGATTGCAGCTTGACGCGAAGTTCGGGGTTAGTAATTCTATCTAATAAATGATCAATGGTTGCCATTGCTAAAATTGGTCTTGTGGTTGTGAAACTTGAAATGTACGGTTTAGAAGACGGGCAATATCTATATTAAGGACATCAGCAATGCGTCGCAGAGTGGGCAAATCAGGTTGCGACGAATTGGTACACCATTTTGAAACGGTAACAGGATCTCGTCCTACTTGTTCGGCAAGCCACTTGCCGGTTTTTCCTTCTTCTGCCAATACGGCTTTAATGCGATTTATCTTCTCCATATCAAATTTTAATCTCTTAATGTCAAACGCAAAGTTACTAATTTTTTTTGACATACGCGGTATATTACATAGTTTAGCTCGATTTTTCATTGTGAAATACTCTTATTGGTGTCTTTAAATTGGAATAATGTAGCCATATATTTGGAGAATCGCAGAGATAATATCCAATATTATCTGGGCCCAATCCCCACAATGCATGGTAAGGTTAAACACTAGATTAGAAATTATGAACCCATGAGTTGAATCCCAAATCATGATTTTATGGAATCTCTCCGTAGAGAGTTGCAGCCTCCTTGATACGGTCAGCTGTCTTTTTGAAGCTATCTTCACTTTGAAGAATAGTCTTCTCGGAATTTGTAGCGGTTAAAGTGAACCTACTACCCCCGAAAAGAGCAATTCTTCCGCGCGGTGCTTCGCGGTGCGAAAATAGATTTTTGCAGTTGAATAAAAAAAGACAGAAATTTAGGCTGTCATATATCGTTGATAATTAGGCGGCTAAAAAAATTAGATGAAAGTATGGTTTACAAAGAAGTCAGAATATGAAAAATACACCCCGACGAGCAGTTCGTCAGGGTGATTGTTTGAGTAGGCAGCGGATGGCTATTCTGTCGTTATGAAATGGTGTCTTAGACGGTCGAGAGAGTGGGTGTGGATGAGGGAGTCGCGGTAAGCGATGTCTTGTTGCCAGCGTCCGGATTGCCATTCGCGGTACTTCTTGGGGAAGTTCTCTCGGTAGAATTGCCCGAAGGAGATTGCCTCGGCGTTGTCCTGATGCCAGCGGTCAAGTTGGATGATGCGTTGTTCGTACTCGTGCTTTTTGTTTGAGGCAGAGTTGCATATCATAATGCTTCCCATAAGGCAGATGCCGACGAACGCACCGAGGCTTAGAACTAAAGGGAGATGGAGTTTGATTAGATTCTTCAGCCGAAGGAAATTGCTTTCAAGGCGATTGCGGTCTTCATCGCAGAGGTGAACTTCAATACTTGTCGGTACTGACTTTACGAGGTTTTCAACCTTGTCTGTTGCATTGCTCAACACTTGAGAAGACTGACGAAGGATAGACTTTAATTCTGCAATGTGAGCGAAGTCTTTCATCGATCCGTCATCGTCAAGGAAGATTTCAAATAGCGCTCCGGCAAGCTCTTCCTGATTCTTAACAGTAGTTTCTTCACGGCTCACAGCTGCTTCAAACCGTTCGGTTACGGATGTCAGGTTTGATATGACTTTCTTTTCTACGGCTTCTGGCACATCTGCGGAGGATGGTACGTTGTCAAATGGATTACTCATAATTGCTTGTTGTTAAGATGTTTTTAGCTTGTTTGACTTCATTGGCTATGAAACGTATTGCTTCAAGAGCCCATCGGTCGGATTCTTTTGTAGTGTTCAAGTGGTGTGCAATCTGATTAAGATTGTTCTTCTCTCCAATCAGATCGCGGATCCATTGCAGCGTCTGAGGAGAATGGTCAGGGATTTTGCGACGCATCACAATAAGACGACAGAGAAGACTGAGTTTCAGACCTCGTTCTTTTGCTTTTGTCTCCAACGCACGGCGTTCGTTAGCAGTGAGTCGGAATGTGATTCGCTCCGTCAGATTCTCTTCCGGATTGTTTGATTTTCGTTTGCCTTGTAGGGCAGATGGTTTGTGTTTCATATTTCTTGTTATTTAGATTTTGAATCCGTTGTTTCTTCTCCATTCTTCATCCAGATCATCACGGCTTTTGCCATCTCGAATCTCATTCTCCCCATTGCGGGAGCTTCCGGTTGGAGTATCCTTGATATTAGCGGTTCTTGAACCTCCAGCTTTTGGCTTTAAGGGAGAGGATTGAGTCAGATTGTTATGGGTTGGAGATGCAGCAACTTTGGTGACTTGTGAGGGTGATACTCCGAGTGTGGTAAGATTGACATGAGGGATAGTACTCATGTCAATGCCAAGATCTTTGTGCAGACTGTAGGAATGCTCTTTCCCATTGTCATCAGTCATACTGACACACAGACCTTTTTTCGGATCTGTGAATAAGGTGAGCCCATCTGCTGCGAGCGTCCTGATAAAATCAGAGGAGCCCTTTGCCGCTTTCTCAATGAAATATTTTAGTTTGGCTTTCCGCTTCTGTGCCTCCTCGACAGCCCGTTTACGGCGCATTTTCTCGTCGATCTCAGACTGAGACGTCGATGGATTGTGCTGTCTTGCAGTTCGCTCTTTTCGGCGTTTGCCCTCAGCCTCCTGATGAGCCTTCTCACGCTCAGCTGCTTTTGGGGGCGCCTCCAGCCCATACTTCATGGCAATACAGGCTGCTGCCCGGTTAGCATTCTTGTTGATGAACTTATCGCTAAATCGCTTGCCGTTAATGTCGGTATTACGGATCACGATATGGTAATGCTCATTGTCGGTGTTGTCATGACGAGCGACGATAAATGGACACTCCGAAGTGTCATTACCTCGCTCTGCCAACTCATCGAGGAAATCTTGAATGATAGTCCTTACCTTGTCGCGTCCGTTATCAGGCATTGACCGAAGAAGGGCGGTTTCAGCCGGCGTAAAGGAGATGATGATTGTGTAGCATTGCGTCTTGTAATCGTTGGCTGTTGCTATCCAATCCTGAGCCTGTTCTTCCAGAGTAGCATACAAATCGGTGAAGTTTCCGAATAAGATACCACCGTCCTTATCCCGGTTTTGAGCATAGCTCAGGCTATGGGAAATGTCTGACGATTTTCCAACTCTCGCGTTCATTTCATGACAAAATTTTCGCAGCTGTAAACCGCAGGTTTCACAAACAGTCTGTCGGACAAATCGGGTCGAGGGGTTTCCCCTTGCAAGGGTGTTTTTTCGGACCGGAGCGACAGCGGAGTGTCTGACAAAAACACATCTTGCAGAGCCACTCGAATTCCATAGAGCAAAAAGGACTTCATAGCTTCAATCCTCCATCCTTGCGGTCGATAACCGCACTCTTTTCTCCACCCAGAACCGGACGTTTTTCAAGCTTTGGTTTCAGCTCATTTTGTCCGACATTCCTTGCCTCCGAAATCTTGGCTTTTGTCTCCTCTTTGATTTGTGTTGCCTTCCATTTTCGGTATGCCTCCGGTACTTGCGGCACATACTTTCGAAGTAAGGAACCATAGCCACGATATAAGTCGGAGCGGTCAATGGCAGTGCCTTTCACGGCATCGTTAATAGCAGCGAAAAAATGTGCTCCCGATTCAGTAGAAGGCATGAAACATCTGACTTCAAGGAAATCCGGATTAGCCTTCAGATAATCGCAAGCCTCGCGGATGCCACGTTTCCCGTTAAGGATAATATGGTAGCGACGATCCATGATGGCGCGTACCCCGTTTCGTTCGCACTGTTCCATCAATGCGAGAAAATCCATTGGATTCTCATAGACCATACAGGTCTGGTCTTTTCTGCGAACTCCGAAAACTGAAATTCCCGGTTCACCGATATGTCGGTAAGAAGAGCCGTTGAAAGTTATGAAATTGTCACCCTCTTGACTGGTGTGGAATGCTATAACTCGCTCCTAACCTCCTTTGACTTTCGGCAACCTTGCCATTTTGAACTGTTTATTTCGCCGCTCACGGAGCCGATTTTGTATCTCTACGTATTTCTACGTATCCCATTGTTTACAACCATCCACACACGGAAGGAACGGCTTGTCCCGATAGTGGACGAGCAACAAATGTGGTTCAAAAATGGAGTGGAAAATAGGTAGAAACGGGTTCTACCGATTAATTTGGCAACCTTCGGACAAAAGAAAAGGCGCTCAAACTGATCGACTTGACTATTATTTCAACTTATAGTTACCTGTCTTTAACTGCAAGTTACTTGCCGATGCAGAAGCGGGAGAAGATGGTGGCGAGGATCTCGGTGGAGGGGATTGAGCCGGTGATGGCGGCGAGGTGGTGGAGGGTCTCGCGGATGTCTTGGCTGATGAGGTCGCCCGGGAGGTCGCTGCGGAGGCCGTCGAGGGTGCGGTCGAGCGACAGGGCGGCCTGGGCGAGGGCCTGCGCATGGCGCAAGTTGGTGATCATTATGGTGTCGGCATGGGTGTCGGTCTCTGCTCGCATGATGTCGACTAACTGGTTGGTAAGGGCGTCGATACCGTTACCTGTGGCCGCTGAGACGGCCACGACGGGCAGTGCGGGGGCGATCTGTTGGAGCTGCGCGGCGAAGGGCTGGATGGGGGAGAGGTCGGTTTTATTGGCTACGATTATAACTGATGCATCGGCTGCGGCGTGCTCGGCAGCGAGGTCGATCAGCCGGCGGTTTGGGGCATGGGTTATGTCGCAGACGATGAGGATGATGCGGGCTTTGGAGAGTGCTGAGATTGAGCGCTGTATGCCGAGGGCTTCGATTTTATCGGGGGTGTCGCGGAGCCCGGCGGTGTCGATGAATCGGAATTGGAAGTCGCCGTAGTTGGCTGTTTCTTCGATTGTGTCGCGGGTGGTGCCATGGATGTCGCTGACGATCGCGCGTTCGTCGCCGAGGAGGCGGTTGAGCAGGGAGGATTTTCCGGCGTTGGTGTCGCCGACGATTGCCACGGGGATGCCGTTTTTAATAGCGTTGCCCGTGGAGAATGATTTCTGCAGGCGGTTGACTTCGGCTTTGATGGCCTCAGCGATTGAAATTAGGTGCGTGCGGTCGGCAAACTCCACGTCTTCTTCGGAGAAGTCGAGTTCGAGTTCCATGAGCGAGACGAGTTCGACGAGCTGTTCGCGTAGCGAGGCGAGTTGGCCTGAAAGCGAGCCTTTCAATTGGCTGAACGCGAGGCGATGGGCGGCACGCGACTCAGAGGCGATGATGTCGGCGACGCCTTCGGCCTCGGTGAGGTCGATGCGGCCGGCGGTGAATGCCCTACGCGTGAATTCGCCGGCGTCGGCGAGGCGCGCTCCGGCCTTGATGAGGGATTGAAGTATCTCGGACTGAACGTAGCGCGATCCATGGGTGGCGAATTCCACTGTGTCGTCGCCGGTGAATGAGCGGGGGGCGAGGTAGACAGTGGCAACGGCCTGGTCGAGGGGATTACCTTCGGTGTCGATTATTTCGCCGAAATGAGCGGTGTGGCTTGCGCAGTCGGCAAGCTTTTTCCCTCGCCAAATTCGGTCGGCTATCTCTACGGCGCGCGGACCTGAGACGCGGCAAACGGCTATGCCGCCAATGCCGGGAGGAGTGGATATTGCGCAGATTGTATCGTTCACGATGAAGATGTTTTTTTATGAGGTTCGCCAGGGCTATTTCATACGGCTCCAGCGGTTGAAGTCGGCACGGCTTTCAATCTGGTTTTCAAGGTCGTCGGGAAGCTCGGAGAAGAAATCGTAGCCCGTTGCCGCCTCGACCTCGTCGACCGATACTGCTGCTTTTTGAGCGCCTCCTACCACTTTACCGTTAGGCATAATGAAGCCTATAGCGTATGGGGGATTGGCATATGGGGCGCAAATGACCTTGAAAAACCGCTTTGGTACAAACACTTTTGAGTCGCCGATCAGTTCGATAGGCTTTTCGCCCGGCACGGGGCCGCATACGATATACAGCGCCTGGTCCATTTTCGCGCGGGCGCGGCATTTTTCCTCTACGGTTTTCCACGCGCCGCGGTTCAGGTCGCCCGACTGAGGGCAAATGTTAGTGAGGAAGAAGGTCTCGTCCATAGCCTTGCGACTCCATTTCATGTCGCCGGCGGGGGCCATGTGTCCGCGGTCGTAGCCTGAGTAGCTGTAATCCCATGAGTCGGGGCAACCAGGCACGCTCTCGTCGCAGAAAAACTTGTTGCCGCGGCTTACGGTGCCGTCGACCTCGTCGGCAGTCAGCTCCCATGCGACGAAGTTGGGTATATGGAGCTTAGGGTTGAACGATATGTCCATTCCGGTGTAGCTTATGGGGTACGAGGGAAGCGACTCGGGGGCGATAACCTTTGTGAGGTCGAGCGCTGTGGTGGCGGAAGTGCGGGTCGACGAGTTTGCTTTACTCATGTTGACGCCGATAAACGCGGCGGCTAATAATATGAACAGCAGCAGGATGATGCGCCACATCATGCGTTGGCGGCTCGCTTTTGAAGCGCCGGAGGTATAAGTCGGTTTGGGTCTACGTGCCATGGTTAATCGTTGTGTTTCCAGTAATACAGACGGTCGGATGGTCGCACTTTGGAGGGCACGGCGATTGAAAAGACGTCGCCTTTGCGCACCTGGTCGACAGGAACTCCCGGATCACCCACGCGCATCTCGTCGAGCGTCATTTCGATCACGCCGGTCGTTGGGCCGATAATGAGTATCTCGTCTCCTTTGCTTAGTAGCCCCGACTCCATGCGGAACTCGGCGATACCTATTTTAGGGAAAAACCGCGTCGCTTTGGCCATATAAACCTTTGTGCGCGTGGCCGAAGAGCCATATTTGGGCGACCATTCCCCGACCCGCTGGCCCAGGTAGTATCCGTCCCAAAAGTCGCGGTTGAATATCTTGCGCAGGCTTGAGTCCCATTGGGCGATTTTCGCTTCATCGTAAGTGCCGTCGATAATGGCGTTGATAGCCTCGTTGTAGCATCTAACGGTGATATTCACGTACTCGGGGCCGCGCGCCCTTCCCTCGATTTTGAAAACCCTTACACCGGCATCGATCATGCGATTGAGGAAATGGATGGTTTTCAAATCTTTAGGCGACATGATTCGCTCATGGTCGATGGCGAGCCGATCGCCTGTCTCGGTGTCGGTCACCTCATAGCTGCGGCGGCATATCTGAGTGCAGGAGCCGCGATTGGCCGAGCTGTTCATCTGGTGAAGGCTGAGGTAGCATTTGCCGCTGACGGCCATGCAGAGCGCGCCGTGGCAGAACATCTCTATCTTAACGAGCTCTCCGCGGGGGCCGCGTATGTCATTCTCAATGATAGCTTTATGGATAGCGCTGACTTGATCGAGATTGAGCTCGCGGGCAAGCACCATCACGTCGGCCCATTGGGCATAGAATTTCACGGCCTCGATGTTGGTCACATTACATTGCGTGGAGATATGCACTTCAATGCCTGCTTTGCGGCCAATCATAATCGCGGCGATGTCTGACGCGATTATGGCCGATATGCCGCTCTCTTTGGCCGCTTTGACTATTTCGCGGCACCTGTCGAGCTCATTGTCATAGATTACGGTGTTGACTGTGAGATATGTTTTAACTCCGGCCTCGGAGCAGGTTGTCGCGATATTGCGAAGGTCGTCTATGGTGAAATTGGCCGACGAGCGGGCGCGCATATTCAGCCCCTCCACGCCGAAGTAAACCGCGTCGGCTCCGGCTGCGATGGCCGCGCTGAGCGATTCGTAGCTGCCGACAGGTGCCATTATCTCGAAATCTGATCGTTTCATTGGCGAGTATAACTATTTCAACCCGGCATAATACATCGGCATTTGCGGCCGAAGTATGTATGCCGGGTGATGTAACGTTATGGATGTTGTTATTGTCTGGGGGGATGAGCCTTTGGCTCGGTTGCCCTGATTATTCCTGAGCGGCTGCGGGAGCTTCGGCTGCGGGAGTTTCAGCGGCAGGGGCAGGAGCCTCGGTTGCTTCGGGCTGGGCGGGAGCGGCGGGCGCTTCTTCCTTGGCTACGGGAGCGTTGGTGCTGAAGTCGGCTGCCTGTTTCTGCTCGGTGGCGGGAGCGGTGAGGTTAGACTCCTTAACCACGGTATCGGGAGTGAGCATTGAAGATGCGACAGAGAGCACGAGGATGATGCCCGCGAGAGTCCAAGTGGCGTTGGAGATGAAATCGTTGGTGCGACGCACGCCCATCATCTGGTTGCCGCTCGCGAAGTTCGACGCGAGGCCTCCGCCTTTAGATTTCTGGATGAGCACTACGATAATAAGCAGGATAGAGACAATAACTGTCAGAATTACTAATACGGTTTGCATTGTTTATATGTTAGCTTTTGTTTTTATTTCGTTGGATCACAGCGATATGCCTACGTGCTTGGCGGTCATTTCGATGCCGAGCGCAGCTTCTCGTTGGCAATCAGTTTGCGTAAGAAACGCAATTGGTCTGCAAAGTAAACACTTTTTTCTGGAAAATTCAAATTTAATTGCTCTATAATTTCATAAGCGCGCTGATATTGGCGCTGTTTTATGAAAATGCGAGCGAGGCTTTCGCTCAATGTCGCGTCGGCCGGCGGAGGCGGGGGAGTGGCGCTTTCGGTGGCAGCGGGGGTCGGTCTTTCGGGTGCGACGGGCGCGGGGGCTGCGGATTCGCTGCGCTGGTAGGCATCTTCCTTCTCCTTCGAGTTGATGATGAATCGGTTGATCAGGTCGTCGTCAGATCCGGGAACTGCGTCGCCGAGCTGCGGCGAAGAGTTGGCCTCCTCTTTGGCGAGCACCATCGAGTAGTCGGGCGTGGGGTTGAAAATCAGTTTGTTGAGTATGTCTTCCTCTTCGGGCGATGTCGTGCCGTAGGTCTGAAGAAACGTGTCGATGGCGTTTTCGGTAGTGGGGGTCTTGTCGGCCTCGTCGGGATAAAACGAGGCGTGGTTGTCGTTGCCGGGAGCGAACAGCATATAGAGCTCGGCCGGATTTGAGGCGGAGAGCGCAACCCGGTTCGTCAGCAGTTTGAGCTGATGGTCGGGGAGCGTGTCGCCGTTGAATTTGATCAGCAGCGACGCGGGGAGCGTGAAAAACGGGTAGCGATAGAGCAGAGCGAACGTCTCTTTGGCGGATATATCAGCGCCCTTCCCGGCCGTGATTTTTCCGATAACGGTTTCGAGTGATGTATCGGGTGTCATTGTATTTCCAGGTATAAGGAGTCCTACAAAATGTTGGTTATGGTTACCAATTGCCCAAAGTGGCGTTGAAAATCAATTCTACGAGCTCTTTTGAGATTTGTTCGCAGAGGTCGTCCTGAACGTCGGTCAGCATTACCGACGAATCGAAGTCGCGGTAAGCCGAGAACGTCTGGTCGATGTCGTTCTTGTCGTTTTTCGAGTCGGAATATTTGACGCGCACGGTGATGGTGAGGCGCGTTTGCGAGGCGTAGGCGTTTTCGGTGACGGCTTGCGGGGTGAGGGTGTAGCCGGTGATTTCGCCTTCGAGGCTGATGTCGGAGTTGGAGTCGGTGGTTTGCAGGCGCGTGTTGCGGTTGATGTAGTCGAGGAGCTGGTTCTCGAAAGTCTGCTGCAAAGGGGGATAGACGAGCGCCGCGCGGATGGGGAATTCGCCCACGTGGATCGTCTTGTAGATATTGTAGTCAATGGCCGAGCCATTGAATTTGTAGCTGATAGTGCACGCGGCAATAAGCATCGAGGCCGCTATACACATAAATATATTATATATATGCTTCATGGTCAGTCAAGTCCGTACTCCTTAATTTTGCGATATAAAGTGCGCTCCGAGATGTTGAGCTCGGTGGCGGCGGCTTTGCGGTGTCCGTTGTGGCGTTCGAGGGCAGCCTTTATCATCTCTCGCTCGGTGTCTTCGAGTGTGGGGGAGGGGATGGCTTCCACCTCCTCGACGGCGTTGGGCGCGTCGGGAGCTTCTTTTGAAAGGAAGCCGCCGATGTGGTCGCTGTATTTCATGAGCGAGGATGAGACGCCCCCTTTTGGCGCGGCGATGCGGTCGCTGAAGTCGGCGCGGCGCGCGGAGTCGCTTGGGTTGGCGCGCTTTATCTCGTCGCGGAGCGCGTCGATCTCGCGCTGGAGGCGGAAAATCATGTTGAAAAGCATCTCGCGCTCCCTCTCGTAGGGGTCGGCCTTAGAGGCAACCGCGGGGGTGAGCCCTGCTGCCACGTGGGGGAGGTAAGTGGCTATCTCCTCTCCGCTTATTTCATTGCCCGCTTCGAATAGGGCTACCTGCTCAACTACGTTTTTCAGCTGCCTTACGTTGCCGGGCCATGAGTAGTGGAGCATGCGTATGCGGGCCTCGTAGCTGAACGTCACCCTCGGCGTGCGGTATTTCTCGGAGAAGTCGGCGGCGAATTTCCTCGCGAGGAGCATAATGTCGGAGCCTCGGTCGCGAAGCGCCGGGACCTGAATCTGCACCGTCGACAGGCGGTAGAACAGGTCTTCGCGGAAACGCCCCTCGGCCACGGCCTTCGCCATGTCGACGTTGGTGGCGGCGACCACCCGAATGTTGGTTTTTTGCACCTCCGACGACCCGACCTTGATGAATTCGCCCGATTCGAGCACGCGCAGGAGTCGCGCCTGAGTGGTCAGCGGGAGTTCGGCCACCTCGTCGAGAAAGATAGTGCCGCCGTTAGCCTCCTCGAAGTAGCCCTTTCGCGAGGCGATGGCCCCGGTGAAAGCCCCCTTTTCGTGGCCGAAAAGCTCGGAGTCGATAGTGCCTTCGGGGATAGCGCCGCAGTTGACGGCTATATATTTATTGTGTTTGCGGGGAGAATAGAGATGGATGATGCGCGGGAAAAACTCCTTTCCCGAGCCGCTCTCGCCGGTGACGAGCACCGAAAGGTCGATCGGGGCGACGCGGAGCGCGCGCTCGACGGCGCGGTTTAGCTCAGGCGCGTTGCCCACGATCCCGAGCCGCTGTTTGGCCCTTGTCACCTCGGGGTCGATGTCGTATGTGGTTAAGTCTTGTGCCATGGTCGGTCTATTGCTACGCGAATATACGAAAAAATGTTTGAAACGCCGTCGCCGTCGCCTCTTTTGCTCGCGAAAAGCCGTCGCGTGGCTTCGGACGGTTTACATTTTTTAATCTAATAAACTTTTATGCTGAAAAAATATGTTATTTAGCATGTTTTTTTGCATGAAATCGTTACTTTTGGTTAGTGCTGAAAATCAGCAATGTAGCGAAAATTTGGTTAAAAATATCGAAAAATCGGTTACAAATCAAAATGTTAACAACTAAAAAAATCTGCAATCAAATGTTTATTTATTCGATTATATTTTTTACCTTTGCAAAATATCGATGCATGTCGGTATCGTTTTGCGTACCCGAAATCAACTACTCGAAGTAATCTTGTCGGCTCGCCCTGAGCGAAAACGACGCTTTCTTATAGATACAATCATACTCAACGCTCTCCTCCAATCCTCCGGAAAGAAATTATCAAATATTTATTGTCTAATTATTATTAAGTATGAAAAAACTGTTCTTATTACTCATGGCAGTCATGCTGACAACGACTTTCGCGTTCGCGCAGAATGTCACCATCAGCGGTACTGTCGTGGATGCCGAGAACGATGAGCCCCTCATCGGCGCCTCGGTGCAGCCCGTAGGAAGTAGTGTAGGTGTTGCGACCGACATCGACGGTCACTTTACCCTCTCAATCCCGGCCAGCGTGAAGCAGCTTACTGTATCGTACATTGGCATGGAAACAAAGACCGTAGCCGTATCTAACAATATGGTTATCCGTCTTCAGAAAAGCAGCCAAAATCTTGAAGAAGTCGTTGTGACCGGTTATGGTTCCGGCAAGCGACTCGGCAAGGTGGTAGGCTCTGTAGCCGTCGTAGGCGAGGCTGTGCTCGAAAACACACCCGCAACCACTTTCGTCGACGCTCTCCAGGGTCAGGTGCCCGGTCTTGCTATCTATTCTAACTCAGGTGACCCTTCATCTAACCGCAACGTGGTATATATGCGCGGTATCAACTCTCTTACCGCCGACAACGACCCCCTCTATATTCTCGACGGCGCGCCGATCACCTCGACCGTGTTCACCACCCTTAACCCCGCCGACATCAAGAACATCACCGTTCTCAAGGATGCGGCTTCGGTTGCTATCTACGGTGCACGCGCTGCAAACGGCGTTATCGTGATCACTTCTAAGAAAGGTAACCTCGGCGAGAAATCTAAAGTGACAATTCGCGCTAATGTGGGTTGGTCGCAGCTTTCCGGTAACCGCGTGGATATGATGAACGCTGAAGAGTACATCAAATTCCGCGACATTATCGGTATGCCTGTTGACGCCAACATAGGCGAAGGCGATATCAATCCTCGTATCCTCGTTTCGCAATATGGCGTTAACACCGACTGGACAAAAGAAGTGTTCAACAGCGCCGCTCCGACTTGGTCGCTCGAAGGCGTGCTCTCAGGCGGTAGCGAAGCTTCTACCTACTATCTCTCGCTTAGCCATTATGCACAGGAAGGTATCATCGACCAGTCGGGCATGAACCGCGAGTCACTCCGCTTCTCTCTCGACTCTAAAATCAATGATTGGTTCCGCTTAGGTTTCCAGAGCAACCTCGGTTACACTAACTACGAAACCAACGCCGAGTCAGAAGGCCTTTACAACGGCGACGGTCTCTATGTGACCAACCCGATGATTCTCGCTCGCAAGGCTCTCCCTTACGACCTTCCTTACTATTACTCAATCGACGAAAACGGCAACCTGATTAAGGGCGATCGCGCGGCATATCTCCACTATTCAAGACAGACCACTCCTTATTGGAATAACCAGAACCGTAAAACCACCCGCAATCGTCTTACCATCAACGCCAATATCTTTGAGACAATCACTCCTATCGAAGGCCTTACCCTCCGCGCTCAGCAGAGTGTTGACGCTTACGACAATCGAGTAAATTCTCGTTACTATCCCTATGAATCTCGATTGACACCCATGGGCGACCTCCTCGGTAGTATTGACCCCGAAACAGAGAAATGGGAAGGCTTCATCAATAGCGGTAGCGTTGGCCAGTCGTTCACTCGCTATTACTCATTCACATATACCAACACCGCTGAGTATCAATTCAAAATCGCAGAGAAAAACAGCTTCAGCGTGCTGCTCGGCGAAGAGACCATCATCTCTAAGAGCCATCAATTCTCTGGATCTGATGGCAGCCACCTCGACCGCCGCCTGATGCTTCTCGGTCAAGGCCTTCAGAATACATTCGACGTAAGTGAATCTATAGGTAAGACTGTGTTCAACTCTATATTCGCTAACCTCAGCTACGATTTCGACAGCCGCTATTTCATCGATTTATCTTATCGTCGCGACGGTAGCTCGAAGTTCGCTCCCAATCACCGTTGGGCTAACTTCCTCGCTGTCGGCTTGATGTGGAACATCAAGGGCGAATCCTTCATGAAGGATCTGACTTGGCTCACCGACCTCCGTCTCCGTTACAGCTACGGCTCAACCGGTAACTCAGGTATCGATAATTACGCTTTCTACTCTCTCGCCGGCAGTGGCTCGGAATATGAGAATCAGGCTTCGATCACCATATCTTCTTCCAACCCCGGTAATCCCGACCTCACTTGGGAAACCGTATATGCCCATGACCTCGGTCTTAACTTTAGCCTCTTCAACCGCGTGAACGGTAAAATCGATTTCTATACCAAGGAGACTAAGGATATGCTTATGGCAATTCCCTATTCAATCACTACCGGTGTAGGTTCGGCTCTCGGCAACATCGCATCGATGCGCAACCGTGGCTTTGAAGTAGAGGTAGATGGTACTATCTATCAGTCTCGCGACTGGTTTGTTGGTGCTCGTGTAGGCTTCGCCTTCAACGAAAACCGCATTACCAAACTCTTCGACGGCCGCGATTATCTCGATCTTCCCGACTATGGCATGCGTTATGAGGTAGGCCACGATGCTAATGAATTCTGGTCAGTTCCCTACCTCGGCGTAGATCCTCAGGATGGTAAGCAGGTATGGCAAGATAAGAACGGTAACCCGACTAAGGTATATAATCCCGACGACCGCGTGCTTATCGGCAAATCATCTATGGCACCCTGGACCGGTGGTTTCGGCTTCAATGCCCGCTGGAAAGGACTCTCGCTCGCCGCTAACTTCAACTGGGCCGCTCAGAAGTACATGATGAACAACGACTTCTATTTCACTCGCAACGCATTGCAGGCTCCAAGCTTCAACCAGAACCGCGAGATGCTCACTATCTGGCAGAAACCAGGCGATATCACTAATATCCCTAAATATGGCGAAGTGCTTCAGTATGCCGGCGACGACACCTCTTATCTCGAAAACGCCTCTTTCGTTCGCCTGAAGAACCTTACTCTTCAGTATGATCTTCCCAGCAACATAGTGAATCGTTGGGGACTTGACGCCCTCTCAGTACATTTCACCGGCCGTAACCTTTTGACCTTCACAGGTTTCACCGGTTATGACCCTGAACCTCAGTCCAACTACGTTCAGTTCCAGTACCCGAATACACGTCAGTACGAATTCGGTATCGAAGTAACATTCTAATCGTTAATCTGACTCTTAAGCAATTTTAATTATGAAAAAATTATATATAGCAACTATTCTCGCATTTGCGGCAATGGCAACCTCCTGCAGCATGGAAGAGGAGCCGTCGGGCGTGATTAACAGCGATGTTGCGATTGGGTCTGTTCACGACTGCGAACAGTATGTCAACAGCCTCTATGCGGGTCTTCGTGCGCGCACAGCCGGTTCTTACATCGCCTACCCTGAGTTAGCGGTCGACAATTTCCAGGCTACTATCATCAACGGTAACCGCGGCGCTTCGTTCGCCAATGGTACCATCCTTCCCTCTGACCAGGACATCACCGGTATTTATCAGAACATGTATATAGCGATTGCTTCCTGCAATTTCTTTATCGATAACGCAGAAGCGCTTATCGCGAAAGGCGAATTGAAAGATAGCGAGTTGCTGAAGGTAAACAAAATGATTGGCGAAGCGAAATTTGCCCGCGGTTATTATTATTGGTACCTTTTCGACAAGTTCTGCCCCACATATACAAAGGCCATCGGCGATGATGAAGCCAAAGGTCTGCAGCTTGCATTCCATTACTTCCCGACTTCAGACCGCTCTAAATATCCCGGCCGAAGCACTCTTAATCAGACCCTCGAGGCAATTAAAGCCGACCTCGCCGATGCATACACCGCTCTCAAAGCATACGAAGACGATGGTCACCTTGATTACTGTGTTCCTAACGCTACTCGCTTGAGCTCTTACGTAGTGCTCGCTCTCCAGTCGCGTCTCGCTCTTCAGACAGGCGAATATGCTGATGCCGTCAAGTATGCCACTTCAGTTATAGAATCCGGGAACTATGATCTTGCTACCCGCGCTAATTATACGACAATGTGGACAAATGACCAGTCGACCGAGCTTCTCTTTGTGCCCTACGGCAGCATTTCTGAGCCCGGACCCGCTACCGGTTCAATATGGTTGACAAATTCAAGCCAGCAAAGTAGCGACTTCATCCCCGCCTCTAACGTGCTTGATTTCCTTCCTGCCACCGACATCCGTCGCCGAGCTTTTATTTCTACTTATGAGCTCAATAACGACGGAGCTTACACCGCAGCTCCCGTGTTCATTAAGTTCCCCGGTAACTCTACTCTTTATAATGAGACCAACAACCTCAGCAATAAGCCCAAACCATTCCGTCTGAGCGAGCTTTATCTCATAATTGCCGAAGCTTCCGATAAACTCGGCAATGAGACTGACGCTAACAGCTATCTCAACAAGTTGGCAAAAAATCGTATTGTGGGATACAAGGATGTCAACCTTTCGGGCGATGCGCTTACCAACGCTATTCGTCTTGAGCGTAATAAAGAGCTTATTGGCGAAGGCTTCCGTCTCAGCGATCTCCGTCGTTGGGGTCACGCGTTCACTCGCCAATGCGACTACACAGGCGCAACCTTCAGCGAAACTCTCAATTTGTTGTATTCTAATACACGTAACCTCTCATATTCCGCAAACGACTATCGCTATGTTTGGCCCATCCCGCAGGATGAAATGACTGTCAATCCCCAGCTCCATGGTCAGCAGAACTCAGGTTATTAATATTTGTTGAATCTACTTCAAGGTTTAAATCATGAAATTAAAAAATATTTTAGCATCAGCTTTAGCTGTTCTCTGCCTCACGGCTTGCTCCGACGACGAATACAATACCGCAGGAGGAGTCAGTGTAAGCATGAAAACAGCTCAGATAATGAGCCGCGAGAATGCCACGATGATTTATGTGCCCATCGTGGTTGAAGGCGAAGCTAACGGCCCCATCAAAGTTACCGTCGAAATGTCGTCGCCCGCGAGTGGTATGCCCGCAGCGGTTGAACAGAAAGACTATTATGTGACTTCTAAGACAGTTAATATACCTGCCGGCGTGTCGAGCGTGAATGTTCAGCTCTATCCTGTATGGGAACGCGGCGTCATTAACGATGATATCGCTTTCGATGTCAAGATTATTGACGCGAAAGGAGCTACTATCGGTAATCTGACTTCAACAGAGGTAGTGCTTGCCGATGCGGATAAGGATCCATACAACAAGATTCAAGGCCAGTGGAACATGAATGGTAAAACGTTGTTCCAAGGTGCATCCGACGGACCATTCTCTGTGACTATCGAGGCAGCCGAAGAGTTTATAGATAACGATCCCACTCAACCTAACCCTGAATATGGCAGAGTGCTTTACGTAAAAGGCTTTGGTGGTGAAGGTTTCTTGAAACTCCCGATTAATTACCGTTACAATGAAGAGACCAAGGTAGTTCGTCTGTACACTTCGTTTGGCTCTCTAATGGGTTCGGCATCATTTACCGGATTAGGTGATTGTGATCTTAAAATCATCACAACCACAGGCAATACACCTAATGAAGTAGGTGTAATAAACTATACGGTAGATGAAGATTTCACCAAAATTACCAATGAGACCCCAGAGGTATACATGATGATTGGTGTTTATCAAAAATCTGAATTCTTAGGTTGGTATGACGGCTTTACCGATGTGGATTTCTATCGTTAATCAATGCTATTAGCTAATACAGGGTGCCGGGCGATGCTCGGCACCCTTTTTTATATCGTCTCAGCTTAAGAGCCTGTCCCATAAAATATGTTAACGCTGAGGTCGCATATCTTGGAGTGATTTTGGAGGCGACGTGAGGGAGCAATGCCGTCGCATTGTGACCGAGCGACGGCTTCAAAAGCGCCCGAGATATGCGAAACTGAGGTAATTTTCCGCGCAGCGGCACGCATTAATAGGTATTAGGCGACATGTCGCCGCAGATGGCGACGGCCTGCCCCTCGGTGTCATCGTCACTACGGCCAACATCCGCGACTCAAA
>CAZJBM010000039.1:0-18628 GCA_964544595.1 uncultured Barnesiella sp.
GGCCGCTCTCGGTGAGGAGAATGGCTTTGTTGTTGAGCAGCGCGTAAGTGTTAACGTCCTTAGCGTCCATAGTATAGGCGCCGGGGACATTACGAGCAGACAAAGATACGTTTTTATTTTGAGTTGCCGAAACGAGGAGCACTTTATTGCCCTCAAGTTTAAAGTTTTTAACTAAATTTACGAAATTTTTAGTTTTCGGAGCCTCAAAATTAAAGTCTTCAACGATGATGATCTGGTTTTCCTGAACCTTCACGGTAAGAGCCGACTTGCGAGCGAGCTGTTTTACCTTCTTGTTGAGCTTGAAACGATAGTCGCGGGGACGGGGACCGAACACGCGGCCACCACCTACGAGCACGGGCGAGTTGATGTCGCCGATACGGCTGCCGCCGCCACCTTTCTGCTTGTGGAGCTTGCGGGTAGAGCCCGATACTTCGCTACGTTCTTTTGATTTGTGAGTTCCCTGACGCTGGTTGGCAAGGTATTGTTTTACATCGAGATATACGGCGTGCTCGTTAGCGTCGATTGCGAAGACTTCGTCATTGAGGTGCGCTTTGCGGCCTGTGTCTTCTCCTTTGATATTATAGATTGCGAGTTCCATTATTTCTCAATTAATACGATTGAACCTTTACATCCGGGAATCGATCCCTTAATCATCAAAACATTGTGTTCAGGAATAACCTTCACTACCTGGAGGTTTTGAACAGTAACGCGCTCGTTGCCCATCTGGCCGGCCATGCGCATGCCTTTGAACACCTTAGCGGGGTAAGAGCAGGCACCGATTGAACCGGGGGCGCGGAGGCGGTTGTGCTGACCGTGAGTGCTCTGGCCTACACCGCCGAAACCGTGGCGCTTAACAACGCCCTGGAAGCCTTTACCTTTAGAGGTGCCCACAACGTCAACGAAGTCGTTGTCGTTGAAGAAGTCGACAGTGATGGTGTCACCGAGCTTGTAGTCACCATTGAATCCTTTGAACTCGGCCAAGTGTCTCTTCGGGGTTGTGTCTGCCTTCTTGAAGTGGCCTTCCATGGGCTTGGTAGTGTGTTTCAACTTCTTGTCCATGAAACCGAGCTGGAGAGCATCGTAGCCATCAGTCTCGACAGTCTTAACTTGAGTAACCACGCAGGGACCTACTTCGATAACAGTGCACGGCAGGTTTTTGCCGTCGGCACTGAAAACGGATGTCATTCCGATTTTTTTTCCTAATAATCCTGGCATTTCTCTGTTAATTTGTTGGATTGTATAATTAAATAGTAGTTTAGTTATGCGTAAAATCCGCTCCGCCGCTCTCACTCGGGAGAGAAGCGGGGCGGGAAGGGTATTACACTTTGATTTCTACCTCAACGCCTGAGGGGAGTTCGAGCTTCATGAGCGCGTCGACAGTCTTAGCAGTAGAGTTGAAGATGTCGATAAGGCGTTTGAAAGAAGAAAGTTGGAATTGCTCGCGAGACTTTTTGTTGACGAAAGTCGAGCGGTTGACAGTGAAGATACGCTTGTGGGTGGGAAGTGGAATAGGACCGCTTACTACCGCTCCGGTTGCCTTCACAGTCTTTACGATTTTCTCAGCCGATTTGTCGACCAGATTGTGATCGTAAGATTTCAGTTTGATTCTGATTTTCTGGCTCATATTATTGGTAAGTGTTTATTATTTCAATAAATCCACGCGACCCTGACATTCGGTCAGCACGTTTTTAGCGATTGAGTTAGAGACCTCCGCGTAGTGAGAGAACGACATTGTAGAAGTGGCGCGGCCCGAAGTGATTGTACGGAGGGCGGTCACATAGCCGAACATTTCAGCGAGAGGAGCTTTAGCCTTAACGACGCGGGCACCTGAGCGGCTTGTCTCCATGCCTTCTACCTGGCCGCGACGCTTGTTAAGGTCGGAGATAACGTCACCCATGCTTTCCTCGGGGGTAACGACCTCAATCTTCATGATAGGCTCGAGAAGAACGGGGCCGGCCTTTTCAGAAGCCTTCTTGAAAGCCTGGATAGCGCAGAGCTCAAACGAGAGCTGATCGGAGTCAACCGGGTGGAACGAACCATCGATTACGGTCACTTTAAGCTGCTCAACGGGGTAGCCGGCGAGCACACCGTTCTTCATAGCGGTCTGGAAGCCCTTCTGGATAGAGGGGATGAACTCCTTAGGAATGTTACCGCCCTTAACCTCGTCGACAAACTGGAGATTGCCTTCGAAGCCTTCGTCAACGGGCTCAACTCTGACGATGATGTCGGCGAATTTACCGCGACCACCGGTCTGCTTCTTGAACACTTCGCGAAGTTCAACGGGCTTGGTGATAGATTCCTTATAAGTAACTTGGGGACGACCCTGGTTACATTCAACCTTGAACTCGCGGCGGAGACGGTCGATAATGATATCGAGGTGAAGCTCGCCCATACCTGAGATAACAGTTTGGCCGGTTTCTTCATTGGTCTGAACGCGGAATGTCGGGTCCTCCTCAGCGAGTTTCTGAAGACCAACGCCGAGCTTGTCGAGGTCTTTCTGAGTTTTGGGCTCAACCGCGATACCGATAACGGGATCGGGGAAGTCCATAGCCTCGAGAACGATGGGAGCGTCTTCAGCGCAGAGGGTGTCACCTGTGCGGATATCCTTGAAGCCTACGCCTGCGCCGATGTCACCGCAACCGATTTTCTCCATCGGGTTCTGCTTGTTGGAGTGCATCTGGAAGAGGCGCGAGATACGCTCTTTCTTGCCAGAGCGGCTGTTGAGCACATAGCTGCCCGAATTGATGTCGCCTGAATAAACGCGGAAGAAGCAAAGACGGCCTACATAGGGGTCGGTTGCGATCTTGAACGCGAGGGCGCACATCGGGGCGTCGCTTGAAGGCTCGCGGGTCTCGATTTTCTCGGGATCGCCGGGATAGTGACCTTCAACAGCGCCGGCGTCGAGCGGGCTGGGAAGATAAGCGCAGACAGCGTCGAGAAGACACTGAACGCCTTTGTTCTTGAACGACGAGCCGCAAATCATGGGCACGAGGTCCATCTTAAGGGTAGCCGCGCGGAGAGCGCGCTTGATTTCGTCGATAGAGATGGTAGAGGGGTCGTCGAAATATTTAGCCATGAGGTCGTCGTCGTATTCGGCGATTTTCTCAAGCATCTTGTCGCGCCATTCTTCAGCTTCGGCAACGAGATTAGCGGGGATTTCCTCAACAGAGTAGTCAGCGCCCATGCTCTCGTCGTGCCAGAAGATGGCTTTCATTTGGATAAGGTCAACGACTCCTTTGAAAGTTTCCTCAGCGCCGATAGGAATTTGGATAGGACAGGGATTAGCGCCGAGCACGTCTTTAAGCTGACGCACTACCTCGAAGAAGTTGGCGCCCGAGCGGTCCATCTTATTCACATAACCGATACGGGGCACATTGTACTTGTCGGCCTGACGCCATACGGTCTCAGACTGGGGCTCAACGCCGCCAACCGCACAGAAAGTAGCCACGGCGCCGTCGAGGATACGGAGCGAACGCTCTACCTCAACGGTGAAGTCAACGTGTCCGGGGGTGTCGATAAGGTTGATTTTATATTTCTGGTCGTTGTATTTCCAGAAAGCTGTGGTAGCAGCCGAGGTGATAGTGATACCGCGTTCCTGCTCCTGTTCCATCCAGTCCATGGTAGCGGCGCCGTCATGCACCTCACCGATTTTGTGGGTAAGGCCGGTGTAGAAAAGGATACGCTCGGAAGTGGTGGTCTTACCGGCATCGATGTGGGCCATGATGCCGATGTTGCGTGTATATTTAAGATGTTCGTCTACTTTTGCCATTGTATGAATCTATAATGTAGTCAATGAAAAAATCAGAAACGGAAGTGAGCGAATGCGCGGTTGGCGTCGGCCATCTTGTGCATATCCTCTTTACGCTTGAAAGCGCCGCCTTGGTTGTTGTAGGCGTCAACTATCTCGGCTGCGAGTTTGTCGGCCATGGTCTTGCCGCCGCGTTTGCGAGCATAGTTGATAAGGTTTTTCATTGAGATAGACTCTTTGCGGTCGGGGCGGATTTCGGTTGGCACCTGGAAAGTGGCACCGCCTACACGGCGAGACTTCACTTCCACTTGGGGAGTAACGTTCTCGAGGGCTTTCTTCCAGATTTCGAGAGCGGTCTTCTCCTCGTTGGGCATCTTAGACTTCACAGTCTCAAGAGCGGTGTAGAAGATTGTGTAAGATGTGTTCTTTTTGCCGTCGTACATAAGGTGGTTCACGAATTTAGAAACCTTAACGTCGCCGAAAACGGGATCGGGAAGTACGAGGCGCTTCTTTGGCTTAGCTTTTCTCATTTGTTTTAAATCTGTGTTTTTGGTTGCTTGGCTGGTGTCTTCTTCAGCGGCGTCCTCTGACGCTTGGCTTACTCAACCGTTGGCAGCTTCAACTAAAAACGAGGTTTTTTAAACTGTTGTTGTTAAAAAATTCTCGGGTACTTTAAGTGACTTCACCTAAGGGATGCTTTGAGCTCACCCTTGATTACTTCTTAGCAGCACCGGCTTTGGGACGCTTCGCTCCGTATTTCGAGCGACGCTGAGTGCGGTCTTTCACGCCTGATGTATCGAGCGTGCCGCGAACGATGTGGTAACGTACACCGGGGAGGTCCTTAACACGACCGCCGCGAACGAGCACGATCGAGTGCTCCTGCAGGTTGTGACCTTCACCGGGGATGTAAGAGTTGACCTCTTTACCGTTGGTGAGGCGCACACGGGCAACTTTACGCATTGCCGAGTTAGGCTTCTTGGGGGTGGTAGTGTACACACGTACGCAGACGCCGCGACGCTGGGGGCATGAATCGAGCGCGGGCGACTTGCTCTTTTCAACCAACGTGTTGCGTCCCTTTCTTACTAATTGCTGAATTGTAGGCATCTTAGTTGTTTTAGGTTACTTTTTTTCGTTTAAATCTATTTTGTTACGTTTTCTTTCACAATCGAGATTTCCTGACGCACCCAAATCGCAGCGAATCGCCTGAGTATCAAATAATTGATATGAGCAATTCGGCATGGTGCCGGAAAATCGATGCAAATTTACGATTTAATTTTCTAATAACCAAATATTTCGCCTCCTATTTATTTCAACCCTTTTATTTTCAACGCCTACGTGATCTGTCGCAATCCATTGCCTACGTCGCCCTACCCCATCGACACGACGCCCTCGTCTATATTAAAGCACAAGAGGGACACAGATGCACCCCGAGCCCCTCTATATAGTGTATATGTACATTCAATCCGCTTTATCACACCGGAGCGTACATCGCTTCAATTTCCCGGCTGTAGTGATCGTTGATAATTTTACGGCGCAACTTCAGCGTATTGGTCAATTCGCCCTTCTCCATCGTGAAAGGCGAGGGCAGCAGGGTGAACTTCTTTATCTTCTCGAAATTGGCCAGTCCGCGCTGAAGCTTGTCGATGCGCTCCTCTATCATCTTCTTGACGTCGGCGTTGCGGATCAGATCCTCTACGTTCTTGAAGGCGATATGCTTTTTCTTAGCATACTCCTTCAGAGCTTCATACGCAGGGATGATTATCGCTGTGACATATTTGCGTTGGTCTCCGATAATGGCCACCTGATCTATGAAACGGTCTTCGCCGAGCCGGCTTTCGAGCACCTGTGGCGCGATATATTTTCCGTTGGAGGTTTTGAACAGGTCCTTAATGCGATCGGTTAGCACAAGCTGACCCGTGTTGTCGATATGGCCAGCATCGCCGGTGCGAAACCAACCGTCGGGCGTGAAAGCCTCGGCCGTCGCCTCCGGCTTATCATAATAGCCGCGCATCACGTTGCCTCCTCTGACGAGCACTTCGCCCTCATCCGAGATCTTTATCTCCACGCCTGGGAGCGGCGTGCCCACCGAGCCGATTGCATAACCTTCCTGTGGCCAGCAAGTGACTGTTGCCGTAGTCTCCGACAATCCGTAGCCGATTAGCACCGGAATCCCGCAAGCGCGGAAAAATTCAGTGATCTGAGGGCTGAGCGGTGCGCCGGCCGTAGGATATATATTGCCGTTCTCCACTCCTATCACCCTCTTCACGGGATCAAACACCTGATTTTTGAAGAAACGATATTCCATTTCAAGCAGTCGTGGCACACGCTTTCCGAAACGCGCGTACTGGAGATTGCGCTTGCGGCCTACAGCGAGGGCGCGCTTGAAAAGCAGTTTTTTAAATAGCCCATACGACGCGAGCTTTCCGTCGATCACCGAGTAAATCTTCTCCCAGAATCTCGGCACGCTGCACATACACGTCGGGCGCGTCTCGCGTAGAGCAGCCTCAATGTCGCGGGGATTGGGGTTGATGTTAACCAAAATGCCTCGGTGCATGCAAAAATACACCCATGCCTTCTCGAATATATGGCTCATCGGGAGGTAGCTCAGCGAGGTGTCGCTGTCGGAAATCATCGTCAGGCGCTCGTCGTGCATCTTAAACATGGCGTTGAACGCCGACTGAGGCAGAATCGCCCCTTTAGGCTCGCCGGTTGTGCCCGACGTATATATTAATGTGGCGACATCTTCGTCGGTCGACTCTGACCTGCGCTTCTCAACCTCCTTTTTACATTCCTCCGACGCTTTCTCTCCTATCGCGAGAAAATCCTTGAATGTGATAGTATTCTTATCCGCCGCGTCAAACTTCACATCGCCGATAGCGACTATCATCATAATCGACTCAACTGTCCGCGCGACTTTAATCGCCGAATCGTATTGAGCCTGATCGCCGACGAAAAGTATCCTTATCGACGCGTCGGTCGCTATATACTTGACCTGATCAGGGCTGCTGGTCGAATAAATCGACACAGGTATAGCCCGATTGGCATACGCCGCGAAGTCAACAACCACGGCCTCCATACAGTTCGCACTAAACATCCCAACCTTGTCGCACGGTTTGATTCCGAGCGACTCAAACGCTGCAGCCGCGCGGTCAACATCGGAGGAAAACTCCCCCCACGTTTTAGCGGCCCACTGACCATCAGCGCGTCGCTGACGCATTACTAATCGATCATTGCCTAATTTCAATCCCTCGATGGGCAGATATGTAAGAATATTCATAACCTTAATTTCACGTTAAGTGACGCGCCCGGCTGTTGAACGGCCATGACGCTTAATTACAACAAACACGCTTCTCTCGAGGTGGCATTTGCTTCATTCCGGCCGCGCCCGCAACGCAACGCGCAGCCTTAAGTGTCCGCAAAGTTACCACATTATTTATATTAATAACAAATGAGGCGGCGCTTTTATCTTCTTTTTTTGAAATTTATCATAATTATATTAATTTTGCGGTAAACTTTATCGCCGTTATCACATGCTAAAAATGGATATTAAATCAAGGTTTGTAATCATCCTTTTATCCCTGCTATCGCTTTTCAGCGCCTCGGCCGCAAGCAATGCTGAAACCATACGCCAACTCAAGGCCCAGCTTCAGACCGCCAAATCGTCGTCCGATTCGCTCGCAATAATGGTCAATATCTACGACCTGCTGCCCAACAAAGACAAAACAGACATGGGCATCAAAGCGTTTAACTATGCCGTAAAGAACGGCTACGACCGCCTGGCTTCTGACCTGCTCTGCAATTTAGCATACGTCAACTATACCAACGACTCCGTCTTATCAGTTCTAAAAGGATATACGTCGAAAATCACCGATAGCAACTATCAGCGCATCGCCGACACCTACGTATGGCTAAGACAAGCCGGCTATTTCGCGCGTTACTCCCCTCTCAAAGAACGCCTTGAGCGCATTGAGAATGTGATTAACGAAGGTCATTTCCGCAATGTCACCGACCCTTACACCACGATTTCCGAGCTCGGATCGCTCTGCATTTTGCTCGGATCGTCAAAGGTGCACCGCAATATTATAGTCGACTACCTCGATCAGATAGTCGAGTTGGTTGACACGCGCCCCGAAAGCGACTTCTTCCTGCGCAATCTCATCTACAACTACGCTATCCTAATTTACACCCACCTCGACAAGCCCGACAAAGCCGTCGCCACCGCGATGAAACGCATCAAGCGTCTCGACGACTACGTGGAGCGCTCGGCCAGAAGCGGACGCCCATACAACACCCTCGATTTCATGTACTACCTGACATACATCGGCATGCTGAAAAACTACGAGGTGCTTAGCCAAGACCAGATCGAGACTTACTACGAAAAAGCCAAAGCGCTCGAAGACATTTTGGACGACGACTCCACCCACGAGCAATTTCGCGAAGCCGAGGCATACTATCTCATGGCCAACAAAAAATACAAAGAGGCCATTCCGCTGCTATGGGAGATAACCAACAGAACCAAAGGCTTCTACGTCAACCATCGCGCCCTGATGCTAACTATCGAGGCCGCTAAACTTTCAGGCGACAAAGAGACCCTCTACAAGGCCACCGACGCCTACAACCAGCTGCTTGAGCATCAGCTCGAAACCGATGCCCAGGAAGCCTACACCAAAATGCAGGTGCTCTACGACATCGACGAGCTCCAGTCGCGCAACGACAAGCTCATCGAAAAACAGGCTGAGCAAAACTCCCGGACAAAAAAATTCCAGCTAATCGCCGCCATCATCGCCGCTATTCTGCTCCCCGCCTTCGCTTTCATCATTTTCCGACAATATCGCAAAACGAAAAAAATAGCCAAGAATCTGGCCGAGTCCAACGAAGCCCTGCGCAACGAGAGCGAAATTCTGCGCAAAGCCCAGCTCAACCTCATCGTCGCCCGCGATAAAGCCACTAAAGCAGAGCGGCTTAAATCGGAATTCATCGACAACATGAGCCACGAGATAACGACTCCCCTCGAAGCGATTGTCGAATATTCGCAGCTTATCGTCGATTGCGTCGACTCCGACAAGAAAAAATACCTCCAGCGCTACGGCGACATCGTCACGCTCAACGCCTCTATGCTCCAAAACATTGTCAACGACATATTTGAGATTGGCGAGCTCGAAGAGCGCGAGCTTTCGGTCAAGAAAGCCCCCGTTTCTGTTCACGAGCTGTGCCGATTCGCGATCGAAAGCCTCGCCGTCAGGCTCCACCCCGACGTTCAGATTCTCTTTGCCAGCCAAAACGAGCCCGACATCATTATCGTTACCGACTCCAAGCGCGTCGAGCAGGTGCTCATCAATATGCTCTCTAACGGCGACAAATTCACCGAGCATGGTAAAGTCGAGTTATCCTACACCGTCAACCGCAACGACAACACCGTCTCGTTTATCGTCACCGACGAAGGCCCCGGCATCCCCGAAGGCAAAGAAGAGGAAATATTCCAGCGATTCGCCAAGCTCGACAAGCACACCCAAGGCATCGGACTCGGTCTGCCTATCTGCCGCATGATCGCCAACCTGCTTAAAGGCTCTATCGTCGTCGACACTTCCTACACAGCAGGCGCGCGCTTCGTGTTCACAATCCCGATCCTTTGACCTCGGCTTCCAGCGCCTCAGTGAGCGGAAACTTAACCATCGGCCCTGTCAGATTGCCTGAGCAACTCGCTCAGGCCGAAGCCATATATCTCTCCTCATTTCCCCCAAGCGAACGCCGACCATGGCACAAAATCGTCAGCGCCGACGCCCCTCCTCGCCTCCTCGCCGTCTATCTCGACGAGCGAATCGTTGGATTGGCGACCACTTGGACATTTCCCGAATTTCAATACATCGAGCATTTCGCTATCGCTCCCGCTTCACGAGGGCGAGGCTTAGGCAACATGGTGATAACCGAGCTCATCGATCGAGCCAACCAAGCAGGCTTGCCTACAGTGCTCGAAGTAGAGCCCGCCCCCGCCGATCAACCTCACTCTTTGCCGAGCCGACGTATCAGATTCTACGAGCGCGCCGGCTTCAGCATTATCGACCGCGGCTACGTCCAGCCCCCCTACTCCCCCGCCCTCCCCGCCGTGCCGCTCTGGCTAATGTCTACCAACCTGACAATCTCCCCTGCCCGCGTCGCCGCCACCCTTCACCGTAAGGTCTACGACATCGCCGAGCCATAAAAAATCGACAAAAACTCATCCGAAGAGCAAAAAAACCGCGCGAAAATGCTCTACATATCAAAAAAAAGCCTACCTTTGCAATCACCAAACCAAATGCGGTAATAGCTCAGTTGGTAGAGCATCAGCTTCCCAAGCTGAGGGTCGCGAGTTCGAGCCTCGTTTACCGCTCCTGAGAGATTGTGCGGATTTCCAGCGCGATCTCTTCTTTTTTCGGCATAGTATTGTAAACGAAAGCAGGCCGCACTACGAGGTGCGGCCTGCTCTGTTTAGATCAAGCGGAGTGTTTTATTTGACAACTTTTGTGGTTTTGTTGCCGCGCACTTCGATGTAGAGGCCGTTGGCGGGATTGTCAACGCGGATGCCCTGGAGATTGTAATATACCGGAGCGGCGTTGTTCTCGGCGTTGATGCTCTCGATTGCGTCGAGAAGCGAGTAGCGCATTTCGCCGTTAAGCACGTTGAACTGCAGAAGCATATCCTTACCGATAGCGGTCGCGGGTACAGTCATGGTCGTGTCTGAATTGCCCACAATCTTAGTCCATGTTTCAGAAGGAGCGATCTCCGAGCCGTTGCAGTACCATACGTCGGTCGAGCCGGTCCATACCTTAACCTTGAAGCCCTCTTCGGTCATGCCCGTTACGGTGACATCGGCAATGCCTGTCTCTACGTCGGGCTGAACGCCGTTAGCCTCCCAGTTATTGAACGGGCCTACGATGTTAACGTAGTATGTTGAGAGGTCGAGCTTGGTCTGGCTTACGCGGATAGCGTTCTTGTTGCAGTCGAATTCAACCTTCACGGCGCCGCTCTGAAGGGCCGCGGGCATACGCATGCCGGGGTCAACGTTCATCCCGTCGAGCGACATCCATGAGTTGGCGATGAGAGTCGCGCCGTTGGAGTACCAAATATCGTTGCTGCCGTCGTAAACCTTTACCTTGAAGTTGCCGACAACGTCGGTCAGCGTGAGCACGGCTATGCCGTCGGCATCGGGCTGTACGCCGTTGTCGCCCCAGTTGTTGAATTCGCCGGGCACGTTAACGTAGTATTTCGAGAAGTCTTTGGGAGCTTCGTAGGGTATGCCTGATATCGAGATTGAATAGAGATAGTTGTTTTTCACGGCGTAGACGGGCGATTCGGCGCCTTCGCCGTTGTTAAACTTGACATTGACGTATCCCGCCGGGGCGGTGAAGGTATAGATGCCCGCTACCGAAGTCTCCTCCATCGGGTTGCCGGGATAGGGGTCAAACTCCTCCCCGTTGGCGTCGGTCAGGAGGCAGTTCACCTCTGCCCAGTTGGTGTACTTGTTGTCCCAGTAGATCTGGCAGTCGGTCTCAGCGTCGCCTGCGGCGTCAATGCGCAGAGTGTAGGTGGTGGCGTTGAACGAGAGTTTGCCCCCCTTTACAGCCTCTTTCATTGTGCAGTTGCTCGGATTGTTCCCTTTCTGGAGCGTATAGTCTTTGTTCACCTCCATGTTAGTCTTGCCGCCGTAGTTGTCGGCGCCCCAGTTCGCGTCAGCGATCTTGAAGCCCTGGCCCTTAGCGATGTCGACATTTTCAAGGGTGTAAACTACGCCGTCGGTAGTGGTCAGCTCGGTGGTCGTGCCCCAGCTGTTCATATCGCCGCGAAGATATAGTTTCTTGTAGCCCACAGGTTTGGGTGTGGTGGTGGTGAGCACCATGGTCATGGCGGCGAGGTCGACTTTAACTGTCCATTCGCCTGGAAAGGGGAGCTGCAGATCCTCGCCCCACGGCTCAAGTTTGATTGTCTTATCTGCTTCGAGCGGGGCGCTGCTGCCAATTGCCGAGCCGTTGAATGTGTCCCAGTCGCCCTTCACGGTCGACATCTTGAAGGCCACGAAATCCTTATAAGTGAACTCATACTGGTCGGTTTCGCTTGTGATCTCCGTCGGATTGTCGGGCGACCAATAGCTGAGGTCGGTAGCCGCGCCGGTTACATAGAGCGTGCCTGCCCATGAGCTGACCGCGAACAGAAGCGCGCTCAACAGCGTGTAAAGTTTTTTCATGTTAATAGATTTTGATGTTAATAAATAAATAGTGTTGTGATAAAATTGCGGAGGCATTTCCATAGCCCCGTTTCGCGCTCAAATTTACACAAAAATTCATAAACGCCCAATTTTGAGCGCAAAAAATAAGCTTCGCGTCGAAAAAAACATATTTTCCGACTCTTTGCGACAATATCTACCTCCATTTTATCTCCTCCCGATTACACATATTTATTATATAATGGTTAACTTCGCGCCATGTTTTTCGCGAGGCGCACAGAAGTGAAATCCCTGCGTCCTTGCTTTTGTTTCAACTTTAACCTTTTTAACTTTAAATCTACAATGAGTACTCTACTGATCGTATTGATTGTGCTTTTCGTGGTGGGCTATCTTTTTATTGCCCTTGAGCACCCCATCAAAATCGACAAAACGGCCACCGCACTGCTCCTCGGCATGCTTATGTGGATTGTTTATGTCATTTGCGCCAACAGCCTTGTCGACGTCAACAGCGCGAAATATCTCGCTTACCTCGCCGAGCATCAGGGCGCTACCCCTACCGACTACATCCTTAACGTTGAAATCGTAGAGTCGCTTGGCGACATCACCCAGACTCTCTTCTTCCTCATCGGCGCAATGACTATCGTCGAGCTCGTCGACTGCCACGGAGGCTTCCAGGTGATTACCAAGAAGATAACCACTCATCATAAACGCAAACTCCTCTGGATTCTCTGCGTCACCACATTCTGCATGTCGGCCGTGCTCGACAACCTTACCACCACTATCGTCATGGTTATGCTCCTCCGCAAGCTCGTCGGCGATCAAAACGAGCGTTGGATCTACGCCGCCATGATCGTGATCGCTGCCAACACCGGCGGCGCCTGGTCGCCCATCGGCGATGTCACCACGATCATGCTTTGGGTTAAGGGCAACGTGACTGCCATGGCTCTTATCAAATACGTGCTCCTCCCCAGCATCGTGGCCGTCGTTATCCCCGTCTCTATCGCCCAGTTCTGGCTCAAAGGCGAGCTCAAGCCTATCGACGCCGGCGGCAAAGACTCTTATTTCACCACCGACAAAGAGAAGCGCACCATCTTCTGCCTCGGCGTGGGCGGCCTCGTTTTCGTGCCTATCTTCAAGTCTATCACCCATCTGCCCCCCTTCGTCGGCATCCTCTTCGTCCTCGCCCTCCTCTGGATCTACACCGAGATCTTCTACAACGGCAAGATGCTCGAACGCTCTCGCGAACATCGTCTCCCGAGCGTGATCTCTCATATCGATATGCCCTCTATCCTCTTCTTCCTCGGCATCCTCATGGCCGTGGCCGTTCTTGAGCACACCCACATTCTCTCTATGCTCGCCACCGCTCTCGACAACAGCATCGGCAACGTCTACGTAATCAACATCATCCTCGGCGTGCTCTCGTCGATTGTCGACAACGTTCCCCTCGTCGCTGCCGCCATGGGTATGTATCATATCGACCCCGCCTCGCTCGACTTCATGGTCGACGGCGTCTTCTGGGAGTTCCTCAGCTACTGCGCCGGCGTGGGCGGCTCTATCCTCATTATCGGTTCTGCCGCTGGCGTTATCGCCATGGGCTTGGAGAAAATCAACTTCGTTTGGTATCTTAAGAAAGTGTCGCTTCTCGCGTTTATCGGCTATATAGCCGGCGCCGCGGTATATATCGCTGAAGCCGCGCTCCTCAAATAAGCGCGCCGACAGCTTAGGCTCATGCCCGCGGAGTTCCTCCGGCTCTCGCCGATTTCGACCCTCGAAATCGCGGGAATCTGAGGAATTCCGCGGGCAAATTTTTTGCCGCGCCCTCTCCCGCACAATAAAACGCCCTTTTTTGAGTTATATCTATTGTACACAACTACGCGTCAATGAAACATACACTCAATCATATCATCATTTCGGCACTCGCCGGCCTTATCGCCGCCCCCGCTATGCTCGCCGACGATAACGTGAAAAACGAATTCAACCCTATCGAGACGGGCGTGGTTTCGCTTTCAATCGCCCCCGACGCCCGCGGCGCATCTATGGGCGACCTCGGCGCGGCCACCGACCCCGACGCCAACTCCCAGTTCTGGAACCCCTCTAAATACGCCTTTGCCTACTCCCAGGCCGCCGTGTCGCTCAGCTACACCCCCTGGCTCCGCAAACTCGTCAACGACATCTTCCTCGCCAACGTCAGCGGCTACTGGAAGCTCGGCTCCAACGACAATCAGGCCATTTCAGGCACCCTGCGCTACTTCTCGCTCGGTGAGGTCATCAGCCAGGAGCCCGGAGGAGGCGTTTCGCAGAGCCTCAACCCTTATGAGCTCTCGATCGACGTCGGCTACTCGCGCAAACTCTCCGAGAAATTCTCTATGGGCGTCGTTTTCCGCTACATTTACTCCGACCTCGGCTTCTCAGCCTCCGCCGTCGGCGACCAGACCCAGGGCGCCTCAGCCTTCTCTGCCGACATCTCCGGTTACTACACCACCTTCCCCATCATTGGCCGCAACGAGTGCCAGTGGTCTTGGGGCTGGAACATTTCCAACATCGGTACCAAGGTCAACTACAACAACGGCGAGTCGCCCGCTTTCCTCCCCACCAACCTCCGACTCGGCACCACCTTCATGTTCCCCCTCGCCGATTACCACACCCTTGCCCTCTCGCTCGACCTCAACAAGCTGCTCGTCCCCGCCCGTCCGCGGCAGAACGACTTCGACGACACCCCTGAGGGCGAGATCGCCTATCTCGACAAGCTTAAGGAGTGGGAAGATATGTCGCCTATCTCTGGCATCTTCAAGTCGTTCTCCGACGCCCCAGGCGGCTTTAAAGAGGAGCTTCGCGAGATTTACTACTCTATCGGCGCCGAATACTCTTATAATCAGCAGTTTTTCCTCCGCGCGGGCTACTACCACGAGAGCGCTTACAAAGGCAATCGCCAATACTTCGGCTTAGGTGCGGGCTTCTCGCTCAACGTCCTTCGCCTCGACGCCTCCTACATGATTGCCACAGCCCAGCAGTCGCCTCTCGACCAGACTCTCCGCTTCTCCTTGACATTTGATATGGACGGCTTGCGCGACCTCTTCGGCAAGCGTCGTTAACGATTTTCATCCCCCCTTATTTCTACTCAATTGGATATACGTATTGGCAACGGATTCGACGTCCACCGCTTCGCTCCCGACCGCGACCTCTGGCTCTGCGGCGTGAAAGTGCCCCATGAGCTTGGGCTTCTCGGCCATAGCGATGCCGACGTGGCTATCCACGCGCTCTGCGACGCTCTCCTCGGGTGCCTTTCGCTCCGCGACATTGGCTACCACTTCCCCGACACCGACCCCGCTTACAAAGGCGCCGACTCGCGCGTTTTGCTCAGGCGCGTGGCCGATATGATTGCCGGGCGCGGCTACTCCGTGTCCAACGTCGACGTGACCGTCATCGCCCAGCAGCCCAAACTCCTCCCCTTCATCCCCGCGATGATTCAGACTTTGGCCGGCATCCTCTCCCTGCCCGAAGACCGCGTCTCCGTTAAAGCCACCACCACCGAGCGTCTCGGATTCACAGGCCGAGGCGAGGGGATAGCCGCCCAGGCTACCGCCTGCGTGATCAAAATCTGATCCCCGCGCTTTGCGCCCCTCCCTTCCGCGAATAAATCCCCCTCTCCGCTTCCTTTATCCGGAAATATTTCTTAAATTTGCAGCCGCAAAAGCCGATTTTCGCTTTTGCGGCTTTGAAGTTATTTAAACCTATTTTATTAACATCGTGGGGTGGACAGATTTGATCTGCTTGCAACCACCATAAAAAATGCTAAAAACATGAACTACCTATTCACCTCTGAGTCCGTCTCAGAAGGGCATCCCGACAAGGTTGCCGACCAGATTTCCGACGCTATTCTCGACCAGTTTATCGCTCACGACCCCAACTCTAAGGTCGCGTGCGAGACCCTTGTCACTACCGGCCAGGTCGTGGTCGCCGGCGAGGTCAAGAGCGAAGCTTATATCGACCTTCCCTCTACCGTGCGTCAAGTCATCAACGAAATAGGCTACAACCGGAGCGACTACAAATTCGACGGCGAATCTTGCGGTGTGCTTTCGGCGCTTCATGAGCAGAGCAGCGATATTAATCAGGGCGTTGTTAGAGAGAAAGCCGAAGATCAGGGCGCTGGCGACCAGGGCATGATGTTTGGCTACGCTACCAACGAGACCCCTCTTTACATTCCGCTCACTCTCGCCCTAAGCCACGCCTTGCTCAAAGAGCTTTCCGCCATTCGCCGCGAAGCGAAGCTCATGACCTACACCGACAGCCATAACCGCACTCGTAGCTACCTCCGGCCCGACTCAAAGAGCCAGGTGACAGTCGAATACGACGAGAACCATCGCCCCGTGCGCGTCAACACTATCGTCGTGTCGACTCAGCACGACGATTTCATCACCCCCGCGCCGGGTCAGTCGCAGAAAGAGGCCGACGACGCCATGCTCGCCAAAATCAAAGACGATGTGCGCTCCATCCTTATTCCCCGCGTCATAGAGCGGCTTCCCGAGCAGCTTCGCGACCTTTTCGACGACAATTTCACTCTCCATGTCAACCCTACAGGCAAATTCGTGATCGGAGGCCCCCACGGCGACACTGGCCTTACCGGGCGTAAAATCATAGTCGACACCTACGGAGGCCGTGGTGCCCACGGTGGCGGCGCGTTCTCAGGCAAAGACCCCTCTAAGGTCGACCGCTCCGCCGCCTATGCCGCCCGCCATATAGCGAAAAACCTCGTCGCCGCGGGCGTCGCCGACAGGGCTCTTGTGCAGGTCGCCTACGCTATCGGCGTGGCTAAGCCCGTTAGTCTCTACGTCGACACTCAGGGCAGCTCCCGCCTGCCTATATCCGACGCCGAGATTTCTGCCAAAATCAGCGAGATTTTCGACATGACCCCCCACGGCATCGAGACCCGCCTCAAACTCCGCAATCCCATCTATCAGGAGACCGCGTCGTTTGGCCACTTCGGCCGCTCCCCTCGCGTCGTCACCAAGCAGTTCAACTCCCCATACGAAGGCAGCAAGTCAATCGAAGTAGAGCTCTTCACATGGGAGAAACTCGACTACGTCGACAAAATCCGGCAAGCCTTCTCCATCTCTCCCAACTAAATATGGAGCGCACGTCTTTAGGCGTGCGAAAGAGAAACAACCCAGTATCCCCAAACAGTAGGGCTGCTCCATGGAGCAGCCTTAACCACCAACGTATCAAGCAAATAAGCAATGGATATGGAGCGTGGGGCTTCAGCCCCGCGAAAGAGAAACGAAGTTGCGTCCCCAAACAGTAGGGCTGCTCCACGGAGCAGCCTTTCTCATTGATAATCAACCATGTAACAAGCAACCATAGCCCCGCAAAAGCGAATCGCCCCGCCCTGCAATTATCTCTCTCTTACTGGGTGACGGCTTCAGCCGTCAGAAAGCGGCCACCCCCAGGTCTCCAAGCAGTTATCAATCCAACGAGGCGTTGCGTCCCCAAACAGTAGGGCTGCTCCACGGAGCAGCCTTAACCACCAACGTATCAAGCAAATAAGTAATGGATATCGAGCGCGCGTCTTCAGCCCCGCGAAAGAGAATCAACCCGCCCTGCAAATATCTCTTTTACTGGGTGACGGCTTCAGCCGTCAGTAAGCGTCCACCCCAATGTCTCCGCATAGTTATCAATCCAACGAGGCGTTGCGTCCCCAAACAGTAGGGCTGCTCCACGGAGCAGCCTTAACTACCAATGCATCAAGCAAATAAGCAGCGAATATCAGGCGCACGTCTCCCGCCCCGCAAAAGCGAAACGAAGTTGCGCCCTCGAACAGTAGGGCCGCTCCACGAAGCAGCCTTAACCATCAATATATCAAGCAAATAAGTGTCGAATATCGAGTGTGCGTCTTTAGGCGCACGAAAGCGAATCAACCCGCCCTGCAAATATCTCACTCTTACTGGGTGACGGCTTCAGCCGTCAATAATCGTCCGCCCCGTGTCTCCGCATATTTATCAATCTAACGAGGCGTTGCGTCCCCAAACAGTAGGGCTGCTCCACGGAGCAGCCTTTCTCATTGATAATCAGCCGTGTAACAAGCTCCCATATCCCCGCAAAAGCGAATCAACCCGCCCTGCAAATATCTCTCTTACTGGGTGACGGCTTCAGCCGTCAGTAAGCGTCCGCCCCATGTCTCCAAGCAGTTATTAATCTAACGAGGCAATGCGTCTCCAAACAGTAGGGCTGCTCCACGGAGCAGCCTTAACCACCAACATATCAAGCAAATAAGTAACGAATATGGAGCGTGGGGCTTCAGCCCCGCGAAAGAGAAACGAAGTTGTGCCCCCAAACAGTAGAGCTGCTCCATGGAGCAGCCTTAACCACCAACGTATCAAGCAAATAAGCGTCGAATATCGAGCGCACGTCTTTAGCCCGGCTAAAGCGAATCAACCCGCCCCGCAATTATCTCTCTCTTACTGGGTGACGGCTTCAGCCGTCAATAAGCGTCCACCCCCGTGTCTCCGCATAGTTATCAATCTAACAAGGCGTTGTGCCCCCAAACAGTAGGGCTGCTCCACGGAGCAGCCTTAACCACCAACATATCAAGCAAATAAGCAGCGAATATCGAGCGCACGTCTCCCGCCCCGCGAAAGCGAATCAACCCGCCCCGCAATTATCTCTCTCTTACTGGGTGACGGCTTCAG
>CAZJBM010000040.1:0-17960 GCA_964544595.1 uncultured Barnesiella sp.
TTTTGGAGGCGACGGGAGGGAGCAATGCCGTCGCATTGTGACCGAGCGACGGCTTGCCCCTCGGTGTCATCGTCACTACGGCCACCATCCGCGACTCAAAAGCGGCATAGCGTCTTATTGGCAGCATCGGCGCCCGACATCCTTACATCAAGACAATCAAAGCCGAAAACGGCTACAGAGGTAAACTGATCGAGGTCGCAAAGCAAGCCATGGCGATTGATATGCGGTGCGTTAAATCCAATTTCGGCACGTCGAAGTCTCCCACCCCCTGAAGGGTCGCCGGGTTGTCGAGCGCACGATTGCTTGGCTTGATCGTTTCCGCCGATTATGCCGCAACTGCGAGCAGCTGCTCACCACGGCGACAGCGATGGCGAAGCTGGCCTTCATGATGATTCTGCCAAAGCATATTTAGCTTCGCCAAAGCTCCGCGTTTCAACATGTCAGCGTTAGACAGAGGAAGGTGGTAATTACCATCGCCCCGGCCATCCATTGGCATATTCGTCCGTGTTCTTCAGTCGTGTACGTCGAGTACACTCCATCATCACACGAACAACTCTGCTCAATGGCTGACCGCCTCAGCTTTAACAGATTTTATGGGACAGGCTCTAAGAGCCATTATTATCATCTTTTAAAACCGCGACGAAGCGTTAATTGTTATACTTAAGTAAGTAAGCAAGTATCGAAAATTACATATCTTATCTTTGCAAACCAAGAAAGACTAATTATGGAAACCTTCACAATCATAATCGGCTACGCCGCTTGCGTATGCATGATATTGGGCTACCTTCCCCAAGCTATCCACACAATCCGCACCCGCGAAACCGACGGCATAGCCATGCCGACTTTTCTGCTCATGGGGCTCGGCTCGATATTCTTCGTGGTCCAGGGGCTTATCCTCCACAATATGCCGCTCGCCATCACGAATATCGTCACCGGCATTTGCTCCATCATCGTTACCTGCATCAAGATCCACAACGATTACTTCAAAAAGAAATAACTCCACACGATTACAATACCAGCGGATCTCATTTAGCCCGCGGATTTACGATATTGAATACGGCGAGGAGCGATCCGGGATGGGTCGCTCCTCGCTTGGTATTGGATTGAATGTCTATGCGGTAACTCGGAGAGGTTACTTTTTAGCCGCTTTTTTAGCGCGGGGTTTGGTCGCCTTTTTTGCTTTAGGGGCAGGCTCTTCGGCGGGAGTCTCCTCGGCAGCAGCGGCGGCGGTCACTTCAGCTTTGTCCTCGGGGGCGAGCTTGCCGTATTTTGCCTCAAGCGCCTTACGGAGCGCGTGCTCTTCGTTGTAGTGCTCAACATTGAGTCGCATCGAAGCCACTTCCTTGTTAAGAGTCTCGATTTCGGAGGCTTGATTACGGATAGTGGTGAGCAGCGAGTTTAGCTCCTCGTTCTCGATCGAGAGGGGATACTGCTCTTCAACGCGCACGATGAAGTCGGCCAACACGTTCATATAGTTGGTAAACGCCTGGTAGGGCGATTCGTAGGGGCTGAAAAGCGAGTGCATCGCGCCGTCGGCCATGTGCTTGGTCGACATGTAGAAAAGATGGTCGGACGACTGGAGATAGTACCAATCCTGCTTCAGACGGCGGTCGTCGCAGAGGCGCACGCGCTCTGAAACTGAATACAGCTTGTCGAACGCCTCCTTCTGCAGGCGGTTGCCGAGCCAAGCCGAGGTGTCGCGCGCCTCATCGGCCCACGACATAGGGAACGGAACAGAAAGCTCGCCGACAGGCTTGATTTTCGATACAGCTTCAGTAGGAGTGATGAAGTCGATACCCTTCTCGGCAGCGAAGCGGGGAAGCGCTTCGAGGAACTGGAAGATACCGCTCTCGCGGTTCTGCATGGCGCCGAATGTGTCGAGCGTCATGAAGAGGTTGACGATCTGCTCCTCAGCGGGGGTTTCGGCGATCCAGTTGATGTATTTGTCGGCAGTAAGGGGATATTCGCTCCAATTGGTGTTGGAGAAGCGGAATGTGATATCGTCGCTGAGCTTGTCGTTCTTAAGAAGAAGCTTAAGCTTGGGAGCTGTGGCAGCGGAATATACGTAGTTGGGCGATTTCCATCCGAGCACGTGCTTGGCGCCCTCGGTAATCATGCCTTTGTAGCCCATAGAGTAGACCATGGGGGCAATCTCGTCGGAGTAGATAAGCTCGGTGTTGCGAAGCACTTTGGGGGTAACTCCGAAGAGTTCCTTCACCTTCTCGTCGTGAACTTTCACCTGGTTGACAAACTCGTCGGGATCGGCGAGCGACGCGAGCGAGTGGGCGTAGGTCTCAGCGAGGATTTCGACGCAGCCGGTCTGCACAAGCTTGCGCAGGAGGTCGATCATCTCAGGCACATACATTTCGAGCTGCTCGAGAGCTACGCCGGAAATAGAGATCGCGCATTTAAATTTCTTACCGCTATCTTCAATCATTTTGAGAAGCGACTCGGCGGCGGGGATATAGCTCTGATGGGCTATGCGGGTGATGATGTCGTCGTTGGCGAAGTCATCGTAATAGTAATGGTCGTTGCCAATGTCGAAGAAACGGTAGCGCTTCAAACGGAATGGCTGATGTATCTGGAAATAAAAACAGATTGCTTTCATCGGTTTATTTGTTATTTGTTAATTATCCTTTTAGATGCCGGCCGCTCAACATGGGGCGGCCGACGGCTCGACAACTTATTGCCAGCCGAGAACGTCTTTATAGATTTTGATGACTTTGGCCCCGGCCTTGTCCCATGTGATCTGGGCCACCTCGGCGAGACCGTCCTCGCGGAGCTGGGTGTACATAGCCGGATAGTTGATTATCGAGTAGACCGCGTCGGCCATAGCGTCGATATCCCAATAGTCGGTCTTGATGACGTTGGTGAGGATTTCGGCGCAACCGCTCTGCTTAGATATAATCGACGGCACGCCCATCTGCATGGCCTCAAGGGGGGATATGCCGAACGGCTCTGAAACCGAGGGCATCATGTAGACGTCGGACGCTTTCAACATCTCATACACCTGCTTGCCCTTCTGGAAGCCGGGGAAATGGAAGCGGTCGGCAATGCCGCGCTCGGCGGCGAGGTCGATCATCTTGTCCATCATGTCGCCCGAGCCGGCCATCACGAAGCGCACGTTATGGTCGAGTTTAAGCACCTTAGCGGCAGCTTCGACGAAATATTCGGGGCCTTTCTGCATAGTGATACGCCCGAGGAACGTAACGACCTTCTCTTTAGGCTTATTGACCTGAACGTTGAGAAGCTCCTCGCTCAGCGGCACAACGGCATTATGCACAGTAGTCACTTTAGCCGGGTCGATGCCATATTTCTCAATCACGGTGCGGCGGGTGAGGTCAGACACGGTGATGATATGGTCGGCATGAATCATACCGTCGCGCTCGATGCCAAACACGGTAGGGTTGACGTTGCCGCGCGAGCGGTCGTAGTCGGTAGCGTGCACGTGGATGACCAAGGGCTTACCCGTCACCTGCTTGGCGTGGATACCGGCGGGATAGGTCAGCCAGTCGTGGGAATGGATGATGTCGAACTGCTCGGTGCGGGCAATCACGCCGGCCACGATCGAGTAATTGTTGATTTCCTCAAGAAGGTTGTCGGGATAACGGCCTGAGAACTCTATGCAGCCCAAGTCATTGGTGCGCATATAGTTGAAGTCGGCGTAGATATTGTCGCGAAGGCGATAATACTCGTCGGGGTCCATTACTTTGCCGATACGGCTCTCCACG
Source organism: uncultured Barnesiella sp. (assembly GCA_964544595.1). Taxonomy (GTDB): domain Bacteria; phylum Bacteroidota; class Bacteroidia; order Bacteroidales; family Muribaculaceae; genus JAGBWK01. The sequence continues at coordinate 3,732 of CAZJBM010000040.1, forward strand.
TAGTCGCGGTTGACATCGCGCCATGCCACGGGCACCTGCGAGGCGCCTATGATTTTAGCGAAGCTCTTGTCCTCGTCGCCGTAAGGCTTAGGGATGACAAAAGTAATATCCATGTCGCCACATTCCCACATGCCTTTGGTTAAGCCGTAACTCGCGGTGCCGAGACCGCCAAGGATATGAGGTGGAAATTCCCACCCAAACATTAAAGCTTTCATTATTAAATATTGTTATGATAAGCAAGCATCGGGAATCACTACAGATAATTCACGAGACTTACTTAAGGTTGGGGGGATTATGCGTTGAGTTTCTTAAGAGTGCGGAGAGTGCGAAGCACTTCGGCCACGTTTGTGGCGTGGGAGATAGCGCCGCGGCCGCGGTAAGGCGGGTTGCCGTCGTAGAGCTGAGAGAGAGAGCCGATACAGCCCTGGGTCATCTCATCCTCGAAGCCGATAAGCATACGGTCGATATACGACACGCCGCTCATGCCGAACACGCGGAGATAGGCGTCGGCGTAGAAGCCCATAAGCCAGGGGCGCGCGGGGCCGTTGTGGAGCGTCAACTCGCGGTCGGTAGGATTGCCCACATATATCGGGCGGTAGCCGTAGCTGCGGGGCGACAGCGAGCGGAGTCCTTTAGGGGTAAGAAGCTCGCGGGTGGCCACGTCGAGCACGCTCTTACGCTGACGGCGGTCGAGCGGCGAGTTGTCGAGACCAATGGCGATCACCATGTTGGGGCGCACCGACGGGTCGGCAAACGTGCCGTTGACATAGTCATAGAGATAGCCCGAATCGTTGAGGAACGTATCGATAAACGGCTGCTTCATAGCCTCGGCGGTAGCTTTCCAGCGGGCGGCCACTTCGGCGAGACCCTCGTTGCCCTCGGCAAGCTGACAGCCGAATTCAAGGGCGTTGTACCAGAGGGCGTTGAATTCGACCAGAAGGCCCGAGCGCGGAATCACCGGGCGGCCGTCGAGCTGCGAGTTCATCCAACTGACAGCCTTGAGGTGGCCGTCGGTAGAGAGCATCCCGTTGGGCTCGCAATGCAGGTTGGGGTGGCGATTGTCGATCACGTAGTCGAGAATCGTGCTCACAAGAGACATATATTTCTCGCGCGCCTCGGCCATCGACACCGACTTGGCATACTGCTGCACAGCCCATACGCACCATAGGGGTATGTCGGGGTGCTCGATACCATGGATCATCTTCGATTCGTGGCCGTCGCCCATGAATTTGATATACGCGTGAGCGAAGGTGCTCATAATATCATCGAAGTCCTTCTTATGGTCGATAGCGAGGGTGTTGCCCGGCAGCGACATAAGGGTGTTGCGGGCGAGAATCGACCCCCAGGGGTAGCCCGAGAGGATGTACTCGCGGTCGCCCTCCCTGAGATAGAACTGCTTGGCGGCGTTCTTCAGGCAGTTGTAGAACGATGTGCGGCACGTGCGCGACGCGATTTCCTTCTCATACATCTTGGCGAGCGAGCGGGGCGACACGGGTGCCGTTCCGGCTGAGAAAATGATCGACTCGCCTTTCTTGATGTTGATCTGGAAATATCCGGGCACGTATAGGTCCTCGCAATAAGGCACGCCGCGCTCAAGGTCTTTCACATACTCGATGCCGTTGTACCAGTGGGCGTCGTTGACCCATTCGGGCTTGCGCGAGAACTGCATATAAAGCTCGGGATAACCTTCGTAGAGACAGCAGCTGATACCGTTGTCAACGGGCTTCATCTCGCCGTTCACCTGATCGTTGGCGACGCAGAGCGAATTAGCCTCGCGGAAAGCGAGCATAGGGCGGAACTGGAGCGTGGTGGCAGAGTGGGCGTCGACAAGGGTGTAGCGGATCAGGATACGGTTTTCATCAGAGATGAAGATTTTCTCCTTGGTCAGGATCACGCCGCCGACGCGATAAGTGGTGCGCGGCACGCTCTCGCAGTCATATTCGCGGATGTACTTGTGACCGTTGGGGCTATACACTCCCCCGCGGTAGCGGTGCAGCCCGAGATTGAAGGGTGCGCCATGTTGGATGACCGTCTCGTCGAGCGAGGAGAGCAACACGTGGGGGCTATACTCCTCGCGCCCCGGCATCGGAATAACCAGCAGGCCATGCTGTTTACGCGTGTTGCAGCCCACTACGGTGGTGCAGTGGTATGCCCCGGCCTGATTAGTGCGCAGCATTTCCTTCGGGAGCGATTGCTCGAGGTTGATCATCAGATTTTTGTCAAATTTGAGATAACTCATGAGTATCTTTGATTATAGTGTTTTTTGAATATTAAATTCGGTATAATATGACACGCTATTTTAGACAAAAAATATCTGCCGGAGAGACAGGCGAAGAGGCCGTCGGCAATCCGCGGCCCATGAATCATCCCACGAATTTAGTTAAAATTTATTATCACAGCAAATAAATCGCGACTATTTTAGCCAATTTTTCATAAAATCGCGAATACGGCAAACCTTACTCCCCGAAATATGTTTTTCAACATGAATAAACAACATAAAATCGCGACTATTAGCATTTTTTATAGCAATTTGTTTCGCCCATAAAACTTTTTGGCGTAACTTTGCCGACTAATTGTAACACCGAGATTTTCACACTCGCGAAAACGACATATTCGCCACAACGATTTATTTGTAAAAACGATATATTATGGAAAATAAAGAACTCGACAAAATCAGCTATGCCCTCGGCTTAAGCATGGGCAACAACTTCCGCTCCTCGGGCATCCAGGAAATCAACGTGCAGGACTTCGCCGACGGCGTGGCCGCCGTGTTCAACGGCGTAGAGCCGAAAATGAGCTACGACGAAGCCAAAAACGTAATCCGCGAATACTTCACCGCCATGGAGCAGCGCCAGCAGGAAGAGGCCAAGAAGATGGCCGAAGTCAACGAGAAAACCGGCAAGGAATTCCTTGAGAAAAACGGCCAGCGCGCCGAGGTGTCTACCACTCCCTCGGGACTTCAATACGAAGTGCTCACCGAAGGCAACGGCCCCAAGCCTACCGCTCAGGACCAGGTTGAGGTGCACTACACCGGCAAGCTCATCGACGGCACCGTATTCGACAGCTCGGTAGACCGCGGCATGCCCGCGACCTTCGGCGTCACTCAGGTGATTCCCGGATGGGTCGAGGCCCTTCAGCTCATGAACGAAGGCTCTAAATGGCGCCTGTTCATCCCCTCTAACCTCGCTTACGGCCCGCAGGGCGCGGGTGGCCTCATCGGCCCCAACTCAACCCTGATCTTCGACGTTGAGCTCCTCAAAGTTATCAAATAAACCAATCAACTAAACATAAAAGTATAACTCACGAAAAAAAATGAAAAAAACACTTTTCGCACTCTGCTGCGGCGCTCTCTTCATGACAGCCGCTTGCGGATCCAAGTCTTCGGCCAACACCGAAGGCTTCACTCCTGAGCAGATCGCCTTAGGCGACAGCGTGGCTCAGTCGATCGGCACCGACCTCGGCACCAACATTCTCAGCACCATTGGTCAGATGCCCGACGACATGAAAGCCAAATTCGACAAAGACGAGTTCTACAACGCTCTCGTATCGGTGCTCAACGTCGACACCGCCAACGTAGCTTATCTCCAGGGCCTCCAGTACGGCCTGCAGCTCTACGGCATGGAGCAGTCGTTCCCCGAGCGTTTCGGCGTTCCCTTCGACCGCGAGGCATTCCTCGCCGCCCTCAAAGCCACTCTCGCGAAAGACTCTATCTCTCCCGAGGAAATGGCTGTTCACCAGGGCAACATGATGCAGCTCAACGAGCGCATGCAGCAACTCTCTGAGGAGAAGCGCGTGGCCGAAATCAAGGAAAAGCCCGAATATAAGAAAAACACTGCCGACGGCGAGAAATACGCCAAAGAGCAGCTTGCAAAGGGCTTCAAGAAATCAGCTTCGGGCCTCGTATACAAAATCGAGAATGAGGGCACAGGCCCCAAAGTGACCGACTCTGACCGCGCCAAAGTTATCTACAAAGGCACTCTCACCGACGGCACCATGTTCGACGAGTCGAAAGAGGGCGCCGAATTCATGCCCGGCCAGGTAGTGCCCGGCTTCGGCGAAGCGATCAAGATGCTCGGCAAAGGCGGCAAAGCCACTGTAGTGATCCCCGGCAACCTCGCATACGGCGACATGGGCCGCGGCGGCCAAATCGGCCCCAACCAGACCCTCGTGTTTGAAATCGAGATCGTCGACATCACTCCCGCCAACGCCGCGCAGGCCCAGTAAGCCTCGCCGCCCTCAGGCTCTAAACCTTATCCTGAGCCCGGAGACTTCGCTCTGCATCGAGCGGAATCCCCGGGCTTCGCTTTCCCCTCCCGATGTCCTAAAGACCTCACCAATAACCCTCAACGCCCACCGCCGACCCTCTTCGGCTCGACGCGGCGAATTTTATCGGTGAATGCTTGGGATTTAGTCGGGAAATGCCTAAATTCGCGATGAATATGCGCTTATCGCATACATAAGCATTATAACTCAAACCATATAGCCGAATGGAACTTAGCGAACAAGAAATAGTGCGCAGAAACTCACTTGAGCAGATGCGTCAGCTCGGCATCGAGCCTTATCCCGCAGCAGAATTCGTGGTTACGGGCCACGCCGACGAAATCGTAGAGAACTTCAATGACGACCAGGAGCCCAAACGCGAGGTTGCGATCGCAGGCCGCGTGATGAGCCGCCGTATCATGGGCAAAGCCTCTTTCATGGAGCTTCAGGACGCTACCGGGCGCGTGCAGGTCTACGTCAACCGCGACGAAATCTGCCCCGACGAAGACAAGACGCTCTACAACGCCGTGTTCAAAAAGCTCCTCGACATAGGCGACTTCGTAGGCGTGACCGGATACGTGTTCCGCACCCAGACCGGCCAGATCTCAGTTCACGCCAAGACTCTCACCGTGCTGAGCAAATCGCTCCGCCCGCTGCCTATCGTGAAGATGAAAGACGGCGTGGTCTACGACGGATTTGAAGATCCCGAGCTGCGCTATCGTCAGCGCTACGTCGACCTCGTTGTCAACAAGGGCATCAAGGACATCTTCGTAAAGCGCACGAAGGTGTTCAACTCCATGCGCCAATTCTTCAACGACCACGGCTACATGGAAGTGGAGACCCCCATACTCCAGTCGATCCCCGGAGGCGCGGCGGCGCGTCCGTTCATCACCCATCACAACGCTCTCGACATACCCCTCTACCTGCGTATCGCCGACGAGCTCTACCTCAAGCGCCTTATCGTGGGCGGTTTCGAGGGTGTGTATGAATTCTCGAAGAACTTCCGCAACGAGGGTATGGACCGCACCCACAACCCCGAGTTCACCTGCATGGAAATCTATGTTTCCTATAAGGATTATAACTGGATGATGGATTTCACCGAGCGCATGCTCGAGAAGATTTGCCTCGATGTCAACGGCACCACCGAGGTGCAGGTCGGCGACAACGTAATCTCGTTTAAAGCGCCCTTCCGCCGCGTGACCATGATCGACGCGATCAAGGAGTTTACCGGCATCGACATTTCGGGCATGAACGAGGAGCAGCTCCGCGACGTGTGCCGTCAGCTCCATATCGAAGTTGACCCCTCTATGGGCAAAGGCAAGCTCATCGACGAAATCTTCGGCGAAAAATGCGAGGGCAACTACATCCAGCCCACTTTCATCATCGACTATCCTATCGAGATGTCGCCCCTGACCAAACGTCACCGCGACAATCCCGAGCTGACCGAGCGATTCGAGCTGATGGTCAACGGCAAGGAGCTCGCCAACGCCTACTCTGAGCTTAACGACCCGATCGACCAGTATGAGAGATTCGTCGAGCAGATGCGCCTCAGCGAGAAGGGCGACGACGAGGCCATGATCATCGACCACGACTTTATCCGCGCCCTCGAATACGGCATGCCCCCGACATCAGGCATGGGCATAGGCATGGACCGCCTCGTGATGCTCATGACCGGGCAGACCACCATACAGGAAGTGCTTCTATTCCCCCAGATGCGCCCTGAGAAGAAAGCACAAAGCAAAGAGAATCAGGAGCCTGAGGCTGAATCGGGTGCCAAAAGCTAATTCATGAAGAAATGAACTTCCCTGGAAACATAGCCGTGTTTGGCGGCGGCAGCTGGGCAACCGCTCTGGCCTGCGTGCTGCTGAAAAACTGCGAGATGATCACATGGTACATGCGCCGCGACGACCGCATCGAAGAGTTTAAGCGGCTGCACCATAACCCCGCGTATCTTACCGACGTGCGCTTCGACATCGACCGCATATCCTTCACTTCCGACATCAACAAGGCCATCGCCGAGAGCAACACGCTGCTTTTCGCCATGCCTTCGCCTTATTTCAAAGGCCACCTTGAGAAAGTAACCGGCGACCTCAGCGGCAAGTCGGTCATATCGGCAATCAAAGGTATCGTGCCCGACGACAACCAGCTCGTCACCACCTACGTATGCGAGCACTACGGCGTGGCCCCCGACCATGCTCTTATCGTCAGCGGCCCGAGCCACGCCGAGGAGGTAGCGCTCGACCGTCCGTCGTATCTCACGGTCGCCTGCTCCGACATAACCCGCGCCGAGGCGTTTGCCCACACGCTTGAAAGCAACAACGTGCACGCCATATCGTCGACCGACGTCGACGGTATCGGTTATGCCGGCGTGCTCAAAAACGTCTACGCCATTGCCGCCGGTATAGTCCACGGCATGAAGAAGGGCGACAACTTCCTGGCGATGCTCGTCAGCAACGCGATCCGCGAAATGGCCCGCTTCCTCGACGGCGTCGACCCCCGCATACGCCAGATCTGCGACTCGGTATATCTCGGCGACCTCCTGGTGACGGCATATTCGCGATTCTCGCGCAACCACAACTTCGGCGCCATGATAGGCCGCGGCTACTCGGTCAAAGCGGCCAAAATGGAGATGGAGCAGATTGCCGAGGGCTATTATGGCGTGAAGTGCATCCACGAAATCAACAAAGCCTACGACATACCCCTCCCCATCGTCGAAGGCGTCTATGACATACTCTATCGCCGCGTCTCGCCCGAATACGCCATCAACACAATGGCCAAATCGTTCATTTAAACCCTGCCACTCACAATCTCGCCCAAATCAACTTGCTGAGAGCCATCGACATACACAAGTCATTCGACACGCTCGAAGTGCTGAAGGGCATCGATCTGCAAATCGATGCCGCTGAGATTGTGGCCATCGTCGGGCCGAGCGGAGCGGGCAAGACCACGCTGCTACAGATACTCGGCTCGCTCGACCGCCCCGACCGGGGCGAGGTGATCTACGACACGCCCGAAGGCCCCGTCGATATCTCGAAGCTGAAGGACCGCGAACTCGCCCGATTCCGCAACCGCAATATCGGCTTCGTGTTTCAGTTCCATCAGCTGCTGCCCGAATTCTCGCTTGTCGAGAACGTGGCCATGCCCGCGCTTATCGCGGGCGAGAGCCGCGACGAGGCTTTCGCCAAAGCGCGCAAACTGATCGATTATCTCGGTCTCGGCTCGCGCACTGAGCATAAGCCGGCGCAATTGTCGGGAGGCGAACGGCAGCGCGCGGCAGTGGCCAGAGCACTCATCAACAATCCCCGCGTGATACTCGCCGACGAGCCCTCGGGCTCGCTCGACTCGGCCAATCGCCAGGAACTTCACAAGCTTTTTTTCGACATTCGCCGCGACCTCGGCTCGACATTCGTTATCGTCACCCACGACAACGCGTTGGCCGAAATGGCCGACCGTGTAATTTCGCTCCGCGACGGCCTTATAGAAGCGCGACACGACCCCGTAGAGATAGGTTAGAGCATGAAACAGCTGCTGTCATTAATATTATTAGCCACTCTTGCGCTGCTTACCGGCTGCTCGACCGACTCCGGCGAGCCTACCGATGAGATCGTGAGCTACGACATCGTCTGCCTGAAGTCGCAGGACTCTAAAGCGGGCGGGGTCTACACTCTTCAGCTACCGCTCGCCTCCTCCCCGGTCACCTACTACGCCAAGCAACTGATCGACACCACCCGCATTCACGTCGGCGACCGGCTGCTGATAGCCTACATCGCCGCCGGGAAGCCTTATGAGTCGGGAAACATCACCCTCCGAGGCTATTCACCTATCACCAACTCAAAACTGCTTTTAGGCTCAGCGACCGATATTGAAGGCTACGACCGCGACCCCGTATACCTGCTAAGCGCATGGCTTTCGGGGCCATATCTCAACGTCAAGGCCCGCCTGCCATACGACGAGTCGCCCCGCCGTTATGGCGTGGCAGTCGACACAGTGGCTTTAAAGGCCCGCCCCGCATGCCCTGAGCTTTACCTGATTCACTCGCTCGACGAGGCGACCGACCCCGGCGCGACTTTCCCCCGCGCCTACTATGCCTCGTTCGACCTCACGGCGCTCCTCTCCGACCCGCGGGTCGAAACCGTTACACTCCACCTCAACAATTCCAATCTCCCCGACGACATCATCGTTTTCGAGACAAAACAGTAACCGCACGGCTAAGAGCCTGTCCCATAAAATCTGTTAACGCCGAGGCAGTCAGCCATTGAGCAGAGTTGTTCGGGTGAAGAGGGAGTGTACTTGACGTACACGACCGAAGAACAGGGACGAATATGCCAATGGCTGGCCGAGGCGACGGTCGCCTAAATCATTCCAAGATATGCGACCTCAGCGATAACAGATTTTACGGGACAGGCTCTAAATAATGTTTTGCCAGTCGGCGTTAATTTCGTATCTTTGCCAAAAAGAGACTCCAACATGGAAAACTATATAGTATCGGCGCGCAAGTACCGTCCGTCGACGTTCGCGAGCGTTGTCGGGCAGAAGGCTCTGACTTCTACCCTCAAAAACGCTATCGCCACCGACCGGCTCGCCCACGCCTACCTGTTTTGCGGCTCGCGAGGCGTAGGCAAGACCTCCTGCGCCCGCATTTTCGCGAAAGCCATCAACTGCGAGCACCGCACCGCCGACGGCGAGCCTTGCAACGAATGTGACTCTTGCCGCGCCTTCAACGACAACCGCTCGCTCAACATCATCGAGCTTGACGCCGCCTCCAACAACTCTGTCGACGACATCCGAGCCCTGGTCGACCAGGTGCAGGTGCCTCCGACCAACGGCCGCTACCGTATCTTTATCGTCGACGAGGTGCACATGCTGTCGGCCGCGGCCTTCAACGCCTTCCTCAAAACCCTTGAGGAGCCGCCAAGCTACGTCGTGTTTATCCTCGCAACCACCGAGAAGCATAAGATTATACCCACAATCCTCTCCCGCTGCCAGATATACGACTTCAACCGCATCACGGTGACCGACATGGTCGACCACCTCGAATATGTGGCCGGCAACGAGGGTATAACCACCGAGCGGTCGGCGCTCAACGTCATCGCGCGCAAAGCCGACGGGGCGATGCGCGACGCGCTCTCGATATTCGACCAGGTAGCCGCCTCTTCGCGCGGCAATATCACCTATGCCTCCACGATCGCCAATCTCAACGTGCTCGACTCAGCCTATTTCGGTCGACTGATGGAGGCGTTCATCGCTCAGGATGTGCCCCAGGCACTATTAATATATAAGGATATACGCGACCGCGGCTTCGACTCTCGCTTCTTTGTCAACGGCCTCGCCGAGTATCTCCGCGACCTCATGGTTGCGCGCGATAAAGCCACCATATCGCTGCTCGACACCGACGAGTCGGTCAAAGAATCCATGGCCGGGTTGGCCCAGAAGGTGCCTGTGGAATTCTTCTACAAGGCCATGAGCCTATGCAACGACGCCGACATGGAGTATGGCAAAGCATCGTCAAAAACTTTCCTCGTAGAGCTTCTGCTCATCAAACTGTGCCAACTACTCAGCCCCTCCCCCATCTTTAGCGGCGACGGAGAGGGGCAGTTGAAACCTTTCGCCGCCTCTACCTCTTCTCTCCCCGAGCCTCCCTCTCCCCCTGAAATAAAACCGCGACCCGCGGCTACGCCTCAACCTGCGGCGCCTCAGCCGCCAACTCAGCCTTCGGCCCCGAAGGTCGCGCCACAAGCCGACATGCCCGCGCCTCCGCCTCCCGCGCCCGGCCCTGCACGCCAACGCTCGCTGCAATCCACGCGCCACCGCGTGGAGTCGCGCCAGACAACGACGCCGTCGGCCGCAGCGGCCGAGCAAGCCAACCGCGCGAGCCGCTACACCGACGAGCAACTGCAGGCCACATGGGACGCCTTCGCTGCCGCCCACGCCACCGAGCACGTGCTTGTCAACGCCATGCGCACTTGTCGCCCTAAGCGACTGAACGACAACAACTTCATCATTGCCGTCGTCAACGAGATCCAGCTCTCGGAATTCAACAAAGCTCACGCCGAACTCCGAAAATACATCCGCGACAGCTTAGGCAACGACCTGATTAACTTCACCTTCACTATTACCGACGAAGGGCCGTCGCCGACCGTCTGGAACGACCGCGAACTCTTCTCTCATATCCTTGAGGACCCCAAAGCGGCCGCTTTCATCAACGCCTTGAAGCTCAAGCTATCTTAGAAACGAAACTTCCTTGAAGGCGTGGGTGGTGAGGGTGCCGTCGCGGCGCTGGAGTGTCATCATCCCTGCTCCGTCGATGCAGACTATCCTTGCTTCAAACTCCTTGCGGCCATCATTATCGCCCACCGGGGTGCCGTCGACCCTGGCGTTTCCCTCAGCGAACCGATAGAATCCGTCGGCGTGCCAAAGCCGCTCCATATACTCGCGCTCCGAGGCGTGGCCACCGCTGCAATCCTCTGCGGCGAAGTGGCTTAATATCGTGTTGACCACATCTTCGAGCAGCATGTCCAGATCGAAATCCATTCCCGCGATCTGCCGCATCGAGATCGGGTTAGGGGCATCGGAAAGAAATTCCCGCTGATTGACATTGATCCCGACGCCTACCACGGAGCGAGCGATGCGGCTGCCCTCTAACGTGTTCTCTATCAGTATGCCGCATATCTTGTCGTCGCCTACGTAAATATCGTTGGGCCACTTCACCTTCACGTCGTCGCGGCGAAGCCAGTGCGCCAAGCAGTCGGCTACGGCGAGCGCGACCGCGCGGGAGATGGCGAATTGGTCGCGCGCCTCGATGTTCTGAGGCTCCAACAGCACCGAGAAGGTCAGATTCAGGCCCGGAGCGGCCTCCCACGAGTTGCCGCGCTGCCCTCTACCGGCGGTCTGATTGTCGGTGACTATCACCGCTCCATGCTCCAGGCCGTCCATACTCTTCATGGCCGAGTTGGTCGACGCGGTCTGTTTAAGGCGTATCGCGTTCATGTCAGAATCGCAAAATTCGTGTGCCGTCAGGCTCAACGGTCAAGTTGACGTTCACGGTTTCGTCGGGCAGAAGCGGCTCGATGCGCTCAGGCCACTCCATTAGGCAGAGCTCGCCTGAATCGAAATAATCCTCAACGCCGAAATCAAGGGCCTCGCTCGGGTCGTCAATACGATAGAAATCAAAGTGATACACCTTATTCATGCCATCGAAAGGCTTCGGCAACGCGTACTCGTTGACGATAGCGAATGTCGGTGATCCGGTAGCCTCGTCGTCGATGCCGAGGGCCGCGCAGAGGGCGTTGATAAAGGTGGTTTTGCCCGCGCCCATCTCGCCGTTGAAAGCGAAGATGCGTCGGTCGGCTATGTTGTCGAGAAACTCGCGGGCAGCGGCTCCGAGTTCCTCTTCTCCTCGAATAACAATCTCAGTCATTGCAGTGAAACTAAAAATTCTCCGTGAAGTTAGTCATTTCCCCCCTCAAATCCAAATCCCGCCCCACAGCGCCCTACGGATTCCAACCAACCTCTTCGCCACAGCCCTTGGAAAATATGTAAGTGACGTTAAAACAGGATTCCTCGCCGGAAGGTAGCTAATGTCTTCATACGCGGAAGAGAAGCAAAGGAAGCAGCTATGTGTCAAGCGAATATGGAGCGTGGGGCTTTAGCCCCGCGAAAGAGAAACGAGGCTGCGGCAAATTCACTACTCTTTCGCACGCCTAAAGACGTGCGCTCCATATCTATTTGTTACACAGATATTTACACAATTCATCTTCCTTATCACTGGCCGGAAATAACAAACCATTTATTTTGACAAAAGTTTAGGTTATAAGTGTAAAGATTTGGTAATTCACACAAAAGTTTCAACCTATACTCTAAACTTTTTTATTTTCCCCGAACTTAAAGATTTCAATTTGGAATCGAATATGTAGTGAAATAGCGTTAAACAATTTGTGTCCGCGAACAGTAGGGCTGCTTCATGGAGCAACCTGCACAGCAAGACAACACGCTGTAAATCAAAAGGATGCTCCGTGGAGCATCCCTACTGTACGAGGACACAACGCCTCGTCATTCTTCCGCACGCCTAAAGACATGCGCTTCATATTTGCTTGCCACACAACCCTTTACACCAACGCCCCGCCAAATCTTAGCTATTGGAGGGTGACTTTGTAGGCGACTTTTTTGCCGTGATCGAAGCCGCAGTCAAATGTGCCGTCGGCCTTATAGTAGTTGCCATGCTCCGACTCACCGTTCTTATCAAACTTGCCGTAGAAGTATTCCCCATCCTTATTGAGGACGTATTTACCGAAGGCGGGGAGATTGTCGGCGTTGAAATCCCCTTCAAAGTAACAATCGTAGCCCATGTAGTCGAGGCGTCCGTTGTCGTAATGATCGTCGACGAATGTGCCCTCGTAGCGGTCGTAACGCCCCTGGGAGTCAGCCTCGGAGGTGAACACGCCTTTGCCCGATCGCAGCCCTTTGGCATATTCGCCCGAATAGGTGCCGTCGGTGTATATTCCTTTGCCCTGGCCGTCGGGCAGGCCGTCGGAGTCGACCATGCCGCTGTAGGTGAATCTCTCGCCGTCGAGGGGCGACAATACCTCAACCGATTCTACCATCTCTACGGTTTCTCCGCCTTCCGCCGGGTCGGGCTGATCGCTCGGTTTCGGCCAAAGGACTACGGCTATGACCACGGCGGCGAGGCCGATGGCCAAGCCGATTATAAGCCCCTTGTTGGAGCGCTTCTTCTCGATTTTTAAGATCTCGATAGGCCGTGTGCGCCCGGCATCAGGGTTAACGCGGGGTTTGGTGGCATTTGAAGCGGGTTCTTGCACCGGCGAGGCCACAACAGTCTCGGAGTCGAGCATTTTTTGGAATTCGGCCACCGACTGCGGGCGGTCGTATTTGTTCAGGCGCATGGCCGACTCGACGGCGCTCCGGGTAGCGGGGGTGACTGAAGCGGGCAGCTCCGGGAGCTTCATGCTGGCGAGCGCCGACGCTCTCGGAGGCACCTGATCCGACAATAGATTGTAGAGCGTAGCGCCGAGCGAGTAGATGTCGGTGGCGGGGGTGAACGTCGATATGTCGTTGTCCATCTGCTCTATCGGGGCGAAACCGGGCGTAAGCGCCGATACGGTAGAGGTATTCTGGCCGTCGACCTCGTCGTATTGCTTCGACGCGCCGAAGTCGATAAGCACCGCGCGCCCCTGGCCGTCGACCATTATGTTGGCGGGCTTGATGTCGAGGTGCAGTCGGTTGTGGGCGTGGACGTAGGCGAGGGCGGCGCACACCTGCGACATATAGTTAAGCGCGGTCTTCTCCGGGAGTGTGCCCATATCGTTGAGCGGGATGCCCTCGATAAAGTCCATCACGTAGTATGAGGTGCCGTTTTCGTCGAACACGTCGGTCACGCGGACAATGCCGGGATGGCGCAGCCCCCATATTGCCCTCGCTTCCTCCTTAAATTTTCGACGCAGCTTGTCGACGAGGCCCGCTTTGCTGGTGGTGCCTACCGAGATATGGCCGGTGGTCGCGTCGCGGTTGCAGAAATCCTTGACGAAGAACTCTTTGACGGCGACGCGCGCTTTCAGCTCGATATGCTCGGCCTCGTAGGTGCAACCGAAGCCTCCAGAGGCTATGAAGCGGACTATGCGGTAAGTGCCTTTGAGTATGGTGCCGGGTTGTAGATTCATGTATGCAGTTGTTTAGCTTCAAGGCGTTTACGGCCCTGAAGGGTTAGGGTTTACGCAAAGGTAGCGATTTTTTTGCAAATGCGCCCGCGGATTTCGCGAAAAATCTTTTGAGGGCGGGGATAATCTCTATTTGCGTGGTCGGTGAATATGGATAAGTGAGAGAGAAATAGCGTTAAAAAAATTGTGTCCGCAAACGGTAGGGCTGCTTCATGGAGCAGCCCCATCCCCAATACCGGGTCAGTAGATTTTTCCGGTTGGCGGGAGAGGAAAGGTTAACCGTATAATGCACTTAATC
>CAZJBM010000041.1:0-17317 GCA_964544595.1 uncultured Barnesiella sp.
TAAGCATTATACGGCAACCTTTCCTCTCCCGCCAACCGGAAAAATCTACTGACCCGAAATTCGCATGGCTTCGTGGGAGTGGACGCAAAATCGGAGTATTACGGCACAAAAAAGCCGCCTTCGGATGAGGAAAGCGGCTTTTTCTGTGCCTTTATGGCGCTTCAGGATGGGCTTGAACCAACGACCCCCTGATTAACAGTCAGGTGCTCTAACCAACTGAGCTACTGAAGCAGGTTTTTTGGCTTTTGCGATGCAAAGGTACGCGATATTTTTCATCTGCGCAACTTTTTCGGCATTTTTTTGCCACTTTAAGCTGTTTTTTTTGTTTTTAAGGGCAATAAAGCCGAAAATAATGACTTAAAATCAGCATAACCGCGATGAAAAGAGAAAACATTTGTTAACTTTGTAATATGGAAAAATTATTGATAGTTGGTGCCGGAGGCTTTGTCGGCGGATTCATAGCTTCGATCGGGCTTGACCGCGGCTACGACGTCACCGTAGGAGTCCGCGCATCCACATCGCGCCGCTACCTCTCCGACCCGCGCCTGAAATTTCTTGTGCTCGACTACGCCGACCCCTCTCAGGTGGCCGACGCGATAGCCGAGGCGATGCCGGGCGATGAGCGTTGGGATTACGTGATCTATAATTTGGGTGCGACTAAATGTCGCCGCATGGATGATTTCGACACGATTAATTACGGCTATCTCGCCACATTTGTCGATGCGCTGAAACGCCTCGGCAAGTCGCCCCAGCGGTTTCTTTTCATGAGTTCGCTGAGCGCCATGGGGCCGCAGGACGAGAAAGGCTACACCCCGATACGCCTGAGCGACCCACTCAACCCTAACACGCGCTACGCCCGGTCGAAAATACGCGCCGAGGAATATCTGCGCGCGAGTGGCTTGGACTACATTATCTTCAGGGCAACAGGTGTCTACGGCCCTCGCGAGAAGGACTACCTGATGATGATAAAGAGCATCGACCGCCATATCGATGCCGGTATGGGCTATCGCCGACAGTTGCTGACGTTTATCTACGTCGACGACCTCGTCAACGCCATGTTTGACGCCCTGGCCGCGGGAGTGTCGCGCAAAACCTATATCATAGCCGAGCCAAAGGCTTACACCCAGAAGGAATTCCGAGAGATGGTGGCTAAAGAGCTTGGCCGCAAATGGGTGCTCCCGCTCAAACTCCCCATGTGGGTGGTCTACATAGTGTCGGCCGCGCTCGAGAAAATCGCCGCCATGCGAGGAACCACCTCCACGCTCAATCGCGACAAATTCAAGATAATGCGCCAGCGCAACTGGAGTTGCGACGTGTCGGAAGCAGTGGCCGATTTCGGCTTCCACGCCGACTATCCGCTTCCGCGCGGGGTACACGAAACCGTAAAAACCTATCTCTACGAGAAAAACAAGAAATAGATGAAACGAAAATTTTACGTCGTATGGACAGGCCACTCCCCCGGCATCTACGACTCTTGGGAGGAGTGCAAAGCGCAGGTCGAGGGTTTTCCAGGCGCGCGATACAGGGCTTTCGACTCGCAGATAGACGCCACCAAAGCCTATCGCGGCGACCCGAATGAGGCAGCCGCCATGCTGCGCTCAATAGCCAAGCACGCGCCCAAAGTGACCAACTACGCCGCCATTCCCGACCTGATTACGGACTCCATAGCCGTCGACGGAGCGTGCTCCAAGAATCCCGGCCCGATGGAGTATCGCGGTGTCGACGTGCTGACGGGAGCAGAGGTTTTCCATTACGGCCCGGTAGAGGACGGCACCAACAACGTGGCCGAGTATCTCGCTCTGGTCCACGCGCTGGCCCTGTTTGACCGCCAGGGAAACACGCATACGGCTATCTACTCCGACTCGCGTACGGCCCTCAACTGGCTACGCAACCGCGGCCACAAGTCGAAACTCGAAGCCACGCCACGCAACGGTCGACTCTTTGAAATGCTTCGACGCGCCGACGCATGGGTGCAATCCCATCCCTACTACCCCAACCGCGTGCTCAAATGGGATACCGAGCATTGGGGTGAAATCCCCGCCGACTTCGGCCGCAAATATTAATCCCGTTCCCATGTCGAGCGTAGGCACAAAACATTATCAATATGCAAGTATCGCAATTTGCTTACTAATTGATGAAAAAAATACCCTTCTCGTGAACCCTCACCCTGTCAACCGATCATAAATTAATGCCATGAAACGAATTATATGCGCCATCGCCGCGGCGATGGTATTCGCAGGAGCTTTCGCCGCAAAAAAACAAGCTATCAAAATCGACAAAGTTGATCCTCCCTACTGGTGGGTCGGAATGGCCAACGACACCGTGCAACTGCTTGTGAGCGGTCACGACCTTGGGGCCACCGATCTATCAATCAATTATCCGGGCGTTAAAGTGGTCGACGACGTGAAGCTCGACTCTCCCAACTATAAGCTCGTCTATATCACCGTTTCGCCCGACGCCAAGCCGGGCGACGTGAAGCTCGACTTCACTCTCGGCAAGAAGAAAACGTCGGTCAACTTCCCGCTTAAACAACGCACATGGAAAGGCACCGACAATCCCGGATTCGATGCCTCCGACGTGCTCTACCTGATAATGCCCGACCGCTTCGCCGACGGCAACCCCGCCAACAACTCGATTAAACTCAACGAGCCATACGAGGTTGACCGCACTAATCTCCACGGCCGCCACGGAGGCGACATTCAAGGTATCCGCGACCACCTCAACTATATCGACTCGCTCGGCGTGACAGCCATTTGGGTCAACCCGGTGCTTGAAAACGATATGCCTATGGGGTCATACCACGGCTATGCCACAACCGACTACTACCGTATCGACCCGCGATTCGGCTCCAACGAGGAGTGGGCCGAAATGGTCGATGAAGCTCACGGCCGAGGCATAAAGGTGGTTATGGACATGATATTCAACCACTCCGGCTCGTCGCATCCCTGGATGGCCGACGCCCCTATGAGCGACTGGTTCAACTACCCCGAGGGCGACGTAATCACCAACCATCGCCTTGTAGCTCTTCACGACCCCTATGCCTCGGAGCGCGACGTGGCCACCGCCACAGGCGGCTGGTTTGTATCGGCGATGCCCGACCTCAACCAGCGCAACCGTCACCTGATGAATTACCTCATCCAGAACTCAATCTTCTGGATCGAGGACTCCAAGATCGACGGAATACGCATGGACACCTACCCCTATGCCGACGCCGCAGCCATGGGCCGCTGGATTTCGGCGGTTGAGCGCGAGTATCCCCGCTTCAATATCGTCGGCGAATGTTGGTTTGCCAACGAGGGGAGCGAAGCCTTCTGGCAGCGCGGCTCAAAAGTGAATCCCGTTGACCCGAATCTGCCTACCGTAATGGACTTCCGTCTGATGCTCGACGCGCCCAAAGCCTTCGACGAAGAGACCCTTCCTTGGGCCGACGGACTCAACACCTTATACGGACATCTCGCCCTCGACTACCTCTTTCCCGACCCGCAACGCATACTGACCTTTCTCGACAACCACGATACCGACCGCTTCCTCCCCTCTATGCCCGACGATCTGGCCAAATGGAAACAGGCTCAAGCCTTCTTGCTGACCACCCGCGGAATCCCTCAAATATATTATGGCACCGAGATACTCATGAACGGCAGCCGCGCCGACGGAGGCGACGGCAACGTGCGCCGCGACATGCCGGGCGGCTTCCCGGGCGACTCGATAAACGTGTTCGACGGCTCAGGCATGACCCCTATCCAGGCCGAAGCGTTCGACTACCTCTCAAAACTGCTCCATTGGCGCAAAGGCGACGTCAACGAGGTAATCGCCAAAGGCTCTCTCAAGCACTTCGCCCCGCAGCAACGCGCCTACATATATGAGCGGCGCCTCGGCGACAAAGTGGTCGACGTGCTGCTTAACGGTACCGACGAGCCCGTCACCCTCGACCTCGAATATTACTCCGAGATATTGCCCAAGGGCGCAACCCGCACCGACATCTTCACTGGCCAACAGCTGACCATCGACGACGAGCTGACACTCTCGCCCCGACAAACCCTGATACTAACCAATCTGTAAATGAAGCGCATAGGAATACTATCCGACACCCATAGCCACTGGGACGAGCGTTACCGCAAATATTTCGCCGACCGCGACGAGATATGGCACGCTGGCGACATCGGCGACATAAATATGCTCGCCCGCCTCAACGAAATCGGCCCCGAGGTGCGCGCCGTCAGCGGCAATATCGATCATGGCGAAGTAAGCCGTATATGCCCCAAGATGCTTATATTCGACGTCGAGAATGTGAAAGTGCTTCTCACCCACATTGGAGGCTACCCGGGGAGATACGCCCCCGGCATGGCCGACATCATCAGGCAGGAGCGCATAAAGCTATTTGTCGACGGCCATTCCCACATACTCAAAGTGATGTATGACAATCGCCTTGACTGCCTGCACGTCAATCCCGGCGCTGCAGGAACTCAGGGGTGGCAGAAAGTGCGGACATTGGTGCGCCTCGAAATCGACGGCGCCGAGATACGCAATCTCGAAGTAATCGAGCTGATAGGCAAAGAGTAATCCTGGCTAACATTTTTCAAATTTCATTACTTAAGCATGAAAATCCGTCATATAATCATAGCCGCAATGGCATTTTCGGCCCTCATAGGCTGCAAAACCACTGAAGAGAACTATCGACGCGCCTACGAGCGCTCGCAGAAAAGCGAAAGCGCCGACATCGACTCCACCATCTACGGGCGCATACGCCGCGAGGCATCGGAAGAGCTTTACACCATAGGGGGCGACACGGTGAATCTGCGCCGCGAATACGTTGCCCTGACCAACGGACAGGATGTAATAGACGCAAACGCTATAAAACGCTACAGTATCGTAGCGGCCCGGTTCAAGCAACTTTTCCATGCCAAATCGGCCTGCTCACGCTTTAAGGATGCCGGTTATGGCGAGTCATTCATCGTAGAGACCCGCGAGCCGCTTTATTACGTGGTGATAGCCTCGACCCCCGATGTGACCGAAGCGCGCGAGCTGCTGCGCAAGGTCGAGCAGAATCCTCCATTCAAACTCCAGGAGAATATGCCGTTCATACTCCGCAGCCCCAATCGCTAAAGCGACTCGATCTCGCGCAGCAGAGGATTGGTCGGCGGCAATATCGAGGGATTTGCCGAACATTTCTCCATACCCTTCTCGCCGAACAGCGCGTTAAGCCCCTCGTTGGCTCCTCGACCGAGATTGAACATACCTTTCAGTTTCTTTATGAAAAGCCCCACATGGACCGAGCGCCACTTATACTTCTCCGTGTCGCGGAAATATATACCCCTCTCGTTGGAGCCTATCAGCTTGCGGTCGGAAAGGCCCTTTAGCAGCGAGGCCATGGCCCTCATCTGCTTGCGCTTTTCAAAGGGCGACCCTTGAAACGCGCCGGCAAGATGTTCTTTCACCCGCTCGCGAAACCAATCTTCCTGATGTCGCATCGACATCACCTTGCGGCGATACCTTATGCGCCCTATCGTGCGCCCCCCCAATCCGCTGTCGGCCGGAGTAAACAGCCATACGTGTTCGCCGTCGGCCACGTCGGCTCGGCCTATAAAACGAAACTTATCGGGCTGTGAGTAAAGCAATTCATTAGCCTTCGGGTCGAGAGCGAAAATCACCTCAGGGCCGATACCGGCAATCGCATTAACAATATCATCGGCCTTTGCCGATGACTGCGATGCGGTGTCGATAATCGCTATGCGGTTGTTGAAATCCGACAAATTCCCTTCCTCTCCCATGCGACGTTTCCCCAACATATAATCGGTAAAAGCCGGCGAAAGCGTTCCCAAAACGAGGGTACGCGCCCCGTCGAAACCGTCGGCATAGAGGTCGCCGATATGTTGCTTAAAATTACTCTCGCTCATTTCAACCGCGAAATTGGCTGATTTTAGTGAGAAAACCAAATTTTTTTCATCGGCCACAAAATATTTCGGAGCGCAACGGCAATCCCGATGCGCTCCGAAAAGCTCTTATTCTCTTAGAGCCTGTCCCATAAAATATGTTAACGTATTCTTTCCTTAACCCCAAACAAAAGCACTGGCTCTCCTCGTTCAGCGCTCGAATGAACATCGCCCCGGCCATCCATTGGCATATTCGTCCGTGTTCTTCAGTCGTGTACGTCGAAGTACACTCCCTCATCACACGAGCAACTCTGCTCAATGGCTGACCGCCTCAGCTTTAATAGATTTTATGGGACAGGCTCTTATTTGCACTCTGAGCCGCGAGAGCCTGAATCGCGAAGCCCTTCCGATAATGCTTAGAGTCAACTCAGTCGAGGGTATCCCCGCGACGCGCAATACCAATGGCCCGCTGACTCTGCCGAGAAGTCTGACGCGCGACAACGCGATCGACCCGCAAGTCACTTCCACGATAAGGTCGGCGGATTCGGCTTCGATCGAGAGCGAAACAGCCGATGGCCTGTAAGGTATCATCGACCCGCTATTCGCTGGTAAGTCGACCGTCAGCGAATACTTCACGCCGACCGTCGCTGATCCAGCCGATGCGCGCGGGATTTTGTGGCCAAACGGTATAACCCTCATCACATCGGAATCAGTCTGATCGGCCAAATGGAGTTCATTGTTATCCATATCCCAAAACATTGGCGCGCTATCAGGTTCACGCTCTGTCTCGAAATAAGGGAGATTAGAGAAAGTGGTCAACGAGCCTCGCGTAAGGCCAATCAGGTCGCCCGACGCGCGGGCGATGAGAGGATAGCGGTCGAGCGTTGTCGCGACCACGCTCCGCACCGACTCCACCACCCGCGAATCGAGCGGGTGAATCGTGGAGAACTCTCCCGAGCGCGTAAGATTAGCGAGAAGTATTCCCTCAGAGGAGAATACAAACACTCGCCTGAGAGAAAAATCCCAAGCTCCCCCTCGTCTGTCGGCCGCTTTCACTACCACTATGCTTCCATTGGATATACGAGCCGAGTCGCTAATGCTCAATGGCGAACGCGTTGGGGCGGTCAGCAGCGATGAGGCGAATGTCTCAGGCTCGTTGACTTGCGCGGGTTGCGCGAAATCCTCGTCGACCGGGGTTAGCGCTATTGGAGTCGACGTAGGGGAAGCGTAGTATGAAAAACGTCCATCGGCCGAAGGAGTGAGCTGAAATTCCGCGCCGAAATTCTCATCCCCTACTTTCACGCGAATCTTCATCAACGATATATCGGGAGCCGGATATGAAATAATCGGCGAGAGCAACCGAGGGGCATACCCGATTCCCGACGACAGGGCCACCAAGCGTCGCTCTCCCCCCGCGGTCTCGGCTACGACGCTTGCTCTCCATGGGGCGGTCGAGTCGGAGGAAAGGGCCACCGCGAAATGCTCAATCGGGTAGCCGTTGAAGCGATGCGCTGAAATGTTTCCCCAGACCACTGTCTCCCCTGCCACGTCGGCAGTCGCGGCGCTGAATCGATGAGGCAGCGAGGCCAACACCTTTATGCGCGGCAACCGCGTAGCGCGTTTCCCTATCGCGGCGTCGACCTCGGCTATCTGTTTCTCCGCGGTTAAAGTCGCCGAAGCGGGCCTGACTTCTACGCTTATCTTCGATGAAGCCCTAAACGGGTCATTGACCGCGGCGACCTCCCTGAAAAGCGAATCGGCATGATTGAAGACCGATTTTAGTTTCTCGGCCACCAACAAATCGGCTCTTGCCATAGTGACCGAGGCTCCCGGCATGAAGAAATGCAGCCTCATTCCCGACACCCCTTCCCTACTGATAATATTGGCCGCTTCGCCGGAGTAATTCACAGGATGAATCGGAGGGGTCGCCTCGACCACAAGGCGGCGCACCTCGGGCCATGCGTCGGAATTATAATTTGGGACAGTCGTCAGGCGCGTGCGGAAAACGTTGCCGCGGATAGCGAATGAATTTCGGCGCGACCCGTCGTCGGCAAGATAAGTCGCCATCTGCTCCATGCCCTGGAAGCCGCTTTGAGCCGACACGACGACAGGAGCTGACACGAACAGCAATCGGCCGTCGGCGTCCTCCATGCGGTAACGCGCGAGAAAAGGCTGCAGTGAATATCCTGAGGCCCCCGCGGCAAAAGCGAGGCGTGAATACGCTTTAAGCAAATCCGCGGTCAACGCCTCGGCGTCAGCCTCAGCGAGCGAAGCGGAGCGCGCGTCGCGCTGCGCCTTCAATGCCCGCTGCTCGACATCTACAGTGAGTTGCATCTCGCTATATGCCTCGAATCGGAGCATCGGCAAGCGGTGGCCTTGCGCGCGCAATTCACATCGGCCGCGGTCGTCAATCGTCAGCATCTCCACTCCGTAGGTCGTGGAAATGGCAATCAACGAATCGCTTATCTCCACGCCTGCGAGATATTTACCTGAAAGCGTTCCTACGACCACCTCTTCATCCGACGGCGGCCTCACGGCCACTACCTGCGAGCCGCTTGCCGACAGGCGAAGTGATATTAACCCGACCGCATGATGATTAACCTCTGCGATGACCTTAGTGTTTGGCCCGACACCGATTGGACGGGCCAGGCAAAGCGAACCGTCGCGGTCTACACGGCGCAGATTCGCGCATAGATTAGCCGAGCAGCAGCCTATCGACTCGCCCAACAGCGGAAACCGCCTGATTTCAATAGAGTTACTTGTCATAAAAAAAGTTTTTTATGACAAAGGTATTAGGCGCTTTTACCTACAATCGGCGAAAAAGCGATTCGCGTTTAGAGCCTGCCCCATAAAATATATTAAGGCTCTAAGCCTCGGCTTGTCCGTTAATCCCCGGCTACTCGGCTGCAGCGGGCTCGGAAGGCTCGGCCGGGACAGGAGCAGGCTCGGCGGGTTTAGAGGCCGGAGCCGCATCCGGAGCGGGGTCTTGAGGAGCTTCGACGTTAATCTCCGGCTTAGGCTGCTGGGCGTCTTTGCGCGAGCGGCCTGAGTCGGTTTTCTCATTCTCGGGCTTGCCTAAACCCTGAATTGCCGGGGGAGCGGTAAATGTGTTGTCACCCTGAGTGAGAAATCGTTCGCAGGCCGAGGCCGCACTTCCCGAGTAGGCGTTGAAGATATTGAACGCGAAAACGAGATCGGTGATACGGTTCTCGGCGCAATACTTCTTGATATTGTGAGAGAAGTAGCGGAAGTCAACCACGTGGATCTCCTCAAACGAGTAGAACAGGAACGACGGGATCGGGTTGCCGTAACTGTCTTTGATAATAACAACCCTACGGCCGTTTTTAGTCCCGGTCTCGACTTTCGCAAGCAGCTGGTCGCCACCCATAAACGTGCAATAGGCCGCGCCGCTACCGTCCTTGAAATGCTTGAAAAACTCTGATTTGAAGGGGCTCCCCTCTCCTATCACCTTATACTGGCTGTTGACCTTATAAATGCGGAAAGTGGTGGTGTAATCTACCTGCGTGGGCTTGTAGTACACGAAGTCCTCAGGCGACTCTTTTACGGCAATATCCTTTGAGTAGCCATACATAGTGCCGACGTATCCGTGTACCACCTTCTTCTCGTAGCCGTTGTCGAGCGTGCGGAAAGGCACTCCGGCCGTGCGGGCAAATTGCTGCGCCGCGTAGTAAGCTCCGAGAGGGGCCCAGTGATGGTCGGTGCGCAAGTAAATATCCTCAGCCGCATGAGCCTTGAGGGCATTGTAGACGTCGACATACTTTACCGTGGGCCCTACTGTGGCCTTGATATTGTCGAGAGTGGTAATCTGAGGCTTTGACGCCGACTTAGCTTTCTCCGGCAGATAATATTCGGTGGCGATCGGCGCGATCATTGTATATATCTTCACGCCAGGCATCTCAGCCGCGTAGCGCTGCGCCGTGCGCACGAGCTTATCACCACCCTTCACGCCGCCGTAGGCCATAAGGGCGCGGGCAGTGGGTGCGGTGCCGAGCACCACTATACCCTTATGCGCGATCTTCGACACTCCGTCGGGAGCCGTATAGTCGGGCACATCGGCGAGCTCGTCGTCGATTGCCGAGGCCGTATCGATAGCATCCGCGGCGGGAGCATCCTCGCTCTCGGCGGCATGAAACGAAATCGCGTCCTCGCCCCCAACATTGAGGCGCATCGCGTCGCGGGTCTTCATGCTGAGGCCCATCAGCATATCGCGGTAAGGCTCGCTGTCGTTAAACCAGTGAGACAAATCTGAGGCGTATTCGCTGCTGAGCAAGCGGTCGACCGTGAATTGGGGCGGCGTGGCCAATTCGCGCTTCTCAAGCTCTGAAAAGGTAGAGCGGGGGAAGAAGAGAAACACAAACGCGATGACGGCGAAAACTCCCGCCGTCAGAAATATGTAGAGCTTGGCGCCGGCTTTGGCCGAGGCTGGTTTCGACGCCGCGCGCGGGGTTGATATAGTAGTTTCCAAGAGAGTATGTTGTTAGAAATGATTAGTAAGCAACGTTAATCAGAATCGTGTGTAGATAAAGGCATTGTTGGTGGCGCCGACCAGCAGAGCAACGCTCACGACGAGTATCGTCAGCGAAATCGAGGCGCGCATCACGGCCGCGGCGTAGGCTCCGGCCGACGAGCTCCCCCCAACGGGGTCTATCACGAAACGCTCAAACCATCGGCGCAGAGGCAGGCAGAGCAACAAGCCAGCGATCCAAAGCCAGAAATAATCGAATATCGCCGATTGCTCCACAAATGTGAATTCCGTGCCGTTGAAGCCGAACAAAGCCTTATAGAATTTCCCGACATTGCTCATGTCGTCGAAGTAGAAAAGCCCCCAGCCTATCACCACAAGCAGCAGCGCGTAGACATTCCATAGCGGAGAGATGAGTTTGCGCTTGCGGTCGTTGCGGAATATGGTGTACTTCTCGATTACCACAATCATGCCGTAATAGAGACCCCAGAGGATGAAATTCCAGCTCGCGCCGTGCCACATACCCGTCAGGAACCATACGGTCATCAGGTTAAACAGTTGACCCGAGCGGTTACCGCCCATCGGTATGTAGACGTAGTCGCGGTAGAAACTACCGAGCGATATATGCCAGCGGCGCCAGAAATCGGTCACCGAGTTGCAGCAATAGGGATGGTTGAAGTTCTCGCAGAAGTGAAAGCCCACGCAACGGCCTATACCGATAGCCATGTCGGAATAGCCTGAGAAATCGAAATATATCTGCAACGCGAACGCTAATATGCCGATCCAGGCGCCCCAGAGCGTGAGATTGTCGAGACCGTTAACCAGAAATTGCTCCGCAAGCTCAGAGAACACATTGGCGAGTATCACCTTCTTGCCGAGACCTATCACAAATCGATAGAGGCCGTCGGCAAAGTCGACCGACGACACGCTGCGGTCGTGTATCTCATGGGCGATAGTGCCATAACGCACTATCGGCCCGGCGATTAGCTGCGGGAACAGGGCGATATAAAGAAGCAGGTCGAAGAAATTGCGCTGAACGGGGGCCTCTTTGCGATAGACGTCGACGAGATAGCTTATCGACTGAAACACGTAGAACGATATGCCTATCGGCAATGCTAAGCGGGGGGTGTCGAGATTATATCCGAGGTCGGAAAGTATGTCGCCGAAAAATCCGAGATACTTAAACGTTCCGAGCAGGCCCAGATTGAGTATCACGCCTACGGTCAACGCGAACTTACGAAATCTCAGATACGCCACAGCGAGCCCCGACAGATAGTTTATCAGTACGCACGCCAGCATCAGAAGCACGTAGATCGGCTCACCCCATGCGTAAAAAAGCAGGGAGAATATCACCAGGGCGGTGTTTCGGAGCGCGAAAGAGGGTTTAGCCCCCGGCGCGTCGCTCGACAACAACCGCTTATCAGCCCACCCCGCCACGACATAAAGCAGCGCGAAGGCCGGGATAAAAGCGAACAGGAAGAAAAGATCTGAAAAGACCATCGGTTAATTTACAGTTTTGAGAATTACTTTTTTTGCGATATTGATTGGTTATCTGGCATCTTTGCAGCGGCTCAATCGCTCATTTTGAGGGCATCGAGTATCGCTTCATAAAGGAAATCGGCATGGAGACGGTAACCTGCCGACGTGAGATGGATATGGTCGGTGCGCATAAGGCCGCCGTCGACCCATCGGCGCGACGCTCCCTCTCCTCCCGCTACGGCATACCAATCGTAGACAGCAATTTTGTTGCGCTTAGCGTAGTCGAGTATCTGATTTCGGAGCGGCGCGATTTCTTTCACCACCTGACGCTGCTTAATCTTCTGGTTTACAGTGCGGAGCTTACCGCGCCGTCCCTTCACCTGCTTTTTGACCGTCACTGTGCGCGGATATTGTATCTCCATCGGGGTGACGAGCAGAAATTCCGCATCGGGATTGGCCGACCGCAGCTCCGTGACTAAATGGTCGAGAGTGCGGGCAAACCGCTCCTGCGAGAAGTTGTTGTATGAATCGTTGGTGCCGAGCGCGAGAATTATCAGGTCGGGATAAAGCCGCGCCACGCCCTTGCCTAAATCGGGAATACGGTTGTACATGGCCATGTCTGATCCGCCATTGCCTATCACGTTGTAAACTACGCCGGGATTGCCGTCGGTAAGCATAGCGCAATGGAGTATGAAATTGTCGGCCGGGCGCATGTGCAAGGTTATCTCGCGGAGAGGGCGGTCGAGCGTTACGGCGGTCCAACCGTCGCGGCTATGCTCCACAACGAAGTCGAGCTGACGCCCATCGCTGTCGGTCACATTAGTGATCTCGACGTCGCCTGCGTGAAATATCTGCACGTCGTCGAAATCGGCCGTCGTCGTCGCTACCGTGAGATCGGTTTCAGGCTGCAACGACCGGAGCGCCGTGCCGCTGAAGCCCATTGTGTGGGGCCAGGGATAGCGCAGGAATTTGGCCGGGCTCCACGACCCGCTGCTCGACAGGGTGTAGTCTGAGGGCTGATAGGTGCCGCTGAGTTTGAGCGGCGAAATCAGTCCGCGGCCGCCGCCACCGAAGCGTGACTGAAACTTTTCGCGCAGCCTCATGGTCGGGGTCTCGGCCTGAAGGTGAGAGTCGCCGATATGCACTATCGACACCGTGCGCGAGTCGGCATTGGCGAGAGCTTCGCCCAGTCGGCTCCAATCGGCTCCGTTAAGCTCAATAGCCACGTTGCGGGCAAGGGAGTCGGAAGGTGAATCTGAGGCCCTGAGAGAGAGAGACATCAGCGACATTATCATCGCCAATATTTTATACTGTATACAACGCATTAGAGAGTGTCAAAGAATCTGGTTGAAAAAACGTCGCGAAGATACGAATTTTTAATCAAATCGCCCCTCTCTTTCCCGCGTATTTAACTTCAATAAAAAATAATTAAGTAAGTTTCGTTAATTTGTTAATATTAAGATTCAAAATCGATTAATGTTTAACCCGTCCAACTTTTGGGGGTCACTTCACATGGAGCAGCCACCCCAAACATCAACGCAAACATCTAAGTGGCAACCGAATATGGAGCGTGCGTCTTTAGCCCCGCGAAAGAGAAACAGGCGATGTGTCTCCGAACAGTAGGGCGGTCTCCATGGAACAGCCTCCTGACTCTCAAGGCAATACCTGTCGCACTTTAAACAACCATGGAGTGTTAAATCCTCTACACGTCATTTTATTTATATGGAATTCTCCAGCCGTTTTCTTCCCGCTCCATCATGTAAAGGTCGGGACAGATAAACTCTTCCTTGAAAAAGTCCCAGGTGGGATTCGGGCCTGCGTCAGTAAAAATAAATGCTACGAACGCTCCGACTAATTTGCCGTTCTTTACCGGAAATGTCCATCCTGTCATTCTCCATTGGCGAAGAAGAATAAGAGGATATTTTGGACCAACAAATTCCTCTACGCCGACTTGGCCGCCGGTCTCCTCGAAATCTGATTCTATAACTTCTTCAAATAGATACGTTCTGTTATCTGTCTTCATTGAATAGTCCCATCGGTCTGGTCCCTCAAGCTTGAAGCCGGTCTGCCTTTCGGCATCATTGGCGAAGACTTTTATTACATAATCATATTTCATAGGATACATCAATCCAAGCTCAACATTAAGTAAGCTGGCACCTGCTTCACGCGTTACCCTATAAAATCTGTAGTTATCAACGACTGAATCGGCATAGAACTTCGTGTGTCTCAGTAAAGGGGTTATTGCCGAATCTTGAAGGATATCAAGTAACTTATGCAAATCTGTATTGGCGATTATTGAGTCCATTTTGAGGAACAGGGAATTGTCGGTCGGGCGCACCTCCGGGTAATAATAAGTTCTCGACATTGCCCCGATTGGAATGAGCATCATCAATAAGACAAGTTTTTTTAACATGATTTTTTTATTACAATAGTTCGACATATACAAATGAATCGCCAAATCGTTAATTATAAAGTAAATATCAAAAGATACGCACGTATCGGCGATTCTCAATGACTTCACCCGGCTGTCGCGCCATGGAGGTCGCACAGCGTGCCGGTCACGTTGCCGTATGTAGAGAGACGTTTCATTATCGCGTTGCTGCTTTTCCGCAAATATAGCCAATCCCCGCGACAACCGCAACCAAATAGAATCCGCTTTAGTTCAATTCATCTACATATTGCTTAAAAGGAGCCCACTTCCTTAGCCATGGAATTTCAACGTATGGATCGTAACTGATTATCTTCTTTACCATCCATAATTCATTGTATAGATTGACATTATGAATACCGCTATCCGCATAATTCTTATAATTATCAGACCGCTCGATTTTAACTTTCATATATACGATTTTGTAAATATATTCCCCATTGTTAGATTCATAATAAGGAGCTAATCGGATCGCGGACGTTACAATCTGACTGATTTTTCTATAATTTCTATAATCGTAGCCAACACCACTGTAAAATGTCTGAAATGCCAATCTCGGAAATTGTATAATTAACTCCAAATCATCTGAATTATATTTGAATTTTTGTTCGGGAATCTCAACCGAAATATCGTCAGTCAACATAATAAACGTTTCATAACTCTTGATGTCATCAAATTTAATGAATTGCTCTGTTGACGCGTTTTTTCTCTTACCTTCCGCTCGGAGCAAACTTTGACTATAATAATCAGATAATTCATTATGGGGAAATACTTTGACGTATAAGCCCTCAACCGTAAGGGTTTTTGTTTCAGACAAAACAGTAAGCGGGAATAAGGATACAAAGGATAAAACAAATGCTAAACAATATTTAAAAATCCTGAATTCAGATAGTTGGGAAACACATTCTCCCTTATTGCTCAATTCCTGGGGTATCATGCTTATATAATGTTTTTATTATTCGTTTCTGCGGGTTATTTTCTTTTATATTGCTTGAAAGGAGCCCATTTTTTTAGCCATGGTATATTAATGTATGGGTCGTAACTGATTATTCTCTTCACGATCCATAGTTCATCGTCTTTGTTCAAGCTAAAATTGGCCGATTTGATAACATCATCCGCATCCGAATTCTCTACCTCTACTCTCATAAAAACAATTCGGTATATATATTTCCCGCTTTTTGATTCATAGAGGGTCGCAATGTTTATTGAGGATTGCGCAATAACTTCATTTTCCGCATAATGGTCGGTAGTGAAGCCGGCACTTTCGCACAGGTTTTTATCATGTTGGCGCGGAATTTTTATGGTCGCTTCATTTGCCTTTCTGAGACGGAATCTACTTTCAGGAATCTCGATTAACAGACTGTCATTAAGCGGGATGAATGTTTCATAGCTTGAAAAGTCAATATATATCTTAGCCCTTTTGCCTTCTGCCAGCCGCAATTTTTGATTATAAAAATCAGATAACTCATCATAGGGGAATACCTCGACATATAGGCCATCTACAATACGGTTTTTTGTTTCAGACAAAACAGTAATCGGAGATATAAGCACAAAGAAAAAAACAAGTGCAAAACAGCATTTTAACGGCCAAATGTCACAAAGCCGGGAAATATATCCTCCCTTCATATTCAACTTGTGGAGTATCATGTTTTAAGAATATTTTTTGTAATAATTTGGCACTAATGGTTGAAATTTATTACTACGTATTAGTTTTTTGATTCACAATTCAGCGAACTGAAAACCTAACTGCCTCATCGCTTCAAAGTAATAAGGATCATTTTAGTATAAGCCTATCGCCTGATTCACTGTCCCGGCTATAAGCACCGTTAAGAGGAATTATAGTGGAGTCTCTTTCTACGATATAAAACCGAGGTAGGTAAGCACCATTGATTGGAATGTAGGTGGAGTCATTTACGATTTTATATATTATTGTTGTCTCCCCTTTATCGGTGTCCCAAGTTAACTGCTCGATTGGAAATCCCTGCTTATCTACATTTAAAGTATCAACAAAAAGCCATCCTAAGGAGAAAAAATCTCTTTTATTGTCTTTCGTCAAGTTGAATTTCCTACAATCAAAAGGGTTTCCGTGTGCCGACTTCATAGCTTTTACGCTCAAGTCAACACCGTTTTCAAGCAATTGTGGGAACATGACATAATCTTTATTGCTCACCATCTCATCCAATAGTTGCGCATAGTGTTCATCACTTAAATCATACACGGAAAAATCCATACCTTTATTGTATGGGGCAAGCCATGCATGAACTATTATTCGATTGTGAGGCAGATGCGAATTATCGGTGATATCCGGGAGTTCCCGCAATATTGCATACATTTCAGTGGGATCCTTTGGATTGTGTGGAAATTTATAGAGATTTACTGAATAATCATAGTTCCTAACATGAAAATCGAAATATCTTCCATCTTCAAAAATAACTTGCTCGACTTTTGGTGAGTCTGTCGTATTATCAATTACGAAGTATATAGATACCCCTCCGACATCAGCACTGGGGTACACCTCGATGAAGTCGTCTAACTTATCTTTACCGCCAAAAAAAATTTTAGTTGTGGAATCACGTCTTACAGTACGAAAATAAAGGTTTAGCGACGCTATGTCATTTTCATGTACCGGGGTATATGTGAAATAGCTATATGTCATTGCGCCTGCAAAGAACAACACTAAGGCGATTATTGGCGCCGCAAGTAGGCCAATTACAGTGAAAAACAAAATTTTTTGAATCTTCATAGCGCTAAAATCCAATATAATATATCCTCAATCAAAACTATGAGGTCGATGCGGTTTACAGGTTCGGCGTCGCAGTATGAAAAGACTAATCATTATCGCGTGGAGGCTTTTCCGCAAATATAACCAATCCCCGCGACAACCGCAACCCCCGCAGTCAAATATCCCGCATATCCCCCCACCATTCCGGATTAGAATTCCTCGGACGGTAGGGCTGCCTCCATTGAAGTGCACCCCAAAAGTTGGACAAAAAACTTTTGGGGTGCAGTTTCATTATGAAATACACGGCAGTAGAGAAATACGAACTTATTAAACGC
>CAZJBM010000042.1:0-13110 GCA_964544595.1 uncultured Barnesiella sp.
AAGCATTATACGGCAACCTTTCCTCTCCCGCCAACCGGAAAAATCTACTGACCCCCAATACCCCATAAATCATTGATAATCAAAAGGATGCTCCATGGAGCATCCCTACTGTCCGAGGAATCATTTACATCTTCGATACGACTTCAGCCCCTCGAAAGAGGAACAGCGTTAAAAAAATTTGTTTCCGCGAACGGTAGGGCTGCTTCATGGAGCAGCCTCAATCCCCAGTACCCCATAAATCATTGATAATCAAAAGGATGCTCCATGGAGCATCCCTACTGTCCGAGGATTCGTCTACGCCCTAATTCTCTTTCGCACGCCTAAAGACGTGCGCTCCATATTCGTTTGCCACACAGCTTTTTACGTCACTCCTCTTTCCGCACAAAAAACTTGCTGAACATCTATAATCCTATGGCCGGATAAAAATTTATTGAATTCGCCCTCGGCTTCGTTCGCGAAGCCGAGGGGAATGGTGAAAATTTTTATTTGCATTTTTTCGTTTATAGCGGTTGAAGCCTTTTTGGGAGGCCACTCCGTAGGCCTCCTTTTTTGGCTTCAACCGAATTATTGTTTTTTCAGCTCAACTAAAGATGACAACGGATTAAGTCAAATAATTGAACTAATGGGCGAGGCGCAAGCCGAGGCGGCGGTAACTATAAGATGGGCCGCAGTCGCTGCGAAACGACGCACGACAGGAAGTCGCGCCGCTGCCGTAACTACCCCCACGATCCACGCGGCTAGAGCCCGATGGGGGACCGGAAGGGTTGGTCTGCGAGCCCGAAGGATACGAGTCGTACCAATCCTCGCACCATTCCCATACGTTACCGCTCATGTCGTACAGACCAAGCTCGTTGGATGCCTTGGTCTTTACTGGATGAGTTTCATTTCCGCTGTTATCCCCGTACCAGGCCACGCTGCCGAGATTGTCGCTGCCGCTGTACTTATAGCCTCGCGACTTCGAGCCGCCCCGGGCGGCGTACTCCCACTCCGCCTCGGTAGGCAAGCGGAAACGCTGATGCGTAATGGAATTCAGCTTACTGATAAATTTCTGGCATTGATTCCAGCTTACATTTTCCACAGGCAGATTATCTCCTTTATGATAACTCGGATTGCTGCCCATCACGGCTTTCCAAAGAGCCTGCGTGACCTCAGTCTCCCCGATCATGTAGTCGGAAAGCGTTACGCTATGAACAGGTTTTTCATTGTCGTAAACATCATTGCTGCCCATCCTGAATGTGCCGCCTTTTACCGGCACCATCACGAAGCTAACGCCGTTGGCGGTGAAAGTTTTGTTATTGTTCGTAGTTGAGGACGATGAAGTTTGGCGTGTGTTGTCTTTCTTGGGCTTTCTATTATTTGTCGAGCCGCCGTTGTTATTAGGTTTCGGCTTAGGGGTGGTTTGCTCTTGTTTGCGTCGGTCCTTAGGCGGGGCGGCATCGACGGTGACGGTCAGGGCTATTATAGCGGCTAATATCGTCAATATGCAATAGGCTTTTCTCATTGGTTTATAGGTTGTTTAGTGTATTTTATCAGCAAGTATTGTTTTTCGCAAATATACGCATTATTTTTAATTCCCGCAACAAGGCATTTTGTCCCCAGACAGTAGGGATGTTCCATGGAACATCCTCAACACAAGCTAACCAACTGTAAATGAGGAGGCTGCTCCATGGAGCAGCCCTACTGTCCGCAAGCCACACGGCTCGCTTTTTCTATCGCGGGGCTGAAGCCCCACGCTCCATATCTATTAACACGTGCGCTCCATATCTGATTGCCACACAGCCTTTTACGTCGACACTCTTCCGTATGCCATTTGTTAGGCACTCCATATCTATTTGCCAATGTGTGTCCTTAATATCTGGCCATGGCGAGCGAAATCCGCAGTAGTTCAGAATTTGACAGCCACAAATTCTTCACCGAGTGAGCGAATTCCTTCATTAATAACCTGCTCGCGCTCTTTCGACGGTTTTTTAAATCCATTGATGTAATTGCGAAGCAATGCGGCATTAATGCCTATGCGTTTGGCGAACTCCGCAATATTTATCTCCCTGTGGGTCAGAAAAAAGCGCTGCAAAGCTGTCGGATCGGCATCCTCATAGAAAAAACTCTCGAAACTGACATCCTCGTCAACGTCTCTCCAATGAAAGCCGTCCATCCCAACCGTGTAATTATCTCGCTGCGAGTCATTAGCACCCATTAATCTCGGATACCACAACAACGATTGCCGATGTGTCGCACCAGCCTCGTCAATACCGTAAATGTATTCCTTGTCAAACCAAATTTTCTCGATCTTCATATCAAATCTCTTTATCAGCCAATCCAAAATGATTGTTCCACTCTTCAATGATTATATCCTTATTCATAAGTAAGTATCGAAAATTAGTTTATACCAATCTTCAGCTTGCTATTGCGATCTTTTATTTTGCTCATCGGTCATTATGGAACCCCATAACTCCCTCTTCGCAAAATCAAATCTCACTAAGATCAATCTCGAATCTTAATATAAACTAATTTACGATACTTACTTAGTGACAACTCTGCGAATACGAAATACTTCAGGCATACTACATTATATTTTTTTGCAAATATAGGTATTATTTTTAATACCCCGCAACAAGGCGTTGTGTCCCCGAACGGTAGGGCTGCTTCAAGGAGCAGCCTCAACACAAGCTAACAAACTGTAAATCAGTAGGGCTGCTCCATGGAGCAGCCCTACTGTCCGCAAGCCGCACGGCTCGCTTTTCTTTCGCGGGGCTGAAGCCCCACGCTCCATATCTATTACACGTGCGCTCCATCTTCGCTTGCCACACAACTATTTACGCCAATTTTCTTCCGCAGGCGGGAAAATTTTTATGG
The DNA here is from genome assembly GCA_964544595.1 of uncultured Barnesiella sp. Classification (GTDB taxonomy): domain Bacteria; phylum Bacteroidota; class Bacteroidia; order Bacteroidales; family Muribaculaceae; genus JAGBWK01. The sequence continues at coordinate 2,854 of CAZJBM010000042.1, forward strand.
GGAATTCGCGGATTTTTGCTATTTTTGCGAGACATATAACCTAATCACACTATCCACTTATGAAAAGAAATTTCATGCGATTACCTCTGATCGCCAACTTAGTCGCTTTCTTGGCAATTGTCGGTATGCTTTCGTCATGCAGCAAGTCGTCGGAACTCGCAGGACTGGTTCCCGCCGACTCCGACCTGATTATTAAGGTCAGCCCACGCATCATCTTTGACAACGCTGGCTGCACTATCGAGAACGGCAAGCTGAAGCTGCCCAACGACCTGATGAATGCGATCCCCGACAAGGAGATAAGACTGGGGCTCAACGTGATCTGCAATTACACCGAGGGGCTTAACCTCGACGAGGTGTTTGTCTTCGCTTTCAACAACGACATCTTCGCCGTGGCTAAGATGGACGACCCCGAAACCGTGGAGCGCAACCTGACCGACATTTTCGACAAACCGCAGACCGTCAACGGCTACAAATGCTTCGACACCTCTGAAGGCATTCTCGCCCTTAAGGACAACATACTGTGGGCGACCGCGACGATGAAAGATTTCGAGCAGTATCTCGACGCCAACGTCAGCAACTTCATCACCGACAACAGCTCGGTGACCGACTATCTCTGCGCCGACAATGCTTTCGCCGCCGTAATCCCCACCAACCCCCGCATGGGCTTCCCCTCGGAATTCAGCGGCAAGTATATCGTGGCCAACTTCAACCTCGACGGCAAGAAGGGCTCATACGAGCTCGGAGTGATGGACAAGGACGGCAAGCGCATGGATTTCAGCTCTAAGTTCGCCGACATCGACCCCGACTTCCTCGCCTATATGCCCTCTGACGCCAACTTCGTGGCTGCTATCGGCGGCGTGGCCGACAGCACGCTGAAAAACGGCATCGAGGCGCTGGCCAACCAGACCGGCATCGCCCCCCTTATCAAGGGGCTGAACGGCACTATCGCCATAGGCATGAGCATGTCGCCCAACATCACTTATGACGAACTCCTCTCACCCAATCCCGACAACCTCTCAAGCATAATGAAAATATCGGTCGCAGCCCACTACGCCGACTCGCAGGCCGAGAGCAATGTCAACTTCCTCAAGAATATGCTCGCCGGGGGCGCCAACATGGTTTCAACCGCCGAGGGCTTCAAATTCAGCGAAGGCGCCAACAGCTTCTACGTAGGCGCGGCCAACGGCTACCTCGTAGGCTCCAACTTCCCCACCACCTCCGAGGGATGCAAAGACCTCAGCGGCAAAGTGAAGGGCTACCCGATCGTGGCCTATACCGCCGTAGCTCCCTGCAAGCTGACCCGCTCTATCGGCATGAACTTCGGCGCCGAATCGCTCACTTGGCTCGACTCCGACGGCCTTAAAGGCGAATTCAAGCTCACCGACACCGACCTCAACGTGCTTCAGGCTTACATCCAGATGTTTACCAACCCTACTTTCCAGCAGTTTTTCGAGCGTTACCTCAACGCCATTTACGGCTACGACAGCTACGATGACTACGCCTGGGAAGAGATGGTGGAGGAAGTAGAGGAAGCAGCCATCGAAGACTACGACGAATTCATAGATTGAGGCCAACGCGGGAGATAAAATAAAATCCCGAAATCCACGTTAACTAATATAGGTGTGAATGTCAAATGAATTCACACCTATAAACGTAAACGTAATTCACATCATCCGACAGAATTGATAAGCAGAATCACACTCGAAAATACCCTGCCCAGCGTCTTCGACGATATGCGCCAGTCGGCGCATATCGTCGCGTCGCAGGTATGGCTGCGCGAAGTGGAGTTCGCCAAGCCGGCCAACTACATGGTCTATGCCGAGTCGGGCACCGGCAAGTCGTCGCTCTGCAGCTTCATCTACGGCTCCCGCCGCGACTACTCGGGGCGCATACTCTTCGACGGCGAGGACGTGAGGGGTTACTCCCCGGTCAAGTGGTCGGAGCTGCGCAAGCGTTCGCTCGCCTACCTGCCACAGCAGCTGAGCCTCTTCCCCGAGCTGACCGCCTTCGAGAACATCGAGATCAAGAATCGGCTGACGGGCTTCAAAACCCGCGCCGAGATACTCGCCATGCTTGAGGCGATGGGCATACCCGAGAAGGCCGACGTCAGGGCGCAATACCTGTCGATCGGCCAGCAACAGCGCGTAGCGATAGTCAGGGCGCTCTGCCAGCCATTCGACTTCCTGCTGCTCGACGAGCCTGTCAGCCACCTCGACGCGCGCAACAACGGCATAGTCGCGGCGATAATCGCCGAGGCGGCCCGCAGCCAAGGGGCCTCGATAATCGCCACATCGGTAGGCAACAACATCTCGCTGCCCGATTTCACCCCGCTCAATCTCTGAGCCGACATAAACCGCATACAACCTCAATGAAGAGCAATCTCGTATGGCGCCTGCTGCGCCGCAACATAAGCATAGCGCAGATCGCGGGTTACGCGGTCGCTAGTCTTGTGGGTCTGACGATAGTGCTCACGGCGTTGCAGTTCTACCGCGACGCGACCGGCGGCGACGACCGCACGGACGACTCGTTTATCTCCCGCGACTACATGATACTCTCAAAGCGCGTCAGCGAGCTCGGGAGCATACTCGGCAGCCCGACGAGCTTTTCGGCCGACGAGATCGAGGAATTGAGATCGCAGCCATGGGTAGAGACAGCAGGAGCGTTTGAGCCCTCGCGCTACAACGTGTCGGCCAGCGTGGATATGGGCGGCCGCTCGATGTCGACCTATCTCTTCTTCGAGTCGATCCCCGACGAGTTTTTCGACGTCAAGCCCGACGGCTGGGACGCCGACCTCGACTCGACGTCGTATCAGATACCCATCATACTGTCGAAGGATTACCTCGCGCTCTACAACTTCGGCTTCGCCGCGTCGCGCGGCATGCCGCAGATTTCTGAGAATCTGATCTCGAAGATACCGCTGCGCGTGTCGCTCAGCGGCAACGGACACCAGGAGTATATGCCCGCCCGCATAGTGGGCTTCTCGTCGCGGCTCAACACCATCGCGGTGCCGAGCAGCTTCATGAAGTGGGCCAACGACCGCTACGGCGACCCCGACGACCCGGGCAGCATATCGCGCCTGATAGTGGAGGTCAACGACCCCGGCAACCCGGCTATCGCCAAATATCTCGACGAGAGGGGCATCGAAGTGGCCGGCGACAAGCTCAATCAGGGCAAAACGGCCTATTTCATCTCGATAATGTCGTTTGTCGTCATAGCCATCGGCGCCGTCATCTCGGCGCTGGCGTTCTTCATCCTGATGCTGAGCATCTACCTGCTGCTTCAGAAAAACAGGGAGAAAATCAACGCCCTGATGATGCTCGGCTACACCCCCGCGCAAGCCGCCCGGCCCTACTACGCGCTCGTCGCGATAGTCAACTGCGCGATTCTCGCGCTCGCCTGCGCGGCCATGTGCGCGGCCTCGACCTTCTGGGCCAAGCCCTTCGGGGAGCTCGGCCTGTCGACCGTCAGCCCCCTGCCGACTATAGGCATCGGCGCGGCCATAATGGCAGTAATAACCGCAGTCAACGCCTCGGCTATACGCCGCATCGTGCGTAAAAACTTTTAAACCGCTACTGTTTATGAAACGTCTGACATATCTTCTCGCCATAGTCCTGATCGCCGTGATGGCCGCTTCGGCAATCGCCCGACCCGCGATACCGCGCAAAGACGAGAAAAAGAAATTCCCGATCGAGAAGCCCGATATGGAGCAAATCAAGAAGGAGGTAAACGACCCTAAAGGGAAGTTCTACTACCCGCGCCTTCTCGCCAAATTCATGAAAAACGACTCGGCTATGTCGCATCAGGAATTCAGGCATCTATATCTCGGCGCGCTGTTTCAGGAAGATTACGACCCCTATCGCCAGAACGATCTCGACGACAACGTGAAAGAGCTATATTACCGCAAGGACCACACCCGCGCCGAGCTCGACACGATCATGGAATACGCCAAAGACTGCCTTGAGAATGACCCATTCGACCTGGAGCAGCTTGAATTTCTCGTCTACGCCTACAATAAGCGCGGCAAGACCAACCTCGCCAAAATATATCAGTTCAAGCTCAACCATATACTCGCGGCCATACTCTCGACCGGCACAGGCTCAGACCGCGACAACGCGTGGATAATAATCTCGCCCAAGCATGAGCATTTCATCATAGAGAAGCATGGCGGAACGATACAGGACGTCGAATATCAGCAACCCTACTACGAATTCGCACGCCTCGCCCCCGCCGACGGCAAACCGAAGTCGAAGTCGCCCGAAGGCTACTACTTCAACCTGAAATACCTGCTCGACGAATACTACCGCAAGTATCCCGACCAGCTGACCCAGTAGCGGCCCCGCTGACATCGAAGCACGGAAACAATCACCCCCAACAAGTAAACACCAGAGATATTGCGCGCCATCAACTACATACGAATCATGGCTCTGACGGTCATCGCGGCCGTCACCGCCGTAGGGTGCTCTATGAAAAAGAATACCGCCGCGTCGCGCCAATATTCCGCGTTCATCACGCGCTATAACATCTATTACAACGGCGACACCCACTTCAAGGAGACCCTGGCCGACATGGAGAAGGGCTACGAGGACGACTATTCGCAGTTTGTATTCATCCACCCCGCCGAGGCGCGCCAAAACGAAAAAGCGCCTCAGCCGACGGGCGATTTCACCCGCTCGATAGAGAAGGCACAGAAGGCGATACAGGTGCGCTCGCTCAAAGTGAAGCCCAAGAAGAAGTCGGGCAAAGCCAACGACCCGGAGTATAAGGCGTGGCTCAAGCGCGAGGAGTATAACCCATTCATGCACAACGCATGGCTGATGATGGGTCGGAGCCAATTTCTCAACGGCGACTTTCTCGGCGCGGCAGCCACCTTCTTCTACATATCGAAGCATTTCTCGTGGCTGCCCGAGGTGGTCACCGAGTCGAAGCTATGGCAAGCGCGCAGCTACGTAGCCATCGACTGGCTGTTTGAAGCCGAAACAATCCTTACCCGCATCAAACCCGACCAGCTGACCAACAAGAATCTCACGTCGCTTTACAACCTGACATTCACCGCCTTCTACATCAAGAGCAACAACAACGAGAAAGCGATCACCTATCTGCGCGACGCGATCGCCTCGTCGTCGGGCTCGCAAAAAACGCGCCTCAACTTCCTCTTAGGGCAGCTCTACGAGGCTATCGGCAACAAAGCCGAAGCCTATAAGGCGTTCGACAAAGCGGGGTCGTCGGCATCGGCGAGCTACCGCACGAAGTTCAACGCGCGCATCAAGCAGAGCGAAGTGTTTCAAGGCTCCGACATTGAGCCTGAAGTAAAGGCTCTGAAGCGCATGGTGCGCTACGACCGCAACAAGGAGTATCTCGACCAGATATACTACGCGATCGGCAACCTCTATCTTTCGCGCCGCGACACCGCGCAGGCCATCGACAATTACGCCCTGGCCGTAGAGAAGTCGACCCGCTCAGGCATCGACAAGGCGTTGGCGCAAATCACCCTCGGCACGCTCTACTTCGAGCGGGGCGACTACGACAAGGCGCAGCCATGCTATTCAGAAGCGATACCCAAGCTACCCGAAAACTACCCCGACTACAAGCAGCTCAAACGCCGCTCCGACTTCCTCGACGAGCTGGCAGTGTACGCGCAGAACGTGCATCTTCAAGACTCCCTTCTCAAGCTGTCGTACATGACGCCTGAGGAGCAGACCGCCGTGGCCGAGCGTCTCATCAAGGAGCTGAAAGAGCGGGAGAAAAAGGAGGCAGAGCAGGCCAAACTCGAAGAATTCAGAGCCAATCAGGCCGCTCAGGGCGACCAATTCGCCGACCAAAACGCCCCCAACTACTCGATCAACACCGACAATTCATGGTATTTCTACAACTCTTCGACCGTCACCGCCGGCAAGACCGACTTCCAGCGCCGCTGGGGAAGCCGCAAACTGGAGGATAACTGGCGCCGCCGCAATAAGGTGGAATACGCCATGAACACTTCGGACGACGAAGAAGAGAACAGCGAGAACGACGAAAACACCGACGCCGCGGAAGATGGCGCCGACGCAGCTTCGAGCAAAGAGAAGAAGGAGGCCGCCGACCGCGAGAACGACCCCCACTACGTCGAATATTACCTTAAGCAGATACCTAAAACCGACGCCGAGCGCGTCACTTGCAACGACGTGATTCAGGAAGGGCTCTACAACGAGGGCGTGATTCTGAAAGACAAACTCGAAGACTTCACCGCGGCCGAGCGCGAGTTCAACCGACTCCTTTCGCGCTACCCCGACAACGTCTACCGCCTCGACACGTACTACAATATGTACCTTATGTACATGAGGGCAGGCAACGACGCCATGGCCGAAAAATACCGCCAGCTGATTATCAACGACTTCCCCGACTCGACATACGGCCACGCCATGCGCGACCCGCAGTATATCGACAATCTGCGCCTTATGGAATATCAGCAGGAGCAGCTCTACGCCGCAGCCTACGAGAATTATCTCAACGACAAGAACGCCGCTGTGCATAAAGCTTACAAACAGATGTCGGAGAAATTCCCGATGAGCAAGCTGATGCCCAAATTCATGTTTATCGACGCGCTGGCCTACGTCACCGAGAACAAGCCCGACAAATTCAAGGAGGTGCTTACCGAGCTTATCGAGAAATATCCCGACACCGACCTTAGCCCCTACGTTACGTCATATCTCAAAGGCATCAACGCCGGGCGTAAGCTACATAGCGGAAGCTCCAATATGCGCGGAATGTTGTGGGACATAAGCCTCAGCAACGACTCGGCGGCTACCCGCGACCCCAACGAGACAATCGAATTCGACCTCAACCCCGACGAGCAGCAATATCTCATACTCCTGTTCCCGACCGACGAGGTTTCGTCTAACCTCCTGCTATACAATATCGCCCGCCACAACTTCTCGTCATTTGCCGTGAAGGATTACGACCTTGAGCAGATGAACTTCGGCCGCCTCGGCCTGCTGATCATAAAGCCGTTCGCCAACGTCGGCGAGGTCAACCGCTATCGCTCGGTCATGAGCACGGCTACCGACCTCGACCTGCCTCCGCAAGTGCGCCCGGTGGTTATCAGCGCGAAAAATTTCCAGACGCTCATAAGCTCAGGCGCCTCATTTGAGGATTACTTCCGCTACATGGAGGACAAGACTTATCGCGACACTGAAGAGCGCGTTCTTCCTCCCGAATTATTCGGCCCTTCGGAGGGAATCCCCTCGCCCGAAAATGGCGTTAATGTCGAAAGCGGCGAGAACCTTGGCGTCGACGGCAATAGCGATAATAGCCAAGCGGCCGGAGAGCCGACCGACGCCGAGCTTAACGAGGATATGCTCGAAATTGAGGATCAGCAGCTTATGCCCGACTCCGGCCAGCAGCGACGCGACGAAGAGCCCGCCGCCGAAACCCCTGGCGAAGAGCCTGAGACCGAGACCGAGACCCCGGCGACCACCCCTGAGCCTAAACCTCAGCCGCAGCCTGAGCCTAAACCCGCTCCGGCCCCCAAACCCGCTCAACCTCAGGCCACTCAGCCTACCGCTCAGCCGCAGACTCCCGCCACAACGCAGCCGCAGCCGAAACCTCAGCCGCAACCTGCTCCCGCTCCCAAACCCGCTCCGGCCCCCAAACCCGCATTGCCGGAATACCCGACGGGGTCGGAAGGCGACGATCCGCTATTTGACTTATAAACTTCAGCTAAAATGGCACACCGCATACTCTGGGCCGACGACGAGATAGACCTCCTGAAGCCCCACATAATGTTTCTCCGCAACAAGGGATACGAGCCCGTGACCGTAAACAACGGCCGCGACGCCATCGAATTGGTCGAAACCGAGCCCTTCGACCTGATTATCCTCGACGAGAATATGCCTGGCCTTACCGGGCTCGAAACCCTGCAGATTATCAAGCAGATCTCGCCAACCACCCCGGTCATAATGATTACCAAGAGCGAGGAGGAGAACATCATGGACCAGGCCGTCGGCAACAATATCGCCGACTACCTCATTAAGCCGGTCAACCCCAACCAGATACTTCTCTCAATCAAGAAAAACCTGCACAGCGACCGCCTCGTGGCCGAAACCGCCACCAACGACTATCGCCAGCAGTTCGCTCAGATTTCCCAAATGATCTCCGAAGCGTCGACCCTCGACGACTGGAAGCGGCTTTACGAGAAAATCGTCTACTGGGAGATGAAGCTCGCCTCTGCCGAAACCGACATGGACTCGCTTCTCGATATGCAGAAAATCGAAGCCAACACCTCGTTCTACAAATTCGTGAAGCGCAACTACGAGGACTGGATCGACGCCGAAGGCCCCGAACGCCCCGAGATGTCCGACACGATTTTCCGCCGCCGCGTTTTCCCTGCTCTCGACAACCAGGAGAAAATCTTCTTCATCCTTATCGACAATTTCCGTCTCGACCAATGGCAGATGGTGAAACCGCTGCTTGCCGAGCATTTCAATTTCGAGGAGAATCTTTACACCTCCATTCTCCCTACCGCGACGCAATATGCCCGCAACGCCATTTTCTCAGGGTTGATGCCTATACAGATAGCCAAGCTCTTCCCCGACCTTTGGGTCGACGAGGATGAGGCAGAGGGCAAAAACCTCAACGAGGAGCCGCTTATCGCCACCCAATTCGAGCGTTTCCGCCGTAAATGTCGCTTCTCCTACAACAAAATCAACGACTCAGCTGCCTGCGACAAGCTTATAAAGGGATTCTCCAATCTCGAAGTCAACGACCTCAACGTGATAGTTATCAACTTCATCGATATGCTGTCGCACGCCCGCACCGAGTCGAAAATGATACGCGAGCTCGCCGCCAACAACGCTGCCTACCGATCGATCACCGAGTCGTGGTTTCGCCACTCCAACATCCTCGACCTCTTCCGCCTGATAGCCTCGAAGGGCTACAAAATCATGCTTACAACCGACCACGGCACTATCCGCGTTGACAACCCGATAAAGGTGGTAGGCGACAAAAACACCAACACCAACCTCCGCTACAAAGTGGGCAAAAACCTCGACTACAACCCTAAACTCGTCTACGAGATCAAGCGCCCCGACCGCTTCGGGTTGCCGTCGCCCAACGTGTCGTCGGCCTACATATTCGCCGGACGCCACGACTTCTTCGCCTACCCCAACAACTACAACTACTACGTGCAGTACTACACAGGCACATTTCAGCACGGCGGCATCTCGCTCGAAGAGATGCTGATACCCTTCATCATCCTCTCGCCAAAAAAACTCTGAGCAGGCCCCTGCAAGAGCCCACCCAACAACCGCCCCTCAAGCTTTCCTCCCAAGGCGCTCCTGAGGGGCGTTAATTTTGTGGATTATTTCGGCATATAGGCGCTATAGTCGCGGAGCTCTGCCGCGCTATGACCCGACACCATTGAAGGCATTGACCCCTTTTGTGTCAATTCTCTCAACAACTGATTTGTTTCTTCCTGCAGCTGTAGCTTCTTGTTGATTTTGAAATACCATAAAACTAATGGACGGAAAATCAGAGCTATCACACCCCAGGTAAATGCCACTAAAATCACACATAGCAATATAAAAAGAATATATGCTACGCCAAAAGCTAAAACACCATCACTCATAATAATCTACCGGATGCCGACCGTCCTCCCATTCAGCATCATCTTTGTTCTTAAGTTAATAAACGAAAAAGCGCGGGACGATTCACTGAATTTTTTGACTGCTTAAACCCTTTCTTTTGAAAGTTTTGGCGATTTTCGAATTCAGGATTAAGCAAAAACGCTTTTCAAATATGTCAGGTTGCGGCACAAATTGCCTACCGGCTGCAAATGTATGAAAAGTTTTTGAGCTATCATACGCCGCGGTAATCAAAAAAAAGGCCGCGGTCGCAGAGATATGAGCACAAAATGAGAGCGTAGCACTACCTCACGGCACCGCTACGCCAGGTTTGTCCAAATTTCAATTAATTGTTTATAGCGTGGTCAATAATGTTTGACTCTATGAATTGCCAAATCTGGAGGGGGTAAGGTGGTTGTTTATTCCATAGGCGGCATTATTGCTGACGCGAATCTCTAACCTGAAATCAATGAAGAAGACGCGTCGACCGATTGAGTAATCAAGTAAACTGCAGAGCTCAGTCGGCGATCCCGACTTTGAGGGAGGTGATGAAGGGTTTCCCGGCGTCGCCGGGAGGCGGGATGAGGGAGTCTGATAAATCAAAATGGGGTCAGTAGATTTTTCCGGTTGGCGGGAGAGGAAAGGTTAACCGTATAATGCA
>CAZJBM010000043.1:0-13002 GCA_964544595.1 uncultured Barnesiella sp.
AGGAAATGGCCGACTTCGTCGGTCTCGGCTTCGACCTCTCCTTTAAATACCGCACTCCCGCCATGATTCTCAGCGACGGCGTCGTCGGCCAGATGATGGAGAAGGTGGTTCTCCCGCCGTTTAAACCGCGCCGCACCAACGAGGAAATCGCCGAGCAATGCCCTTGGGCCCTGACCGGCAAGCGCAACCGCAAGCGCAACGTGGTGACCTCGCTCGAACTCGACTCCGCCCTGATGGAGAAGAACAATGAGCGATTCCAGCGCACATACCGCGAAATCGAGGCCAACGAAGTGCGCTACGAGACCTACGACATCGACGACGCCGACTACCTCATCGTAGCCTTCGGCTCTATGGCCCGCATTTGCCTCAAAGCCGCCGAGGAAGCCCGCAAAGAGGGCATCAAAATCGGCCTTATTCGCCCGATCACCCTCTGGCCCTTCCCCTACAAGGCTATCGAGGATGCCGCCAAGAACGTCAAAGGCATTCTCGTCGGCGAGCTCAACGCCGGGCAGATGATCGAGGATGTGCGCCTCGCCGTCCACGACCGGGTGCCGACAGTGCATTTCGGCCGCCTCGGAGGCATAGTGCCCTCTCCCGCCGAAGTCATCGAGTCGCTTAAGAAACAGCTTATCGACAACAAATAAGATTCCTGCGGGGCCCTTCACCCTTAGCCCTCATCATCATTGACCTCAAAAAAACTCAAATAATAATGACAATCATATCTCCCGAAAATAAAGTCTACAGCCGTCCGCGACTGCTCGACGACAATATAATGCACTACTGCCCCGGTTGCTCTCACGGCGTCGTGCACAAACTCGTGGCCGAAGTCATCGACGAACTCGGCATCGAGGATTCAATTATAGGCGTGGCCCCGGTAGGCTGCGCGGTGTTCGCCTACAACTATATCGACATCGACTGGGTTGAGGCCGCCCACGGCCGCGCCCCCGCCGTCGCCACTGCCGTCAAGCGACTCCACCCCGAGATGGCAGTGTTCACCTATCAGGGCGACGGCGACCTCTCGGCTATAGGCACCGCCGAAACCATCCATGCCGCCAACCGCGGCGAGAACATCGCCATAATCTTCATCAACAACGCCATTTACGGCATGACCGGCGGACAAATGGCCCCCACTACCCTCGAAGGCCAGAAAACCGCCACCTGCCCCTACGGACGCCGCCCCGACCTCAACGGCTACCCCTTGGCTATCAGCAATCTGCTCGCTCAGCTCGACGGCACTTGCTACGTCACCCGCCAGTCGGTCGACACAGCCGCCTCGGCCCGAAAGACCAAAGCCGCCATCAAGAAAGCCCTTCAGAACTCTATCGACAAAAAAGGATGCTCGGTTGTGGAAGTGGTTTCGACCTGCAACTCTGGCTGGAAAATGAGCCCCGAGAAAGCCAACGAGTGGATGCGCGAACACATGTTCAAGAAATATCCCCTCGGCGACCTGAAAAACAACGCGTAACGCGCAATTAGCCATTCATTTCTTATCTAAAGCATTAAGCTACCCGCTATCAGCTCTACGCTTTAAGTTAAAAGCCAACTAACAATGAAAGAAGAAATTATAATAGCCGGTTTCGGCGGACAAGGCGTGCTGTCGATGGGCAAAATCCTGGCTTACGCCGGCCTTATGAACGACCTCGAAGTCACCTGGATGCCCGCCTACGGACCCGAACAGCGCGGCGGCACCGCCAACGTCACCGTCATAATCTCAGACCAACCCATCAGCTCTCCGATCGTCGACTCTTACGACACCGCCGTCATCCTCAACCAACAGAGTCTCGACAAATTTGAAAGCAAAGTGAAGCCCGGCGGACTCCTCATTTACGATCCCTCGGGTATTCACCACAAACCTACCCGCACCGACATTGAGGTGATTCCCGTCGACGCCATGGAGGCCACTATCAAGCTCGGCAACGCCAAGGGCTACAACATGGTGCTCTTGGGCGCGCTGCTCCAGAAGAAACCGATGGTGACTATGGACGCTCTGCTCCGCGGTCTCAAAAAATCGCTTCCCGAACGCCACCATCACCTCATCCCAGCCAACGAAAAAGCCATCGAAGTGGGCAAATCGCTCGTTTAAGCGCGATTTTCTCCCAAAATTGAAAAAAAAAGACCTCAAAAAACGCGTCTGTTTTGTATTATAATACGAAACAGACGCGTTTTTTGACCCTCTTTTGCACTTTATTTTTTACATAGGCATCCCTTTTAGCATAGCTTCCATGTCGCCCTGCATGTAAATTAGCGCGTTTTGCCCCGGCGATTCAATCACCACAAGCATCTCACCCTGAGTGCCTTCGACGGTTTCGGAGTAGACTTTCAGCACATAGTTGCCTTCGCTCATCTCGGTGAGCAGCATTTCGGCCGGAAGCGCACCCACAATCTCCTGTACTGCAGGCATTTGCGATGTCGAAGGAGTAATGGCCTTGCAAAGTTTTATGTCGGGCTGCTCGGCCGCTGCTGCCTCGGTTGCGTCGACTACTGAAATGCCGGGAATGGCTTCGATTTTCGCGGCCGTGTCGCCCAGAGTTGATGCCAACATTGCCGCGAAAGAGCCAAGCGCTAACGCGCACGAAATAAAAAATCGTTTCATATCAAATCATTATTTAAGTTAAAGCGGTGCCCTGGCACGCTTATCATCAACGCAAAGTTAATGAATAAGCCTCAATCCTCAAAACAAATCATAAGTTTTAGGCCAGTTTTTATGATTATTTGCAAAATAGGAGGCGGTAGTAAAATCTTTTTAGTAATTTTGCGGTTAACATATACCTGTCCAAAGGAAGGTTTTGGGGGTTGGATTTGGGGATGAGGGGGTTTTTCAGTATCTTCGCGGGAAATTTTGAATTAAACTTCTTCAGCAATGAACGATTTCATTAAGATACTTCGCCGATTCGTGCCCCCCTACAAGAAGTATCTGATCCTCAATATCATTTTCAACATCATCGCCGCTATCCTAACCCTCTTTTCCTTCGCTATCATCATCCCCATACTGGAGATGCTGTTCAAGGTTAAGGAGGCGACCTACAGCTATATGACTCTCGATCAGGGGTCGCTTAAAGACGTGGCGTTCAACAATTTTTACTATTACACGCAGCAGGCGATAGCCGATTTCGGGCCGTCGACGACCCTCGGGTTGCTTGCGGCGATGCTCGTGGTGATGACGCTGCTGAAAACCGGCACCACCTACTTAGCGTCGTACTTCATCATCCCGCTTCGGTCGGGCATAGTGCGCGATATACGTAATTATATGTACGACAAGATACTGCGCCTCCCAATATCGTTTTTCACGTCGGAGCGCAAGGGGGATGTGATGGCCCGCATGAGCGGCGACGTGGCCGAAATCGAGAACTCGGTGATGGCCTCGCTCGATATGTTTTTCAAAAACCCGATCATTATTATAATCTGCCTGGGAACGATGTGCGCCATTTCGTGGCAATTGACGCTTTTCGTGTTGATTCTGCTCCCGATGGCGGGGTATGTGATGGGTAAGGTCGGGAAAAAGCTGAAACGCAAGTCGCTTGAGCTGCAGAACCAATGGGGGGCGATAATGTCGAACATCGAGGAGACGCTGGGGGGCCTGCGTATCATCAAGGCATTCAACGCCGAGGGGAAGATGCGCAAAAACTTCCGCAGCGGCACGCAGACTTTCTACCGGATGAGCAACAACGTGGCGCGCCGCCAGTCGCTCGCCCACCCGATGAGCGAATTTCTCGGCACGACGACGATTGCCATAGTCCTATGGTTTGGCGGCTCGCTCATTCTCAACGGACAAAGCTCGCTCAACGCGTCGTCGTTCATCTACTATCTCGTCATATTCTACAACATTATCAACCCGGCCAAAGAGCTGTCGAAGGCGATGTACGCCATACAGAAGGGCATCGCGTCGATGGCCCGCGTCGACGTGATTCTCAACGCCGAGAACCCGATCAAGGACCCCGCCGAGGCGAAGGAAATCAAGAAGTTGAAGGGGAACGTGAGATACACGGATGTGACGTTCAGTTACGGCACCAACGAGGTGCTCCACAATATCGACCTTGAGATACCCGCCGGGGCGACCGTGGCGCTCGTAGGGCAGTCGGGGTCGGGCAAATCGACTTTGGCCGATCTCCTACCCCGATTTTACGACGTGGACAAAGGGAAAATAGAGGTTGACGGGATAGATATCCGCGACATGAAGGTGCACGACCTGCGCTCGTTTATGGGGAACGTCAACCAGGAGGCCATACTTTTCAACGACTCATTCTACAACAACATAACATTCGGCGTCGAAAGCGCCACGATGGAGCAAGTGATAGAGGCGGCTAAAATAGCCAACGCCCACGACTTCATCATGGAGACCGAGGAGGGATATGACACGAACATAGGCGACCGCGGCTGCCGCCTCTCAGGAGGCCAGCGACAGCGACTGTCGATAGCCCGCGCTATCCTGAAGAACCCGCCGATGCTGATACTCGACGAGGCCACCTCGGCTCTCGACTCGGAGAGCGAGAAGGTGGTGCAGGAAGCTCTTGACCGACTTATGAAGGACCGCACAACCCTCGTCATAGCCCACCGCTTGTCAACGATATGCAATGCCGACCTGATCTGCGTGCTCCATGAGGGGCGCATCGTAGAGCGGGGCACCCATGAGGAGCTTATGGCACTCGGGGGCTACTATTCGCGCCTGGTAGAGATGCAGAAGTTTTAGAGCCTGTCCCATAAAATCTGTTAACGCTCTTAACGGAGGCGGTTGCGGAGATAGTGGCGACGCGCATAGGCGTAGTAAATAGCCGCGCCGCAAGCGTTGACCGCGAACGCGCTCCAGAATGCGCCGCCAAATCCCTGATACTGGGCGATAGTGCCGCCAAGGAGGGTACCGATGCCGACGCCTACGTCCCACGACACGAGCAGAGTGGAGTTGGCTGTGCCGCGGCGGTCATTTTCAGCCAGATTGATAAACATATTCTGGAAGGCGGGGAACATGTGGCCGTTGCCCAAGCCTATAATCAACGCCGAGGCGTAGAAAGCGAAAATGCTGTGGACCGCGGCGAAGAGGCAGTAACCGCAGAGCGCAACCGCGATACCGATAGACGCATTGCGGGCGATAAGGCCCTTGCGGAGGGTGCGGCTACCTGTAAGTCGCGACAGGATAAGACCTCCGGCGAGGAGCATGAAGAAGAATCCGGTGCCTCCGGTGATACCGAGCTCGTCGCGCGCATAAATGGCGATGTAGGTAGAGAGCACACCGAAGGAGAAAGCGAAGCAGATCATGCAGAGGCTCTGACTCCACCCCTTAACCAGGATGAAGCGGTCGAGCGACATAGGGGGACGCACCTTACGGGTTTCGCGCGACCGCAATTTCACTCTCGAATCAATCAGGAAACCGCCCGCGGCGATTATCAGCGACAGGGTAAAGAGCACGTTGAAATTCTCGCACCACGCGAAAATCCAGAGCGCGACAGTGGGGCCGATAGCCGTGGCGATATTGTTGCTCAACCCATAGAACCCGATGCCCTCTGTGCGCCGCGAGGAGGGGAGCACGTCGATAGCCACAGTAGAGTTGGCCACAGTCACCGCCCCGAAGGGGAATCCGTGGAGAGTGCGCACGACGGCGAAAGCGACGAGCGACCCGGCCAAAAGGTAGCCGCCGAAGAACGCGGCGAACACGCCGAACGTGATCAAAAGCACCACCTTGCGGGGGAAGGAGTCGACAAGATAGCCCGAAAAGGGGCGAATGAGCAGCGTGGTAAGCGTATAGCCGGCGAGCACGTAGCCGATAGTCTCCTTATCGGCGCCGAATTGCTCGTTGAGATATAGGGGGAGAAGGGGTGTAAGCAACATAAACGAGAAGAAAAGCATGAAATTAGAGCTCCATACCTTCAGATAGTTAGAGTTCCAAAGCTTCTCTTTAACAGGCGTTGCGGGGTTGACAGTATCCATAATATTTTTACCTTAGCTGAAACGAGAAATATAAAATAAGAACGCCTTAAAGGGCGGTAAGGTTTCGCAACCTGCGGCGCAAAGTTACGAAAAAATTCCAATAAGGGCGCGGCGGGCCGCAATATCACCCCTATTTGTTACGTTTAACAATAGTGAACACGATCATTAATTAACCAATCTCTCTCATAAACCACCGAACAGACCGACGCATGAACATATACGACATACGCCGCTACGGCAAATGGGCATTTTTCGCCGTCACAGCAATCATGGTGGCGATATTCCTGCGAGTGTCGAACGACCTGGTCAACGACCTGTCGCGGCAGGAGCGGGAGCGAATGCAGATATGGGCCGACGCGACAAAAAAGCT
The DNA here is from genome assembly GCA_964544595.1 of uncultured Barnesiella sp. Taxonomy (GTDB): domain Bacteria; phylum Bacteroidota; class Bacteroidia; order Bacteroidales; family Muribaculaceae; genus JAGBWK01. The sequence continues at coordinate 6,290 of CAZJBM010000043.1, forward strand.
CTCCTCGACCGAGGGATTCGAGTCGCCGGGCGACATAGAGTTTCTTCTCGACATAATACGCCGCAACAACACGATACCGGTGCTACTGACCGACCGCGACGGCAACATACTCGACCACCGCAACTTCGACCTTCCGGAGCCTATCGACTCGCTGCAGCCGTTCGTGCTGTCGCCCGCCAACAGGGATTATCTGCAAAACAAGCTTGACGACCTGCGCAACGGCCCCAACGTGATAATCATAGCCATCACCGACCTCGACACCCAATATCTCTATTACGAGGACTCGAAGCTGCTGAAGCGGCTCAGCGTGTTCCCCTACCTGGAGCTGCTGGTCATGCTCGCGTTTATCTTCGTGGGCTACTACGCGATCTCGTCGACCAAGCGGGCGGAGCAAAACAAGGTGTGGGTCGGGCTGTCGAAGGAGACGGCCCATCAGCTCGGCACTCCGATCTCGTCGCTCATGGCATGGATGGAATATCTCGACTCGGTAGGCTTCGAGCCGGAGACGGTGAAGGAGATGAACAAAGACGTGAACCGCCTGAGCACAATCGCGTCGCGATTCTCGAAGATAGGCTCGGCACCGACGCTTGAGACGGCCGACGCACGCGAGCTCGTGACGCGCGCGGCCGACTATATGCGCCGCCGCATCTCCTCGCGCATCTCGCTGACGGTCGAGCAGTCGGCCGACCCGCTCCCGGTCGACCTCTCGGCCCCGCTGGTAGAGTGGGTAATGGAGAATCTGATCAAGAACGCGGTAGACGCCATGGAGGGGTCGGGATCGATCACGATAAAGACATCGCGGCTCAGCAACCACGCCGTGATCGACGTGACCGACACCGGCAAAGGCATCTCGCGCAAGCACCAGAAGACGGTGTTCAACCCCGGCTTCACCACCAAGAAGCGGGGCTGGGGCCTCGGCCTGACGCTCGCGCGGCGCATCATAACGGAGTATCACAGCGGCCGCATATTCGTGCTACGCAGCGAGCCGGGGCGCGGCACCACCTTCCGCATCACCCTCCCCCTGAAGAAAGAACAATAATACATATACAGTCATGAAAACGAAGAAATTACCCATATTACTGCTCACCGGCTACCTCGGGAGCGGCAAGACCACGCTCGTAAACCATATCCTGACCAACGAGCGGGGCATAAAATTCGCCGTAATCGTAAACGACATAGGCGAAGTGAACATCGACGCCGACCTCATACAGAAAGGGGGCATCGTAGACACTAAGGACGACAGCCTCGTAGCGCTCCAGAACGGCTGCATCTGCTGCACGCTGAAAACCGACCTGATCGCGCAGATCGACGAAATCATCGCCATGGACCGCTTCGACTACCTGGTGATAGAAGCGAGCGGCATCTGCGAGCCCGCGCCGATAGCGCAGACAATATGCATGATGCCGACAATGGACGCAGAGCGGAAGACGCAGCCTGAGCTTGACTGCATCTGCACGGTGGTAGACGCGCTGCGGCTACGCGACGAATTTGGCTGCGGAGCCAACCTTGACCGCGAGAACGTCGACGAGGAGGATATCGAGAACCTTATCATCGAGCAGATCGAGTTCTGCGACATAATCCTTTTGAACAAAGCCTCGGAGGTGAGCGTCGACGAGCTTCAGCACATACGGCGCGTGATACGCGCGTTGCAGCCCAAGGCGAGGATCATCGAGTGCGACTACGCCGATGTCGACCTCTCGCTGCTGATCAACACCCACACATTTGACTTCGAGCGGGTTGCCACGTCGGCCACATGGATAAGGGAGCTTGAAAAGCCCGCCGACCATTTCGAGCATGAACATGAGCATGAACATGAGCATCACCATGAACATGAACACCATCACGAACATGACCATGGCGAAGACTGCCACTGCCATGAATGCTCCTGCGGCCACCACCATCATCACCACCACGGCGAGGGGGAGGCTGAGGAATACGGCATAGGCACATTCGTGTATTTCAACCGCCGGCCATTTGACCTAAACAAATTTGACTGGTATGCCGGGTCGAAATGGCCAAAGGAGATAATACGCTGCAAGGGAGTATGTTATTTCAAGGAAAACCCCAGAATGTCGTATCTCTTCGAGACAGCAGGAAAGCAGAAAAAGCTCACCGAGGCGGGTCTCTGGTATGCCGAGGCTCCGAAGGACGAACTGGAGCAAATGCTGCTCACCGATCCGGGCATCATGCGCGACTGGGACGAGAAATATGGCGACCGCATGGAGAAACTTGTCATCATAGGGCGCAACCTCGACCGCAAGGCCATAACCGCGGCCCTCGACGCGTGTCTCGCCGACGAATGACGGGGCGGGGAGGTTACCGACGGCTGAAGCCGTCACCCAGTAAGAAAGTAAAAATCAAGGTGGATGAATATCAAGAGGATGCTCGATGGAGCATCCTCTTGATATTCAATAAATTATATAGAGGAGGGACTCGGCGCCTGGTCAATCTTTCGTTAGGGTTGATCGATCAGGGGGAGGGTGCGGACCATGTAGGCGCGGGCGTCGGACCAGGGGAGATAGACGCGGTCGTCGTTAGGTATCAGCTTGATAGGCACCTCGTTGAGGTCGAAGCGCACGACGAACTCCCCTTTCGCATCCTTAAACAGTATCATCTGCAGATTGGCGGCCATTGGGACGAACGAGAAGTCGCGCCAATGCTGCCCGACGGTGTCGAAATAGTTGGTCAGGTAGTATGCGCCGTCGATATGGAGCATGGAGAATAGCGGCATAAGGGTCTCGGCGTGGCCAAAACGGAGATGAACGGTAGTGGCGTCGCTGCCGTTGACGAAGTTATCGGTGGTATTGATAAGGTCGAGGAGCAGCGGCGAGGCGATGTCGGCCGGAACGGCCGAGAGCGTGGTCGCCGAGCGGAGCAGATACTGTCGCAGATTGTGCATGCTCCAGAGGGCGTTAAACTCCCCGAGGGTAAGATACTGCGAGATGTCGACCGCGACGCTCATCGCCGGCAGCCCGGCGAGGAAGGAGTATTCGGCCATGGCGACGGTCTCTATCTCCTTGCGGCTCAGGGGCAAATCGCCGAGGATACGCTTAAGCGGAGCGGCTGTAATCTTAATGTTGGCCACATCCTGATAAGGGGTTTCCCACACTTTGCCGGAGACGTAGTCGGCGTAATCGAGACTGCTGTCGAAAAATCTCATCAGGGGTGTATTCTGGCGACCGGCGGAGGTATAGATCTCCACTTTGTTGTCGAGACGGTCGAGCTGATGAGTGAACTCATACATGCTCATCACGCAGCGGGGCGAATAAGAGGAGATAGCCGTGACTTTCCTGTCGATAAACAGCTGCGGATAGCTCAGAAACATTCTCGACGCGATACCGCGCTGCTCGGCCATGCCGAGGGAGTCGAGCGCCCCCCAGTAGTTGTGGCAGCGGTCGATGACGTAGTCGACGAGCCGGAGGAGCTGCTTGCCGCGGGGAGTGATGGTCGCGGCCGAGTCGGCGCGAAGAAGCGCCTGACGGAGCTCGGCTGCATAGCGGGGCGAGGAGGGGAATCGGGCACCGTGGCGACCGACATGATTTATCATAACGGGCTTTAAATCGGCGGGATAGGCTTCGTCGCGGGCAGGCACCGGGTAAGGGCGCGCGCTCCCGAGGCACTCGTCAAAGCTGTAGAGAGTGGCGGTAGGGTCGGCCTGTCCGAAAACCGAAAGCGACACGAAGAGTGTTATAAATAACAGAAATCTTGCCATAATATTAGGATTATTTCGTAAATTAGACTTCAAAATTAATAAATCATGGAATCTTTACCAAATATTCAACGCCTGATAGACCAAAATAACACGGAAGAGGCCATCAAATCACTCGACCGGCACCTCGCCGACCACCCCGCCGACGACGAGGCTTACTACGCCCGCGGCAGAGCCTACTGGAAGATGCAGAACTACGGGGCGGCGATCACCGACTATGAGCACGCGCTCGAAATCAACCCCGCGAGCGAGGCGGCCGCGGCGCTTGAGATGGCCCGCGACGTGCTCAACTTCTACAACCCCGATATGCTCAATCCCTGACGCGCCGCTCCACATTAATAATAAAGAATTTGGGCTAAAGCCGAAAATTTTTCTTACCTTTGCGCCTTGAAAAACGGATGCGCGGCATCCGGAAGCGTCACTGCGCTGTTACACCTATAACATGAAGAAGGCTTAAGCCTCTCGCTTATACTACTTTAAGATGAAAAACCTTGTTATCGTCGAATCACCCGCAAAAGCCAAGACCATCGAAAAATTTCTTGGCAAAGACTACAAAGTAATGTCGAGCTACGGCCATATCCGCGACCTGAAGAAGAAAAATTTCAGCATCGACCTCGATAACAATTTCTCCCCTATATATGAGATACCGTCGGACAAGACGGAGCTTGTCAACGAGCTGAAGAAGGCTGCGGCGCAGGCCGAGACCGTATGGCTCGCATCGGATGAGGACCGCGAGGGGGAGGCAATCGCATGGCATCTCTTCGAGACGCTCAATCTTAAGCCTGAGAACACGAAGCGAATCGTGTTTCACGAAATCACCAAAAACGCCATTCTCAACGCCATAGAGCATCCCCGCGACATCGACATCAACCTTGTCGACGCCCAGCAGGCCCGCCGAGTGATCGACCGCATCGTGGGCTTCGAGCTGTCGCCGGTGCTGTGGAAGAAAATCAAGCCGGCGCTGTCGGCCGGGCGCGTGCAGTCGGTGGCCGTAAGGCTCATCGTCGACCGCGAGAAAGAGATAAAGAACTTCCGCTCGGAGGAATACTTCCGCCTCACCGCCGACTTCACCGACCCCAAGGGGCATCAGCTGCATACCGAGCTGTCGCACCGCCTCCCCTCGCGCCCGCAGGCCGAGGAGATGCTGCTGAAATCGGCCTCGGCCGACTTCACCGTGGCCGACATAACAGTCAAGCCGGTGAAAAAGTCGCCGGCACCGCCGTTCACCACCTCCACCCTGCAGCAGGAGGCCGCGCGCAAGCTCGGCTTCACCGTGTCGCAGACGATGATGGTGGCCCAGCGGCTCTATGAGGCGGGCTACATCACCTATATGCGTACCGACTCGCTCAATCTCTCGGAGATGGCCGTCGACGTGATCGCCGACGTGATCAACAATATGCTCGGCCCTGAATATCACCACGCCCGCCGCTACCATACCAAATCGAAGGGCGCGCAGGAGGCTCACGAAGCGATACGCCCCACCGACGCGGCGCGCGAGACCATAGAGGGCACCCAGCAGGAGAAACGCCTCTACACTCTGATACGCCGCCGCACGATAGCATCGCAGATGGCCGACGCCGTGATCGAGAAAACCACTATCGACATCGAGGCGACGGGCCAAGCGTCGACCACCGACAAGCCCGCGCGGTTCATCGCCTCAGGCGAAGTGATAAAATTTGACGGCTTCCTGAAAATCTACCTCGAAGGGCACGACGACAACGAGGATGAAGCCGCCCAGGGGCTGCTGCCCAAGCTCAACAAGGGGGACAAGATGACCCTCGTCGACATGCTCGCGCAGCAACGCTACACCCAGCAGCCCGCGCGCTACAACGAAGCCTCGCTCGTGAAGAAAATGGAGGAACTCGGCATAGGGCGCCCGTCGACCTATGCGCCGACAATCTCAACCATACAGCAACGCGAATACGTGGAGCGCGCCGACCGCGAAGGGGTGCGCCGCGACCTCGTGTCGCTCCGCCTCGCCGACGGCAAAATCACCGAAACGGTCAACTCTGAGGTGACCGGCAGCGAGAAAGGAAAACTCGTCCCGACGGATATAGGCATGGTGGTCAATGACTTCCTCACCGACTATTTCCCCACGATACTCGACTATAACTTCACCGCCAACATCGAGCAGAAATTTGACGAAATAGCTGAGGGCAACCTGCTATGGAACAAGGAGGTAGGCGACTTCTACCACGACTTCCACCCCGCGGTCGAAGACACGCTCTCGATGCGCCTGGAGCATAAGGTGGGCGAGCGTCAGCTCGGCGTGGACCCCGCTACGGGCAAGCCTGTGTCGGTGAAGATCGGCCGCTTCGGCCCGCTGGTGCAGATAGGCGAAGGGAGCGAGACAGAGAAGCCTCAATTCGCGTCGCTCCTCAAAGGGCAGTCGATGGCGACCATCACCCTCGACGAGGCCCTAAAGCTCTTTGAATTCCCCCGCACGGTGGGAGAATACGAAGGGAAGGACGTCACAGTGGCCATAGGGCGCTTCGGCCCCTACGTGAAGCACGACAACAAATTCACGTCGATACCCAAGGACATCGCCCCGGCGGCCATCACTCTCGACGAGGCGATAGAGCTTATCAACGCCAAGCGGGAGCAGGAGCGCCAGCGCGTGGTCAAGACATTCGACGACGAGCCCGACCTGCAGATACTCAACGGCCGCTACGGCGTGTATATCGCCTACAAGAAGAGCAACTACAAGATACCCAAGACCGTTGACGACCCCAAGGAGCTGACCCTCGACCAATGCCGCGAGATAATCGCCGCGCAGGACGCCGCTCCAAAGAAAACCACCCGCCGCCGCAAAGCATAAACATCCAACTCAAAGTCATTAACGACCTTAACAACAAAATACGATATGATTACCCAAGAACAATTAAAAGAGACGATAGAACGCAAGCTCGCGTTGAGGAGGTATCTTTGACATCGATACGAAGCGTATCGAAGTAGAGGAGGAAGAACTCCGCACCCACGTGCCCGACTTCTGGGAGCACCCCAA
>CAZJBM010000044.1:0-11450 GCA_964544595.1 uncultured Barnesiella sp.
GCACGTCGAGCTGCACGAACTTGACGTCGGGGTTCCACTTGCCGCGGCCGAAGGAGAGCATCCAGTTGATGCGGGCTCCCATGACGATTACCACGTCGGCCTTCTCCATAATATCAGAGCGGCAAGAGAGGGCTGAGTATTCGCCTGCGTCGGGCATAAGACCCTTTGCCATTGACATTGCCAGATAAGGTATCTTGTAGGTCTCGATGAGAGTCTTGATCTTATCGTCGACCTGAGCGTAAGCGGCGCCTTTGCCAAGAAGCACGGCGGGACGCTTGGCTGAAGCGATGAGCTCAACGGCGCGGTCGACCGACGCCTGGTTAGGTGCATAAGCCGTAACGGGGTCAACGGGGGTATAGAATAGTTTCTCTGCTTCCGACGCGTCCATGATCTCGGCCAGGGCGGGGGTGGTCATGTCGATATACACGCCGCCGGGACGGCCACTGACAGCGGCGCGGTAAGCGCGGGCAACTGCCTGAGGAATATCCTTTGCGTGAGAGCAGCGGAACGCCGCCTTCACAAGGGGTTTGGCAGTGTTGAACTGGTCAAGCTGCTCGTAGGTGCCCATATCCATGTCGACCATGGTAGGATCCGATGCGCCTGAAATCTGTATCATAGGATAACAGTTGACGGTGGCGTTGGTGGTGGCGGTTAGGCCGTTGAGGAAGCCTAACGAGGATACGGTGAGGAGCACGCCAGGAGTCTTGGTGAGATAGCCGTGAGTAGCGGCTGCCATACCGGCCTGCTGCTCGAAGCGGAAGCCGTAATAGTTGATGCCGAGCTTCTGCATGGCGAAAGCGGCCTCAGTGACAGGGATACCTACCAGGCCGTAGACATCGGTGATACCGATGCGGCGGAGGGCCTCAGCGAGGATATACATACCGGTCACCTGTTCGGGATATTTGGGAGCTTCGGTAGCGGTGGTTGCCGGAGCTGAAGTAGCAGTAGTTGTTGCCATAGATATATTGTTTTTTTATAACGAAGCCCGCGGGCTTTCACGAACTCTTCATTGATTGTTCAATCAGTTGTTTACTTTTGAAATCCGTGAAAATCCGCAGGCTTAGTATATTAGTTGTTTAGATAAATTATAGTTGAAATGAACTGTCTACTTCTGTGAGACTACTTTGTTGCGGTTGCAGAAGTTGCGGCAGGTTTGGGAAGGGGCTCGGTAGTACCGTTCTTAGCGAATTCGGCCTGCTGCTCGGCGGTGTAGCCAAGCGAAGTAAGCACTTCGGCAGTGTTGCCGCCGAGTTCGGGGGCGGGGCCGTAGACAGGCTGATAACCTGAGATTGTGAACGGGCAACCTACGGTAACGAATTCGCCGATTTCGCCACCCTGATCGATCTTAACGAGGGTGTTGCCGTCGTAAAGCGTTTCGTCGGTCATGATTTCCTTGGTTGAAAGCACGGGGCCTACAGGCACGCCTGCCTTACCGAGAATCTCTGTAACCTCAAATTTGGTCTTGTCGGCTGTCCATTCGCCGATTCTCTTATAGATAGCCTGCTTGTTGCGGTCGCGGGCATCGGCCGTAGCGAAATCGGGGTTGGTAAGCCAATCGGTGAATCCGGTTGCCTGACAGAAGAGCTCAAACTCCTTCTCACCGCGTTGTATGATGATATAAACGTAGTTGTTGGCGTCGATTTCTGAGTCGTACTGGCCTGCGCTCTTACATTTGTAAGTCCAGCCGAGCACGCCGCCACCTTCGATATTGCCTGAACGAGGCACGCAATCGCCGAATTTACCGTTAGGATACTGCGGGAACTGGGTAAGATAACCGATCTTATCGAGGGTAAGCTGGTCACGTGTCTTGATACGGCAGAGGTTAAGACAAGCATTGTGCATTGACTGATAGACGAAGGTGCCTTCGCCGGTCTGGTTACGGAGCTGAAGGGCTGCCAACAGACCGATAAGAAGGTGCATACCGGTGTTAGAGTCACCGAGAGCCGCACCGCTCTGAGTAGGGATGTTGTAATCGCCTTCATACCAGCCGGTAGTGGTTGCAGCGCCGGCTGTCACCTGAGCCACAGGCTCGTATGCCTTAAGATCTTTATATTTTGAAGACAAGGGGAAACCCTTGATTGTGCCGTAGATACATTTAGGATTGAGTTGGTGAACTACCTCCCAGCTAAAGCCGAGCTTGTCCATAGCACCCGGGTGAAGGTTTTCGATAAACATATCAGCCTCCTTGATCAGTTTGGTAAGAATTTCCTTACCGTCGGGAGTCTTTGCGTCGAGTGTAAGAGATTTTTTATCAGAGTTGAGCTGCAGATAATAGTAGCTCGGGAGATCGGGATTGAACTGAAGTTCTTTACGAGTTGCGTCGCCTACGCCGGGACGCTCGATTTTAATCACGTCGGCGCCGAGCCAAGCGAGCATTTGTGTACATGAAGGACCTGATTGTACTTCTGTAAAGTCAACGACTTTGATACCTTTCAAGGGTGCTGTAGACATAGTAGTATGTATTAAGATGTTTATAAATTATTTTTTACTTTGGCAGTCGAGGAACTTTGTTTCCCGATGTCATTTTTATAACAATCCCTCAACAAAAAAAGTTTTAACCCTTTTTAAAAAAAGTATGATAATTTCTCAATCGCCTCATTTCGCCCTCTAATTCTCAGGCTATTGCGCCCGTTGCTTCCCTTATCTCGCGAAAATACCCAAGCGCCCCGTATGTTACAGCTTGTTGACAATTATATAAGCAATGAAGCCCCCGCCGCAGTGGCGAGGGCTTCATCGTAGGTTTTCTTCAGTATATTGGATACTATTTGCGGCGGCGCACAGAGCGCACGGCGTTAGAGCTTGAATTGGACGCCTTAGGCTGTTTAGGCTTCTTGACGCTGGTTTTCTTCTTTTTGGCGCGGGAAGCGCGGGTTGAAGCGGGCTTCTCCTCGTCGTCGCGCGAGGGGATTGCCACTTCGGCCGAGTCGTCGTCGGCCGAGTCGCTTGATTTGGCCGATGTCTTTGTCTTCGCGTCGCGGCGGGCGAGCAGCTCTTCGCGCGAGGGTACCCAGATATTGTCGTCGAATGTTTCGAGACGCTTCTGTATGCTGTCCTGAGCGTGCTTCATCTCCTCGGGGTCGGGATAGAGCTGAGCCATCGACTTATTCATCAGGTTGCGGGTCTTATAGATCTCGCCGTCATACATATTCATGGCGAAGAAGTCGTCGTAAGTGTATTTCGCGAGGTTGTTGTCGTCGTCGATAAAGATGTATTGGCTCGCGAGCGACGGCCGGAGGTCAGACAATTTTACCCAAAACATCGGATATTTCATCTCCTCTCCCCCCCAGTCGCCTGCGCGGTGGAGCACCGGGCAGAGCGCCTCGATACGCGTTTTCACCTTATTGGTGCGCGAGTCAAATTCCCATCGCTCTATCGCGTAGTATGATAGAATCTCGGTGGTAGGCACATCGGTCTCGTCGATGACATATTTCGGATTCTTCTCCGTGGAGCCTTTCGCTTCGGTGAAGGGTATGTAGAAGCGGTCGAGCATATCCTTCACGTTCAGGCGATACTGGTCGGTGAAAATCTCGCGTCCGTCAAGATACTCGTAGACGGGAATACTGCCGTCGGCCACCAGGCGCATAATGATTCTGAACAGGTTTTCCTGCCCGTCGACATTATCCTCCGGGAAGTAGAGAGCCGCGTTCTTTGGCTCCTTTACGTTGATCTGGCGGTAAATCACGCGCATCCACTGCATATCGGCGTCGGAGGGTGTGGTCTCCTCATAGAACGACTGCATACGCTGGGTGACACCGGGCTGCGCCTGCGCGTTCTGGCCGCGTTGACGCGGCCCCCCCGCGGCTCCTCCGCGGCGAACGGTCGAGCTCGCTGATGAGTTGTCCTGAGCGAAAGCGGCGGGAATCGCCATCAGCAATGCCGACGCGGCGATGATTATATGTTTACAAATAAGATTCATCTATGATAGAGTATTTGATAAGTAAGTATCGTATTATATGCCTGAACCAAATCGATTCTGACTGATTTACTGCACGAGCACTTCGATAGGCGAAAGCTCGCGGGTGATACCGTCGGGGCCTGTGGCCTGGACGCGGGTGATGAAGAAGCGCGAGCGCGGTTTGAGGCTCTTGATGCGCTGGCGTTGGCGCTCGCTGAACGCGGCTCCGTCCGATTTCTCAGGCATCGCGTTGCCCATGGAGTCGAAGAATATCGTCTCAAACCCTATCACCTTGAAGGGAATGTTGAGAATACCGTCGTCGATCGCGGCTCCGAGGCCCGATGACTGCACTATCGCGCCCTTAGGCAGGCCGCGGCCTCCGCCCATGTAGCTGGCCGACGCGCCCTGCGAGTCGGTGTAGCGTATGAAGGGGGTAGGATCGGGCAGCTTACGCACGCGGAAAGTCGTTGACCCTACGTTGAGCGACTGGCCGTCGACAGTAGCCGTGACCGTGATAGTGGCTTCCTCGCCGATTTTGGCGGGGCGGGCCACCCAGCCCGATCCCGAGCGGGTAAGTGTGCCGTTTGACATAGATGCGCTGACGCCCGAATTGTCGACGCCGGGCACTGAGATGGCGATCGGGTTGTCGATGCCGGCGTATAGCACATTCATCATCGTGGCCGACACCGTGGCCGAAGGCTCCATGACGGTGTACGACGACGAGAAGTTGTATTCCGAGAAAGTGCCGTCGCCGTGAGGCACCTGGAGATAACCCTTATAGGTGAAGTCGCCGGTAGAGCCGGTGCCAACCTCATAGAGGCCGCGGTCGTTGGCGAGGCGGTTGCCGTTGATAAACACGGTCGGTCGCTGAGTGGTGTCGATCGCCGCGAGCACGATCTGCGCGCGGTATTTGCCGCCGCGCATTACGTAGCGCGAGTCGGGAATTACGAAGGCGTTGAGCTCGTTGACCCTGACATCGCCGGCATCGACGCTCGCGAAGAGATTCTGAAGAGCCTCGCCTTCGGCAAACTTAATGTCATTTTGCAGCTTGGTGAGCAATGTGACGGCCGCGATGGCGGGCTGATTGTCGAATTTATATTCTTCCCAAAGCTGCTTGCCGAGCTGACCGGGGCGTTGCACCGGGTCGGTGGCGAGCGAGCGGGCGATACTCTGTCGCTTAAGCGAGTCGCCGATAAGCGAGGTGACGTAGTCGCGGTAGGTGTCGATGCTCTGGCGCAGGTTGCCGCCGCGGAGAGTCACCGGGTCGAGCATGATGGCCGAGGCAGCTTCGAGATTCTCGCGGTTGACCATGCTGTCGGGGTTGGCTCCGTAGCCGTCAGCCTCGATGACGATCAGCGACTTGAGCGAGTCGATCATCGCGTAGAGGTCGCCGGTCTGCTTCCTTACTTCGAGTGCTTTCTGAAACCAGGGGGTGCCTTTCTCGGGGTTTTGAATACTGAACGCCTCCAAAGCCCTCATGATTGAGGCATTTCGCTGCTCGATATCCTCGTTGGTGTTAGAGAGTCCGTCCTTTACCTGAGTGAAGCCGTCGAGAACGTCGCTTGAGACATTCAGCGCGAGCATGGCCATGAGGACGATATACATGAGGTTTATCATCTTCTGGCGGGGCGAAAGTCGAGTGTTGGAGGTTCCCATTTATTGAAGTTGTTTCTTAATTACGAATTTAAGTCGTCGGGGGTGCCGGGCATCGGCATGCCGGGGCGATACATGTTGACGGTCATCGCCGTGATCATCTTCTCGTAGACAGAGTTGAGCTGCTTCATGTAGCGGGCCATCTTCTCGGTCTCCTCTACATAGCGCTGGCTCTGCTGCGCGCTCTTCTCATACATGTCGCGTATATCCTTGATGCCGCGGTTCACTCGGTCGATCGAGTCGAGCTGGCTCGACACGCTCTTGAGCTGTATCTCATAGATAGTGTTCAGGCCATGGATATTATGGTTGAGATCCTGCATCTGCTCCACGTAGCCCGTAGAGCTGCGGGTGATATTCTCCGAGTTCTCGGTTATGGCCTTGTATGATTCGAGAAGTATCTGCGAAACCTGGTTGAGCGAGGCGGTGACGTCGCGCAGTCGCTCGATTTCCGAGGTCAGGCCCGAGATCTGCTCCAGATACTGGCCTGAGGCGCTGGCCATCTCCCCTACCACCGCGGTGGCTCCGGCTCCTTGGGCCGCGGGCACCGCGCCTGCCGCAACCGGGGCTCCGGCTACAACTGCTCCGGGGGCGCCCCCGCCGATTATTATGGTGCCTCCCGCGGCCGCGCCTTTATTGTCGGCAGTGGCGTCGGCGGCATCGTCGGCGTTATCGGGAGTCTCGGCCTCTTCGCCCTCGTGCTCCTCATTGTGCTTGTGGTAATCGGGATCAAACTGCGGGTAGACGTCCTCCCAATGGTATTCGCGGGGCGGACGGTCGAAGGCCGACAGGATAAACATCAGCACCTCGGTGCCCATACCGAGCGAAAGGAGGAAGTTGCCGCCGGGGAGGTGCAGAATTTTGAACAATGCGCCCCAGATAACGATCGCAGCGCCGATTGAGTACGCGAAATTGAAGAAACGCTGGCCGGAGTCGCTGGTCAGGAATCGCGTGATGCGGTTTTTATATCTTTTTACTTTTCCCATTGCGGAGGGGGTTATGTTAGAGTTAAGCCTTTATATTGACGTGATTGGTGTGAACACTACTTGTTTTTCAGCTTATTGCCTTTGGCGAAGCCGATCTGCGAGCGCACGCAGCGGAATCCGATATACGAGCGCTGCTCGTTCTGATACTCCCACATGCGTATGTCGGAGCGGATATTGTGGGCGATGTCTTTCCACGAACCGCCGCGCACTATCTTGCGCTTCATCTTGTAGGGGTCCTCAAGAGCCGCGTCGTAGCGATACTCGGGGTTGAGGTCGTTCGTAAGATTGCTTACGCTCTCGGTATAGGCTGTGGAGGTCCATTCGCTGACGTTGCCCGCCATGTCATAGAGGCCGAAATCGTTGGGCGAATATGTGCCTACCCTCGAAGTGATCAGCTGGCCGTCGCGCACGTAGTTGCCCTCGGCCGGCTTGAAGTTGGCGTAGAAGCATCCTTGATCCTCGCTGAGGGGCAGGTCGCCCTCCCAGGGGTATTTATTAGTGTTGACACCGGCGCGGGCAGCGTATTCCCATTCGGCCTCGGTCGGGAGGCGGTAAGGCTCCACGTAGACCCCTTCGCGCCCGAGCGAGCGGCGGAGGAAGTCGGTGCGCCAGTTGCAGAAGGCATTGGCCTGCTCCCAGCTTACTCCTACTACCGGGTAGTCGTTGTAGCCGCCGTGAGAGAAGTAGAGTCTCACGTAAGGCTCATTGTAGGCGTTGTCGAAGTCGTTGATCCAGGCCGTGGTGTCGGGATAGACGTTGACTATATAAGTGTTGAGGAAGTCGTATTCGCCTGTCAGGCCGCGGGTGATGGTCTGGCGGCGTATCTGCCCCTCGTCGTCGATATATGCGGTGTCCTTCGATATTACGGGAACATCGGTAGGAGTAGGCATATCGGTGTTATACACTCGCTTGCGGGGATCGAGGCGATTCTTACGCTTTGCGGCCTCGGTATGATTGTAGATCTCGTAGCGATAGTTGAGCTGGTCGGGGTCGAGCTCGCGCTTGCCGGTGATGGGGTTGGTGCGGTAGACGCTCTCGATAGCTCGCTGCTCATCCTCGTTGGGGTTGCGCCATGGTATAGGTTTGCTCCAGTCGAGATGCGGGGTCACGGGGTTGCCGTCTTTGTCTTCCTCGATTTTGTAAGCCTCGTTACCGCCGTAGGCAGGATCGGCAAGACGCTCGCGGATGATAGAGTCGCGTACCCAGAAGACGAATTGCTTATATTTGGAGTTGGTGATTTCGGTCTCGTCCATCCAGAAGCCGTCGACTGAGATGCCGCGGGCCGAGGCGGGGAGATTCCAGGTGGAGTCGGGCTCCTGAAGGCCCACTTCCATTGAGCCGCGGCTGACGAGCACCATACCGTAAGGTGTAGGCTCGGTCCATGACGAACCGCCGACGCCGGTAACTTCACCGCCCATTGAGCTGGATGAACCTGAAGCGCAAGCAGTCACGATGGTAGCGGCGACTGCAAGAGAGAGGAGATAAAGGGTTGTTTTTTTCATATTTGGTGCTTGGAGCTTTTAGCTTGATGATAAGTTGTAACTGGAGTAGAAAGTAATCACATGATGCGGATGCTGCGGTGGCGGTTTTTGTTTTTCTCCGAGAAGTCGAGCTTCAGGGAATATCCCAAAAATATCTCGTGGCTTCCGGAGCTCGCCTTTGCTATGGCCGAAATCGGGTAATCGTAAGAGTAACCTATTGTGAAACCTTTGATTTCGGCGCCGAGCACAAACGTGACGGCGTCTTGGTAGCGATAGCCCAAACCGGCTGTCAGAAACTTGTTGTAGCGCAACCGCGCCGTGACTTCTCCGGTATAGAAAGTGAAATCGCTCATCACCATCAGCGACGGCATCACTTCAAATAACGTATTTTTTATCGGAATATTGCATCCGGCCATAAAATATGCGGCCCGCCCAACGTTGAATTCGTAGCTGTCGGCCACTTCCGAGGTGTCGCCCGTGTCCGATTTCAGTGAGATTGTGGGCTTGGTCAGGTGAGTTCCCGACAGGCCTACCCACCAGTTGGCGCGGGTGAAGAACACTCCGGCGCCTATGTCGAAGGCGTTGCCCTGGAGGTCGCGCTGCGGTATAGCGTTGTCCGACGAGTTGTGGTAGTCGTCTTCATCGGGGATAAACACGTCGCTCCCCTTGAACGTCTGGTTGATGAATCCGGGCTGCAGACCGATCGTCAGCTCCCCCTTGAGGAGTTTGAGCTTGTAGCCTATCTGAGCGCCGATGGTAAGGTTTTTGTAGAGGCCAAGGCTCTCCTGCTGCATCAACAGGCCCGCCCCAAAACGCTTACCGATGAATTTAAACGGCATCTCGGCGGCGGCGACAAAGGTCTGAGGGGCGTTGTCGACACCTACCCACTGCAGGCGGCCGCCCAAGCGTATGTTGAGCAGGTCTGATGTGCCTATGGCGGCGGGGTTGTAGTAGTTGCGCACCTGGAAATACTGCGAGAACATCGCGTCGCTTTGGGCCGAAGCCGTCGCCACGGCGATGAGCGCGATAAATATTGAGAGCAGACGTTTCATTTATATATTCTAAGGTATAATCCTTAATATATAACGAAGTCGGGCCGCTATTATTGCGCCCGCGCCGCTACATCACTCAAAATAGAACGTGAACACTACCATCTGCGATGTCGCCTTCTTAATCGAATGGGTGAATTTCTGGCCGTCGGGGTCGTCGACAAGGTCAGGGCGCTTATGGTCGATGACGTCGCTCAGGCCGAAGCAGAATTTCACTTCGGGAATGAATTTGAAGAACGGGAGATAAAAGTCGCAGCCAAATCCGGCGGTAAGATACACGTCGCCCCCCTTAAGCCTCAGATACTCATTGGCTTTGCGGGTAAGGTTGACCGTCGGCATCACGCCGACGGTAAGATATGGACGGGCATTGTGGAGGCGCATAGCCGAGTATTTAAGGTCGACCGGAAACACCAGATAGGTCGACTTCAGGCTTTGCTTTAATATGGTCTCGGAATTTTGCTCGCGAAACTGCAGGTCGCGGCTGCCGTAGTAAAGGCCGGGCGAGAAGCGCACGTTGAAATATGTGCTGAGCCTGAAGTCGACGAGACCGTTGACCGAGAAGCCGGGCTGAAACGAGGGCTGCTCCATAAACCATTGCTCACCCTGCTCGGTGACGAATCCGTTGTGGGTGAAGTTGAGGTCCTGGGTGTGGAATCCGATCGAGAATCCGAGATGCCAGGGGCGCATATCGGCGTAGGGGCGGTTGAGCACCTTATCGTTGAAGCGCTGGGCGCTGGCGGCTGTGACAGCCGCCAGGCAACACATTATTATATATACTAATCGTTTCATTCCGGTAGATGATTATTCGGTCGGAGCCACAAACCTGAGCGCGCCGAGGTCGGAAGGCGAAGCCAACGCCATGCCGTAGCGGTCGGTCGCGAGGCCGTAGACGTCGTAGGCGTCAAAGGCGGCGCCGATAGCAGGCGACTCAGGCTTCAGCCTGTAGTCGAAGATATATTCGAGGCGAGCGGTGTAGAAGAGCGGGTCCTCATCCCATATCACGTCGATAAAGTTATCGTCGTCGGTGCCATGGACTCCTATGAGACAGCGGCGGAAGTACACATTCATCCCCGTCAGGTCGCCATGGCTCAGGAGAGTGCCGTTGCCGTATATGATCGAGTTGGTGAAATCGGCCGAGCAGTAGGGCAAGCCTGAATTGTCGTCGGTCTCGGCGTCGATATGCGAGAACTCGATTGAGGGTGCGCCGAGAGCGGTAAAGAGATAGTAGTTGGCTATGGTGCAATGGTTTATGATATGCTTGCCGCCGATGAGCAGCAATATGCCGTCGGAAGCCTCGGTCAGCTCGCAGCCGAGGAGTTTAACATCGGAATGATATGCGGTGACGACGCGCGAGGTGGTGTTTCGCACCTGCGAGTTGACCATCGTCAACGCCGGCGATGCGCCCGACGCGATCGAGTCGAGATAGAGGCCGTAGGAGCTGTTGCGGATCGAAGCGAAGTTAATGACGTTGTCGCGCGAGGTAGGGGCGAAGTATATGCCCCCCCACTGGCCCGACATCAGCTCGTAGGGGATCTGCGCGGCCACGAATCCGTCGCGGTCGCCGGTGATCTGCACCGGCTTGTCAGCCGTGCCCTCGGCGCGGAGAGTGCCGTCGACTACTATCTCGGCCTTGTCGTGCATACGCAGTCGCGCCCCTTCGGCGAGTGTGAGCGTAATCCCTTCGGGCACCGTGAGCCGGCCCTTGATGAGATAGGGCTTGCCGCCGGTCAGCGTAGTGTTTTCGGTCAGAGTGAGGTCGGTGTAGCGTATGGCGTCCTGCCCCTGGGCGGTGACAACCACGGTAGAGGTTACGCCGTTGGTCACGAAATCTATATGCCGCTTCACGTCGATAAGATCGTCGCTGCCGTTCTCCGGAAGTGTCGTCTCGACAAACACGAAGATAGAGTCGTTGGCGCGGATTTCAACGTTAGTAAACTCGCGCCCCGAGATTCCGTCGACATTGAGGCGAAAATACCCTTCGGAGTCGTCGCGAAATCCTATAGAACTGATGCTCATCATCTTATCGTGGCGATTGTGCACCACGAAGCGATGGGTCGGAGTGCCCTGGGCCGTAAACACCTCCCCGAGCTTGAGCGTATCGGTGGAGAATACGGGCTGATCGGATGGCGACGTGGAGAAGCTGTCCTCGATGCAGGCAGGGAGGAGAGCGGTAATCACCATCATAAGGAGAGAAAAATATATAGTGTGCTTCATTTTCATTGAATAATTGGCGGCCAAACCTTTTGCCGCCTATATGATAACGTGAAAAACGCCCCGATATTGCGCCCCCGCCGCCATATCGCCCCAAAATTCCCGTCTCTATGCGATAGTGGCCCAAGAGCCTGTCCCATAAAATCTGTTAAAGCTGAGGCGGTCAGCCATTGAGCAG
>CAZJBM010000045.1:0-10476 GCA_964544595.1 uncultured Barnesiella sp.
ATATAGTTTCTTCAGATTACCCGACTTTCTCAGGTCTTGCCCTTGAAAAATGGTTCCGGCTGAAGATGATGGAAAGCCATAAGTATGCCGACATTGGCTCATGGTGGGAACGCAAGAAGGGAAAAGAGGCTAATGAGATTGACATTGTGGCCCTTTCAGTCGATGGGGAGACCGCTGTGGTAGCTGAAGTAAAGCGCCAGCAACGAAACTACGATCACAAGCTGTTTATGGAGAAAGTAGCCTGCATAAAAGCCTGCGTCTTATCCAAGTATAAGATAGAAACACGTCTGTTTACATTAGAGGATATGTAGAGGATATGTGAACCATTAATTTTTAAAGCCTTATGAGCAAAACCGCGAACGCTCTATCACTTGAGCAATCTATAAATTTACTTCCCAAAGACTTTCATCCCTACTCAAGGGTGCAAGGTCGTAAAAAAATAATCAAGACTCCGAAAGGCATAGTTGCTTTTCGTCAGTCTTCGCTTCTCGCTTGTGGGCAATGGAAAACAAGTTATAATGAAGATGATATTAGGACTGAGATTGATTACATTCTTTATGCGCTTGGGCATGATGGCATTTTGGCCCTTTCGCGAGACATTCTCCTTTCATTTGAAAGCAAGAACTATAAGGGAAGATGGGCTAATAATGGTTATCCTATTCATGTATTCAAAGAAGATGGAAGATATTTTTGGCAAGGTATGAACGGCAATACCAAGGATTTAACTGAATATTTTATTCCTTTCGAATAAGTGTATCAACTTCTATACATTAGTTCGGTAAAATTTAGGGTAGCATCTTCATGGATAAGCCGCAATTTCAGTCAGTTCGTTATTTACCTTTTGAATTATTTTGAGAAGCGGGGATTTTCCGCAAGTCAAATAATAGTGGAGGCGAGATATAACTCAAACATCAATCTCGTGAACTGTCCCTCGATAAAGTCCGGAAAACCCTTCCTAATTATGGCTTTGGGCCTCTATCTTCAATCGCTTAATGTATTGGGAATACGCAAGTTTCGGCAATTAGATTAATACTAATCTTCGTGATTGCTATTCGCGAGATTTGATTTTGCGAAGAGGGAATTATGTGTTCCATAATTACCGATGAGTAAAATCAAAGATTGCAAAAGCAAGCCGAAGATTAGTATAAATTCCAATTGCCGAAACTTACTCACCATGGAATCGCGGAGCCAGTTCTCTGGTCATGGCTGCTTATCACCGACCGCTTTGAAAAAAAACTTGCCGATTCATTAATAGTATTTGGGCGAAATTTACTATATTTGTAATAATTATGACAGAATCGACATTATTACCCGAAACTCAGGCCCAAAACAGCGAGACCCCTACTGCCGAAAGCATCGAGTCACATCGCCGCATCCTCGAACTGCTCTCCCAGTCGTTCGGCTCCGTGCAGTCCGCCGCAACCGAAATAATCAACCTCGAAGCCATTCTCAACCTCCCGAAAGGCACCGAGCACTTCATCGCCGACATCCACGGCGAGAACGAAGCCTTCGACCATATCCTTCGCAACGCCTCGGGCAACATCAAGCGAAAAGTCAACGAGCTTTTCGCCAACACCATCCGCGACGAGGAGATACGCCAGCTCTGCTCCCTGATCTACTACCCCCAGCGCAAGCTCGAATACATTGCCAGGGAAGAGACCGACATGGACGACTTCTACCTCACCACCCTCCACCGCCTCGTCAAAGTGCTTCAGGAAGTGTCGTCGAAATACACCCGCTCAAAGGTGCGTAAGGCCCTCCCAAAAGAATTCGCCTACATCATTGAGGAGCTCCTCCACGAAGCCCCGTCGAGCGAAAACAAGCAGGCCTACTACAGCCGTATCATTGAGACGATAATATCCACCGGCCAGGCAGCCGAGTTCGTCATTGCCCTCTGCCGCATGATTCAACGCCTGTCGATCGACCAGCTCCATATCCTCGGCGACATTTACGACCGTGGCCCCGGCGCGCACATTATCATGGACCGCCTCATGAAATACCACGACTTCGACATGCAGTGGGGCAACCACGACGCCCTCTGGATGGGAGCCGCCGCCGGCAATCCCGCCTGCATCGCCAACGTCCTCCGCGCCAGCCTCCGATACGCCAACATGACCACCATCGAGGATGGCTACGGCATCAACCTCGTGCCGCTCGTCATGTTCGCCATGGAGACCTATGCCAACGACCCCTGCACCCTCTTTGAGCCAAAAGTGCTCGACGGCTCGGCCATAACCGAGAAAAACCGCCGGGCTATAGCTCAGATGCACAAAGCCATAGCCGTCATCCAGTTCAAGCTCGAAGCAGCCCTCATCGAGGCCCACCCCGAATGGGGCATGGACTCCCGACGCCTCCTCCACCATATCGACTTCGACAAAGGCACAATCGAAATCGACGGCAAATCATATCCCCTGCTCGACACCAACCTCCCGACCGTCAACCCCGACGACCCTTACCGCCTTACCCCCGACGAGGCCGACGTGGTTGAGAAGCTTCGCCACTCGTTCATGAACAGCGACCGCCTCCGTCGACATATCAACGTATTCCTTGAGCGAGGCTGCATGTTCAACGTCTGCAACTCCAACCTCCTCTTCCACGCGTCGATCCCGATGAACCCCGACGGCTCTTTCAAGGAAGTAGACGTAGCGGGCCGCAAGCTCAAAGGCAAGGAGCTGCTCAAAGAGCTCGGCCTCCTGATGCGCTCGGCCTTCAACCCCGACACCCCCGCCCCCCAGCGCCAGCAGGCTATCGACTACTACCTGTATCTATGGTGCGGCCCCGACTCCCCGCTCTTCGACAAGTCCAAAATGGCCACATTCGAGCGCTATTTCATCGCCGACAAGTCTACCCACGTCGAAGAGAAAGGCAACTACTACGCCCTGCGCAATGAGGCCGAAATCTGCGACCGTATTCTCGACGAATTTGGCGTCGAAGGCCCTCATCGCCATATAATCAACGGCCACGTCCCCGTTAAGGCCCTCAAAGGAGAGAACCCCATAAAGGCCGACGGCCGCCTTATGGTCATCGACGGCGGATTCGCGAAAGCCTACCACGGCACCACCGGCATCGCCGGATACACCCTCGTCTACCATTCCCGCGGATTCGAGCTTGTGCAGCACGAGCCCTTCGACTCGGCTGAGGAAGCCATCCGCACCGGCACCGACATCATATCCACCACTCAGATCATCGAGCTCAATTCGCGACGCATCCGCGTGCGCGACACCGACAAAGGCCGAGAGCTCCAGCGTCAGATCGACGAGCTCATGGAACTCCTCTACGCCTACCGCCACAAACTCATTCAGCAAAAAAGCTGACATTCCACCCCTCTCCTCCCCCTGCCGACATCATCAACCTCAATCTCAACAATCATTCAAAAAAACCACCGTCATTATGGGAATTTCACTTTGGGGCATCTGGCTCTTATCTGCCGCCGGACTGCTTATCATCGAACTCCTTAGCGGCACCGCACTCGCGCTCTGCCTCGCCGCCGGTTGCGTCCTCGCCGCCATCGCCGCGCCCTTCACCGACTCGCTCGCGATCCAGGCCTCGGTCTTCGTCGTCGCCTCTATCATATCGCTGATCTTTCTCGGCCCTGCTGTCAGGAAGCTCTACGCCCGAAGCAAAGGGAAGGTCGACACGCGCTCCAACATGGACGCTCTCATAGGGCGTATAGGCAAAGTCACCCACCGCGTCACCAACCTCGCCGACGACAAAGGCCGCGTGCAGATCGACGGCGACAGCTGGCTCGCCTACACCCACTCCGCCGAGCAACCGCTCGAACGCGGCACCCAGGTCAAGGTGCTCGCCTTCGACTCCAACGTCATTAAAGTCGAGCCCCTTTACCGCGATTGACTCAGTAATTAACCCTTACCCCCAACCCCGCGGCCCCGCGGCCGCATAAATATTATAACATTATGGATATAACCTCATTAGTGATTTTCGGCATTATAGTAGTGCTGCTCATAGTGGTGCTCAGCGCGGCTATCAAAGTCGTGCCGCAGTCTGAAACCAGAGTGATAGAGCGTCTCGGCAAATTCCACTCCGTGCTCCCCGCCGGCCTCAACATCATCTGGCCCTTCATCGACCGCCCTAAGCTTATCTTCACCCGCAAGGCCACCTCGCTGCCCAACGGTCGCCAGATCGTGCGCCTCGAAACCACCCCCGTGATCGACCTCCGCGAGCAGGTCTACGACTTCCCCTCGCAGCAGGTGATCACCAAAGACAACGTGACCACCGAGATCAACGCCCTCCTTTACTTCCAGATTACCGACCCCAAGAAATCGGTCTACGAAATCGAGAACCTGCCCAACGCTATCGAGAAGCTTACCCAGACATCGCTCCGCAACGTCATCGGCGAGCTTGAGCTCGACGAGACGCTCACCTCGCGCGACACCATCAACGCCCGCCTTCAGAACATCCTCGACGAAGCCACCAACAAATGGGGCGTGAAAGTCAACCGCGTTGAGCTCCAGGACATCACGCCCCCCGAGAGCGTGCGAGTAGCCATGGAGAAGCAGATGCAGGCCGAGCGCAACCGCCGCGCCGAGATCCTTAACGCCGAGGGCGAGAAGCAGTCGCAAATCCTTCGCTCTGAGGGCGAGAAGCAGTCTAAAATCAACCAGGCCGAGGCCGCGAAGCAGTCAGAGATACTCCGCGCCGAGGGCGAATCCCGCGCCAAGGTGCTTCAGGCCGAAGGCGAGGCGCGAGCTATCGAGGAGGTTGCCCGAGCTATCCAGTCGACCCAGACCGACCCCGCCACCTATATGCTCGCCATGAAATACATCGAGACCCTCAACCAGATGGTTTCAGGCAAAGACAACAAGACAGTCTACATCCCCTACGAGGCGTCGGGAGTGCTCAGCTCTATCGGCTCTATCAAAGAGATGTTCAAGAAGTGATTAATCCTGAGGGGGTTGTGACGACCCCCTCAATCCTTTCATCCCTCAAAAAAATACCCGCAGTCAAATGGATATCGATAAAATACGTGTCCAATTCCCGATCCTCGACCGTAAAGTCTACGGAAAAGACCTCATCTACCTCGACAACACAGCCACGTCGCAGACCCCCCGCCGGGTCGTCGACGCTATCCGCGACATGTACGAGACGAAGAAAGCCAACGTCCACCGAGGCGTCTTCTCCGTGTCGCAGGAGGCCACCGACATGATGGAGCGCAGCCGCGAGCACGTGCGCCGCTTCATCAACGCCTCGTCGGTCGAGGAAGTCATCTTCACCCGCGGCACGACCGAGTCGATCAACCTCGTCGCCTCCTCCATGGGCGACTTCTTTGAGAACGGCGACGAAATCATCTTGACCGTCATGGAGCATCACGCCAACATCGTCCCCTGGCAGCTGCTCCAGCGTCATAAACGCCTCATATTCCGCGTGGTGCCTATCAACGAGCGGGGCGAGCTCGACCTCGAAGCCTACCGCTCGCTCTTCAACGAGCGCACCAAGATGGTCACCTTAGCCCACGTCTCCAACGTGCTCGGCACCGTCAACCCCGTCAAGGAGATGATCGCCGTGGCTCATTCGTTGGGAGTGCCCGTATGCATCGACGGCGCCCAGGCCGCGCCCCATATGCCTATCGACGTGGCCGACCTCGACTGCGACTTCTACGCCTTCTCGTCCCATAAAATGTATGGCCCGACAGGCGTCGGCGTGCTCTACGGCAAAAAACGCTGGCTTGAGATGATGCCCCCCTACCAGGGTGGCGGCGAAATGATCAAAAACGTCACTTTCGAGCACACCACCTTCGCCGACCTCCCCTTTAAGTTCGAGGCCGGCACGCCCGACTTCGTAGGCATAGCCGCCTTCGACAAGGCCCTCGACTTCATCGAGCAAGTAGGCTACGACGCCATCGCCGACCATGAGCATAAACTATTGACCTACACCACCGAGCGCATGCTCGACATACCCTGCATGCGCATATTCGGCACCGCCCCCGGCAAGGCCGCCGTCATCTCCTTCCTCATAGGCGACGAGCACCATTACGACACCGGGATGCTCCTCGACAGGCTTGGCGTCGCCGTGCGCACCGGCCACCACTGCGCCGAGCCGCTGATGCGCGCCCTCGGCGTGCAAGGCACCGTCAGGGCCTCGTTTGCCGTCTACAACACGTTCGAGGAAGCCGACCGATTCATCGCAGCGCTCAACCGCGTGGCCGCCATGCTCTCGTAGTTTTGGTCATTAAATCGGTTAAGTTATCCTATTTCACGTTTATCATGTTAAAAAATATGAAAACCAAGCACAAAAACTTGCACAGTTCAGAATAAATGACTTCCTTTGTACGTGTGTTTTTCATAGTATTAGATTAAGATAAAGGTTTTAAAGTGAAAGAGTCGTTGTGAAACGACTCTTTTTTATTTCAAAACCACCTTTCCACCTCACCTCACACCACCCCTCGGCACCACCCAAAACCGCACCTCCGTCTCACCTCAGACTACACCTCCGTCTCACCCCCCCGACATCCATTTTGGGTCCTCGGCGAGGGCGCGATTTTGCGCGAAAAGGGGCGCGAAAACGCGTCATTTCGCGCGAAAAAGCGCGCAAAAACGCGCAAAAAACGGGTCAAAAGCGCGCAAAAACGCGCAAAAAACGCGCGTTTTTGACCCCCGTTTTTCGACTTTGGGCGACGCGCCGGCGTCGAGGAAAAAATTTTTTCGGCCGGGAAATTTTCCGTAACTTCGCGGACGGAAAACTAAGGTAAATGAAAGAAAAGATCGTTGCATTCTGCTGGCAACACGCGCTTCTTCTAATTACATTATGGATCATGACCCTCGGGGTGGCGCTTTGCGTGCGCTCACAGTTGGGGTCGAGCGTCATAAGCGTGCTGCCTTACGTGTTTGAGTCGGCGGGAGCCGAGGGTAAAGTGCCCGCGTGGACAATAGGCGAATACACTTACGTGATGAACGTGGTTCTGGTCGCGGGCCAGATAGCGATACTGCGCCGGAGGTTTGAGCTTGTGCAGCTGTTTCAGCTGTTGATAGGCTTTGTGTTCGGCACGCTGATTGACGTCAACATGGCGCTGACCGACTGGGTGGTGCCCGACGGGCTGTGGCAGCAGGCGCTGGTGCAGGTCGCGGGGTGCACGGTGCTCGGCGTCGGGATAGCCTACGAGGTGAGGTGCGGCAGCATCACTATGCCGGGCGAGGGCTTCCCGGTGGCGATCACGAAGGTGTCGAATGTAGAGTTCGCCAAAGCCAAGATATGCGTCGACACCTCGCTGGTCGCGTTGGGCGTCGGGGCGAGCTATATGTTTTTCGGCGCGTGGAAATGGAACATCATAGGCTTCGGCACGTTGTTCGCGATGTTCTACGTAGGGCTGGTGGTGCGCAAGGTAGGGGCGCGGGCCGGCTGGTTTGACCGGCTGCTGGCGTATCGTCCCGGCTTCCGACGCTACATCTACGGCCTGGCGCGCTATATCTACCCCAAGCAGTGGTGACGGTGCGGCGCAAAAAAAATACGAGAAACTTCCTCACGGTAGCTTCTCGTTAAATAATAAACCAATCATTATCACATTTCTTGCAATGGAAAAAAGTAATCCTGCTTTCTGTAATGTAAACGCCCGGGCTGGGGGAATGGTTCACGAGGATTGAATTTTTTTGAAAGTAGGGGTAGTTATGAGGGGTATAAGTCGAATAAATCGTATAAGTCGTATAAGTTCGTAAATTAAAATCCGTAGTGCGAAAGTTCAGTTGGTAAAAGCCGCCCCATCACTCTCCTCGCGAGGGGATGCCTGAGCGGCGGGGGCTGGCGAGTCAGCCCCCAAGAGCGATTGCAAGCAGAAAAAACTGAATTCTCGACCTCGTAAGAAACTGAATTATTCAACTCCTAAAAAGGAATTCTTCCGACATTTTAGCTAATTTCACACTTGCTTGTTTAATCTGCAGTCATAACTTAATTTGAATTATCCCCCCGCTTAATCTGCGATAGAAAACGGCGGGGTTTTTCGTTGTGGTGCTTGATGAAGCCCGCGGCCGCTTTGGTTGTTTCAAAATGTTTCATTGTGCCCATTTTAGAAAAAGTAGATAATTTTTGTATTACCATTGTACAATTAGTCATTTTTTTGTAATGTTTGCTATAACATACTACATTAACAGGGCGCAAAGATGCAGTAAATTTTGATTTGTCAAGATCCTAATAACAAAAAAATGAATATAAAGGAAAGGATATTATTTTATATCGAAGCAACGGGCAAAGTAAAATCCGATTATTACAAGGCGATAGACGCCGCCCCATCCAATTTTGCGGGGGCTGGCCGGAATAGCGCATTGAGTAGCGATAAAATCGCCGAAACGTTGACGCTATACCCCGACCTCTCCCCCGACTGGCTGCTAAATGGTGTCGGGAATATGCTGCGAGACTCAGAGCCGGAGCAAGCTCCGACAAGCGACCCGCAGCCCCCCGCGCCTGTGGACTCGCCGGTGCCCGCCGCCGAAGAGGCGCCCGCCGAGGGCTTGCTCGACAAAGTAATAAAGCAGGCAGAAGAAATCGGACGGCTAAAAGAAAGGATTTACCAACTTGAGAATCGGCTGAATCGAATAGGTCGGGGAACGAAAGTTTTCTGACCTGCTTTCGTTTCCTTTCCTCTCACACCACCGCACATGCCGTTCTGCATACGGCGGTTTGATTTGTTCTCAAAACATGTCGTCGGTGGTAATAGTCAAAGTAACTGACCCACCCTCTGAGCGCAAGGATCTCCTACGCATCAAGGTTACGGTTGCCTTTGGGAACTTCGATGCGTATTGCCATCTTGTCCGCTTGATGCGCATGGGTATCGGGGTCGTGTCCGTCGGGCCACGATTTCGCTATCGACATGCCCATACATACAAAAATACGAGAAACTTCCTCACGGTAGCTTCTCGTTAAATAATAAACCAATCATTATCACATTTCTTGCAATGGAAAAAAGTAATCCTGCTTTCTGTAATGTAAACGCCCGGGCTGGGGGAATGGTTCACGAGGATTGAATTTTTTTGAAAGTAGGGGTAGTTATGAGGGGTATAAGTCGAATAAATCGTATAAGTCGTATAAGTTCGTAAATTAAAATCCGTAGTGCGAAAGTTCAGTTGGTAAAAGCCGCCCCATCACTCTCCTCGCGAGGGGATGCCTGAGCGGCGGGGGCTGGCGAGTCAGCCCCCAAGAGCGATTGCAAGCAGAAAAAACTGAATTCTCGACCTCGTAAGAAACTGAATTATTCAACTCCTAAAAAGGAATTCTTCCGACATTTTAGCTAATTTCACACTTGCTTGTTTAATCTGCAGTCATAACTTAATTTGAATTATCCCCCCGCTTAATCTGCGATAGAAAACGGCGGGGTTTTTCGTTGTGGTGCTTGATGAAGCCCGCGGCCGCTTTGGTTGTTTCAAAATGTTTCATTGTGCCCATTTTAGAAAAAGTAGATAATTTTTGTATTACCATTGTACAATTAGTCATTTTTTTGTAATGTTTGCTATAACATACTACATTAACAGGGCGCAAAGATGCAGTAAATTTTGATTTGTCAAGATCCTAATAACAAAAAAATGAATATAAAGGAAAGGATATTATTTTATATCGAAGCAACGGGCAAAGTAAAATCCGATTATTACAAGGCGATAGACGCCGCCCCATCCAATTTTGCGGGGGCTGGCCGGAATAGCGCATTGAGTAGCGATAAAATCGCCGAAACGTTGACGCTATACCCCGACCTCTCCCCCGACTGGCTGCTAAATGGTGTCGGGAATATGCTGCGAGACTCAGAGCCGGAGCAAGCTCCGACAAGCGACCCGCAGCCCCCCGCGCCTGTGGACTCGCCGGTGCCCGCCGCCGAAGAGGCGCCCGCCGAGGGCTTGCTCGACAAAGTAATAAAGCAGGCAGAAGAAATCGGACGGCTAAAAGAAAGGATTTACCAACTTGAGAATCGGCTGAATCGAATAGGTCGGGGAACGAAAGTTTTCTGACCTGCTTTCGTTTCCTTTCCTCTCACACCACCGCACATGCCGTTCTGCATACGGCGGTTTGATTTGTTCTCAAAACATGTCGTCGGTGGTAATAGTCAAAGTAACTGACCCACCCTCTGAGCGCAAGGATCTCCTACGCATCAAGGTTACGGTTGCCTTTGGGAACTTCGATGCGTATTGCCATCTTGTCCGCTTGATGCGCATGGGTATCGGGGTCGTGTCCGTCGGGCCACGATTTCGCTATCGACATGCCCATACATACAAAAATACGAGAAACTTCCTCACGGTAGCTTCTCGTTAAATAATAAACCAATCATTATCACATTTCTTGCAATGGAAAAAAGTAATCCTGCTTTCTGTAATGTAAACGCCCGGGCGGGGGGAATGGTTCACGAGGATTGAATTTTTTTTGAAAGCAGGGGTAGTTATGAGGGGGATAAATCGTATAAGTCGTATAAATCGTATAAGTCGAATAAGTTAGGATTTCTGAGGAAAACCTTTTGGCTGTATCAGAAAATTTGTTTAACTTTGCGCT
>CAZJBM010000046.1:0-9248 GCA_964544595.1 uncultured Barnesiella sp.
ATCGACAACATCTTCCGTTTCACTCAGGCAGGTTCGGAGGTATCGGCGCTTCTCGGCCGTATGCCCTCGGCTGTGGGCTATCAGCCTACGCTCGCTTCAGAGATGGGTATGCTTCAGGAGAGAATCACTTCAACGAAGAACGGATCGATCACTTCTGTACAGGCTATTTATGTGCCGGCCGACGACTTGACCGACCCGGCTCCGGCGACCACATTCTCATTCCTCGACGCGACTACCGTGCTTTCGCGTAAAATCGCCGAGCTCGGTATCTACCCCGCCGTCGATCCCCTTGAGTCAACATCGCGAATCCTCGACCCGAACATCATCGGCGAAGATCACTACAATACAGCCCAGGCGGTTAAGCAGCTTCTCCAGAAGTACAACGAGCTTCAGGATATTATCGCAATTCTCGGTGTCGACGAGCTCTCTGACGAGGACAAACTCGTCGTGGCCCGCGCGCGCCGCGCACAGCGCTTCCTTTCGCAGCCTTTCCATGTTGCGGAGCAGTTTACCGGCCTTCCGGGCGTGCTCGTGCCTTTGAGCGAGACAATACGCGGCTTCAAGATGATTCTTTCAGGCGAAATGGACGAATATCCCGAGCAGGCGTTCCTCAACGTGGGCACGATTGACGAGGCTATCGAGAAGGGCAAGAAGCTCCTCGCTGAGGTGTAACGACAGTAGCCCCGCGCCGCTCTTCAGAGTTTAGGACTCGTAGCGCGCGCTTCGCGACAGCGACTTTACTTATAACCCATAACTCATAACTTTACCAAAAAGTGACACTGAAAATCATATCATCATCCGATGTAGTGTTCGAGGGAACCGTTGACTCGGTCAATCTCCCCGGGCAGAAAGGAAGCTTTACCGTGCTCAATCATCACGCGTCGCTCGTGTCAACTCTCGCGCCCGGCGAAATCCGCTATACGGTCGACGGCCAAGAGCACAAAGTGGCCATAGCAGGTGGTATAGTCGATGTAGACAATAATGTGGTGTCGGTTTGCGTCAAGTGACGAGTTATTATTTAAAGCAACCTCAGTAGCATCCAATGAAAAGACTATTTCAAATATTCGCCATAGTCGTTGCGACAATCTTCGCCGCCACTCCCGCTGTCAGCGCGGCCGACAAGGAGGATGATGGGAAGAAGTTAGACGTCAAGGAGATCATTTTCGAGCACCTTGGCGACCGCTACGGCTGGGAAGTGCCTTTCGACCATCACCATTCGATACCGCTGCCTATTATAGTATGGGGCAGCGACGGATTGCACGTTTTCTCCTCGTCGCGCGTGGAGCATGGTGAATACTATCAGGATGGCAATGCCGTGTTCTTCATCCCCAAGAAGGGCGAGGATCATCAGGGTAAGGTCGTAGAGGCGGTCGGCGCTAAGCTCGTCGACGGCCAGTTGACCGGCGATTACAAGATAGATCGCCCTCTCGACCTTTCGATTACCAAAAACGTGCTTGCGCTATTTATCACCATGATAGTGATGTGCCTCCTCTTCTTCCCGCTTGTGCGATTCTACAAAAAGAACGGATTCAAGGCTCCGCGCGGCTTCAAGGGCGCGATTGAGGCTCTCATTGACTTCGTGTATGTAGGCGTGATTAAGGAGACACTGAATGATAAGGCGAGAAAGTTTGCCCCGTTCCTGCTGACGGTGTTCTTTTTCATCTTCGTGATGAACCTCATGGGTTTGATAGTGGTGTTTCCCGGCGGCGCCAACCTTACCGGCAACATAGCTGTCACGCTTGTGCTCGCCATACTCACCTTTATCGCCACCAACGTCTTCGGCACCAAGCATTATTGGAAAGAAGTGTTCTGGCCCGATGTGCCACTGTGGCTTAAGTTCCCGATTCCGATCATGCCGATTATCGAGGTGTTTGGCGTGTTCACCAAGCCTGCGGCGTTGACGGTGCGTCTATTCGCCAACATGATGGGCGGCCACATGATCGTGATAGTGCTTACGCTCGTGATATTCATTTTCGGCGCCCTTTTCGGGACCGCGATCGCGGGTGGCACGGCGGTTGTATCGGTGCTTTTCTCGGTGTTCATGCTGCTTATCGATGTTCTCGTCAGCTTCATTCAGGCATTCGTGTTCACCATGCTCTCCACAATCTTTATCTCCCTCGCTCAGGAAGAACCCCATCATGAGCACAAAGCCGAGGCCCATGCGTGATAGTCGCGGATTGGCGCAGGCGAGTGTCCATGTGATATATAAACCGAATAATAAATTAATCAATAATAAAATGCCAAGTGCGGCCCGCATCATAAACGGCGGCATCGGGCATGAAAAATTACCCACTAAAAACTAAATCATTATGTTCTCTTTGATTTTCTTAGTAGAAGCACTTCAGGGATTTGGCGCAGCAATCGGCGCAAGTATCGCAGCAATCGGCGCAGGTATCGGTATCGGCAAAATCGGCTCCTCGGCAATGGAAGCTATCGCTCGTCAGCCTGAAGCAGCCGGCGACATCCGCTCTAACATGATCGTGATCGCCGCTCTCGTCGAAGGTGTTGCCCTCTTCGCCGTAATCGTCTGCATCCTCGCCCTCTTCCTCTAATAAGAAGGCTCTGACTGCCCAACATTCATAGAGCCGGGCGACCGTAAATCGGTCGGCAGCTCATATAATTGAACCAATTGTCGGCCGCGCTGTCATGAAATAGCGCAGCATGGCATAAATAAAAACTAATTATGGAATTATTCACCCCTGAATTCGGTTTGATTTTCTGGATGTTCGTGTCCTTCGCGATCATTTTCCTTATCCTATGGAAGTGGGCGTGGCCCGCGATAATGAATATGGTTGATGAGCGCGCCAATCTTATTGATAAGGGTGTGGAGTACGCTCAAAACGCCAAAAAGCAGCTCGATAACGCTGAGGTAGAAGCCGGCAAGGTGATAGGCGAAGCTCGCCGCAAGGAAGCCGACATACTCCGCGAGGCCGACCGCATGCGCTCTCAGATTATAGAGGACGCGCGCGCCGACGCCCGCAAGGCTGCCGACAAGGAGCTTGATCAGGCTAAGCTTCAGATCGAGCAGGCCCGCAAGGAAGCCGAGCAAAATATCCGCGACGAGGTAAGCCAGTTTGCCCTCTCGATCGCCCAGAAGGTTGTGCGCAACCAGATGGCCGACAAAGGCGCTCAGGCCAAGCTTGTCGACCAGCTGCTTAACGAAATAGAGACGAAAAACTGATAACGCGATGAACGACGGTCTTATCCCACGACGATACGCCAAGGCTCTGCTCAAGTTCGCCCACGAAAAGGGGCAGGACAAAACGCTCTATGCCTTGATGAAGACTCTCTCTGCGAGTTTCGCAGAGCAGCCCGACCTGTCAACGGTGATGAACAATCCATTTATCCCCGCCGACTCTAAGGCCAAGCTTCTGATGACTGCATCGGGCGCGACCGAAGCCGACACCTGCTTTGTCGACTTCATCAAGCTCCTCCAGCAGAACAACCGCATAGGCTTTGCCCGCGAAATCGCCTTAGCTTATCTTTCCCTCTATCGTAAGGCCAACAATATCTATAAAGTCGACATCACGACAGCCGCCGAGTTCCCCGCTACAGAGATGAAGCGCATCAAAGACCTGATCGACAAGCACGTCAAGGGCGCCGAAGTGGAGTATAGCGAGGCGGTAGACCCCGATCTGATCGGCGGTTTCACCATTGGTATCGACTCAGAGCGTCTCGACGCCTCTATTAAAAATGAATTGAAACAACTGCGTTTGAAACTACTTAGCAAGTAAGATTTTAAGTTTCTGACTTAAAACTTCATTAGACATAATTATGATTAATCCCAGCGAGATATCGGAAGTACTGAAACAGCAGCTCGAAAACGTCAACTCGAAGGTGTCGTTTGAGGAAGTGGGCACCGTGCTCAACGTAGGCGACGGCGTGGCCCACGTCTATGGCCTCGACAATGTATGCGCCAACGAGCTTGTTGAATTTGAGAACGGCGTCAAGGGCGTGGCCCTCAACCTTGAGGAGAGCAATGTCGGCGTCATCCTGCTCAACAATGTCAATAAGGTAACCGAAAACATGACCGTGCGCCGCACCGGCCAGATCGCCTCTATCCAGGTAGGCGACGGGCTTTTCGGCCGCGTGATCAATGTGCTCGGCGAGCCTATCGACGGCCGCGGCCCTATCGAGGGCGAGCGTCTGCCGATGCCCCTTGAGCGCAAAGCTCCCGGTGTGATTTTCCGCCAGCCCGTTAACCAGCCGCTCCAGACCGGTATCAAGGCCGTAGACGCCATGGTGCCCATTGGCCGCGGTCAGCGCGAGCTTATCATCGGCGACCGTCAGATCGGTAAAACAGCTATCGCTATCGACACTATCATCAATCAGCGCAAAAACTTCGAGGAGGGCAAGCCCGTTTACTGTATCTACGTCGCTATCGGCCAGAAGGCATCGTCGATCGCCGCGATCGTTGAGACCCTTCGCCAGCATGGAGCCCTCGACTACACCGTAGTGGTCGCAGCCTCGGCTTCCGACTCGGCTTCTATGCGCTATTACTCGCCGTTTGCCGGCGTGGCTATCGGCGAATATATCCGCGACACAGGCCGCGACGCCCTTATCGTCTACGACGACCTCTCGAAGCAGGCTGTTGCTTACCGCGAGATCTCGCTTATCCTCAAGCGCCCTTCGGGCCGCGAGGCTTATCCAGGCGATATATTCTACCTCCACTCGCGTCTGCTCGAACGCGCCGCCAAGATTATCGACAACCAGCACGTGGCCTCGATGATGAACGACCTCCCGGCTGTGCTTAAGGACCGCGTCAAAGGCGGCGGCTCGCTCACCGCGCTTCCTATCATCGAAACCCAGGCGGGCGACGTGTCGGCCTACATCCCGACCAACGTGATTTCAATCACCGACGGCCAGATTTATCTCGAATCGTCGCTTTTCAACCGCGGTATCCGTCCCGCTATCAACGTGGGTATCTCAGTGTCGCGTGTGGGCGGTAACGCTCAGATCAAGTCGATGAAGAAGGTGGCAGGTACGCTTAAAATCGACCAGGCACAGTTCCGCGAGCTCGAATCATTCACCAAATTCGGCGGCGACATCGACCCCGTAACAGCCCGCGTGATCGACCGCGGCCGTAAGAACGAACGCCTCCTCATTCAGCCCCAGTATCAGCCTTGGCCCGTGGCCGACCAGGTGGCGGTGATATACTGCGGCGTTAACGGTCTTCTTTCCGACGTGCCTCTCGACAAGGTAGCCGAATTCGAGAAATCGTTCCTTCAGGTGCTCCACGCCAAATATCAGGCCGACGTGCTCGACGTGATCGCCTCGGGTAAGCTTACCGACGAGGTTACGGCTAAACTCCGCGAAGTGGCTCAGGAAATCACCTCGCGCTATAAGTAAAGAGAACAACAATCCAATAAGCCGACAGGAGCGGGGGAGAGGTTTCTCCCCCGGCTCCGAGTCGCTTAAACCGAAATTCGCGCCTTTCGCGCGAAATAATAAACCAACCCCGCCCCAATAACTAAATGGCAACACTACGAGAACTTAAAGGCCGCATCGGATCAGTCGCGTCGTCGGAGAAGATTACCGGCGCCATGAAGATGATCTCGTCAGCGAAAATGCATAAAGCCGAGCTCGGTCTCAAGCGTCTGGCCCCATTCCGCAACCAGATCGAGACTATCATAGCCAACCTGCTTTCGGCCGACACCTCATTCTCTTCACCGCTTATCGAGCCCCGCGAGGTTAAGCGCGTGACGGTTGTCGTATGGGGATCGGACGACGGCCTTTGCGGCGCATATAACGTCAATATCTATAAGCAGCTCAAAGCCCATGTCGATGAGCTGAAAAAAGCCTACGGAGAGCCGCTTCAGGTGAAGGTGATAGCCGTCGGCAAGAAAATGTATAAGGCTTGCTCGAAAATCAGCTCGGGCAATGTCACTTTGGAGCCTTCGGCCGGAGTCGACTCGAAGTCGTCGGGCCAGGCGGTCAATGACTTCACCGGAGCGCTTGAGTCGTCGTTTCTCAGCGGCGAGACCGACCGGGTCAACCTCCTTTATATGTACTTCAAGAGCGCCGGTAAGCAAATCGCGCGCTTCGACACTCTCCTCCCCATTTCGCAGGATGCATTCGCTTCTGGCGAGAAACAGGCTTCGGGTCGCCCCTATATCTTCGAGCCCGACGCCAACACGATATTCAACAGTGTGCTCCCCCTCTTCATGCAGTCGGTCATGCAGGAGGTGTTTGTCGAGAATCAGGCTTCGGAGCAAGCCGCCCGCGTGATGGCCATGCAATCGGCCAACGACAACGCCAAGAAACTCCTCGACCAACTTCGTCTCGAATACAACAAACTCCGCCAGCAGGCTATCACCAACGAGCTACTCGATATCCTCGGCGGCCAAACACGATAAACATAAACGTCGGTTACCGCGACAATTTCTAAAAAACAAAAAAATAACTCGATAAATGGGTAGTGTAAAAGATTATTTCTCAGGATTGGGCTCCGGAATTGCCTCGCTCATCAAGGGTATGGCCGTCACCGGAAAGGAATTAGTCACCCCAAAAATCACTGAACGATACCCCGAAGACCGCGACACCCGCTGGGTGCCCGACCGCTTCCGCGCGTGTCTCGAACTCAAATACGACAATGAGGGTAATCACAAGTGTATTGCTTGCGGCACCTGTGAGCGCAACTGTCCTAACGGCACCATCAACGTGCTGACAAAGATGGTCGACACATGGGATGGCAAAAAGAAGAAGAAACTCGACAAATATATCTACGACCTCGGCTCGTGCACGTTCTGCCAGCTCTGCGTAGTGACTTGTCCGACCGACGCGCTGACCTTCTCCAACGACTTTGAGCAGGCTGTGTTCACCCGCGACAAGCTCGTAAAGCAGCTCAATTATCTCCCCGAGAAGCCCGAACCCGAACCTACCGAAGAGGAGAAGGCTAAGCTGCTTGCGGAGAAGCAGGCCAAAATCGAGGCCGCTAAAGCCGCTGCCGCCGCCAAGAAGGCCGCCGCTGCCAAAGCCGCAGGCGACGCCGCCCCGACGGCCTAAGCGCCCGATTTGCCGATAAACCGCCGCTGCCTCCGTTCAGGCAAAGCCCCGATTTCTCGCCTCGTCGATAATGTGAACAACACCCGCGCCGCTTCCGTGCCGCGCCGTTCGAGATAGAGGCAGAGATGACGAAACCGACGGTTTGCACCAGAATAAAAAATCAAAAAAAACTAAATAAACAAATGGATTCAGTAGGAAGTCTCGTCATTTATCTCATCGTCGCTTTAGCGATGATGGTATGCTCCGTGCTGGCAGTCACTACCCGCAAAATCCTGCGTTCGGCCACATTCCTCCTGTTCGCGCTCTTCGCGACCGCTGCCGTATATTTCATGCTCGGTTACCAGTTTCTCGGAGCCGTGCAGATTGCGGTCTATGCGGGTGGTATAGTGGTGCTGTTCGTGTTCGCGATTTTGTTGACCAGCCATCCCGGCGACAATGCCAAGTTGCTTGCGTCCAAGAAGAAAACAATCGGATGCTGCGCCGCTGTCGCCACATTTATCATTGCCGCATGGTCGTTGATCGACCGCGTTTCGCTCTGCGCCAATCTCCCGGCTATGCAGGAATACAAGATGGATTTAATAGGCAAGACGCTGATTAGCTCAGGCAAAGGGCAGTATCTGCTCCCCTTCGAGGCTATCTCGGTGTTGCTTTTGGCATGTATAATCGGCGGCATCGTTGTTGCCCGCAAAAAGAACGACTAAAGTATGGAAATCAACTTCGAATGGAACGCGCTGATGTTCCTCATACCCAGCCTTTTCATGTTCTGCTGCGGAGTATACGGCTTCCTTACCCGCCGCAACATGATTGCAATTCTCATATCCCTTGAGCTGATGCTCAACGCCGTGGATATGAATTTCGTAGTGTTTAACCGATTCCTTTACCCGGGGCAGCTCGACGGCATGTTCTTCACGCTCTTCGCTGTTGCCATCGCGGCTGCCGAGACCGCTATCGCCATCGCGATTATCATCAACGCGTTCCGCATCTCGCATGACATCGACGTGAAGGATCTAACCAAAATGAAATTTTAAGTCTTATGGGAATTACACTGCCTCTGCTTATTTTAGGGCTGCCTTTGCTGATGTTCCTCATTCTGGGGCTCTTCGGCAAATTCCTCAGCCATAAGACCGCCGGCATACTCGGCACGACCATGAACGGCGTCGTGCTTCTGATATGCTACGCCGTGGCCTTTACCTACTTTTTCTCAGGTCAGGACATATTCATCAACGGAGCCGGCGAGCGTCTGCAATATATCGTGTTCAATCAGCCCTGGCTTCGCCTCTACGACGACCTGCATATAAGCCTCGGCTTCCTTCTCGATCCGATCTCGGCCATGATGCTTGTGGTGATTTCCACTATCTCGTTCATGGTGCACCTCTACAGCAACGGTTATATGCGCGACCACCATGGCGTATATGAGACGGGTTTCCAGCGTTTCTACGCTTTCCTCGACCTCTTCACCTTCTCGATGCTCGGCCTTGTTGTCGCCACCAACATCTTCCAGATGTATATTTTCTGGGAGCTTGTGGGCGCGTCGTCATACTTGCTTATCGGATTCTATTACACGAAGCCCTCAGCCGTCTCGGCGTCGAAAAAGGCGTTTATCGTCACCCGATTCGCCGACCTCGGCTTCCTTATTGGTATCCTTATCCTGTCGTACTTCACCGGCACGTTTGATTTCAGCCAGCTCACCTCGGCTGCTACCTCTACTGCCGACGTATATCAGGTGAGCGCCTCTACCGCCGAAGGCGTCTACAACATCTTCCAGACCGATGCCGCCGCCGGATTCATGGGCTGCTCGCTAATGACCTGGGCGCTCGTGCTTATCTTCATGGGCGGTATGGGTAAATCTGCTATGGTGCCTCTGCATATCTGGCTCCCCGACGCTATGGAAGGCCCGACCCCCGTGTCGGCTCTCATCCACGCCGCCACGATGGTTGTCGCCGGCGTTTACCTTGTGGCCCGCCTCTTCCCCCTGTTCATGATCAACCTCGACCATGGCGGCTATGCTCTCGACGTGGTCACATGGGTTGGCGCGATAACCGCGTTCTACGCCGCTATGGTGGCTTGCTGTCAGCTCGACATAAAGCGCGTGCTCGCGTTCTCTACCATATCTCAGATTGCGTTCATGATGGTTTCGCTCGGCGTCAGCCGCGAGGGTGTGCATGAGAATCTCGGCTACATGGCCTCGATGTTCCATCTCTTCACCCACGCGATGTTCAAGGCGCTCCTCTTCCTCGGAGCCG
>CAZJBM010000047.1:0-8197 GCA_964544595.1 uncultured Barnesiella sp.
TGCTCAATGGCTGACCGCCTCAGCGTTAACATATATTATGGGACAAGCTCTAAGTTGGGTTTTACGCTTTTGTCGCCACAAAAAAAGCGCAAAAGTTGCGCGATACGAAAAAAAGACTTACCTTTGCGTCAACCTAACGCCCGGATGGCGGAATCGGTAGACGCGCTGGTCTCAAACACCAGTGGGGCAACCCATCTCGGTTCGAGCCCGAGTCCGGGTACAGCAAAGAGGATTCTCACTTCGAGAGTCCTCTTTCGTTTTTATGATCGGAGAAATCCGATAGCAATATTTTGGGGCAAAGGCCAGTTCTCGACTTATATGTATAGGCAATATAATGCGGACTTATGAGCGACGAAGTTGAGCGATTTTTTGTGCTCGAACATCATATTTGAGAGGGGATTTTGCGGATTTGTTTTTTTTTCATATCTTCGCTTTCGGATTGTCGCCCTACCGCGGTTTCGATCCCTATCTATTCTCCTATACCACAACCAACCCTCTACCACAAATGATTAATCCTCACAGATACTGCGTGATAATGTGCGGCGGCATCGGCAGCCGATTCTGGCCCTACAGCCGCGCCGACAGGCCTAAACAGTTCATCGACTTTTTCGGCACCGGTCGCTCTCTGCTTCAAATGAGCTACGACCGCGTGCTCCCGTTCATCGACCCGAAAAACATCATCGTGGTCACCAACGAGCAGTATGCCCCGACCGTGCGCGAGCAGTTGCCCGAGCTCACCGAGGAGCAGATACTCCTGGAGCCGGCGCGACGCAACACGGCCCCCTGCATCGCCTGGGCGGCATGGCACATCGCCGCCCGCGACCCTGAGGCATCCATGATCGTCACCCCGAGCGACCACCTCATCACCCGCGAGCGCGAGTTTGAGGTAAGCATACTCAAAGCCTTTGAGTTTGCCGAGAAATCCGACTGCCTGCTGACCCTCGGTATCACCCCGACCCGACCCGAAACCGGCTACGGATACATACAGATCGGCAGCCCCGTGGAGGATAAGATACTCAAGGTCAAGACATTCACCGAAAAGCCCAACCTTGAGCTGGCAAAAGTGTTCGTAGAGTCGGGCGAATTTTTCTGGAATTCGGGCATCTTTATCTGGAAAGCCTCTGCCATACAGCAGGCCCTCAGAGACCACGTGCCCGACCTCGCCGGCATTTTCACCCGCGGCGAGGGCATCTACAACACAGCCGAGGAGGCAGACTACATCGATAAGAACTTCCCCGCCTGCGTAAGCATCTCTATCGACTTCGCAGTGATGGAAAAAGCCTCCAACGCCTACGTCGAGTGCGTTGAATTCGGCTGGAACGACCTCGGCACATGGAGCGCTCTCTACGACAATTCGCCCAAAAACCGCGACTCCAACGTGACGCAGAACTGCCAGGTGCTCTCCTACAACTCCACCGGCAACATATTCGTGGCCTCAGGCGAAAAACTGGTCGTGGCCAACGGACTCAAAGACTATATCGTGGCCGACACCGGCGACGTGCTTCTCATCTGCCCCAAATCAGAGGAACAACGCATCAAAAACATGGTCAACGACGCCAAAATGGCTTTCGGCGACAAATACCAATAATTGCCCTCGGCCCAAATCCCGACGCCGGCAACGCCCGGCGAATTGAGTCAACGCAACCCTACGACTTGCAACGACGTATCGATGGAAGAATTCGACATACGACACCAAAAAGCGGAGCGCGACGCCGACTTTGAGCGAGCGCTCCGTCCCCAACAATTCGGCGACTTCAGCGGACAGGATAAGATCGTCGAAAATCTGCGCGTGTTTGTGGCCGCGGCCAAAATGCGCGGGGAGGCTCTCGACCACCTCCTGCTCCATGGCCCCCCCGGCCTCGGCAAAACCACCCTATCATCAATTATCGCCAACGAGCTGGGCGTGGGATTCAAAGTCACCTCCGGACCCGTGCTCGACAAGCCCGGCGACCTCGCCGGCATCCTTACCGCTCTCGAGGAGAACGACGTGCTTTTCATCGACGAGATCCACCGCCTCTCGCCCGTGGTCGAGGAGTATCTCTACTCGGCCATGGAGGATTATCGCATCGACATAATGATCGATAAAGGCCCCGGAGCACGAAGCGTGCAGCTGTCGCTCGCGCCTTTCACCCTCGTCGGGGCCACAACTCGCAGCGGCCTGCTGACATCCCCGCTCAGAGCCCGATTCGGCATCAACTGCCACCTGGAGTATTACGACCACGACACGCTGCGGGCCATCGTGCTCCGCTCCGCTCGCCTGCTCGGAGTGGAATGCCGCGCCGACGCCGCGACCGAGATATCGCTGCGCAGCCGAGGCACCCCCCGCATAGCCAACGCCTTGCTCCGACGCGTGCGCGACTTCGCCCAAGTAAAAGGCTCAGGCATTATCGACCTCGACATTGCCCGCTTTGCCCTCGAAGCCCTAAATATCGACCGATATGGCCTCGACGAAATCGACAACAAGCTGCTCACCACCATTATAACCAAGTTTAAGGGTGGCCCGGTAGGTTTGACGACCATAGCGACCGCTCTCGGCGAAGACCCAGGCACAATTGAGGAGGTCTACGAGCCGTATCTCATCAAAGAGGGTTTCATCAAGCGCACCCCGCGCGGCCGCGAGGTAACCGACCTGGCCTTCTCCCACTTAGGCCGCTCGCGCGCCGGCGACGCCGCCTCGCTCTTCGATTGACGCTCACCTCCGCCCCGGGGCGGCTGAGCAGCATAGTTATTCTTTCATTCAACAACCCTTCACTTCACGTCAACTTTGGCCGGTATAAAATCTTTAATGAAAGATACTGCCATCTACGGCGTTAGCAGTATCGTCGGCAGATTCCTCAACTGGTGTCTCGTGCCGATGTACACTTACATATTCGCCGCCGGCGAGTATGGTATCGTCACCAACATCTACGCCTACATAGCTTTAGTTCTCATCATACTCACCTACGGTATGGAGACAGGCTTCTTCCGCTTCGCCAACCATGAGCGATGGCACGATCCCAATCAGGTCTACTCCACCACCCTCATCTCGATAGGCACTACCTCATCGGTCTTTATCATAGCCGGCTGCCTCTTCTCCCCGCAGATTGCCGCGTGGCTCCACTGCGGCGACCATCCGTCGTATATATGGATGATGGTGATCGCTGTCGGGGTCGACGCTTACACGTCGATTCCGTTTGCCTACCTGCGCTACAAAAAGCGGCCGATGCGCTTCGCCGCCCTGAAATTCACCAACATAGCCCTTAACATCGGCCTCAACATCTTCTTCCTCGTCGTGTGCCCCGCCATATGGAAGCACTCGCCCGAGGCTATCTCGTGGTTCTACATGCCCGACTACGGCATCGGCTACATATTCCTGGCCAACCTTATCTCCTCCCTCGCGATGTTACTGCTGCTCACCCCCGAGCTGCGCGTCACCTACAGTTTCAACCTCACCCTGCTCAAGGAGATGCTCCGCTACTCCTTCCCTCTGCTCGTGCTCGGCATCGCAGGCATTATGAACCAGACTATCGACAAGATTCTCTTCCCGATACTCTACGACGACAAAGCCGAGGCCGACACCCAGCTCGGCATCTACGGGGCGTGCTACAAGATCGCTATCGTGATGGTGATGTTCATTCAGGCGTTTCGCTTCGCCTACGAGCCCTTCATCTTCGACCAGGCTAAAAACAGCGGCGCCGACAAGAAGCAGTCGTACGCCGACGCGATGAAATATTTCGTCATTTTCGCCCTCTTCATCTTCCTGGGGGTGATGTTCTATCTCAACATCATCAAATACTTCATCTCGCCCCGCTACTTCGCAGGCCTGAAGGTAGTGCCCATAATCATGGCCGCCGAACTTTTCTTCGGCATCTTCTTCAACCTGTCGCTATGGTACAAGCTGACCGACCGCACCATTTGGGGCACGATCCTCTCTGTAGGCGGATTGGTGGTGACGCTTACGCTCAATATCCTCTTCGTGCCGTCGTACGGCTACATGGCCTGCGCATGGGCAGCCTTCGCCTGCTACGGCTCTATGATGATAGCCAGCTACCTGCTCGGGCAGAAATACTACCCCATCAAATACGCCGTCGGGCGCATCAGCTTTTACGTGGCCGTGGCTGCAGTCTTCTACATCATCGGCATGTATTGCCCGATGCCGGGCGAAGCCGTGGGCTACGCCGTCAAGACCGCCCTGCTCATAGCCTTCGCCCTGCTCGTCATCTCGCGCGAAAAACCCCACGCCATCCTCGCCCGTAAAAGGCCCTGACCCCATCCCGATGCCCTCAGATTTCCGATGAAATGTTGATGGAGCGCATTTCTTCAGCGATACGCTCCATATTTAACTGAAAATCAAGAGGCTGCTGCGGGTAGCAGCCCTTCTGGCCGAGGGATAGAATTGCCAATCCATCAGCGCTTCCCATATTTAGATAAATCATCAAAAATCAGAGGAAATGAATAAGTTGTTTGGAATATTTTTCGTGCTAATAACTTTGCTCACAACCGGATGTAGTAAATGTAATTATAGTGTCATATCATACGATGTCGGTAGATATGAGAGATTTTTTCAAGAGGTCAGGAGCGAGAACAAGTTCGATGGAAAGAATTTTTTCTATTATGCTGAAGAAGTAACGAGATTGCTAATCGTAGAAGAGGATGATTGTTTTGTTGCCAAAAGCACATATTTTATTAATGGAGAAGAACATACGGATATATATAAATTTAGTCTGCAGTACGGCCCGCTGTCAAATCTATTTGAATACGTTTATGAGAATCCTATTATATATCAATTAAGGGAAAATAATTATATCGCAACATACAGTCTTATGGCTCTTGTTGACTCTGTTGGCAACATTAAGCTTTTGGCAGAAAAGCCAGCCATTGCTCCCACACAAAAATATTATAAAAAGAAATATCACAAAGAAATTCCTTTAACAAGAGAGCAAGGAGTTTTAATTTTTGAACTAACTTTTAAAAAAGTATTAATCGGATGCGGGCTTGAACATATGATTGCCGAGCCATACAGGAATAAATCTCAGATTGACGATTTAAAAATAAATGACGGGGAGTAGGAGGCTGCTCCATGGAGGCAGGGGTGCTGGCGGAGACACAACGCCTGATTAACTTTGGCATGCCAAAGGCATGCGGCTACTGGCGGGTGGTAAAGGGGTTGTTTCTCTTTCGCGGGGTTGAAGACGTGCGGTCGATATTCGCTTGTTACATAGCTATTTGCGTTGATGGTTGGGGAGGCTGCTCCATGAAAGCAGCCCTACTGGTGGAGGAATTCTAATCCGGAATGGAGGGGGGTCGTTATGCGGGATATTTGGCTGCTGGGGTTGCGGTTGTCGCGGGGATTGGCTATATTTGCGGAAAAGCAGCAACGCGATAATGAAACGTCTCTCTACATACGGCAACCTGACGGCCGACCTCAACCGGGGCGTCGAGTCGATAGCCTACAATGAGCTGAACCTCCCGGCGGCAATACGCTGCGGCGACGGCACGGTGGTAAGGAACTGGTACGCCGCCGACGGGAGGCTGCTCAAGCGCGAGGTCAGGCCAAAGACGGCGAGACTGACCCGCGAGGTGTTTATCGGCGGCTTCATCTTCAACCAGAACGCGCTCAACCGGCTGATACTAAAGCAGACCGGCACGCCGACGGGCTACCTCGACAAGGATGGCGGGGTGCACAGTTTCGTGAAGGACTATCAGGGGAACGTGCGCCAGGTGATGAGCGAGAGCGGGGCGGTGGAGCAGGAGTCGCACTACTATCCCTACGGAATGCTGATGGGTGAGAGCGACGTGAACGGTAGCCGCGCCACGGCCAACCGCTACCGCTACGGTGGCAAGGAATACCTCCCCTCGTCGGGCCTCAACCTCTACGACTTCTCGGCGCGCTACCTCGACCCGGCGGGTTGCGGCTTCCTCTCGTCCGACCCCATGCAGGGCGACTACATCCCCCTATCCCCGACCTCGTACTGCGGCGCCGACCCGATAAATTTTATTGATCCCTCGGGATGTGATTTGACATTCACTGGAGAAGCAGCGCAAGAAGCTTTCCGTTACTTACAGGATATTCTATCCGGAAGACTTAATCTTTCTATGGATGAATCAGGAAAAGTGTCTTATGAATTTGTAAAACAAAATTACCTTCCAGATTATATTGTTTATTGGTTTATGCTGATGATGGACGACCATTCTATCGAACTTAATATTGTGGATGAAAACTCAATTATTAATTCTATAGGAGGTCCATTAGTTGGTGGTGCATTTATGGGCAACACGATAATCAAAAACGAAAACGAATCGACCAAAGTAAAAGCGAGGCAGGAGATAAACACTAGAGCATTGGATATTATTGGAGGAATTTTTAATTATAACGAAGCTCCGTTTATTCATGAACTCACAGAGGCATACACTGGAGCAAAAATATCACTCAATTCTAATACCCCCGCAATACTAGGTACAGAAGAATACTCCAGAATCTACCTTAAAGCTCATAAACTGGCTTATCCA
Organism: uncultured Barnesiella sp.; assembly: GCA_964544595.1. Lineage (GTDB taxonomy): Bacteria > Bacteroidota > Bacteroidia > Bacteroidales > Muribaculaceae > JAGBWK01. The sequence goes on from CAZJBM010000047.1 coordinate 6,490, forward strand.
TCGGCAACTCCGGATATTTACATTGATTTCCTTGATAAGAATAATAATATTTTGTCGAAATCTGACACTTCTTCCGCAATACTTTTTTATTATTACGTATGGAAAAACGGTCAAAAAATAGTACTTCAAAATTATTTCTCAAAATAATGGCGATTTTGATTGTATTAACATGTGGTTTAGCTGGTTGCAAAACACCAATACGTCAACCAAATCGCATTGATGTGGTGCGGTTGGATGTCACACCGGGAACATTCGTATATGATATGCCGTATCTAAAAGAGCTGATTCTCACTAAATCGAAAAGTAGCCCTGCGCAAAGAGATTCCCTCAAGCACTTACTATATATTGAAGAGATAAATAAGTTTAAAAATTATTATGTCATATACGCATGGAGAAATGACTCGATTTTCAAGATCGTAAGCGAAGAAAAATCAGATAGCATAGTCCCGTATCAAAATAGAATAGAAAGAGGGAAATATTACGATGTTAATTTAAGAGTATATGATGACAACAAGAAAATGCATCCGGTTTCATATCTAAAATTCGCTCCAATCGATGTCGACGGTAGATTAACGATTGGATATGAACCCGAAAAGGGTATAACCGAATTATATGTGTCTGACGAATTAAATGGTCTTTATATATTAAAATAGTTTTTTTGCAAGTCTGCTTTCCTATAGCACGGCTGAAGCGATTCCTGTTATTTATGAATAAATTATTAGTACAAACAAGTTTGCTTATTGTGGTTGTCTGCTCCATTATTAGCTGCTCACAATCAAAACATGGGGCAGTCGAAGGAAATGGCATTAAACAAAGCATTGCACAGGAAAAGGAGACATTACACAAATTCGGCACCAAAGAGTTTTTTGATTCATTATCATTGAGATGGCGGGAGGATACTTGCGGATGTAAGTGGGATAGAAGTTATGATGTCGCAATGGAGCTTATAAAACACTACAAACTTCAAGGGAAAGATACCATTCAAGTATATGAGGTGTTAGGCCCCCCAAATAATGCTTCCCGAGATGACGAAGATATTATTTGGACATATTATTTGCAAGGTATTCAATTAGAAAAATGCTACCCGCGGGAAAGTCGTTCTTTGGATTTTGATAGTTTGGGTATTCTACGGTATCATCCTGATGGATATCTAGTGGCATTGCATGATTAACGCTCGCAGAAATGAATCAGACACCCATTAAGCCATTTTTCATTGGAACTAGATAATTTTGAGTTTAAAGAGAATAAAGCGTTGGCATTAAGACACAGGGTTGTTTCTCTTTCGCGGGGCTGAAGACGCGCGGTTCATATTCAGTTGCCACACAGATGTTTGCGATGGTGGCTTGGGTGGCTGCTCCATGGATGCAGCCCTACTGGCGGAGACACAAGCCTGTTTTTCTTTGGCATGCCAAAGGCATGCGGCTACAGTTTGGAGACACATCGCCTGCTTTTCTTTCGTGGGGCTGAAGACGTGCGGTCGATATTTGGTTGCCACACGGCTGTTTGCGTTGATGGTTGCGGAGGCTGCTCCATGGATGCAGCCCTACTGGCGGAGACACAACGCCTGATTCTCTTTCGTGCGCCTGAAGACGCACGCTCCATATTCGGTTGCCACATAGCTGTTTGCGATGAGGGTTGTGGAGGCTGCTCCATGTGAAGTGCACCCCAAAAGTTAGACAAAAAACTTTTGGAGTGCAGTTTGATTATG
>CAZJBM010000048.1:0-6217 GCA_964544595.1 uncultured Barnesiella sp.
TCCTCTTTCAAGAATGAAAATCTTGCGTCCTAGCCGATAGACGAATGGGCCAACGATGCTCACAGGCATACTGCCTCAAAAGCGATTGCAAAGTTATGCAATTTTTTTTTATCGCGCAAATTTTTTGCTCAAAATCTTAGAATTGTATGCGTTAATTGGCGAAACAGGCGGCTTTTATCTGATTTTATCTCATAATCGAGCGTCGGCGAGATTGCTTTTGAAATGATTTATCAGCAAATCCGGCTATAGCTGAACACCCTGCGCAGCCGAGAGGAATCACCGCGCGGCTTCTATTATGGAGCGCATACGATGCAACACTTCGAGCTTAGAATAGGGGCGGATGAGGTAGTCGACAGCACCCGCATTGAGGGCGTCGACGATAAGGTCGGCATCGGGAAATTCGCATGACACGAGCACGGGGATAACATTGCCCGAAGGCATCTGGTTGACTATCTCGATGGCGTGGACGGCCGATTTGCCGCCTATGGATATATCGATGAGCGCACCCGACACATGCTCGGCACTTGTGGAGAGTAGCGAATCAAGATCGTTGATTATCGCGACGTCATAACCCAACCCTCCGAAGAGCTCGGCAACAGCTTTGCCTAAATCCTCGGGATAATAAATGATGAATATTGTGCTTTTAGCACCATTAGGGGCGACAGATTGTTTTTTGCTGTTCGTCATAACATTTAGGCTTAGGCCAAAGGTCGTAGGCCAAGTGGATTTGAGAGTTTTTACTTGAAATTAAGCGTATATCTATCTTTTGCCGCTCTCCGGCCGACCGGAGGGGGAGAATCGGGGCAGAGAGCCGCAGCTCGCCCGGTTTCTCTTTAACAAATGTAAAGCATATCGTCAAATTCAGCAATATTGCCACTAAATTGTTGCATGGTTGACTTTAATTCTTAATCTCGCCGCAAGGGTGTATATCGTTTGTAACCACTCTGAAAAGCGCGTGTAATAAACATTTGTCGCAAATACCAAAGATGCCCGGCAGCGGAAGCTGTCGGGCATCGAGGTGAAATTATTGGTTGCTATCTGAGATTCAGATTTATTTAGCAATTGTTAATTATTCGGCTACGTTGATTTCGCATTCAGCGAAGCGGTTCCAACCGAGAGTGTCGAAGATAGTGGTTACACCTTCACCTTCAGCGGTGATCTTGTCTTCAGCAACACCAGCCTTAACGAGGGCTTTCTTAACGGCGTCGGCACGTTTTTCAGAGAGACGCTGGTTGTAAGCGGCGTTACCGTCCTTAGAAGCGTAACCCTTAACGTCGCAAGTAGCGTCGGTGTTCTCAGCCATTGTGCGAGCTACGAGCTCAACTTCAGCCTGCTGGAGGGGATCGATAGTAGCAGAGTTGAGGCGGAAGAAGATGTAATATTTGTTGTTGAGGCCTTTAACAACTTCTTCGCAAGGTTTGCGAGAAGCCTGGAGGCAACCGCGGAGTTTCTCTTCGTACTGGGTCTGTACTTCGCGAACGGCAGCTTCGCCCTGTTCCTGAGCGTTAGCGAGCTGAGCGCGGAGGCTGTTGATGTCAGCATTGAGCTGCTCGATGAGAGCGAGGTCCTGAAGCTGAGCGATCACGAAAGAGTGAGTTCCGTTAGAGTTCTTGAAGTGGTAGGTCACGCCTGCTTCCATTTCAACGGCTGCGTGGTGAGCGTTGTACTGAGCGGCATAGCCAAGGGTATTGTAGCCGTATTCGCTGTTAGGCATACCGTAAGAACCGTTCATGTTCCAGATAACGGCGGGCTTGAGTGAAAGGGTCCAAGCTTTAGACTCGCCGAGGTTGAAGTTGATGTTCAAGCCGGCTTTAGTAGCCCAAGAGTTGCCGTCGGCGATGCCTGAAGCGCTGGTGGGATAGTAAGCGTGGAGCCATCCTGTACCTGCCACGATTTCAAGTTCGAATGTGCGGGGAGTGCCTTTGTAGCCACCGAAAGCGTTCATAAGGTTGATAGTACCGAATGCGCCTACATACTGGTGGTCGATCACGTTGTTGCTCTTGAGGCCATACCAAGAAGAGGTGTTGATAGTTGCTTCGCCTTCAACGCCGAGGCCGAATACGGGAGTGATCTGTTTGCGGAGTTCGAGGCCGAAGATGCCGCGAGCCTGCTCAAAGAAGCCGCCAGCGGGCTTAACGGGCGAAACAGCGCCGCCTTTAAGGGTTATCGACCAGTTGTCGGAGAACTTGCTGCCCTCAACGGTAGTTTGGGCGTTTGCTGCCATAGCGCCAACGGCTAACGCAGCCATGAGGATAATCTTTTTCATATTGATAGATAACTTTAAATAATTTCCGTCGCAAAGGTATTGATTAATACCTTGAATTGCAAAATTTTTTAAGATAATTTTCACTTTCAAAGGGCTTATCGGCCAATTATTGGCTTTATTGCGCCTTTCTATGGTTAAAACACGTTAAATAAAACAAAGTTCACAAAAGGCGAAAATTTTTTCATCTTCGCAGTATTTTTAACACTTCGGAGGCCGATCGACACGCTCTCAAGGCGGTTGCCAACGCTATGTCGGAGGCCTCGTCGACAGAGGCAATCCTGATCACGTCGCGATGCGTACTCCCGAAGCCGACGCTCGACTGAAGGGGCTCGCGCGCTATATATAATATGTGCGCGTCGAGCGTAAGGGTCGGCAAATCGGTAATGAGCAGCGCCAGCTCGCCCCAACGATCACGGGCCACCGCGGCCATGCGATCGACCGAGTCTTGCGACAAATCGGCCGCCGGGCAGAACATGGCGCCCGACGCCTGGGCGAGCGACGCGCCCGCACGGCCATCGTCGGAAATGAAAGCCGTGCGGCATTCCGAGGCTGCAAATTCCCTCACGACAGCTTCGCGGATAGCCGTGTCGGATATGGCCACGAACGCCGTAGTATAAGCGAGCCTCAGCCCGGCGACACTGCAAGGGCGTCGCTTGGCTGAGGCAGGGGTGTATTTCGATTTCGAGAGGCTACCTTTACGATAATCCTCCATCCGTTTCTCCAAATAGTTGTCGGCCATAGGGTTACTGACGTGGTTACATTCCGAAAGATAGCGTGGTGTAGTATCGGAGCAGGCCGTCGGCTCCGCGCATCGGAGCGTAAGTCAGCGTAACGAAGCGGCCGTCGCGGCCATACCAGCAGGTACGCATGCCATTGTTGGGGTATGAGGTGCTCACGGGATTGCCGTAAGCGCTTACAATGTTGCTATAAGCTATGTTGTACCTCACGGTATCGTAGTAGTCGGTGGCGTAGATGAAGTCGCCATACTGCAAGCCGCCGTTAGAGAAATAGAGCGTAGCGTCGGGCCACATCAGATTCAGCATATTCACGTCGTTGAGATAGACAGCGTTATTGCCGTAGGAGTAGACCGTGAAGTTGTTGCTGAGCAAGAAGTTGATCGAGGCATTAAACCCGTAGCCGAATCTGAGGCCTAGCAGCGTGGTGAAGGTGGGCACACGCGGTCCGGGAATCCAGTTAGGCGGGGGCACAGGTCGCGACCATGGGCGAGGAGGCACGGGCCGATGAGCCGGAGGGGGCGTGTTGGGGCGAGGACGAACGCCTGGCTGCGGGCGATGTATTTGCCCCCCAACGCTTGGCCTATTGGCCTGAGGGCCGCTTGGCCTGCCGGGACCAAATGAGTTGCCGGGGCGCGTACCGCCTTGACCATAATCCGGTTGACCATTGCTCGGGCGAGTGACTGCTCCGTTGCCGCCGGGATGGGTGGCGTCATTGTCAGGACGGTTTGTGCCGCCGGGGCGGGTGGCTCCATTGCCTGGTCGGGTAAAGCTGTTATTGTTATTCACGTTGCCGCTTCCGGGACGGGTAGCAACTCCACCGTCGTTGAAGCCGCTATTAGGGCGCGACGGAGTAGTCGCGGTCGACGGACGCTGGCCGGAATTAGAGGGTCGGCCCAATCCGCCCTGCGGCTGCGAGGGTCGAGTGGCGGTAGTCGGACGCTGGCCCGCATTGCCTGTGGCTGACGGGCGAGTCATTGAGCCGCTCGACGAGGGGCGTGACGCCTGCCCGGCCGACGACGATGTCGAAGGCCTGCCTCCATTGCGGTTGCCTCGGCCCTGAGCTTCAGCCGGCAGAGCCACAAGAGCCCCGCACAGCATTATTGAGGCGATAACTTGGTAAATTCTTTTCATAGTGCGGATATTTTATGGTGTTCAGAAAAAGTCGAAATTTAATTATATGATGAGTTTGGGAGAATAAAGTTTAATCACATACGCCTTTTTTGCCAATCTTTGGGCTAATCGTCGTCATTCCGGCTGATTTGCGAGTACTTTTTATGGCCTTTCAGGTAATACTCCACAAGAATGTTAGGGCGGCGCGGCGGAGCCGCTGGCTCAACATCAGGCGTGGCCGGATAGTTACGCTTCATGTTGTCGAAGTCGCGATGAGCCTTAGCGACGGCGGCGAAGTTCTTGAAATCGAACGACAGCAGAAATTTGAGAGCCGCAATCGCGTCGAGCAATTTTCGATTAAATATCTTGCGTCCGCGCCCCCGCGACGGCAGATTTTTATACAAAAGCAGGAGGTTGTTGCGGAAATTCAGATACGTCTTTCGCGGATTGCCGGCGGGAAGAGACCCTCCCCCCAAATGGTAGACTGAGGCTGACGGAACCGCATCGACAGTATATCCGGCAGAGCGGAATCGCCAGCAGAGGTCGATTTCCTCCATGTGGGCGAAAAACAGCGGATCGAGGCCTCCGACCTCGACATAAAGCCTGCGGCGCACCATCAGGGCCGCCCCGGTAGCCCAATCAACATGAATCGCCGTGTCATACTGGCCGCAGTCAGGCTCGACGGTGGAAAACACCCGGCCTCGGCAATAGGGATAGCCGTTGCGGTCGATAAATCCCCCAGAGGCGCCCGCGTATTCAAACATCTTACGGTCCTCGCTGTAAAGAATCTTCGGCTGGCAAGCCGCGCATAGCGGATTGTCCTCCATGTAGTGGAGCAACGCGTTGACCCATCCGGCCGAAGTCGCCACATCGGAATTAAGCAGCACAACGTATTCATTCTCCACCCGCGCGATCGCCCGGTTGTAGCCCTCGGCGAAGCCGTAATTCTCGCCGAGCGCCATCACTTCAACGCCGGGAAACTCATCGGCCATGACGCGCAGCGAATCGTCGGTGCTCCCATTGTCGGCGACAATCACCTGAGCCACAGCCTCATCAGTAGTGGCCAGCACCTCAGGAAGAAAGCGACGAAGCATCGAAGCGCCGTTCCAGTTCAATATTATTACAGCAACCGGTTTCATCTATCACACATTAAAAACATAAATCACAGTTTCATTCCTATGCCGAACAGGGCGTAGTCGTAGATCGCGGGGTCGTCGGGGCGGAATTCGCGAAGCCGGGCGGTCAGCTCCTCCACGGCCCGGCGGTCGTTGCTCTTGCGGTCGAGCAGCCCGAGCTGCCGCGACACGTCGGCGACATGCACATCAAGCGGAATGTAAAGCCGCGAAGGCTTGATCGACTTCCAGATGCCGAGATCCACAATGCCGTCGTCGCGCACAAACCATCGCAGTGCCATGTTGATGCGCTTCAGCGCAGTGCCTTTTAGATTGCCTGGCAGACAGCGGCTATCGCACTCGCCACCGTTGGCGGCGGCAAACTCGCGGCTCATCTCCTCGACAAGCTTCCAAGCCGGAGCCTCCGACTCCCCCACCCCGCGGCTCGCCGAGAATTCGTCGAGCGTAGAGTGATTGGAATAAATACGTCGAAGCCCGCGGAGATAATGCTTCAGATTCTCCACAAAGAATGTACGGTGAACGTTTCCGTCGGGCAGATCTTCATACCCCTCCCCCATCACGAAGTCGTAAGGGCGATGCTCCATCCACGAAAGCAGCTTCTCGCAATTGCGGCATATCATCTTGCGGTTGCCCCACGCTATAGTAGCGGAGAGCAGTCCCGCGATTTCAATATCTTGCTGACGCTCAAAAAGTCGGGGGAACTGCACCGGGTCGGAGCCGATAAATTCAGGGGAATTTATCCTCGCGGCCTCGCTGTCGAGCAGCTCGCGCAACTCATTATCTGTCATGTTTTCTTTCATTGCCATACATCTTCTTGCCTACCAAAACACATTCGGCTATACGTTAACTTTTCGCGAATATAAGAATTTTCTTTTTGATGCTTGCTAAGAGCCGGTCCCATAAAATATGTTAACGTTGAGGTCGCATATCTCGGAGGGATTTTGGAGGCGACGGGAGGGAGCAATGCCGTC